>DATLOC010000055.1:0-32264 GCA_035536455.1 Thermoanaerobaculia bacterium | reverse complement strand
CCTGGCCCGTCGCGGCGTCGTCGAAGACGTCGCCGACCAGGGTTGCCTGCGCCGCCTTGGCGAGGAAGTTGCGCAGGCGCTCGGAGGCGGCGTCCAGCCCTTCGAGGAAAAAGGCGTAGACCGCGGCGTAGCGGGTCGGGAGCTGCGCCGGGTGGAGGTCCCAGCCCTGGTAATAGCCCTGCACCAGCGAGCGCCGCACGTGGCCGTAGTGGAGGCGCCAGGCGGCGTGGACGGCGCGCCGGTTCTCGTCGCTCTGCTCGGCGGTGAGCGCGGCGCCGTCGCGCGGCCGGTGCGGCGCCACCGGCAGGATGTTGGTCGAGCCGTCCGAGAGCTGGACGCCGCTGCCGGCGAGCGCCACCTGCATCACCTGCTTGGCAAAGTCGCAGGCCGGGTGGGTCATCTCCTGGTAGGCGGCGGTGATCTCGCAGAGCGCGGTGTAGTCGTAGGTGCCGAAGTGGGCGGCGGCGCAGCGGCCGTCCGCCGCCTCGACCAGGCGGCGAACGCCGGCGCGGCCCGAGGGGTCGAGGATCGACTGCGGCGTCTCGATCATCAGCTCGAGCCGCAGCGCGCCCGCGGCCAAGCTGAGGCCGCGCTCGAGGCGACCGAGGACCTCGGCGAGCGCCGCCGGCTGCTCCGGCGCCATGACCTTGGGGAGCGTCACGACGAAGCCGTCCGGCAGCCCCCCGCCGGTGGCGCGACAAAGCGTGGTGACGAAGAGGTCGAGGGTGCGCAGACTGCGCGCCGCCAGCTCGGCCGAGAACGGCTTGATGCGGATGCCGACGGCGGCGGGGAGCGTGCCGCGCTCGAGCCCGGCCGCGACCTCGCGCGCCGCGCCCGCGGCGTGGCCGTCCTCCTCGCCGTCCGGGCGCACGCCGTAGCCGTCCTCGAAGTCGATGCGGAAGTCCTCGACCGGCTCGTGCTCGAGCTTGGCGGCGACCCGCGGGTAGACCGTCGCCATCAGCGCCGGCTCGACGCCCAGCGCCGCGGCGAAGGCCGCCGCGTCGGGCGCGTAGGCCGAGAGCGCCCGCAGCGCCAGGGCGCCGAGCTTCGCCGCGGAGTCGGCGGCGAAGAGGTGGGCGCCGCCGTAGACGGTGTGGACCGCCTGCCGCCGCCCGCCGGCGCCGGGGTACTGCCGCGCCAAGTCGCGGGCGACCTCGCCGAGCCTTGCGAGGACGTCGCCGGCGTCGCCGAGGGTCGTGGCCGGCGGCTCGCTCACGCCGCGCCTCCCGCGGCTCCCGCGGCTCCAATATCGAGCAGCATGCGCCGCACCACGCGCCCGAGCACGAAACGGCGGTAGTCGGCGGACGAGCGGACGTCGTCGATTGGTTTGATCTCGCCGGCCGCGGCCGCCGCGACGCGCTCCGCGGTCTCGGCGCCGAGCGACCGGCCGGCCGCCGCCGCTTCGGCGGCGCGAAGGCGCACCGGCACCGGCGCGACGCTGCCGGCCGCCAGGTGGATCTCTGCGATGGCGCCGCCCTCGACCCGCGCCGCCAGCGCCACGACCACCTTGCTGATCGACTGCGCCTCGCGCGTCCCCACCTTGCGGAAGGCCTGGACCGTGCCCGGCGCCGGCCGCGGCAGGCGGACGCGGGCGACGAGCTCGCCCGGCGCCAGCGCCGTCTTCCGGTAGCCCAGGTGGAACTCGCCGTAGGGGAGCGCGCGCGTGCCGGCGGGGCCGGCGAGGACGAGCGCCGCGTCGAGCGCCAGGAGGACCGGCAGCGAGTCGCCCGCCGGGCTGGCGTTGGCGACGTTGCCGCCCAGGGTGGCGCGGTTCTGGATCTGCCAGCCGCCGACGACGCGCGCCGCCTCGGCGAGCGCCGGGAAGAGGTCGCGCACGAGCGGCGAGTCGCCGAGCGCGCGGAAGGTCGTCGCGGCGCCGATCTCGACCGCGCCCTCGACCTCGCGGATGCCGGCGAGCTCGGGGATGCGCGTCAGGTCGAGCACCCGCTCCATCGCCAGCCGGCGGAGCGGGTCAGCCACCATCAGGTCGGTGCAGCCGGCGATCGGCAGGAGGCCGGGGTCGGCGGCGAGCGCGGCGACGGCCGCGTCGAGCGAGCGCGGCGAGAAAGCGGCGGCGCTCACCGCGCGGCCTCCTCCGTCTCGTCGGCGCCGGCGTCCACCGCGAGCGCGCGCAGGATCCCCTCGTAGCCGGTGCAGCGGCAGAGGTTGCCGGCCAGGGCGTCGCGCACCGCCTCGACGTCCGGCCGCGCCTCCCGTTCGAGGAGCGCCCAGGCGGTGACGATGATCCCCGGCGTGCAGGCGCCGCACTGCACGCCGCCGGCGGCCACGAAGCGGTCGAGGAAGGCGCGCGCCCGCGGTGCCTCGGCCAGCCCTTCGACCGTCTCGATCTGCCGCTCGTCGCACTGGAAGAGCGGCACCAGGCACGACAGCACCGGCTCGCCGTCGAAGAGCACCGTGCAGGCGCCGCACTCCCCCTCGCCGCACCCCTCCTTGGTGCCGGTCAGCTCGAGCGACTCGCGCAGCACGTCGAGGAGGCGCGCCATCGGGTGCCCGGTGAGCGCGCGCTCCTCGCCGTTGACGGCGGCGCGGACGGTGACGCTCACCCGCCCACCCGTCGCCCGTCGCGGTCGCGCTCGTAGAGCCGCTCGGGGGTGATCGGCAGCTCGTCGATCTCGAGGCCGGTGGCGTTTTCGACCGCCTGCGCCACCGCCGGCGCGCCGCCGTCCATCGGCAGCTCGCCCATCCCCTTGGCGCCGAAGGGGCCGCCCGCCCACGGGCGCTCGAGCAGGTGGACGTCGATGCGCGGCGTGTCGCGCACGGTCGGGATGATGTAGGTGGCGAGGCGGTCGTTGAGGTAGCGCCCGTCGGCGAGCTTCACCTCTTCGAGCAGCGCCCAGCCGACGGCCTGCAGCGTCCCGCCCTCGACCTGGCCGGCGCAGAGGCGGGGGTGGATGGCGCGCCCGACCTCGCAGACGGCGGTGACGCGCACCGGGTGGACGGCGAAGGTGTCCGGGTCCACCTCGACCTCGGCGACGTCCGCGCCCCAGGAGAAGGTGGGGTAGGCGGCGCCCTGGTAGCGCTCGTCGTCGAACTGCTGCCCCTCGGGCGGCTCATGGCGGACCTCGACCTCGGCCGGCTCGCCCGCCGCGACGTAGCGCGCCGCGGCCGCGCGGAAAGCGCCAGGCGTCTCGCCGCGTGCGGCGAGCCACTCGTCCACCCGCCGGCGCAGCTCGCCGACGGCGCTGGCGATGGCGCCGCCGACGATCATCGTCGTGCGCGAGGCGACGGTCGGTCCGGAGTCGGGCACCTCGGCCGTGTCCGGCTCGGCGAAGACCAGGTCCTCCGCGCCGACGCCGGCGGCGGCGGCGGCGATCTGCGGGAAGACCGCGGCGCACCCCTGGCCCATGTCGGTCATCGCGGTGAGCACCTCGATGCGGCCGTCGGCGAGGAGGCGCGCCGCGACCGGCGAGCGCATCCGCCGCTCGCCGTTGCCGGTGAAGCCGGCGCCGTGGAAGTAGAGCGAGAGGCCGACGCCGCGCGCCGGCTTGCGCCCCTCGGCGCCGTCGCCGAATCGGACACTGCCGTCGCCGAGGCGAAAGGCGCGCTCGCGCTCGAGCTCTCGCCAGCGGGCGGTGAAGCCGGTCCGCCGCTCGACCTCTTCGAGGCAGAGCCGCCCGCCGGCGCTCTCGTCGAGCACCTGCCCGGTCGGCAGCTCGTCGCCCGGGCCGGCGACGTTGCGTGCGCGGATGGTGTACGGGTCGAGCCCGAGGGCGCGCGCCGCGCGGTCCATCTGCCGCTCCATGGCGAACTGCGTCTGCGGCGCGCCGAAGCCGCGGAAGGCGCTGTTGGGCGCCGTGTGGGTGGCGAGGACGCGGCCGCGCACCCGCACGTGCGGGCAGCGGTAGGGGCCGCCGGCGTGGAGCGCGGCGCGCGACAGCACGACCGACGAGAGCGTGCGGTAGGCGCCGCCGTCGAGGAGGACCTCGACGTCGACCGCCGTCAGCGTGCCGTCGCGGCGGAGACCGGTGCGGTGGCGCACCTCCGCGGGGTGGCGCTTGGTGGTGGCGACGATGTCCTCGTGCCGATCGTAGGCCAAGCGCACCGGCCGGCCGGCGGCGCGGGCGAGGAGGGCGGCGTGCAGCGCGATGAGGCTCGGGTAGTCCTCCTTGCCGCCGAAGCCGCCGCCCACCGCGGTGGCGCGCACCCGCACGCGATTCGCCGGCAGCCCGAAGGCGTGGACCAGCGACTTGTGCACGTAGTACGGGCACTGCATCGAGCCGGCGGCGACGAGGACGCCGTCCTCCTCCCAGGCGGTCATCGCCTGGCACTCGATGTAGATGTGCTCCTGGTGGCCGGTGCGGTAGGTGCCCTCGACGACGACGTCGGCCGCGGCGAGCGCCGCCTCGACGTCGCCGTAGGCGATCTCGACCGTGGCGAGCGGCGGCGCCTCGGCAGCCGCCGCCTCGGCCATCGTCAGCACCGCCGGCAGCGGCTCGTACTCGACCGTGAAGGCCGCGAGCGCCTGGCGCGCCGCGATGCGTGTCGGCGCCGCGACCAGCGCCACCGCCTCGCCGACGTGGCGCACGACGCCGTCGGCGAGGACCGGCCACTCGTCGTCGATGAGCTGGACGCCGTTGGGGCCGGGAAGGTCGCGGGCGGTGACCGCCACCGTCCCCTCGGGGGCCCGCGCCGGGTCGAAGCGCAGGGCGGCGATCCGCGCGTGGGCGTGGGGGCTGCGCAGGGTGGCGCCGAACCAGAGCCCGGGGAGGACGAGGTCGTCGGCGAAGACCGCGGCGCCGGTCACCTTGGCGAGCCCGTCCGGCCGCGGCGGGCTGGTGCCGATCGGCCCCGGCCCGCTCCGCACCTCGCTCGTCGGTGTGTCCGTGCGCAAGGCGGGGATTATAGCGACGGGCTCCTTGCCCGCCCCCCGCGCGTCAGCCGGGGGCGGGGGCGAGGAACTTGGCGCGGAACTTCGCCAGCTTGGGGCCGACCACCGCCCGGCAGTAGGGCTGGTCGGGGTTCTGCCGGAAGTAGTCCTGGTGGTAGTCCTCGGCCAGGTAGAACGTGTCGAGCGGCCGCACCTCGGTGACGATCGGGGCGTCGAAGAGCTGCTCTTCGGTCAGCTCACGCACCAGCGCCTCGGCGGTCGCCTGCTGCTCGGCGGAGTGGGTGAAGATCGCCGAGCGGTACTGCGTGCCGACGTCGCCCCCCTGGCGGTTCGGGGTCGTCGGGTCGTGGATGCCGAACAAGATCTGGAGCAGGCGCTTATAGGAGACCTGCTCGGGATCGAAGTGCACCTGGACCACCTCGGCGTGGCCGGTGGTGCCGGAGCAGACCTGCTGGTAGGTCGGGTCGGGGGCGTGCCCGCCGGCGTATCCGGACACCACCCGCTCCACCCCCGCCACCTCCTGATACACCGCCTCCAAGCACCAGAAGCAGCCCCCCGCGAGCGTCGCGACTTCGGTTCTTTTCGTCATGGTGCGGAGTGTACGCGCACCGGGCCCGAACGGTTCGCTTGACGCCCTCCGATGCCCGGTGGTACCGTTTTCATGAAAACGTTTCCGCCTTGGCTCCGAAAGCCCAGCGATGACCGTCTCGATCCGCGACGTGGCGCGCGAGGCGGGGGTATCGGCGGCTACCATCTCGCGGGTGCTCAACGGCCACACGGCGGTGGCGGAAGAGACCCGCCGCAGGGTCGCCGAGGCCGTCGAGCGGCTCAACTACGTGCCGCACGGCGGCGCCCGCAGCCTCATCACCCGGCGCACCGAGACGGTGGGTGTCCTCCTCCCCGACCTCTACGGCGAGTTTTTCTCCGAGCTGATCCGCGGCATCGACCAGACGGCGCGCCGCCGCGGCTACCACGTCCTCGTCTCGGGCGCCCACAGCGACGCCGCCGAGGTCGAGGCGGTGCTGCGCGCCCTGCGCGGCCGGGTGGACGGCCTGATCGTGATGTCGCCCGACGTGGACACCTCGCCGGCCCTGGCCCGCTACGGCGGGGCGCTGCCGATCGTCCTCCTCGACTCCGTCGCCGAGGGGATCGACCTCGACGCCATCACCATCGACAACTACGGCGGCGCGCGCTCCATGGTGCGCCACCTGCTGGGCCTCGGGCACCAGCGCATCGCCCTCCTCGGCGGCCCGGCGCACAATCGCGACGCCCGCGAGCGCGCCCGCGGCTGGCGCGAGGCGCTGGCGGATGCCGGCCTGCCAGCGCCCGCCGACCTGGTCTTTCCCGGCGACTTCAGCGAGGCCTCGGGGCACGCCGCGGGCCGCTGGCTCGCCGAGCTGGCGCCGCGGCCCACCGCCGTCTTCGCCGCCAACGACGCGATGGCGGTCGGCTTCCTCTCCGCCCTGCGCGAGATCGGCCTCGCGGTGCCCGAGGACTTGGCGCTCGGCGGCTTCGACGACATCCCCATCTCCCGCTACCTGAACCCCCCGTTGACCTCGGTGCGCGTGCCGATCGCCGAGCTCGGCAGCCGCGCCATGCAGCACGTCCTGTCGCTCCTCGAGAGCCGTGAGGAAGCGGCCCCGCCCGCCGTCGGCCGGCGCGACGTGGTCGCCACGAAGCTGATCGTCCGCGCCTCCTGCGGCGCCCTCCGCGCGCGGACGCCAACCCCATCAACCGAAGGGAGGCTCGAACCATGAGACCCGCACCGTTCCGATCCCCGCTGGGCGGCCTCGCCCTGCTGCTCGCCGCCGTGTTCTCGTTCGCCTCGGGAGCCGCGGCGCAGAACACCACCAGCTCGATCCGCGGCGTCGTCCGCGACGAAAACGGACCGATCGCCGGCGCCAAGGTCGTCGCCGTCGACGCCGCGAGCGGCTTCTTCCAGGAGGCCACCTCGGGCGGCGACGGCGGCTTCGCCCTCCAGGGCCTCCGCCCCGCCACCTACGAGCTGACGGTCTCCTCCGAGGCCTACGGGCCGCAGAGCCGCAACGTGCAGGTGCTTCTCGGCCAGGACGTCGAGGCCGACTTCGTGCTCTCGGTCGACGCCATGTTCACGGAGGAGGTCGTCGTCATCGGCGAGGCGACCCAGCTCCTCGTCGACACCCGCAGCTCCGAGGTGGCGACCAACGTCACCACCCAGCAGATCGAGCAGCTCCCCCAGAACAGCCGCAACTTCCTCTCCTTCGCGGCGCTGGCGCCCGGGGTGCGCTTCACCGAGAACGAAGACGAGCAGGGGAAGTCCTTCCGCAGCGGCGGCGCCGAAGCGCGGCAGGTGAACGTCTTCGTCGACGGCCTCTCCTACAAGAACGACCTCTTGAAGGGCGGCGCCTTCATGCAGGACTCCAGCCGCGGCAACCCCTTCCCGCAGAACGCGGTGCAGGAGTTCCGGGTGCTGACGCAGAACTACAAGGCCGAGTACGAGAAGGCGGCGGCGGCGGTGATCACCGCGGTCACCAAGTCCGGAGGGAACGAGTTCCACGGCGACGCCTTCTACCTCTTCCAGGACGAGGGGCTCCTGACCCAGGACGACTTCGCCAAGGCGCGCGGCGACGAGGAGCCGGAGGTCGAGCGCATCCAGAGCGGGATCTCGATCGGCGGGCCGATCCGCGAGGACCGCCTGCACTTCTTCGCCTCCTACGAGCAGAACGACCAGGACCGGCTGAGCAGCGTCTTCCGCGGCGGCGACTTCGGCCGCGCGCCGGCCAGCGTCCAGAGCTTCCTCGGCGGGTTCGATACCGGGGTGCTGGTCGCCCCGCTCGAGTCGAAGCTGCTCTTCGGCAAGCTCTCCTGGCAGCCGGCGTCGGGCCAGTCGTTCGACGCCAGCTACTACTGGCGCGACGAGCAGGAGATCCGCGGCTTCGGCAGCCTGCGCACCAAGGACGGCGCCGAGAGCTTCGAGGTCGGCAGCGACGCCATCGTCGCCAAGCACCAGCTCGTCCTCGGCAACTCGCTCAACGAGGCGAGCGCCACCTTCCAGAAGCTGCAGTGGGCGCCGACCGCGATCGCCTCCGACACGCCGCGGCTAAACTACTTCAACATCCTCGACGTCGGCGGCAAGGACGCGACGCAGGACTTCCAGCAGGACAAGATCGGCCTGCGCGACGACTTCTCCTTCTTCAAGGAGTGGCGCGGCAGCCACTCGCTGAAGGCAGGGGTCGGGGTCAACTGGCTGGACTACAAGGTCACCAAGGAGCTGTTCGGCAACGCGCTCTTCGAGTTTCGCTCCGACGAGCAGTGGCGGTTCCCCTTCCAGGCGCGGCTCGGCTTCGGCAATCCCACCTTGGACTTCAGCAACACCCAGCTCGGGCTCTACTTGCAGGACGACTGGCAGGTGGCGGAACGCCTCAGCCTGAGCCTCGGCGTGCGCTGGGACTACGAGTCCAACATGATCAACAACGACTACACGACGCCGCCGGAGCTGGTGGCGGCGCTGTCGAGCGCCTGCCGCACCTACGGCCAGCCGGTCGGCGGGCAGAGCACCTGGTGCCTGCGCGACTTCCTCGACCTCGACCGCTACACCACCGACGGCGACGACCGCGACGACTACTTCGGCATGGTGCAGCCGCGCCTGGGCTTCTCCTGGGACGTCAAGGGGAACGCCAAGACCGTGGTCTTCGGCGGCTGGGGCAAGTACTACGACCGCGTCATCCTCAACGACATCTTCGACGAGCAGTACCGCCAGCAGTACAAGATCTTCAGCTTCTGCTTCTCGGAGGACGGCAGCCCGGCGCCGAACTGCGGCGTGCCGGCGATCGCCTGGCAGCCGGGGTTCCTCTCCGCCGAAGGGCTCGCCGGGCTGGTCGCCCGCGGCCAGGCGCCGGGCCCTGAGGTCTTCCTCGTCGCCAACGACCTGCGGCCGCCGCGCTCGGACCAGTGGACCCTCGGCGTGCGGCAGCAGCTCGGCAGCTGGATCGCCGCCCTGACCTACGCCGGCTCACGCGGCCACAACGGTCTGATGTACTTCTTCGGCGACCTGCCGCCGGGCACCGCCTTCAACGACCGCTTCGGCGGCAACGTCGGCGTGCCGGGCTACGCGCGCGTCTTCACCACCTCGACGGCGCGCCAGTGGTGGTACGACGGCATCTTCCTGACCCTCGACAAGCCGATCGCGGCCGGCTCCAAGTGGGGCTTCAACCTCGCCTACACCTACGCCGAGTCCGAGCAGACCGGCACCGACAACCGCGACGAGGGGGTCGCGTTCGGCGCCTTCGACTACGCCAACTCGGACGCCCTCTACAAGTTCCCCGGCACCAACGACGAGCGGCACCGGGTGGTGGCGAGCGGCATCGTCGCCCTCCCCTTCAGCTTCCGCTTCTCCTCGATCGTCACCTTGGGGTCGGGAGTGCCGTTCACCATCTTCGACGACTCGGTCGGGCCGTTCCGGGTGGGCTGGAACGAGGGGCGGCCGGCGAAGGACGACTTCATCATCCCCGACGCCTGGGGCTACCGCAGCGTCGACGCGCGCCTCGAATGGGAGGCGCCGCCGATCGCCGACCGGGTGCGCGTCGGGCTCCTCGGCGAAGGGTTCAACCTCTTCGACCACGACAACGGCGGCTGCTTCGAGTCCTTCAAGCCGCGGCTGCCGAACGTCAACGCACGGTTCGGCCAGCCGAACTGCGAGTTCAACACCCGGCGCTACCAGGTCGGCGCCCGCGTGAGCTTCTGAGGCGGGGGATCGGAGCGGCGGCGCTGCTGCTCGCGGCGTGCGCCGCTCCGGCACCGCCGCGGGCAGAGACCCCTTTGCCCGCGGCCGACGAGGCGCTCCTCGACGAGATCGAGGAGCGCACCTTCCGTTTCTTCTGGGAGCGGGCGCACCCGGCGACCGGCCTCATCCCCGATCGCTGGCCGACGCCGTCCTTCGCCAGCATCGCCGCCACCGGCTTCGGCCTGACCGCCTATCCGATCGGCGTCGAGCGCGGCTGGGTAGAGCGGGCGGAGGCCGCCGAGCGGGTGCGCGCCACGCTGCGCTTCCTGGCCGCGGCGCCGCAGGGTCCGGAGCCGGCGGGCCGCGCCGGCCACCACGGGCTCTTCTACCACTTCCTCCACCAGGACACCGGCCTGCGCTTCGAGCAGGTCGAGCTGTCGACGATCGACACCGCGCTCCTCTTGGGCGGCGTCCTCTTCTGCCGCAACTACTTCGACCGCGACGACCCGGCCGAGGCCGAGGTCCGCCGCCTGGCGACGGCGCTCTACGAGGCCGCCGACTGGCAGTGGGTGCAAACGCGGCCGCCGCGGGTGGCGATGGGCTGGTACCCGGAGAAGGGGTTCCACCACCTCGACTGGACGGGCTACAACGAGGCGATGCTCCTCTACGTCCTCGCCCTCGGCTCGCCGACCCATCCGGTCGAGCCGGCGGCGTGGGAGGCCTGGACCTCGACCTACCGGGTCGGCGAGTTCCACGGCCAGCGCTACCTCGACTTCGCGCCGCTCTTCGGCCACCAGTACTCCCACCTCTGGATCGACTTCCGCGGCATCCGCGACGCGGCGATGCGCCGGCTCGGCTTCGACTACTTCGAGAACTCGCGGCGCGCGGCGCTGGCGCAGGTCGCCTGGGCGCGCGCCAACCCGCGGCGCTGGCGCGGGCTCGGCGGCGGTATCTGGGGGGTCACCGCCTGCGACGGCCCGGCCGACGTCGAGCTCGAGGTCAACGGCGAGAAGCGCCGCTTCTGGACCTACGCCGGCCGCGGCATCAGCCCCCACTACGACGTCGACGACGGCACCATCGCCCCGACCGCCGCCGGCGGCTCGCTGCCGTTCGTCCCCGCCGAGGCGACGGCCGCCCTCGCCGCGATGCGCCGCGAGCACGGCGAGCACCTCTTCGCCGAATACGGCTTCCTCGACGCCTTCAACCCCACCTTCACCTTCACCGACGTGCCCGTCCGCCACGGCAAGGTGGTGCCCGGCGCCGGCTGGTACGACACCGACTACCTCGGCATCGACCAGGGGCCGATCCTGGCCATGATCGAGAACCACCGCTCCGGGCTCGTCTGGCGGGTGATGCGGCGCGACCCCGACCTGCGGCGCGGCCTCGAGCGGGCCGGCTTCGCGGGCGGATGGCTGGACACGCCAACCAACTAGGGGCCGCCGGGCTCCTCTTCGCGCTGGCCGCCTGCGGCGCCCGCGAGCCGGACCCGAACCTCGTCCGCTTCTGGGCCTTCGGGCGCGAAGGCGAGATGGTGCGCGAGCTGGTGCCGGAGTTCGAGCGCCGCCACCCCGGCGTGCGGGTCGAGGTGCAACAGGTGCCGTGGACGGCGGCGCACGAGAAGCTCCTGACCGCGCACGTCGGCAACGCCACCCCCGACGTCGCCCAGCTCGGCAACACCTGGGTGCCGGAGTTCGTGGCGCTGGAGGCGCTGGCGCCGCTCGACGAGCGGCTCGCCGCGGCGCCGGCGTTCGCGCACGCCGACTACTTCGCCGGCGCCTGGGACTCGAACGTCGTGGACGGCACGACCTGGGGGCTGCCCTGGTACGTGGATACGCGGGTCCTCTTCTACCGCACCGACCTGGTGGCCGCGAGCGGCGGCCCCTGGCCGCCGCGCACCTGGGCGGAGTTGCGGCAGACGATGGCGCGGATCAAGCAACGCGGCGGCGCGGAGCGCTTCGCCATCCTGCTGCCGGTGGACGAGTGGGACAAGCCGGTGATCCTCGGGCTCCAGGCCGGCGCCACCCTGCTCGACCCCCAAGGCCGGCGCGGCGCCTTCCGCGACCCGCGCTTCCGCCGCGCCATGGCCTTCTACACCGACCTCTTCGCCGCCCGCCTCGCACCGCCGGTCACCTCCAGCGGCGTCGCCAACCTCTACCAGCAGTTCGAGGAGGGGTACTTCGCGATGGTGGTGACCGGCCCCTGGAACCTGGGCGAGTTCCGCAAGCGGCTGCCGCCGGACATGCAGCAGCGCTGGGCCACTGCGCCGCTGCCGGCCCCCGACGCGGCCGCCGGCTACCCGGGAGTCTCGCTCGCCGGCGGCGCCAGCCTGGTCATCTTCCGCCACGCCGCCGAGCACGATGCCGCCTGGCGCCTCGTCGAGTTCCTCTCCGCGCCGGCGCAGCAGGCCCGCTTCTACGAGCTGACCGGCGACCTGCCGTCCCGCCGCTCGGCCTGGGCGCGCACCGACCTCGACGCCGACCCCCGCGCCGCCGCCTTCCGCGAGCAGCTCGGCGCGCTCGCCTCGCTGCCCAAGGTGCCGGAGTTGGAGCAGATCGTGGCCCGCGTCGCCGAGGCGGTCGAGCAGGTGGTGCGCGGCAGCAAGACGCTCGATCAGGCGCTCGCCGCCCTCGACGCCGACGTCGACCGCATGCTGGAGAAGCGGCGCTTTCTCTTGGATCGCAAGGCCGGGGAGGCCCGCCCGTGAGCGCCGTCCCGCGCGAGAGCACCGGCACCCCGAAGGAGGCGCGCGCCGCCTGGTGGCTGCTGGCGCCGGCGCTCGGCGCGATCGTCCTCTTCTTCGCCCTGCCGGTGGTGGCCGGGCTGCTCCTCTCCTTCACCGACTTCGACCTCTACGCCATCGCCGATCCGCGCAACGCCCGCTTCGTGGGGCTCGGCAACTACGCCCGCCTGCTGCGCGACCCGCTCTTCTGGAAGGCGCTCGGCAACACCTTCCTCCTGGTGGCGGTGGGCGGCCCGCTGACCCTGGCGGTGGCGCTCGGCGGCGCGCTCCTCGTCAACTCGCGCCTCGCCCGCCTGCGCGGCCTCTACCGTACGATCTTCTTCGCGCCCGTGGTGACGACGCTGGTGGCGGTGGCGGTCGTCTGGCGCGCCCTCTACCACCCGCGCTTCGGCCTCTTCAACCAGATCCTCGGCCTCTTCGGCGTCCCCGAGATCGACTGGCTCGGCCATCCGCGCTGGGCGATGTTCGCCATCGTCCTGCTCTCGGTCTGGCGCAGCTTCGGCTACTGCCTGGTGATCCTGGTGGCCGGCCTGCAGGCGATCCCGGAGACGCTCTACGAGGCGGCGCGCCTCGACGGCGCCTCCTGGTGGCAGCAGCTCCGCCACGTCACCCTGCCGCTGCTGCGGCCGACCCTGATCTTCGCCGGCGTCATCACCACCGTCGGCTTCTTCCAGCTCTTCGCCGAGCCGTACGTGATGACCCGCGGCGGGCCGCTCAACGCGACGCTCTCGATCGCCCTCCTCATGTACCAGCAGGGCTTCCGCTGGTGGAACATGGGGCACGCGGCGGCGCTCGCCTTCACCCTTTTCGCGCTGATCCTGGCGACCTCGGCGCTGCAGGTCGGGCTGCGGCGGCGGGAGGCGCGGCGGTGAAGCGGCGCCTGCTCACGATCGCCGTCAACGCGGCGCTGCTCCTGGCGGCGCTCCTCACCCTCCTGCCGCTCGCCTGGATGGTCTCGGCCTCTTTCATGCCCGCCGGCGAGGCCAACCAGCTGCCGCCGCGCTACCTGCCGAGCGCGCCGACGCTGGTCCACTACCAGACCCTCTTCGCGCGCCTCAACCTCGGGCGCGCCTTCCGCAACTCGCTCATCCTGGCGGTCTCGATCACCGCGGTCTCGGTGCTCTGCAACTCGATGGCCGGCTACGCCTTCGCCAAGCTCCGCTTCCGCGGCCGCGACCGCCTGTTCGCGCTGCTGCTGCTGACCCTGGTGGTGCCGCCGCAAGTGGGGATGCTGCCGCTCTACCTCGAGCTGCGCGCGCTGGGACTCGTCAACAGCTACGGCGGCGTCGTGGTGGCGGCCATCGCCACCGTCTTCGGCATCTTCCTGGTGCGGCAGTTCGCGCTCGCCATCCCCGACGAGCTGCTCGACGCGGCGCGCATCGACGGCGCCTCGGAGTGGCGGATCTACTGGAACGTGGTGCTGCCGCTCTTGCGGCCGATCCTGGTCACCCTCGCGGTCTTCACCTTCCTGTCGTCGTGGAACGACTTCATGTGGCCGCTCATCGTGCTGACCGACGAGCGCCTTCAGACCCTGCCGGTGGCCCTCGCCAACCTCTCCGGCGAGCACGTGCAGGACACCGAGCTGATGATGGCCGGCGCCGTGGTGACGGTGATGCCGGTCCTCATCCTCTTCCTCGCCGCGCAGCGCCAGTACCTCGAAGGGATCCTGATGGGGGGCCTCAAGGAGTGAGGCGCCTCCTCGCGGCGCTGCTGGCCGCCGGCTGCCTCGCGGCCCGCGGCGCCGAAGGCAACGGCGGTGCGGCGCCGGTGCGCTTCGACCTCTTCGACGCCCAGCGCTGGGAGGCCGCTCCCGCCGACGGCGTCGAGCTCCAGATCAACGCCGAGCCGACGAGCGGCGGCGAGCCGGCGCTCCGCTTGAGCTTCGACTTCCACGGCCGTGGCGGCTGGGCGGCGGCGCGGCTGCCGCTGGACCCGCCGCTCGCGCTGCCGTCCAACTGGGAGCTGCGCTTCCGCCTGCGCGGCGAGGCGCCGCCCAACCATCTCGAGGTCAAATTCGTCGACCCGACCGGCGAGAACGTCTGGTGGTCGGTCAAGCGCGACTACGAGTTCCCGCGCGAGTGGACGCCGATCCGCATCCGCAAGCGGCAGGTGCAGTTCGCCTGGGGGCCGGCGGGGGGCGGCGAGCTCGAGCGGCTCGGCGCCCTAGAGATCACCGTCACCGCCGGCAGCGGCGGCAGCGGCCGGGTGTGGATCACCGACCTGGAGCTGGTGCCGCTGCCGCCGCCGCGCCCCTACGCCGGCACGCCGCGCGCCGCCTCCGACGCGGCGCTCCCCGGCCACGCCGCGGACCTCGCCCTCGACGGCGATCCCGCCACCGCCTGGCGGGCGCCCGCCGGCGCCGCGGCGTGGACCCTCGACTTCGGCGAGCCGCGCGAGCTGGGCGGGCTCACCCTGCGCTGGGAGGCGGGGCGGTCGCCGCGCGGCTTCGCCGTGGACCTCTCGGACGACGGCGCCGAGTTCCGCGAGGCCTGGGCCGCGCCGCGCGCCGGCGGCGAGCGGAACGACCTCTTCCTCCCCGACACCGAGACCCGCTTCGTGCGCCTGCGCCTCCCCGCCGAGGACCGCGAACGCGGTCTCGCCGAGGTCGAGGTCCGCCCGCTCGCCTTTGCCGAGTCGAAGAACCGCTTCTTCGAGACGATCGCCGCCGAGGCGCCGCGCGGTGCCTACCCGCGCGGCTTCTCCGGCGAGCAGGTCTACTGGACGCTGGTCGGGCGCGACGGCGACCCGGAGGAGGGGCTCTTCTCCGAGGACGGCGTGCTGGAGCCGGCGGAGAAGGCGCCGGCGCTCGAGCCCTTCGTCCACCTCGACGGCCGCCTCTGGAGCTGGGCCGACGTGGCGGCCGAGCAAGCGCTCGCCGACGGCGACCTGCCGATCCCGACCGTGGCCTGGCCGCTGCCGGGCGGCCTGCGCTTCGAGGCGACCGCTCTCGCGGTCGAAGAGCGGTTTCCAGGTGCAGGGCGGCTGGCCGTGCGCTACCGGCTGCGCAACACCGGCGACGCGCCGCGCGACGGGACGCTGTTCGTCGCCGCCCGCCCGTTCCAGGTCAACCCGCCGACGCAGTTCCTCAACGTCTCGGGCGGGGTGGCGCGGCTGGCGCGCGCCGCCTGCTCGGGTGCGACGCTGTCGCTCGACGAGCGGCGCGTCGTCGCCGTCCCGTCGCCGTCGGCCTGTGGCGCGGCGATCTTCGACGAAGGCCCGATCACCGACTGGCTGGCGCGCGGCGAGGTCCCGCGCGAGGCCGCGGTCGAGGACCCCTTCGGCCACGCCTCCGCCGCCCTTGCCTGGTCTTTCCACCTGCCCCCGGGAGGAAGCCGCGAGGTCGTCATCGGGATCTCTTCAGGCGCCGGCGCCGCCGCCGCCCCGATCGACCCCGCCCGCTTCGCCGCCCTCGAGACTACCGCCCGCGCCGCCTGGCGCGCGCGCCTCGACCACGTCGAGCTGCGCCTGCCGCCGGAAGCCGAGCCGCTCTTGCGCACGCTCCGCACCGGCCTCGCCGCCATCCTCATCCACCGCGACGGCACGGCCATCCAGCCCGGCTCGCGCGCCTACGCCCGCTCCTGGATCCGCGACGGCGCGCTGACGGGCGGCGCCCTCCTCCGCCTCGGCCGCGCCGAGATTGCGCGCAACTTCGCCGAATGGTACGCGCATTTCCAGTACCCCGACGGCAAGGTCCCCTGCTGCGTCGACCGCCGCGGCGCCGATCCGGTGCCGGAGAACGACAGCGACGGCGAGTGGATCCACCTGGTCTCGGAGGTCTACCGCTACACCGGCGACCGCGCCTTCGCCGAGCGGATGTTCTCCGGCGTCGAGCGGGCGGTCGGGCACCTCGACGCGCTGCGCGCCGCCCGCCGCACCCCCGAGTACCAGTCGGGCGAGAAGCGCCTCTTCTTCGGCCTCCTCCCCGAGTCGATCAGCCACGAGGGCTACTCGGCGAAGCCGATGCACTCCTACTGGGACGACGCCTTCGCCTACCGCGGCTACGCCGACGCCGCGGCGCTGGCGGCGGCGCTCGGCCGCGCCGATCTCGCCGCGCGCTGGGGCGCGAGCCGCGACGAGTTCCGCGCCGACCTCCTCGCCTCGCTCGACCTCGCCCGCGCCCGGCACGGCATCGACTACCTCCCCGGCGCCGCCGAGCTGGGGGACTTCGACGCCACCTCGACGACCGTGCTCGTCGAGCCCGGCGGGCTCGACGCCTTCCTGCCGCCCGCCGCGCTCGCCGCGACCTTCGAGCGCTACTGGCAGGAGTTCGTCGCGCGCCGCGACGGCGCCCGCGATTGGGAGGTCTACACGCCGTACGAGCTGCGCCAGGTGGGCACCTTCGTCCGCCTCGGCTGGCGCGAGCGAGCGCACGAGCTCCTCGCCTTCTTCCTCGAGGGCCGGCGGCCGCCGGCGTGGAACCAGTGGGCCGAGGTGGTGGCGCGTGAGCCGCGCGCGCCGCGCTTCTTCGGCGACCTGCCGCACGGCTGGGTGGCCTCCGACTTCGCGCGCAGCCTCCTCGACCTCCTCGCCTACGAGCGCCGCAGCGACGGCGCCCTCGTCCTCGCCGCCGGCGTGCCGCGCGCCTGGCTCGCCCCCGGCCGCGAGGTTGGCGTGCGCGGCCTGCACACTCCCTGGGGGCCGCTCGCCTACTCGCTGCGCGGCGAGCCCGGGCGCGTCGCCGTGCGGATCGAGGCGCTGGCGGCGGCGCCGCCGGGCGGCGTCGTCCTCGCCCTGCCGGACCTCCCGCCGCGGCCGCTCGCCGCGCTGCCGGCCGAATTCGCCGTCGAGGTCCCCTGGTGACGGCGCGCGCGCCCGGCGACGGCGCCCTGCTCGCCCCGTGCCGCTACGGCTACTTCGCGTCCGACGGCCGCGAGTACGTAATCACCGACCCGCGCACCCCGCGCCCGTGGGCCAACGTCATCGCCAACCCGCGCGTCGGCCTCGCCGTGTCGCAGACCGGGAGCGGCTTCTCCTGGATCGACAACTCGCAGCTCGCGGCGATCGTGCGCTGGCAGCAGGACCTGGTTGGGGACCGCTCCGGCCGCTTCCTCTACGTGCGCGACCTCGACTCCGGCGCGGTCTGGTCACTCGCCCCGGCGCCCTGCTGGCCGGCCTACGAGCGCTTCGCCTGCCGCCACGGGCTCGGCTACACGACCTTCGAGAGCGAGCACCAGGGGATCGAAGCCGAGTGGACGCTCTTCGTCGACGTCGAGGCGACCGTCGAGCTCTGGCGGCTCACCCTGCGCGACACCGCCGGCCGGCCGCGCCGCCTCGCCGTCGTCCCGTTCCTGGAGTGGAACTGCGGCACCTCGCCGGCGCCGCGGCGCGAGTTCCAGAAGCTCTTCCTCGAGACCCGCTGGGACGCGGCGCGCCGTGCCGTGGTTGCCGGCAGCCACATGTGGGACGTGCCGTCGCCGCGCTGGGGGCACTGGAACACCAGCTTCCCCTACTGGAGCGCCTTCGCCGCCGCGCAGCCGGTGGCGTCGGCGACCGGCGACAAGGGGGTGTTCCTCGGCCGCTACGGGAGCTGGGCGCGCCCGGCGGCGCTTTCCGGCGCCTCCTGGAGCCCGCTCTTCGGCCGCCACGCCGACCCGGTGGCGGCGCTCGCCTGCGAGGTGGCGCTGCCCGCCGGTGGGAGCTTCGACGGCGGCTTCGTGCTCGCCACCGCCGAGGCGCCCGACGGCTCGCCGGAGCCGGCGCTGGCGCTGGCGCTCGCCGAGCGCTTCGCCTCGCCGGCGGCGATGGACGGCGCGCTCGCGGTAGTGCGCGCGGCCTGGGCGGAGCGGCTCGCCGGCCACCGTGTCGCGACGCCGGAGCCGACGCTCGACCTCCTGGCCAACGACTGGCTGCGCTACCAGGCGATCTCCGCCCGCCTCTGGGGGCGCTGCGGCTACTACCAGCAGAGCGGCGCCTACGGCTATCGCGACCAGCTGCAGGACTCGCAGGTCTGGCTCACCATCGACCCCGCGCGCTGCCGCGAGCAGGCGAAGCTCCACGCCGCGCACCAGTTCGCCGACGGCTCGGTGGTCCACTGGTGGCACCCGCTGACCGAGCAGGGGCACGTCACGCGGATGAGCGACGACCTCCTCTGGCTCGCCTACGTCCTGGCGAGCTACCTCAAGGAGACCGGCGACTTCACGGTGCTCGACGAGCGCGCGCCCTTCCTCGACGACCCCGAGCCGGCGACCCTGCGCGAGCACGCGGCGCGCGCCTTCGCGCGGGTCGAGCGGCGCACCGGGCCGCGCGGCCTCCCCTACATCGGCGCCGGCGACTGGAACGACGGCCTCTCGGCGCTCGGCCTCGAGGAGCGCGGCGAGTCGGTCTGGTTGGCGCAGTTCCTGGCCGGCCTCTACGCCGACTGGGCGGAGGTCCACCGCCGCACCGACGACCCGGAGCGGGCGGCGGCGCTCGCGGCGCGCCGCGAGGCCCTCGTCGCGGCGGTCAACGAGCACGCCTGGGACGGCGGCTGGTACCGCCGCGCGACCCGCGACGACGGCGGCTGGATCGGCGGCCGCGACAGCCGCTACGGCCGGATCTTTTTGAACCCGCAGACCTGGGCGGTGCTGGCCGACGTGGCGCCGCCCGAGCGCGCCCGCGCCTGCCTGGCGGCGGTGCGCGAGCACTTGATGACGCCGGCGGGCGCTCTCCTGCTGGCGCCGGCCTGGGCCGAGCCGGACGCCGCCGTCGGCTACATCACCCGCTACGCGCCGGGGATGCGCGAGAACGGCGGCGTCTACACCCACGCCGCGGTGTGGGCGATCGCCGCCGCGGCCAAGGCCAAGGACGCGGGGCTGGTGGCGGCGCTCCTCGCCGCCATCGACCCGACGCGCCAGGATCCCGAGCGCCACTGGGCCGAGCCCTACGTCCTGCCCGGCAACGTCGACGGCCCCGACGCCCCCTCCTACGGGCGCGCCGGCTGGACCTGGTACACCGGCGCCGCCGCCTGGCTGCCGCGCGTGCTCTCCGAGTGGGTCCTCGGCGTGCGCCCGACCTGGGACGGGCTCCTCTTCGACCCCTGCCTGCCGCCCGACTGGCCCGGCGCCCGCATGCAGCGCCCCTGGCGCGGGTCGCGGCTGGAGGTGGAGATCAGGCGTGGGGAGCGGGTGGGGGTGCAGGTAGACGGCGAGGAGCTAGTCGGGGGGCTATTACGGGAGGTCGAAGCCGGCGCGACCTACCGGATCGAAGTCGAGACCCCTACTTTTGTCATTCCGAGCGAAGCCGAGGAATCTGGGGGGCGGGAAGCTTAGCCGCGGGCTCCCCCACCCAGATCCTTCGCTTCGCTCAGGATGACATGGCAGGCTTATCCAACGCCCGCACGCGCGTGCGAATCACCTCACGATAAAACTCCGCGCTCGCCTTCGGCGTCCGCCTTTGCGTTGCGCGGTTGACATGCACGATCCCGAAGCGTGGCTCGTACCCCTTGCTCCACTCGAAGTTGTCGAGCAGCGACCAGGCGAAGTAGCCGCGCACGTCGGCGCCGGCGGCGAGGGAGCGCCGCACCGCCAGGAGGTGCTCGCGCAGGTAGGCGACGCGCGGCGCGTCCTCGATCCGGCCGCCCGGCGACGCCGGCGGGTCGGCGAAGGCGGCGCCGTTCTCGGTGACGTAGAGCGGCACCGGCCCGTAGCGCTGCCGCAGCCAATCGATCGTCTCCTCCAGCCCCTGCGGGTAGACCTCCCAGTCGAGCGTGGTGTACGTGCTCCCCGGCTGCCGCACTTTGCCCGCGCCCGTCGGCCAACAGGCCGGGTCGTGACGCACCACCGCGCGCGTGTAGTAGTTGAGACCGAGGAAGTCGAGCGGTTGGCGGATGCGCTCGAGGTCCGCCGCCGGAGGCTCGCGCCAGCCCTCGCCGTAGATCGCCGGCAGCTCCTCGGGGTAGCGGCCGACAAGCGCGGGGTCGAGGAAGTGGCGGTTCATGTAGGCGTCGTCGCGCGCCGCCGCGGCGACGTCCTCGGGGCTATCGCTCGCCGGGTGCTTGGGCTCGACGTTGACGACCAGCCCGATGCGGTGCCGGCCGCCGGCGCGGTAGGCGAGGACCGCCTCGGCGTGCGCCAGCAGCAGGTGGTGGGCGACGCGCGGCGCCTCCCAGCGGCTGCGGTGGCCGGGCGCCAGCGTCCCGTGCAGGTGCCCACCGTCGCACACCACCCAGGGCTCGTTGAGCGTCGCCCAGAGGCGCACCTCGCCGTCGAGAGTGTCGAAGCAGACGCGGGCGTAGTCGGCGAACCAGCGCGGGCTGTCCGGGTTGAGCCAGCCGCCGCGCTCGTCGAGCGCCGCCGGATGGTCCCAGTGGTAGAGCGTCGCCATCGGTTCGATCCCCGCCTCGCGCAGCGCCGCGACGAGCCGGCGGTAGAAGTCGAGCCCGCGCTGGTTGACGGCGCCGGTGCCCTCGGGCAGCACTCTGCTCCAGGCGATGCTGAAGCGGTAGGCGCCGAGCCCGAGCTCGCGCATCAACGCGACGTCGTCGCGCCAGCGCCGGTAGTGGTCGCAGGCGACGTCGCCGGTGTCGCCGTTCGCGATCAACCCCGGGGTGTGCGCGAAGCGGTGCCAGTTGCTCTCGCCGGCGCCGTCGGCGAGCGGCGAGCCCTCGATCTGGTAGGCGGAGGTGGCGGCGCCCCAGAGGAAATCGTCGGGGAAGGGCGCGCCCATCCCCGGGAGCGTAGCGCAGCGCCCGCCGCCGCTACTCGTAGGCGAGCGCCTCGCGCACCGAGCCGCGGGAGGCGTGCCAGGCGGGGAGGAAGCTGGCGGCGGCGCCGAGGACGATCGAGGCGGCGAGCCAGATCGCGAGGCCGCGCGCGCCGCCATGAAGAAGAGGCCGCCGGCCGCCGCGGCCGCGTCGTCTCGCAGGGCGAGCTGACCGAGCACATCTACGCTCAGGACTTCGAGCGCGACTCCAACACCGTCGAGGTCTTCGTCGCCCGCCTGCGGCGCAAGCTCGGCCCCGCCCTCATCGAGACCGTGCGCGGCGCCGGCTACCGCATCGCGGCGGGCCCGTAGCGCCGGTGCGCTCCCTCCGCTCGCGCCTGCTCCTCGGCTCGATCCTCTGGGCGGTCGGGCTCGTGGGCATTGCCCACCTCGCGTCGATCATGCTGCTGCACAGGTTCCCCTCGCTCCACAGCGTCCCACCCGTCGCGATGCTGGCGATCGCGATGGTCTTCATGCTGGTCGGGCTCTGGCAGGTGCGGCGCGGCGTCTCGCCGATCGAGCGGCTGCGCGAGCGGCTCGCCGCGGTGCGCGGCGTGCGGGACCGGCGCCTGGCCGGCAGCTACCCCACCGAGGTGCAGCCGCTGGTCGACGATCTCAACGCCCTCCTCGACGACCGCGAGCGGGCCGTCGAGCGGGCGCTCGGCACCGCCGGCGACCTCGCGCACGGCTTGAAGACCCCCCTCGCCGTGCTGTCGCAAGAGGCCGAAGGCGCGGCGGCGGCGGGCCATCCCGAGCTGGCCGCCACGCTCGGCCAGCAGGTCGAGCGCATGCGCCGGCAGGTGGAGTACCACCTGGCGCACGCCCGCGCCGGCGCCTCGGCGGGAGCCGCGCCCGGCGTGCGCTGCCCGATCGCGGAGTCGGCGGAGGCGCTCGCCCGCACGCTGCGGCGGCTCTACGCCGACCGCGGGCTCGCGATCGAGGTGGACGTCCCCGCCGAGCACGCGGTGCGCAGCCGCCGCGAGGACCTCGACGAGATGCTCGGCAACCTCCTCGACAACGCCTGTAAGTGGGCGCGCTCCAAGGTCGCCGTCGGGTCCGCGCCGGAGGACGGCGGCCGGGTCGCCATCACCGTGGACGACGACGGCCCCGGTCTCCCCCCGGCCCTGCGCGAGTCGGTCCTCCAGCGCGGCGTCCGCGCCGACGAGGCCGCGCCGGGCTCCGGCCTGGGCCTGGCCATCGTCCGCGACCTCGCCGAGCTTTACGGCGGCTCGATCGCCCTGGAGGATTCCCCCGCCGGCGGCCTGCGCGCCCGGCTCCGGCTATGCACCAAGCGGCGGCAGAAATGCACCCCGCGGAGCCTGAGGATATCTCCGCAGCAGGAAAGGTGCACCACTTTTCCGCCGCTATGCACCATCCAGCGCCTCCGGAGCCCGCCGCGACGCCTCCGGACCCTCCCGGAGCGCCTCCGGACCCCCGCCGCGGGCCAGAAATAATGCAAAGCCGCTCGAAAATGGTGCAAAAAAGGTTCGGCGGCGCGCTCCCGAACCCCGGCGGTGCACATCGCAGGCTCCGCGGGGTGCATTTCTCCCCCCGCGCGGCTCCCCCGGGGCCCCGATCGGGCTTCCCGAGCGCCCATTCCCTCGTTTTCAGCCCTTTCGTGGTGCATGGGAGCCGTCGCGTGGTGCATTTCTCCTGCTCCCCCTCGATCTCCACCGCCGGCGGCTCCGTGGGGACCAAGCCGGGCTCTCTGCCACGGGCGCGGCGGCGGTTTTCTGCCTTGCGATGAGCACGCTGCTACATTTCGAGGCCATGCAGAGCGTCGGTATCCGCGAGCTGAAGAACCGACTGTTACGGCGCTACCCGGGCCTCGCCGAGCTCGTCCGGCGGGGGAGCATCCGGCTGGGTGGCCCGAACCGGCCGGAGATCTACGAGCGGATGCCAACGGCCCTCGAAGGCATCACCTCGGCCGAGCTGCTGGGTCAGGACCGCGGCGAGCGCTGAATCCTACGCGGAGACGAGTGCCGTCACCGTTCACGGGACGTTCGTGTCGAGAGCGCACGATCAGTCGTCTTCGTAGAGGTTTTCCCGGCGAAGCGCATCGAGCGGGTGGGCTCGGTGCCGGCGGTAGACGGCGGAGCGTGCCGTCGAGCCAGTTGTTGCTCGCGGGGTATGCGCTACACTGCGGCTCGAGGCGGCCATGGCCAGGACGATCGCTGAACTGACCCCTGGGGACCTGCGCGAACTGATCGCGGACGTTGTCGAGCAAAAGCTGCTCGATCTACTGGGGGATCCCGACGAAGGCCTCGCCCTCCGTCCGGAGCTTCGCGACCGACTGTTGCGCCAGCAGGAGCGCGTGCGCGGGGGAGACCGGGGCACCCCTCTCGACGAAGTGCTCACCGTGCGGCGATAGCTCGCCGATCACCGCCTTCCACTCGCCAGGTCGTAAATTTCCCGCCGATGTCCGACGGCGTAGACGAGCAACAGCCGCTCCTCCGTGACCCTCTCGTACAGCACGCGCCAAGGACCGACGCGCAACTTGCTCAGCCCGGCCAAGTCGCCGTGGAGCCGGGCGTCAACGACCTCGTCCGCCCGTTCCGCGAGCCACCGGAGCTTCCGCTCGACCCTTTCGGTGACCGCGGCGTCCAGCGCTGCGAAGTCCTCGACCGCCTCGCGCAGCAGTCGCACGCTCCACGGTTTCGCCGTCACGGCGTGCGGAGCCTCGTCACCGACTCGTCCATGCGCTGAGCTTGAATGGAAAAGACCTGACGCGCAACGACAACGCTAGCGTTGTCACCCCATCTCGTTCCGGGCTCGCGCCATCGAGCGCTGCCTCCTGCGGCGGATGGCCTCGGCAGTCATTGGTTTTCTCAAGCCAAGCCTGCCCAGCAGTTGTGGCTCGGTCTCCATACGACTAGCAAGCTCCTGCTCCAAGGCCTCCCAACTCCTGCCAGGGTTTGCCCGGGCGCTGGCAAGGAGTTCGTCCGCGAGCTTGGCATCGAGAGCGGTCTTGCGCGTCGCCTCTCCTCCGCGCTTCCGCTGATCCGTGAAGACCATTCCAGCCGACGTATACCGCAAGAGGCTGACAGAGTTCACCAGCAAATGGCTCGCAACGGCTAGCGCAGCGGTAAGGTTCCTCTCCTGCATGAACCTCAGAATCTCGTCGATCGCCTCACGATAGAAGGACGCACCGTGTGCCAGATCCTGCTCGAGCTCCGACGGACCGGGCTTTCTGTCGATGTTCTCCAGGGTCAAGAGCTGCTCGCGCGCCCGCTCTAAGCTACGGCCTGCGTTACGCAGATTTGCGTCTTCGCGCGCTCCCATTACCTTGCCCTCTCAGGACTAGTGACCCGGCCAAGAGGCGGCTCCAGCGGGCAGAGTAACAACGTATATCGCTATGGTTCTAGCACTGCCCCCGGCGTAAGCTTCCCCCCACTCCAGGACACCGAGGCCTTCCCGACCTGCGAGTAACGTCCATGAACCCGCACCACATCGAGCCGATGATCAGCATCTTCGGCATCGTCGGCGCCGTCGTCCTGACGGCGGCGCTGCTGTCGGGGGTCGCCGACCGCACGCGGCTGCCGCAGACCCTCGTTTTCCTCGCGCTCGGTACGGCCCTCGGTCCGTTCGGGCTGGGGCTCGTCTCGCTCGCCGTCGATTCGCCCACGATCCGCGCCGTCGCGACGCTCGGGCTGGTCCTCGTGCTCTTCACCGACGCCGTGGACATCACCTTCGCCGACCTCCGGCACCACCTGCGGCTCGCCGCCCTGATCCTCGGCCCGACGACGCTGCTGACCGCGGCCGCGATCGGGCTCGCCGCCTGGGGCATCCTCGGGCTGGGGGTGGCCGAGAGCGCGATCGTCGGCGCCGCCCTCGCCTCGACCGACCCGGTGCTCCTGCGCGGCCTGCTGCGCAACCCCAGCCTGCCGGCGCAGGCCCGCTACGCCCTCCGCCTCGAGAGCGGTATGAACGACGCCGTGCTGCTGCCGGTGGTGCTGGTCGCGATGCGGTTCCTGGTGCCGGGCGAGGCGCCGCCGGGGGGCGCCGAGATGGGGCGGGCCGCGCTCGGCCTCTTCGTGCCCGGCATCGCCGGCGGGGTGGTCGTGGGCCTAGTGGCGATCGGTGCCCTCCACCTCATCCGCCGCCGCGTCGGCGTGCGGCGCGACTACGAGTCGCTCTACGGCTTCGGCGTCGCGCTGACCGCCTTTGCCGCGGCCGAGGCGGTCGGCGGCAGCGGCTTCCTGGCCGCCTTCGCGGCCGGGCTGACGATCGCCGCCCTCGACGTCGAGCTCTGCGAGTGCTTCTTCGACTACGGGCAGGCGACCGCGGAGCTGGGGCTGCTGTTCACCTTCGTGGCGCTCGGCAGCTCGGCGATCTGGGGCGGCCTCGCGGCGCTGAGCCCGGCGGCGCTGCTCTTCGCCGCCGTCGCCCTCTTCGTGCGCGCCCCTTTGCTGCTCGCCGTCCTCGCCGGCAGCAGCCTCGACCGGCGCAGCCGCCTGCTCGCCGCCTGGTTCGGCCCGCGCGGGCTGAGCTCGCTCCTCCTGGTGCTCCTTGCCGTCTTCGCGGGCCTGCCACGCGCCGGGGAGCTCTTCGAGATCACCGCGCTCGTGGTGCTGCTGTCGGTCGTCATCCACGGCGGCTCGCAGGTCTTCCTGCGGCCGGCGCCTGCCGGCGCCGCCGCGGAGGCGCCGCCGGTGCCGCCCCCTGCGGTCGCGACGGTCCCCGAGGGGGCGACGGCCTTGGACAAGGGAGACCCCGAGCGCATCACGCTGGAGGAGCTCGCCGAGCTGGAGCGGCGCGGGGAGCGGGTGGTGCTCCTCGACGTGCGCAGCGAGGGCGCCTACCGCGAGAGCTCCGAGCGGGCGCGCGGCGCCGTCCGCGTGCCGCCGGACAACGCGGTCGAAGTGGTCGGGGCGTGGGGCCTGCCGCCGGACACCTGGCTCGTCTCGTACTGCACGTGACCTGAGGAGCGCACGAGCGTCCGGGTGACGCGCGAGCTGCAGCGGGCGGGGTGGCGCAACGCGCGCGCCCTGACCGGCGGATGGCGGGCGTGGGAGGCGAGCGGGCGCCCGATCGAGCCGAAGCCGGAGGCGGGATGAGGGGGCGGCTCGGGATCGTGCTCGAGATGATCAAGTTCGAGCACACCCTCTTCGCGCTGCCGTTCGCCTTCCTGGGGATGCTGCTCGCGGCCGAGGGGTGGCCGAGCTGGCGGACGGTCTTCTGGATCGTCGTCGCGATGGTCGGGGCGCGGAGCGCGGCGATGGGCTTCAACCGGCTTGCCGACCGGACGATCGACGCCGCCAACCCGCGCACCGCCTCGCGCGCCCTGCCGGCCGGCCTCCTGACGCCAAGGTTTGTGCTCCTCTTCGTCCTAGCGAGCGCCGCGCTCCTCGTCGTCGCGGCGTGGCAGCTCAACCCGCTGGCCCTGGCGCTCGCGCCGCTGGCGCTGCTGATCCTCTGCGGCTACTCCTACACCAAGCGCTTCACCTGGGCCTCGCACCTGCTGCTCGGCCTGGCGATCTCCGGAGCGCCGCTCGGGGCCTGGATCGCGGTGCGCGGCGACGTCGCGCCGACGCCGTGCCTCCTCGCCGGCGCCGTCCTCCTCTGGGTCGCCGGCTTCGACGTCCTCTACGCCCTGCAGGACCTCGACTTCGACCGCCGCGCCGGTCTCTTCTCGATCCCTGCTCGCTTCGGCACGGTCCCCGCGCTCTGGCTCTCGACGCTCTTCCACGCCGCCATGCTCGCGCTCCTCGCGCTGCTGCCGCGCGTCTACCCGCCGGGCCTCGGCGCCTGGTACTGGCTCGGCTGGCTCGGCTGCCTCGCGCTTCTCGCCTACCAGCACTGGATCGTCCGCCCCGGTGACCTCTCCCGCCTCGACGCCGCCTTCTTCACCGCCAACGGCGTCCTCGCCGTCTGGCTCTTCGCCGCGACGGCGGTGGACGTCCTGGCCTGAGCGAACGGAAACCGGCGGCGGCGGGCCGCGGCGCTCGGCCTCGTCGCCGGTGCCCGCGAATTCGGCCGCGGTCAGGTTCCCGCGCACGAAGGAGATGTCCAGGCGCGGAGTCCCGCGGTCGGAGTACGTGCCTGCCCCCGGTCTGAGCCTCGAGCCAGCCTCTCGTCGACAGGATCGAGTCCTCGATCGTGTCGTTCGCGTCGCGCGTCAGGTCTACGGTGTCGGAGGGGACGAAGTAGATCGCGTGCGCCTGGGATCCGACGAAACGTCCTCGGTCAATCCTGGGCGATGGGGCCGAGGTCGTAGCCCTTGTACTTCATCCTCTCGGCCGCTTCCGCCATCTCGCGGACGGCGGGATGCGCGGAGGCGTCGCGGAAACGGGCCATGGCCTGGTCGTCACCGCCGGCCGCGGCCCGGACGGCGGCGTCGAGCGCCTCGGCATACTCGCGCATGGCCGCCGCGAGCGCCCGGTTTTCGGCCTCGACCTCCCGCGGCGGCTTCACGGCTCTTAGCTCGTCCCCGGCGTCCCTCAGCGCCTTCTGGGCGAGCGCGATCCTGCCCGCGAGCTCCTTCCCCGAGGTGCCGCCGGTCGCGCGGAAGGCCGACTGGACGCCGGCGTAAAGCGTCCTGACCCTTTGCTCGTAGTCACCCTTCGAGAGCCGGTCCTTGTCGCCCTCGCTCGGGCAACTCGCGAGGGCGAAAATTGCCGCGGCGGCTAGCGCGTTGATGCCGTGCGTGCTCGGACCTCCTATTCGCGGACCTTGAGGTTCCCCCGCGTGAGGGTCCCCGACCGGCTGTAACCGTTGCCCAGCTCGATCGAGAACGTATCGCTGGTGCCGGGCTCGCCGGCGTCGGTGACCTGGACCGTGAACGTCGTCGCGTCGGTGCCGTTGTACCCGCTGCCGGTGATCGTTGCCGACGAGCCGGAGCAGGTGACGGAGCCGAGCGCGGACGACCGGAAGTCCACTCCCTCCGCCGCGTCACGATAGGCCACATTGCCGGCAAAGGGGGATCGGGCGTTCAGGGTGAACTTGCCCTCCTCCGAGCCGCTCGCGATGGAGCCGCCGCCGGTCACCTTGCAGCCCGTCCCTCCTCCGCCGCCCCCGGCGGCGAGGAGGAAGTCGAACGCCGGCGTGCTGTCGAACGGCTGCAGGAACGATTGCACGTCCTGGACCGGCGAGACCACGTTGCCAAGCGACCAGGCGGTGGCATCGTAGAAGCGCGAGCCGACGGTCGCCGGCACCTCCGCGGGCCGCTCCATGTCTCCCGTCGACCCGCTGAGCGCTTTCAGGAGGTAGCGGGGCACGCTGAGGCGGATCGTCCCCGTGCCCGGTTCGACGGCGCCCTGGATCGGCGTGTCGCCCGGGTAGACGAGGCACTTCTCGCCCGCGCCGCCGGAGTCGACGGTGCATGGCGTCGCGGCGACGGTGTAGTCGTTGTAGCCGAAGGTGAAGCCCTGGATGGGATTCCACCGCGCGCTCGCGGCCGCATCCTGGTACCCGTTCGTGAACCGGAAGATCCAGAGCAGCGACTGCGAAGCCGTGGCCGTTAGCGTATTCAGAAGCGAGGCGTTCGAGAGGTCGGCCACCTTCAAGGTCGCGGTGAAGCCGCCGTCCTGGACCGTGCCGCCGTCGACGAGGTCGATCTCCGGCCCGACCGCAACGGAGGTGAAGTCGGCCGCGGGCTCGTTCCTGGTCGCCGGCGCCGGCGGGACCAAGAGCGGCGCGACGCTCGAGTACGACGACAGGGAGTCGCCGGCCGGGTCGACGTCCGAGGTGCGGACAACCGGCTTCGCAGGCGTCAGCGTCGACTCGCCGAGGGTCGGCCCACCGGTCTGGGTCACCGCCATGGTGGTGGCGACATGGCCGCTGGCCTCGTCCGGCTTCTTGTTCGTCCGGTTGAAGACCGCGGTCAGCTTCTCGGTGATCGGGTTGTAGTCGACGGCGATGAAGTCGGCCATCGAGCGGTCGCCCGGCGGGATCGAGATGTCGCACCCGAGGCCGTTCAGGCAGATGGAGTCGTAGTGCATCGGGTGCGTCGTCGCCTTGGCCTGTCGGAACGTGGGCGGGTTCGCCGGATCGGTGGAGAGCATGTTGGTCGAAACGTTCACGTAGAGGTCCCAGGACGCCTTGAACGTCCCCAGGTTGGGGTTTCCGTTCGTCTCCGTGCCGAGGAAGGCGACGGCGACGTGTCCGGGCGCGCTCCCCGCGGTGACCCACGGGAACACCGTCGAGCGGACGGCGTCCCTGTCGACCTGCACCCGCGGCAGGAAGCCGGGGTCCGGGGAGCTCGGCGTGATCGGCTGCGACGCGGCTTGGTTGCACTTGTCCGCGCCGCCGTAGGGGAGGACGCGCACGTAGGTGTGGAACGTCACGTTCTCGCCGTAGGCCACGTAGATGTTGCCGGCGCTGTCGTGGTCGGCGCTGGCGAACAGCGTCGTCGTGCCCGGCATGACGTCGACCTTGCAGGCCGTCCAGGTGCGGCCCTTGTCCTTGGAGACCGAGAGCGCCACCACGTTGCCCGCGGCGGGGTTGTCGTCCCAGGCGAAGTAGACAAGGTCGTGGGCGTCGTCGTAGCGGATCGGCCCCGGGAAGCGCGGGCTGGCCGCGCCCACGACCGCGCCGGCGATGTCGTAGGTCAGGCCCAAGTCGGTGGAGCGGAGGACCACCGTGTTCCGCGGCTGCTGCTGGTTGTACGTCAGGAGCACTTCGTTCTCGCTCACGAACGTGAGCCACTGACGGTCCGCTACGGCTCCGCGGTTGGTGACGCCGCCGGTGAACTCGAAGCCGGCGGTGGCGAACCGGTGGCCGCTGTCCGGCGAGATCGCGGTCGCGAACCCGGTCAGCGGCCCCAGGCCCGAGTACGCCAGGTCGTGGTGGCCGAGCGCGTTCGGCTGTAGGCCGAAGGCGAGCGCGCAGTCGCCGCCGCCGCCGGCGGCGAGCTGCCCGCGCGGCGCCAACCCGAGCAGATGGAAGGACTCCCCGCCGTCGGTCGACACCTGGGCGTACTCGGCGAGCTGCGAGGAGCCCGAGGGCCCGCACGAGTAGATGTTGCCGGCCCGATCGATCTCGACCAGCGGCTCGGACTCGTCGCGCTGGTTCTCGGCGGCCACCGAGGCCGAGAAGGCGAGGCCGTCGGGCGGCGCGGAGGCCAGCTCGTCGGAATTGCGCGTCCTCACCGTGAGCTCGCCGCTGTAGGACACCGGGAGCGCGGCCGCGAACGCGCAGGCGAGCACCTTGTAGGTGCCACCCGGCAGGTTGTCGCCGCCGACGGCTTCGACATTCGACCCCCCGTCGCTCGAGCCGAGCACGGCGCCGCCGGGGTCGAGCACGGTGAGGATCTCGTCGTCGTCGGCGCTCGGCCAGGTGATCCGGAAGGTGAAATCCGCGCCGAGCGTCGCGTAGAGACCGGCGGGCACGTCGATGGTGATCGTGTGAACGTCGGAGAGCGCCTCCGGCAGGGACGCGCAATTGCTGGTCGCGTTCGCGCCGGGCAGGATGGTGCCGGTCCAGGTGTGCGTCACCGTCGTCCCGTCGGTGGAGGACACGGTCACCTGACCGGACGGTGGCGTGGATGCAGCGCCGGGCGCCGCGAGGGCCGCCAAGGCCGCCACCAGGACCAACAACGCGCGGGTCAGGGTACGGGGTAGGGCTCGTGAGCTCATGGCGGGCTCCTTCTCTGGAAACTCAAAGGCTAGTCTGCCGGGATGCGGTGGCGCAAGGCCATCCGGAGATTTCCTCAGCGCAAGCGGGGAAAATCCCCCATGGCACGCCCGCCGCGCACCGGCGTACATGAAGCGGCGGGTGAGGCCGCAGCCGCAGGTTGTAGATCTCGTGCATGCGCAGGAAGCCGTCCCGGGGCGAGCCTTGCTCATCGACCAGCGACAGGACGAGGCCGGACAGGCCGGGATATCCACTGTCCAGGAGGCCGTGGGTGGTGAAGTGGACGATGCGGCGGTCGCCCACGCCGCCCTCCGCCACGAGCGCCCGGCTGGTTCCGCCGCCGGCGGCAGCTCGATGGGCAGAGCGTTGCACCGCGGGCAGAGACTGCCGCTCGAGAGCGCGGTGCCGCAGACGGCGCAGCGGGTCACGTGCGGTCGATCATAGCAACCGCCTCCGCCCCGCCCGGGGGGCGCGCGATATACTGCCGGACGCCATGCCGAGCGCTCTTCCGCCCCCCTGTCCGGAGATCGAGCCGGCCCGCTTCCCGGCCCCGCTGGGGGACCTGGCCGCCAAGGTTCGGGACGGGGTGCGGCTCGACGAGGCGGATGCGCTCCTCGCCCTGACGACGACCTCCGTCCTCCCCCTCGGGCGACTGGCCGACGCGGTGCGCAAGAAGCTCCACGGCAACGCCGCCTTCTTCAACGTCAACCGGCACATCAACCCGACGAACGTCTGCGTCTACACCTACAACTGCAAGTTCTGCAGCTTCGCGGCGATGAAGGGCGAAGAGCACGCCTGGGAGATGAGCCACGAAGACGTCTACCGGCACGCCGCCGAGCAGGGCGGCAACCAGGTCACCGAGTTCCACATCGTCGGCGGCCTGCACCCGGACCTGTCGCTCGACTGGTACCTGGAGATGATGCGCGGCCTGCGCGAGCGTTTCCCGAACGCCCACCTCAAGGCCTTTACCGCCATCGAGATCGGCTGGTTCGCGAAGCGCGAGAAGATCTCCCTCGAGGAGGTGCTGCGCCGCCTGCGCGAGGCGGGGCTGGGGTCGCTGCCCGGCGGCGGCGCCGAGATCTTCCACCCCGAGGTGCGCGAGATCATCTGCGACGGCAAGCTCGACGCCGAGGAGTGGATCGAGGTCCACCGCGTCGCCCACCGGATGGGCATCCGCAGCAACTGCACCATGCTCTACGGCCACGTCGAGCGGCCGGAGCACAAGGTCGACCACCTGCTGCAGCTGCGCGGCCTGCAGGACGAGACCGGCGGCTTCAACGCCTTCATTCCGCTCGCCTACCACCCCGAGAACAACTACATGGGGCTGAGGTACCACACCACCGGCCTCGACGACCTGCGCCACATCGCGGCGTCGCGGCTGGTGCTCGACAACATCCCGCACATCAAGGCCTACTGGGTGATGGTCACCCCCAAGCTGGCCCAGGTCGCCTTGCGCTTCGGCGCCGACGACCTCGACGGCACGGTGGTCGAGGAGCGGATCTACCACATGGCGGGGGCGGGGACGTCCCAGCAGCTCACCCGCTCGGAGCTGGAGCGGATCGTGCGCGACGCCGGGTTCGTGCCGGTGGAGCGCGACACGCTGTACAACCCGATTGCGGCTGCGACCCCCCTCCATTGAAGTCCGAGCTCGGATTCCACTACCTGGCGGTCGACGGCCCGATCGGCGTCGGCAAGACCACGCTGGTGGAGATGCTGACCCA
>DATLOC010000054.1:0-30418 GCA_035536455.1 Thermoanaerobaculia bacterium | reverse complement strand
GCCTGCGCGCCATCCTCCGCCACGATCCGGACAAAATCATGGTCGGCGAGATCCGCGATGAAGAGACTGCCCAGATTGCGGTGCAGTCAGCGCTGACCGGCCACCTCGTCTTCACCACGGTCCACGCCAACAACGTCGTCGATGTTCTGGGGCGCTTCCTGAACATGAAGGTCGATCTCTACAACTTCGTCTCGGCGCTCAACTGCGTCCTGGCCCAGCGCCTGGTGCGCAAGATCTGCCCGCACTGCAAGCGCGAGATGAAGGCCTCGCGCCAGCTGCTCGAGGAGAGCGGCCTCGAGCCGGCGACCTACGCCGACTTCACCTTCTACGAGGGGACCGGCTGCATCGAGTGCAACGGCACCGGCTTCCACGGGCGGCTCGCCGTCTCCGAGCTGCTCGACCTGTCCGACCACATCCGCGAGCTGATCCTGGACCGCCGTCCGGCCTCCGAGATCAAGCGCGCCGCCAAGGAGGAGGGGATGTCGTTCCTGCGCGAGTCGGCGCTGGAGAAGGCGTTCCAGGGGGTGACCACGCTGCGTGAGATCAACAAAGTCACCTTCGTTGACTAGCGCCGGCGGCGGCGCCGGCGCGGCGGCCCGCGGCCTGGGCGAGCGGCTGCTCGGCCTGACGCCGCTGCCGGTGCCGCCGCACGTCTTCGCGCTCGACGCCGGCGCGCTGCGCTACGCCCTGCTCGCCCCCCAGGGGCGCGGCTTCCGGCTGCGCGCCTGGCGCGAGCTGCCGCTGCCGCTCGACGCCTTCCACTCCGGCCTCCTCGGCGGCACGCTGCGCGATCCCGCACTCTTCGCCGAGCGGCTGGGGGGGTTCGTGCGCGCCCTGCCGGTGCCGCTCAAGGCCTCCTCGCTCGTCCTGCCCGACGCCTGGCTGCGCGTCGCCTTCGCCGAGAGCGGCGAGCTGCCGCGCGGCGGCGAGGCGCGCGCCGACGTGCTGCGCTGGAAGCTGCGGCGGCTGGTGCCCTACCGCGTCGACGAGCTGCGGGTCGCCGGCGAGGAGGTGGCGCCGCTCCCCGCCCAGGCCGGCACCGCCGAGCCGCGGCGCGTCCTGCTCGGCTTCGCCCTCGAGCAGCTCCTGACGCAGCTCGAGGACGCCTTCGAGCGCGCCGGGGTGCGCATCGGCCAGGTCACCAACGCGAGCCTCGCCCTCCTCGCCGCGCTCGTGCCCGAGCCCGGCGGCGACGTGGACGCCCTGGCCGTCGTCGAAGGCGAGGGCTACAGCATGGTCTTCGCCCGGCCGACGGCGCGCGGTGCCGAGCCGCTGGTCCACCGCTACAAGGGGCTCGGGGGCGGCGTCCCCGAGGGGACGCGCACCGGCCTCGTGGCGCGCGACCTGAAGCTCACCGCCAACTTCCTCGTCGAGCACCTGGGCGGCGCCCGCCTGGGGCGGGTGGTGCTGGCGGCGCCGCCCGAGGCCGAGCCGCTCTGGCTCGACCGCCTGCGCGAGGGGCTCGGCGTGCCGGCGCAGCCGCTCGACGGCCGCCACCTGCCGCCGGTCGTGGCGGAGGGCGAGAGCGCTCCCTGGCGGGCGATGGCGCCGCTCCTGGGCGCGGCGCGGCGGGAGGTCGTGTGATCCCCCCCGCCCCCAACCTCGCCCGGCACCCCTTCGCCAACACCCGGCCGGTGAATCGGCTGGGGATCGCCCTCTGGGTGGCCGCCGCGCTGCTCCTGACCGGCAACGTCGCCGTCTACTACAGCTACTTCGCGGGCTCCGGGGACCGCCGCGCCGAGCTCGCCCGCCTCGAACAGCAGGTGTCGCTGCAGCAGCAGCGGGCCGGGCAGGCGGAGACTGACCTCGCCGGCATCGACCTCGAGCAGCAGAACGAGCAGGTGGAGTTCCTCAACCGCAAGATCGCCGAGCGCGCCTTCTCCTGGAGCCTGCTCTTCGACCGCCTCGCCGAGGTGCTCCCCTCCCAGGTGCGGCTGACCTCGCTGCGCCCGCACGGCGTGGTCTCCGGGGACGAGGGGCGCCGGCGGGTCGCCGGCCGCGTCGTCGTCGAGGAGGGCCGGGTGGCGCTCGAGCTCGCCGGCGAGGCGCAGAGCGGCGAGGCGCTGCTGCGCTTCGTCGACAACCTCTTCGCCCACCCCGCCTTCGAGGACCCGGACCTGGCGCAGGAGGCGGTCGACGACGGCGAGCGCATCGAGTTCACGCTGCGGGCGCAGTACCTGCCGGAGGTGGCCGAGTCGGCCGCGACGATCGAGGAGGAGTCCCCGGCGCGGCCGGGCGCCGCCGCCGCGGTGGACGAGGAGCCGGTGCCGCGCTACCCGAGGGACGAGGAGGAAGAGAATTGAGCGCCGAGTCGATCTGGCGCCAGCGCCTCTGGGTGTGGCTGCCGGCCCTCCTCTTCTTCCTCCTCAACGCCGGCGCCTGCTCGGTCTACCAGCTCGGCTACGCCGGACGGGTGGAGTCGCTGGAGCAGGCGATCGAGGAGCAGGAGAAGGCCCTCGAGCAGGCGAGCGCCGAGCGCGCCGCCCGCCAGGCGCTCGTCGACCGCGCCCGCCTCGCCCGGCAGCGCCTGATCGGGCTCTACGACCAGCGCTTCTCGACCCGCGCCCGACGCCTCACCGAGATCACCGCCGAGGTCAAGGACCTGGCGCGCCGGGCGGGGATGGTGCCGCGCTCGATCAGCTACCCCGAGCAGGCGATCGAGGACTTTGGGCTGATCAAGCGCTCCTTCGTCTTCTCCGTCGAGGGGGGTTACGGCGAGCTGCGGCAGTTCATCAACCTGCTGGAGCTTTCCCCTTCCTTCCTCACCCTCGAGCAGGTGACCCTCGCCGAGAGCCAGGGGGAGCGGCTCAACATCCAGCTCCGCCTCTCGACCCTCTTCGCCAAGGAGCCGGTGGAGGGGGCGCTGCCCGCCGGAGGAGGAGGCCGCTCTTGACGGAGCCCAAGCGCCTCCGGCTGCTGTTCGGTCTTCTCGGCGTGCTGCTCGTCGTGCTCGCCCTGCGTGTCGCCGGGCTGGGCGGCGGCGAGGACGACCCGCCGCCGGCGGCGGCGGCCGCGCGCCCGGCGATCGACGACCCCGACGCCTTGCCCGCCCCGCGCCCCGGCACCGTCCGCCGCGCCCGGCCGGCGGGGGGCGAGGAGGACGACGCGCCGCCCGACGAGGTCGTGGACCTGCGGCTCGACCTCCTCGAGCGCGAGCCGCGCAGCTACCGGCCCGGGCGCAACCCCTGGACCTTCCCGCCGCCGCCCCCGCCGCCGGAGCCGCCGAAGCCGAAGCCGCCCTCCGCCGCCGAGCTGGCGCGCCAGCAGGCCGAGGCGGAGCGGATCGCGCTGGCGCAGGCGGCCGCGGCCGAAGCGGCGCGGCTCGAGGCGCTCAAGCCGAAGCCGCCGCCCTTCACCATGAAGTACGTCGGCAGCTTCGGCCCGGCGGGCCGGCGCCTGGCCGTCTTCTCCAACGGCAAGGAGATCATCAACGCCCGCCAGGGCGAGGTCCTGCAGGGGAAGTTCGTCGTCGCCCGCATCGGCTACGAGTCGGTCGACATCCAGTTCGTCGGCTTCCCCGCCGAGCCGCCGCTGCGGCTGGCGATCGGCCACCAATGAGACAGTGAGACGAGGAGTCCCACGCATGCGCACTCCGTTCCCGAAGCTCCTGACGCTCCTGCTCGTCGCGGTCATGGCCGCCGGCTGCGCCAGCTACAGCGCCTACCGCCGGGCCGAGATCGCCTCCCAGACCGGCGACTGGGACGAGGCGGTGCTGCAGTACATGCAGGCGCTGGAGCAGGACCCGGGCAACATCACCTACCGGGCCGCCCTCATGCGGGCCAAGATCCGCGCCTCGCAGGAGCACTTCAAGAAAGCCAAGGAGTACCGCGAGGCGGGGGTGCAGGAGCGGGCGCTCGTCGAGCTGCAGCAGGCGGTGCAGCTCGACCCGACGAACCAGTACGCCGCGGCCGAGCTGGAGAACGTGCGCCTGGCGATCGCCGTGCAGCGGCGCGAGCCGGCGACGCTGCAGGAGCTCAAGGACAAGAGCCGCGGCACGCGGCCGCAGCCGCCGGTGCTGAACCCGCGCTCCAAGGAGCCGATCTCTCTCAACTTCCCGCAGCCGGTGTCGCTGTTCGAGATCTACCAGGCCCTGGGCAAGGCCTTCGGCATCAACATCCTCTTCGACCCCAACCTGAAGGACCAGGAGATCGCCATCGACCTCGTGGACGTCGACGCCCAGTCGGCGCTCGAGACGTTGATGCGCGCCGCCAACCACTTCTACAAGGTGCTCGACGAGCACACCATCATCATCGCCGCCGACACGCCGCAGAACCGCCGCACCTACGAAGACCTGGTCATCCAGACCTTCTTCCTCTCGAACGCCGAGGTGAAGGACATGATGACCATCCTGCGCAGCCTGGTGGACGCCAAGAAGATTGCCACCAACGAGCAGCTCAACGCCATCATCCTGCGCGACACCGCCGACAAGGTGAAGGTCGCCGAGCGGATCATCGAGTCGAACGACAAGTCGAAGGCCGAGGTGGTGGTGGACGTCGAGCTGCTGCAGATCAACACCAGCAAGCTGCGCGACCTCGGCGTCTCGCTCTCCGACTACCGGGTGACGCAGACCCTCGACCTGGGCGGCGCGAACGTGCCGCTGCGCATCTCCGACCTCGAGTTCCTCGACCAGAGCAACTGGGTGCTGGCGATCCCCAACTTCATCTACAGCTTCGTCAAGCAGAACGGCGACGCCCAGCTCCTGGCCAAGCCGCAGCTGCGCATCACCGAGGGGGAGAAGGCCAGCCTGGTGATCGGCGACCGGGTGCCGATCCCGCTGACCACCTTCAACACCTCCAATACCGTCGGCGGCAACATCGTGCCGATCACCTCCTTCCAGTACCAGGACGTCGGCATCCGCATCAACATCGAGCCGCGCGTCCACCACAACCGGGAGGTGACGCTGAAGATCCAGGTCGAGGTCTCGAACCTCGGCGAGTTCGTCGAGGGCTCGGGCGGGCAGCGGCAGCCGATCATCGGCACCCGCACCTTCGAGTCGGTCATCCGCCTGCAGGACGGCGAGACCAACTTCCTTGCCGGGCTGATCCGCCAGGACGAGACCCGGACCGACTCGGGGCTCCCCGGGCTGTCGGAGATCCCGGTGCTCGGCCGCCTCTTCTCCTCGCGCGTCGACCGCAACTCGCGCACCGACGTCATCCTGACCCTGACGCCGCACATCATCCGCAACGCCGAGATCACCGCCGAGGACCTGCTGCCGATCTGGGTCGGCACCGAGACCAACATCAGCTTCCGCGGCGCCAGCCCCCGCGTCGAGTCCGACGTCGAGGGGCCGTTCGAAGGCGAGGAGGGGACGCCGGAGGAGATCCAGGACGCCATCCGCCGCCGCATCCAGCAACTGCCGCGCGGCCTGCGGCCGGGGGAGGCGGAGATGGCGGGGGAGCAGACCCCCGAAGAGGTCGAGGAGGTGCCGCCGCCGCCGGGCGTCGACCTGGTGCCGACGGCTCCGCCGACCGACATCTTCCGCCAGCCCGAGCCGCCGCCGGAGCCCGAGGAGCCGCCGGTCGTCGACGAGGAGCCGCCGGGCGACGCCGCCGAGGTGGAGCAGCTCGAGGGCGTGCCGGCGGGCGACGCCATCGCGGCCGCGGCCGGCCTGCGCCTGGCGGCGGCGACGGCCGGCAGCGCCTCCGAGGCCGCCGCTTCCTCGAACGTCCGCCTGTGGCTGGCGCCGCAGGCGGTGGCGGTCTCCCCCGGCGACCTCTTCGAGGTGCGGCTCCAGGCCGCCTCCGCCCTCCCGCTCTCGCACCTGCCGCTCGCCCTCTCCTTCGACCCCAAGGTGCTGGCGGTCGAGAAGGTCGAGGCCGGCTCCTTCCTCGGCCCGCGCGGCCAGGCGGAGGTGCTCGCCGACCACTCCCGCCCGGGAGAGCTCCTGCTCGGCGCCAGCCGGCTCGGCGAGCTGCCCGGCGTGACCGGCAACGGCACCGTCGCGCGCGTCACCTTCAAGGCGCTCGCCGCCGGCCGCACCCGCCTCGCCTTCCTCGAGAGCCGCGCGCTCAACCCGCAGCTCCTGCCGCTCGCCGTCGCCGCCGAGCCGGCCGAGGTGCGGGTGACGCCGGGGGGCCCGCGCAAGCCGGCCGCCAAGAAGCCGGAGAGCTAGGGAGTAAGAGATGCGCGAGGGTTTGCCTCTGCTAAAGAACGGTGAACGCGGCTACACGCTGGCCGAGCTGGTCATGGTCGCGGTGGTGATGACGATCCTCGCCATGGCGGTCCTGCCGGTGGCCAAGTACACCAGCCGGCGGAGCAAGGAGCTCGAGCTCAAGCAGGCGCTGCGCACCATGCGCGCCGGCATCGACGAGTTCAAGCGCTACAGCGACGCCGGCATGATCCCGATCGACCTCGGCACCGACGGCTTCCCGGCGGAGCTGGAAGTGCTGGTCGAGGGCGTGGACCTGGTCGGGCAGGTCGACCGCAAGATCAAGTTCCTGCGCCGCGTCCCGATCGACCCCATGACCGGCGAGCAGGAGTGGGGGCTGCGCAGCTACCAGGACGAGCCCGACTCCACCTCCTGGGGGGGCGAGAACGTCTACGACGTCTACTCGCTCGCCGGCGGCGTCGGTCTCAACGGCGTCCCCTACGAGAAGTGGTAGCGGGAGGAGATCGAACGTGAGCAACGCGCCGCGCCGCACCGCCGGATTCACCCTGCTGGAGCTGATCGTGGTCATCGCGGTCATCGGCATCCTGGCGGCGATCGCCATGCCGGCGCTCAAGAACGTGCCGCGCCGGGCCACCGAGTCGGTGCTCAAGAACAACCTGCGCACGATGCGCGACGTCATCGACCAGTACATGGGCGACAAGGGGAACTACCCGCCGAGCCTCGAGGCGCTGGTCGAGGAGGGCTACCTGCGCAAGGTCCCCAACGACCCGATCACCAAGAGCAACGACACCTGGCTGCTGGTCTTCGAGGAGCCGAGCGACGGGGAGTCCGGCGGCGGCTTCGACGACGAGGCTTCCCAGCCCGGGATCATCGACGTCCACTCCGGGTCCGAGCTCTTGTCGCTCGACGGGACCCCCTACTCCGAATGGTGACGCCGCTCCAGGACCGGCGCGGGCGGCGCGGCGAGGCGGGGTACAACCTCGTCGTCCTCGTCGTCGCCCTGGCCGTCATCAGCATCCTGGTCGCCGCCGCCCTGCCGCTGTGGAGCCAGGCGATCCGCCGCGACAAGGAGGAGGAGCTGATCTCGCGCGGCCTCCAGTACGCCGAGGGGATCCGCGTCTTCCAGCATCGCTTCGGGCGGCTGCCGGTGCGGCTCGAGGAGCTGGTCGAGGTCGAGCCGCGCTGCCTGCGCAAGCTGTGGAAGGACCCGATGACCGAGGACGGCCGCTGGGCGCCGGTCTTCGCCGGCACCGAAGAGGTGCCGGTGCCCCCCGAGACGCCGGACGGGCGGACGCGGGGGCGGCGGCAGCCGCCGCCCGAGAAAGACGACGAGGAAGCCACCGACAGCCTCGACCCGAACGCGCCGCCGGAGGGAGGCCAGGAAGTGGCGGTGGGGCCGATCATCGGCGTCCGCAGCCGCAGCCAGGAGGAGTCGGTCCTCAACTTCCTCGGCCAGACCCGCCACGACCGCTGGATCTTCCGCGCCGACACCTTCGCGCTGCGCCCCAACGCCGCCGGCAACCCGCAGCTGGCCCCCAGCTTCAACTACTACTGGTGGCGGCCGATGCGCGGCGGCCTGCTGCCGCCCGGGCTGCAGCCTCCCGACACGCCGGCTCCGCCCGTCAAGTGACGACCGTGCGGCTCCGCTTCCGGCGGCTCCCCTGGGCCCAGGGTCTGCCGGCGCCGGGCCCGGCCTCCCCCGGCAGCGCCGGCTGCGACCTGCGCGCCGCGGTCGGCGACGAGCTGGTGCTCCCGCCCGGCGCGCGGGCGGCGGTCCCCACCGGCCTGGTCGTCGAGATCCCGCCCGGCTGGGAGGGGCAGGTGCGGCCGCGGAGCGGCCTCGCCCTGCGCCACGGCGTGACCCTCCCCAACGCCCCCGGCACCATCGACAGCGACTACCGCGGCGAGGTCCAGGTCATCCTGCAGAACCTCGGCGACGCCCCCTTCACCGTCCGCCGCGGCGCCCGCATCGCCCAGCTCGTCCTGGCGCGCGTCGAGGCGGTCGAGTGGGTGGAGGCCGAGGAGCTGTCGGAGACCGGGCGGGGTGAGGGGGGCTTCGGCTCGACGGGGAGCTAAAATAGGGCGCAACGACCAACACTTGCGCGGTCCCGAGAGGGACCGAGAGGAGGCAGGATGGCCAAGTCGACGAAGGGCGGCAAGGGCGGGCGCAAGGGCAAGCCGAAGCGCGAGGCGAAGAAGCCGAAGAAGGGCCCGCGCACCCGCTCGGGAGACGCCGGCACCAAGGGGACCGGCAGCGCCGGATAAGGTCCGGGCGGCGGAGCCGTGGCACTAGCGTCCCGACGCGCGCCGCGGCGCCGGCCGTTCCTCGTTCTCCTCCTTCTCGGCGCCTGCCGGGCCGCCGCGCCGCCGCCACCGCACACCGCGCCGGCCGAACCCGCGGCCGCAGCCGCCGCGGCGGAGAGCGTGCGCCCGCGACGGGTGATCCTCGTCTCGCTCGACGGCGCGTCCACCGCCGACCTGGAGCGCTTCTACCGCGAAGGTGAGTTCGATGCGGCGCGCGGGTTCCGCCGCTTCTTCGAGGAGGGGCAGGTGGCGTCGGGGCTGATCCCGGTGGACCCCACGCTCACCTCGCCGAACCACGCGAGCCTCGCGACCGGCGCGCCGCCGGCGCGCACCGGCATCGTCAGCAACACCTTCCACCGCCCGGGCGATCCGCTCGGCAAGACGGTCAGCGGCTTCGACGTGCCGCTGGAGACCGAGGCGCTCTGGGAGGCGGCGCGGCGGCAGGGAAAGCGCACGGTGTCGCTCACCTGGCCGCACGCCCACGGACAGGACGGGCAGCGCCGCGCCGACTACGGCGTGCTCTACGTCAACGACGCGGAGACCGAGGCGCGGATGGTGGACCTCGGCCCCGCCGACTGGAGGGAGCCCGACCGCGGCTGCGGGCGCCCGACGCACTCGCCCTGCCGCATGGCGCGCTTCACGATCGAGCGGCACGAGGGCGAGCCGGTGGGCGTGAAGCTCTACGCCGCCGACTCCCGCGACGACGGCGCGGTCGCTTACGACACGCTCGAGGTCTTGCCCGAGGTCGCGGACGTCCGGCCGGCCGTGCTGGCGGCCGGCGGGGCATGGGCCGAGGTCGAGCTCGACCCGGACCCGCTCGGCGACGACCAGGGGCCGGCGGTCGCCCGCGCCAAGCTCCTCGCCCTCGCCCCCGACCTCGGGCGCGCCCGCCTCTACGTCGGCGGCGCCTACCGCACCCGCGCCTTCCCGCCCGACTTCCTCGTCAAGCTGACCCGTAGCGGCCTGCATTGGCCGGGGGCGCCGGACGACGACCACCTCGACGAGCACTGGGCCGGCAGGCTCGGGATCGACCCCGCCGTCTGGCTCGAGCAGGCGCAGAACCTCGCCGCCTTCTACGACCGGCTCCTGGCGCGGCTCGCGGGCGCCGACGACTGGGACCTGGCGATGGTCTACCTGCCGCACATCGACGAGGTGGGGCACCAGCTCTATCTCGTCTCGCCGCGTCAGCCGGGCTTCGACCGGCAACGCATGGCGCAGTTCGACGCCGTCCGCCGCGCGCTCTGGCGGATGGTGGACGGCGTGCTCGCCCGCCTCCTCGCGAACGGCGAGGCGATGGCGGACACCGCGGTGGTGATCGTCAGTGACCACGGGATGCACCCGCTGCACTCGACGCTCGATCCCAACTTCCTGCTGCGGCGCGAGGGGCTGCAGGCGGTGGACGAGGACGGGGACTTGGTGGCGGCGGGGACCTCGGCGTGGGCGGTCCCCTCGAGCGCCATGACGCACGTCTACCTGACGGCGCCGGCCGAGGAGCGCGCCCCGCTCACCGAGCGGCTGCGGCGGCTCTTCGCGGAGCTCGAGGTCGTTGGCGAGCGGCCGGTGGCGCGCGTCGTGACGCGCAAGGAGGCGGGGCCGCTGGGCCTCGACCACCCGGCCGCCGGCGACCTCATCCTTTTCGCCACCCCCGGCTGGCTCTTCGACAAGGGCGGCGCGAAGCGCGGCGCCGCCACCGGCCCGGCTGACCACCTCGGCGCCCACGGCTACCTCAATACGGTCCCGGCGATGCACGGCATCTACCTGGCGCTGGGCCCGGGCGTGCCGCCCGGCCGCACCGGCCAGGTGCGGACGACGGAGGTGGCGGGAAGGGTGGCCGCGCTCCTCGGCCTCCGCCCGCCGCAGCCGCTGCCGTCGATGCCGCAACCGCCGGCGGAGCCGCCGTAAAAACACGCGGGGCAAGCGCCCATCGGCCTAAGAAGGGAGTCCACAGGCCCGGAGCAAGCGGACCGGCGCTCCGGGCGGCCGTCCTCACGGGTTGGGCAAGCGTACCTAACGCCGGTACAAGCGTACCGACGCCGAGGTCAAACGTACTGCAGTCTGGTACAAGCGTCCCGTCGCCCGGTACAAGCGTACTTTCGGCCGGTACATATGTACTTTTGAAAAGTACGCTTGCCCCGGGGCCTGGGGCAAACGTACTTTCGCTTGGGGCAAGCGTACTTTCGGCCGGTACACACGTACTTTCGCTCGGTACATATGTACCAGGCGTTGTCCCGCTTGCCCCGAGCAGATTCCCGCTTGTGCGGAGCACATTCCCGCTTGCCGCGGCCTGCGGTGCGTTTGCTCCCGGGCCGCTACCGCGGCCCCGGCGTCCACTCCCAGCCGAGGAGCGCCGCCAGGCGGCGGGGGAGCTCGGCGTTGTCGAGGACGCCGGCGAAACGGTCGGCCCCGGGGCCGCCGGCGTAGAGCGGGACGTCCTCGCCGGTGTGCCCCTTGGTGTCGTCGAGGTTGACCTTGGGCATGAAGGTGACGCGGTGGCGGCGCGAGAGCGCGGTGCCGAGCGCCCGCTCGGCCTCGTAGACGTCCTTCTCGGCCCGCACCGCCGCCACCTCCTCCGGCGTCAGCTCGTAGCCGGTCGCTTCCCCGACCACCTCGCTCCCCGCCCCGTCGCGCAGCGCCCGCGCCAGCGCGGCGACCGACGCCCGCTGCCGGGCGAGCGCCGCCCGGTCGGCGTCGTCGTTGATCGCCAGGCCGCCGGTGGCGTGATCGGCGGTCAGCAGCAGGAGGGGTGTCCGGGCGCTCTCGCTGGAAGGCGAGCGCCTCCTCGACCGCGCGGTCGAAGGCGCGGGTCTCGGCGGCGGTGCCGGCCGGGTCGAAGCCGTGCGCGGCGTGGTTGATGCGGCCGCCTTCGACCATCAGGAAGAAGCCGCCGCCCTCGCGGCCGAGGACGTCGAGCGCCAGCCGGGTGAGCGCCGCGAGGCTCGGCGGCCGCTCCGCCTCGGCAGCCCTTCGCGGTCGAGCTCGAAGGGGAGGTGGTCGCGGGCGAAGAGCCCGAGGAGGCGCGCCGGCGGCGGCGCGGCGATCTCGGCGGCTTGCGTCCAGACCGTGTAGCCCGCCTGCCGCGCCGCGGCCAGCAGGTCGCGGTCGTCCTTGCGGTCGCCGCCGGCCGATGCGGGCAGGAAGAGCCCGGCGCCGCCGCCGAGCGCCAGGTCCGGGGCCTGCGCAGGAGCTGCGGCGCGAAGCCCGCCTCGTCGTCGTAGCGCTGGCCGTGGGCGTAGAAGGCGGCGGGCGTGGCGTGGGTGATGCGCGTCGTCGTGACGTAGCCGATCCGCCAGCCGTGGGCACGAGCCACCTCGGCGATGCAGCGCAGCGGCCGCTCCCCCGGATCGCGGCCGACCTCGCGGTTGTCGGTCTTGACCCCGCAGCCGAGGGCGGTGGCGGCGGCGCCGCTGTCGGTGACGAAGTTGGAGGCCGACCAGGTGGAGACGATGCGGTGACCGGGAGCCCCCGCTCGAGCGCCAGCCGCTCACCCTTGCCGTAGAGGAGGTCGCGCGTCACCGCCAGCTGCGGGAAGCCCATCCCGTCGCCGATGAAGAGGACGACGGCGCGCGGGCGGACGGCGCTCGCGGCGGCGGCGGCTTCGGCCGGCGACGGCGCCGGCCGGGAGGCGGCGGTGCAGCCGAGCGCGACGGCGAGGACGGCGGCGGCGAGCGCGGGGACGGCGGCGGCGCGGCGCTCCATGCTCACTCCTCCTTGCCCTGCTGCAGCTCGAGGCAGAAGTCGACCAGGGCCTGGACCTCCTCCGGCGACAGCCGGTGGGCGAAGCCGGGCATCGGCCCGTAGCCCTGAGCGATGCGGCGGTGGATGACGGTGCGGGCGCGCTTGGCGATCATCTCGGAGCGGGTGAGGTCGAGCCCGGGGTAGAGCGCCACGTTGCGCGGGTCCCCTTCGCCGCCGGCGCCGTGGCAGCGGGCGCAGTAGTGGGCGTAGAGCGCCGCCGGGTCGCGCCCCTCCGGCTCGCCCTCGCAGGCGGCGAGAAGCGGCAGCGCGGCGAGCGGCAGCAGGAGGGCGGCGCGCCGCGGCCCCGTCACGGCGCCGGCTCGCGCCGGTGGATCAGCGTCGCCGTCGCCTGGTCGCGCGGGCGGACGACGATCTCGTCGATGTTGACGTGCGGCGGGCGGGTGGCAGCCCAGACCACGCAGTCGGCGATGTCCTCGGGGGTGAGCGGGTCGAGGCCGCGGTAGACCGCCTTGGCGCGCTCCTCGTCGCCGAAGAGGCGGACGCGCGAAAAGTCGGTTTCGACCAGCCCCGGCGCGATCTCGGTCACCCGCACCGGCTGCCCGAGCAGCTCGAGCCGCAGGGTACGCGTCAGCGCCCGCAGCGCGTGCTTCGAGGCGGTGTAGCCGGCGCCGCCGGCGTAGGTCTCGAAGCCGGCGATCGAGCCCAGGTTGACGACGTGGCCGTCGCCCGAGGCGAGGAGCGCGGGCAGCAGAGCGCGCGTCGTCCGCAGGACGCCCAGGACGTTCGTCTGGTACATCGCCAGCCACCGCTCGTCGAGCGCGTCCTCGATGCGGTCGGTGCCGTAGGCGGCGCCGGCGTTGTTGACCAGCAGGTCGCAGGCCGGCACCTCGGCCGCGAACCGCTCGACACTCACCGCATCCGCCACATCCAACCGCACCGCCCGCCCCCCGATCTCCGCCGCCAACGGCTCCAACCTCTCCATCCGCCGCGCCCCCACGACGACCGCGAACCCAACCCGCGCCAGCCCCCGGGCCGTCGCCGCCCCGATCCCCGCGCTCGCTCCCGTCACCACCGCCGTTTTCACCTCACACCTCCGCCGAAGGGCACAGTTCATTCACCACACACCTCCCGCACTCCGGCCGCCGCGCCTTACACACGCTCCGTCCGTGGTAGATCAGGTGGTGCGACCAGAGCGTCCACCCCTCCTGCGGCACCAGCTCGATCAGGTCGCGCTCGATCTTCTCCGGCTCCGTCTCGTCCGTCAGCCCCAGCCGCCGCGACAGCCGCTGCACGTGCGTGTCCACCACCACCCCGACGTTCTTGCCGAAGGCGTTGCCCAGGACCACGTTCGCCGTCTTCCGCCCCACCCCCGGCAGCGCGTGCAGCTCCTCCATCGTCGCCGGCACCTCGCCGCCGTGCTCGGCCACCAGCGCCTGCCCCAGCCCCTTCAGCGCCTTCGCCTTGTTGCGGAAGAACCCGGTCGTCTTGACCATCTCCTCGAGGTCGGCGAGCGGCGCCTCGGCGTAGTGGCGGGCGCTCGGATAGCGGCGGAAGAGCGCCGGCGTCACCTCGTTGACCCGCTTGTCCGTGCACTGGGCGGAGAGAATGGTCGCCACCAGGAGCTCGAGCGGGTTGCCGTGGTCGAGGGCGGTGCGGCTGTCGGGGTAGGCGGCGCGCAGGCGGGCGTCGATCTCGGCGGTGCGCTGGCGCTTGCCCCGCCGCGACTCCCGCCGCGCCTCGGCCGGCGTGATCCCGGCCCGCGCCCTCGCCCGCGGCGCCACCGCTCAGTCCTTGGCGAAGGCCGCCCGCACGACCCAGTTGCAGAGCGCGATAATCAGCCCGCCGAGGATCGCCGGCAGGCAGCCGTCCACCGCCAGCTCGTCGAGGAAGGCGGCGGCGAGCCAGAGGATGAGGCCGTTGATCAGCAGGTAGAAGAGCCCGAGCGTCAGGACGATGAAGGGGAGCGAGAAGAAGGTGACGATCGGCTTGATCAGGAGGTTCAGCAGGCCGAGCACCAGCCCGGCGAGGAGCAGGTAGAGCAGGTCGCCGGTGTAGACGATCCCCGGCACCAGGCGCGCCGCCAGCCAGACGGCCGCGCCGTTGGCCAGGACCTGGACGACGGCGCGGATCAATTGGTCGTCTCCTCGCCGCCGCCGGCCGAGGGGAAGGAGGGGAGGGCGGCGGGATCGACCCCCACCGAGCGCAGGGCGTTGCTCCAGATGCGCTCGGGGTCGGGGCCGAAGATGAGGTCGTTGTTGACCGGCGCGGTGAGCCAGTCGTTGCGCAGGATCTCGTCGAGGAGCTGCCCGGCGCCCCAGCCGGCGTAGCCGAGGATCAGGCGGAAGCGCTCCGGCGGCTTCTCGGCCAGCTCGGAGAGGTCGCCGATGTGCTGGGTGATGGCGATCCCCGGCAGGATCCAGGAGGAGGTCTCGCCGAGCGCGCTCTCGCCGCCGCCGCCATCTTCGGGGGTCCAGAGGACGGTGCCGAGCTGCGGCTGCACCGGGCCGCCGAAGTAGGCCACCGCCTCGTCGCGGCCGCGCCAGGAGACCTCCATCCCGGAGAGGATCTCGCTCACCTTGATGCCGGTCGGGCGGTTGACGATGAAGCCGAAGCTGCCGCCGTCCTCGTGGTGGGCGAGGAGAACGACGCTGCGGTGGAAGAAGGGGTCGAGGACCTGGGGCATGGCCAGCAGCAGGACGGGGGCCGTCAGCTCCGACCCGGCGCTCGACATGCGCAGATCGTACTACCTCTAAACGCCCTCTGTTATCGTGCCCCGCATGACCGACAGCTTCGGCAGCCACGGCGCGCTGCAGGTCGGGGGCCGGCGGGTCAAGATCGCGCGGCTCGCGGCCCTCGAAGCGCGCGGGCTGCCGGTCGGGCGCTTCCCCTACGCCCTGCGCGTTCTGCTCGAGAACCTGCTGCGGCTGGAGGACGGCACGGTCGTGGCGGCCGACGACGTCGAGGCGCTCGCCCGCTGGGAGGCGGCGGCGGTGCCGTCCACCGAGATCGCCTTCATGCCGGCGCGCGTCCTGCTCCAGGACTTCACCGGCGTCCCCGCGGTGGTGGACCTCGCCGCCATGCGCGACGCCATGGCCGACCTGGGCGGCGACCCGTCGCGCATCAACCCGATCCAGCCGGTCGAGCTGGTCATCGACCACTCGGTGCAGGTGGACGAGTACGGCAGCAGCGCCGCCTTCCTGATCAACGCCGAGCGCGAGCTGGCGCGCAACTCCGAGCGCTACGCCTTCCTGCGCTGGGGGCAGAAGGCGTTCGACAACTTCCGCGTCGTGCCGCCGGACACCGGCATCGTCCACCAGGTGAACCTCGAGTACCTGGCGCGGGTGGTGATGACGAGCGAGACGGCGGGCGAGACCTGGGCCTACCCCGACACCCTGGTCGGCACCGACTCGCACACCACGATGATCAACGGCCTGGGCGTCCTCGGCTGGGGGGTCGGCGGGATCGAGGCCGAGGCGGCGATGCTCGGCCAGCCGGTCTCGATGCTCATCCCGCAGGTCGTCGGCTTCCGCCTGACCGGCGCGCTGGCCGAGGGCTCGACCGCCACCGACCTCGTCCTGACCGTCACCGAGATGCTGCGCAACAAGGGGGTGGTCGGGAAGTTCGTCGAGTTCTACGGCCCGGGGCTGGCCGCCCTGCCGCTCGCCGACCGCGCCACGATCGCCAACATGGCACCCGAGTACGGCGCCACCTGCGGCATCTTCCCGATCGACGCCGTCTCCCTCGACTACCTCCGCTTCACCGGCCGCAGCCCGGAGCACGTCGCGCTCGTCGAGGCCTACTGCAAGGAGCAGGGGCTCTTCCACACCGCGGCGAGCCCGGAAGCCGTCTACTCCGACACCCTGGCGCTCGATCTCGGCACCGTCGAGCCGAGCCTCGCCGGGCCGCGCCGGCCGCAGGACCGGGTGCGCCTCTCGGAGGTCAAGCGGAGCTTCCTCGACGAGCTGCCCGGCCTGGCGGTGGCCAAGAAGGCCGCCTCAGCCCTGCCGGTGGCCCCCGCCGCTGGCGGCGCCGCGGCGGCAGAGGGCGGCGTCGCGGTGGCGGCCGTGGCCGAGCCCGCGGTCGAGCTGCGGCACGGGTCGGTGGTGATCGCCGCGATCACCAGCTGCACCAACACCTCGAACCCGACGGTGATGGTGGCCGCGGGCCTCCTGGCGAAGAAGGCGGTCGAGCGCGGCCTGCGCTCGAAGCCCTGGGTCAAGACCAGCCTCGCGCCCGGCTCGAAGGTGGTCACCGACTACTACGCCGAGGCCGGGCTCACCCCTTACCTCGAGGCGCTCAACTTCCACCTCGTCGGCTACGGCTGCACCACCTGCATCGGCAACAGCGGCCCGCTACTCCCGGCCATCTCAAGCGCCATCGACGAGGGGGGGCTGGTGGCGGTGGCGGTGCTCTCCGGCAACCGCAACTTCGAGGGGCGGATCAACTCCGACGTGCGCGCCAACTACCTGGCCTCGCCGCCGCTGGTGGTGGCCTACGCGCTGGCCGGACGGATCGACATCGACCTCCTCACGGAGCCGCTGGGGACCGGGAGCGACGGCCGGCCGGTCTACCTGCGCGACGTCTGGCCGACGCAGCAGGAGGTCGAGGAGACGGTGCGGCGGGCGCTCCACCCCGAGATGTTCCGCCGCCAGTACGCCGACGTCTTCGCAGGCGACGAGCGCTGGAAGGCTCTGCCGGTGCCGGAGGGGAACACCTACGCCTGGAACCCGGTCTCGACCTACGTCAAGCGGCCGCCGTACTTCGCAGGCATGGGGATGGAGCCCGAGCCGGTCGCCGACCTGCGCGCGGCCCGTGTCCTGGCCGTGGTCGGCGACAGCATCACCACCGACCACATCTCGCCGGCCGGCGCGATCAAGACCGACAGCCCGGCCGGGCGCTACCTGATCTCCCACGGCGTCGCGCCCAAGGACTTCAACTCCTACGGCGCGCGGCGCGGCAACCACGAAGTGATGATGCGCGGCACCTTCGCCAACGTGCGGCTGCGCAACTTCCTGGTGCCGGAGATCGAAGGCGGCTGGACCCTGCACCTCCCCGATGGCGAGCCGATGCCGATCTACGACGCGGCGCTGCGCTACCAGGAGGAGTGCGTGCCGCTGGTAGTCATCGCCGGCAAGGAGTACGGCACCGGCTCCTCGCGCGACTGGGCCGCCAAGGGGCCGCTGCTGCTCGGGGTGCGCGCCGTGCTCGCCGAGAGCTTCGAGCGCATCCACCGCAGCAACCTGGTGGGGATGGGCGTCGCGCCGCTGGAGCTCGTCGGCGGCTCGAGCGCCAAGACGCTGGGCCTGACCGGGCGCGAGCTGATCGACATCGACGGGCTGGCGGCGGCGCTCGCCGGCGGCCGTGCCGCCGGCGCCCTGCTGACGGTGACCGCGCGGCGCGAGGACGGCACCGCCGTCAACTTCCCGGCCCGCCTGCGCCTCGACACGCCGCAGGAGGTCCTCTACTACCGCCACGGCGGCATCCTCCACTACGTCCTGCGCCAGCTCGCCGCCGGGGGCTGAAAACAAAAAGCCCCGCGCCGTGGAGGGAGACGACGCGGGGGGAGGAGAGGGAGCTGATGGTGATTGCCGGAGCACACGCTCCAGGGTCGGGCCCAACTCCCAGCGACCCGTCCAGACACGTTTAACCTACGGCAAACATTGAAGATTCCCGGCCTGCGGCGTCCTCGCGCGGGGGCGGAGCGTCCTCCCGAAGCGACGGCGCGGCTCCGCTCCCTGGGGCTCGCGCTCGGGCTCGCCGTCCTCACCGTCCTCGTTTTCGCGCCGGTCGTCGGGCACGACTTCGTCAGCCTCGACGACCCGGCCTACGTCACCGCCAACCGCCAGGTCCGGCGCGGGCTCACCGCCGGGGGCTTCGGCTGGGCCTGGGGCGCCGAGGTCGCCGCCAACTGGCACCCGCTCACCCTGCTCTCCCACATGCTCGACTGCGAGCTCTACGGCCTCGACCCGGGCGGCCACCACCTGACGAGCCTCCTCCTCCACGCCGCCAACGCGGTGCTGCTCTTCTTGGTCTTGCGGCGGCTGACCGGCGCCGCCGCGCGCAGCGCCGTCGTCGCGGCCCTCTTCGCGGTCCACCCGCTGCACGTCGAGTCGGTGGCCTGGATCGCCGAGCGCAAGGACGTCCTCAGCGGCTTCTTCTTCCTCTTGACGCTCGCCGCCTGGCTCGGCTGGGTCCGCCGGCCGGCGCGGCGCCGCTACCTCCTCGCTCTCCTCGCCTTTTTGCTGGGGCTGCTCGCGAAGCCGATGCTCGTCACCGTGCCGCTCGTCCTCCTCCTACTCGACGTCTGGCCGCTGGAGCGCCTGCCGCGCGGCGCGCCGGCGGCGGAGATTCGGCGCGCCCTCGGCCGGCTGGCGCGCGAGAAGCTGCCCTTCTTCCTCGCCGCCCTGGCCGCGGGCGGCGTCGCCCTCTTCACCCAGCGCGAGGCGATGTTCCCGCTCGCCGCGCTGCCGCCCGCGCAGCGCGCCGCCAACGCCCTGCTCGCCTACGCCGCCTATCTCGGCGACACGCTCTGGCCGCGCGGCCTCGCCGTCTTCTACCCGCTGCCGCCGCCCCAGCCGGCCTGGCGCGTGGCGCTGGCGGCGGCGCTCTTTGTAGCTCTCACCGCCGTCGCGCTGGCGCGCTGCCGCCGCTCGCCCTGGCTGGCGGTCGGCTGGCTCTGGTTCGCCGGCATGCTGGTGCCGGTGATCGGGCTGCTGCAGGTGGGCAGCCAGGCGCGGGCCGACCGCTACACCTACCTGCCGTCGATCGGTCTCTTCGCCGCCCTGGTCTGGGAGGTGGCGGAGCGCTGGCCGGCCAGGCGGCTACGGCGGCCGGCGCTCGCCGCGGCGGCCCTCCTCGCCATCGCCCCGCTCGCCGTCGCCGCGCGCGCGCAGGTCGCCACCTGGCGCGACACGCTCACCCTGTTCCGGCACGCCCTCGCCGTGACCGGTCCGAACCTGCTGGCGGAGATGCGGGTGGGCACGGAGCTGGCGCGCCGCGGCGACCACGCCGGCGCCGAGCGGCACCTGCGCGCGGCCGTGCGCATCGCCCCCAGCGCGCCGCGCCCCCAGGCCGCGCTCGGCCGCTGGCTGCACGAGCGCGGCCGCCCGGGGGAGGCGCTGCCGCACCTCCGGCACGCGTCGCGGCTACGGCCGCGGGACGCCCGCCTCCAGCTCCGGCTGGGCATCGTGCTCGCCGAGCTGGGGCGCACGGAGGAGGCGCGCGCGCGCTTCCGGCGGGCGCTCGAGCTCAACCCCGGCCTCGAAGGCGCGCGCCGCCAGCTAGGCGCGAAGGCTTTCGCGCCGGGCTCCGATCAACGCGAGCTCGACCGCTAGAATCGCGCCGCCCATGCGCGTCTTCCTGACCGGCGGCACCGGCTACATCGGCAAGGCGCTCTGCCGCCGGCTCGTCGAGGCCGGCCACGAGGTCCGCGCCCTGGTGCGCCCGACGAGCGACGCCGCGCCGCTCGCCGCGCTCGGCATCGCCACCTTCCGCGGCGACGTCACCGACCGCGCCTCGATGCGCGAGGGGATGTCGGGCGCCGACTGGGTGGTCCACGCCGCGGCCGAGCTCGACGTGCGCGCCCCCGAAGAGCGGATGCGCCGCGTCAACGTCGAGGGGAGCGAGAACACCGCCTCGCTCGCCCACAAGCTGGGCGTCGGGCGGTTCCTCTCGGTCTCCTCGATCGCCTACTTCGGCGGCAGCCCCGCGGACGGCGCCGCGGCGGACGAGTCCGCCCGGCCGCTCACCCCCTTCCCCAGCCCCTACAGCGCCACCAAGCACGCCGCCGAGCGCGCGGTCCAGGAGTGGGGCAAACGCGGCCTGCGCGTCAACACCGTCTACCCGAGCCTGGTCTACGGCCCGCCGGGGAAGCGCGAGGGCGCCAACGCCATCCTGCGGCAGATCATCCGGCGGCGGCTGCCGGCGGTGGTCGGCGGCGACCGCCGCACGAGCTGGGTCTTCCTCGACGACCTGGTGGACGGCATCGCCAGGGTGATGGAGCGCGCCGCGCCCGGACGGGACTACGTCCTCGCCGGCGAGATCGTGCGGCTGCGCGACCTCGTGCGGCGCGTCTGCGCGCTGGCCGGCGTGGCGCCGCCGCGCCGCGAGCTGCCGGTCGGGCTGGTGCGCGCCGGCGTCGCGGTGACCGCCCCGCTCTTCCGTCTCGCCGGACGGCGGCCGCCGTTCCAACCGTCGCAGATCAGCAGCCTCGCCCGCCACTGGGCCTTCGACGACGCCCGCGCCCGCCGCGAGCTGGACTGGCGGCCGCGCGGCCTCGACGAAGGGTTGCCGCCCACGGTCGCCTTCCTCGCCGCCAACTGACGGCCGTCACCGGTTCGTCACCGCCGTCCCTTGACTCCCCTGCCGCGGCGCGGCACGATCCGCGCCGCGATGCACACGGTGTTCAAGGACTTCCAGTTCGCCGCCGCGCACGCGATCCGCGGCCACACCCGCGGCTGCGAGAACCTGCACGGCCACAACTACCGGGTGCGCGTGCACGTCGCGGCGGACCAGCTCGACGAGCTCGGCATGGTGCTCGACTTCGCCGACCTCAAGGAGGTGGTGCAGGAGGTCCTGGGGCCCTTCGACCACCGGGTGATCAACGACATCCCGCCGTTCGACCGGCGCAACACCACCGCCGAGCTGCTGGCCGAGTTCGTCTACCAGGAGGTGGAGCGGCGGCTGGCGCCGACCGAGCGGGTGCGGGTGGCGCGCGTCGAGGTGTGGGAGAACGAGACCGCCTGCGCCGTCTACGAGCCCTGAGGCCAGCCCTGAGATAGAATTGGCGGCTCGAAAACCCCGCGCTTAGGCCCTGCGTACACCCTGCGGCCGGCGAACCGAAAGAGGACATGGCGAGCGACAAGAGCGCGATCGAAGGCCTGCGGATCGACCGCGGCCCGGAGGAGGCGACGGAGTCCCGCCGCGGGCGGTGGATCGCCCTGGCGGTGGCGGTCCTGCTCGTCGCCGGCGGCCTCTGGCTCTGGCTCGGGCGCTCGCGCGCCGCGCCGGTGCGGGTGGCCGAGGCGGTCGCGGTCTCCGGCGGCGCGACCCCGGGCGCCGTGCTCAACGCCTCGGGCTACGTCACCGCCCGCCGCCAGGCGACGGTCTCCTCGAAGGTGACCGGCAAGGTGATCGAGGTGCTGGTCGAGGAGGGGATGGTGATCGAGGAGGGGCAGGTGCTGGCCCGCCTCGACCCCTCGACCGTCGAGCGCACCCTGTCGCTCACCCGCGCCGAGCTCTCCTCCGCCCGCCAGGCGCTCGACGAGACCCGCGTCCGCCTGCACGAGGCGGAGCTCAACCTGCGCCGCGCCCGCCGGCTCGCCGAGGAGAAGGTGGTCTCGCAGTCGGAGGTGGACGCCGCCGAGGCGGAGGTCGGCTCGCTGCGCGCCCGCCTCGACGTCGGGCGCGAGCAGGTGACGGTGGCCGACCGGGTGGTGGCGCTCCGCCGCCAGGACCTCGACGACACGGTGATCCGCGCCCCCTTCAGCGGCGTCGCGGTGACCAAGGACGCGCAGCCGGGGGAGATGATCTCGCCGGTCTCGGCCGGCGGCGGCTTCACCCGCACCGGCATCTGCACGCTGGTGGACATGAGCTCGCTGGAGATCGAGGTGGACGTCAACGAGGCCTACATCGGCCGCGTGCGCCCCGGCCAGCCGGCCGAGGCGGTGCTCGACGCCTACCCCGAGTGGCGCATCCCGGCGCGCGTCATCATCACGGTGCCCGCTGCCGACCGGCAGAAGGCGACGGTGAAGGTCCGCCTGGCGTTCGACCAGCTCGACCCGCGCATCCTGCCCGACATGGGGGTCAAGGTCGCCTTCCTCGGCGACGAGGCGCAGGCGGCCGCTCCGGGGAAGCCCGCGGTGCGCGTGCCGCGCGAGGCGGTGCGCGGCGACCAGGCGAACCCGGTCGTCTTCGTCGTCGAGGACGACAAGGTCGAGCGCCGGGCGGTGCGGCTCGGCCCCGCCCCCGGCGAGCAGGTCGAGGTGCTGGCCGGGCTTGCCGGCGGCGAGAAGGTGGTCGTCGAAGGGCCGCGCGAGCTGGCCGACGGCGACCGCGTCAGAGTCAGGGAGTAGCCAGGAGAAAAACGATGCACGGCAACGGCGCGCTGGTCGAAGTCCGGGACGTCCACAAGGTCTTCCGCCGCGGCGAGGAGCGGATCGAGGTGCTCAACGGCCTCTCGCTCGACGTCGCGCCGGGGGAGTTCCTGGCCCTGATGGGCCCCTCCGGGTCGGGGAAATCGACCCTGCTCAACCTGATCGGCGGGCTCGACCGGCCGACGCAGGGCGCGATCCGCGTCGGCGGCGAGCAGATCGACAAGATGCCGGACGGGCAGCTGTCGCGCTGGCGCTCGCGCCACGTCGGCTTCGTCTTCCAGCTCTACAACCTGCTGCCGGTGCTGACCGCCGAGCGCAACGTCGAGCTGCCGCTGCTCCTCACCAAGCTGTCGCGCGCGCAGCGGCGCAAGCACGTGGAGACCGCGCTCGGAGTCGTGGGGCTCGCCGACCGCGCCAAGCACTTCCCCCGCCAGCTCTCCGGCGGCCAGGAGCAGCGGGTGGGGATCGCGCGCGCCATCGTCACCGACCCGACGCTCCTCCTCTGCGACGAGCCGACCGGCGACCTCGACCGCAAGAGCGGCGACGAGATCCTCGACCTCCTGCAGGCGCTCAACCGCGAGCAGGGGAAGACGATCGTCATGGTCACCCACGACCCGCACGCCGCGGCGCGCGCCGGCCGCACCGTCCACCTCGACAAGGGCGTGCTCTCGACGGAGCCGGTGGCCTGATGCGCTACCTGCCGATCCTCCTCGCCAACCTGCGGCGGAAGAAGGTGCGCACCGCCTTCACGGTGCTCTCGATCCTCATCGCCTTCGTCCTCTTCGGCCTGCTGACGGCGATCCGGCAGGCGTTTAGCTTCGGCGCCGAGCTGGCCGGCGCCGATCGGCTGATCACTACCCACAAGACCTCGATCATCATCTCGCTGCCGAAGAGCTACCAGGACCAGATCGCCCGCGTGCCCGGCGTCACCCTGGCGACGCACGCCGGCTGGTTCGGCGGCGTCTACCAGAACCCCGACCGGCGCTTCCAGAACCTCTTCCAGGCGCCGATCGAGCCGGCGGCGTACATGAAGATGTACCCGGAGTACAAGCTGCCGCCCGAGCAGATGGCGGCTTGGCTGGCCGACCGCGAAGGGGCGGTCGTCGGCCGGAAGACGGCCGAGAACTTCGGCTGGAAGATCGGCGACCGGGTACCGATCCAGGCCACCATCTGGAGCAAGAAAGACGGCACCAAGCTCTGGGAGTTCAACCTCCGCGGCATCTACGACGGCGAGCAGAAGGGGACCGACACGACGCAGTTCCTCTTCCGCTACGACTACTTCGACGAGGCGCGGCAGTTCGGGCAGGGAACGGTCGGCTGGTACCTGCTGAAGATCGCCGACCCCGAGAAGGCGCCCGCCATCGCCCGCGCCATCGACGACCAGTTCGCCAACTCCCCCTACGAGACCAAGACGACGACCGAAAAGGCGCTCATCCAGGGCTGGGCCGACCAGGTCGGGGACATCGGCGCCATCATCACCGCCATCGTCTCCGTGGTCTTCTTCATCCTCCTGCTGGTGGCCGGCAACACGATGGCGCAGGCGGTGCGGGAGCGGACCTCGGAGCTGGCGGTGCTGAAGACCCTCGGCTTCACCAACCGGAAGGTGATGGGCATGGTGCTCGCCGAATCCCTCCTCCTGGCGGTCCTCGGCGGCGGGCTGGGGCTGCTGCTGGCGTGGCCGATCGTGACCGTCGTCGGCGGCCTCCTCAGCACCATGCTCCCCATTTTCTACCTGCCGGCCAAGGGCGTGGCCATGGGTGTGGCGCTGATCCTCGTCCTGGGTCTCGTGACCGGCTTCCTGCCGGGGCTCCAGGCGATGCGGCTGCGCATCGTCGACGCGCTGCGGCGGGTGTGACGATGCACTGGCTCGAGCAGACCTGGGCGGTCATCCGGCTCAACCTCGCCACCCTCCGCGAGCGGCGCGGCGGGGCCCTCGCCACGATCTTCGGCGTCGCCGGCGTGGTGTTGGTCTTCGTCGCCGTGCTGTCGATCGGGGAGGGCTTCCGCCGCACCCTGGCGACCGCCGGCAGGGACGACACCGCCCTCGTCCTCCGCGCCGGCAGCGACAGCGAGATGATGAGCATCCTGGGGCGCGACGACGTGCAGGTCATCGCCCAGGCGCCGGGCGTCGCGCGCGCCGCCGGGGCCCGCCAGACCGTCGGCGCGGACGCGCCTCTGGCCTCGGCCGAGCTGTTCGTGGTCGTCGACCTCGCGAAGCGCTCGACCGGCTCCCCGGCCAACGTGCCGCTGCGCGGCGTGCAGCCGGCCGCTTTCGCGGCCCGCGACAACATCGAGATCAGCAAGGGGCGGATGTTCGCCTGGGGGAAGAACGAGATCATCGTCGGCGACGCCGCCGCCCGCCAGTTCGACGTCGACGTCGGCTCGCGCATGCGCTGGGGGCAGAGCGAGTGGGAGGTGGTCGGGCTGTTCACCGCCGGCGGCGCGCTCTGGGAGTCCGAGCTGTGGTGCGACGTCGGCGTCCTCCAGCCCGCCTACCGGCGCGGCAACAGCTTCCAGTCGATGATCGCCCGGCTGGAGTCGCCGGAGGCCTTCGACCGCTTCAAGGACGCTCTCACCAAGGACCCGCGACTCGACGTCAAGGTCCAGCGGCAGAGCGACTTCTACGCCGAGCAGTCGGACGCGATGACGAGCCTCATTCGCATCCTGGGGTTCGCGGTGGCGCTGCTGATGGGCTTCGGCGCGGTGTTCGGCGCGCTGCTGACGATGTACTCGGCCGTCGCCACGCGGACCCGCGAGATCGGCACCCTGCGGGCGCTCGGCTTCGGCAGCGGTCCGGTCGTGGTCTCGGTGCTCGTCGAGTCGCTCGTCCTGGCCCTGGTCGGCGGGGCGCTGGGCGCCGGCCTCGCCTACGCCGCGTTCGACGGCTTCCGCACAGCGACGATGAACTGGCAGACCTTCAGCCAGGTGGCCTTCGCCTTCCAGGTGACGCCGGCGCTGCTGACCCAGGGGATCTTCTACGCCCTGCTCATGGGGCTCGTCGGCGGCCTCTTCCCGGCGATCCGCGCGGCCCGGCTGCCGGTGGCGACGGCGTTGCGCGAGCTCTGAACGAGGGGCGCCGCGCGGCCGCGAGAGAGCTATAGTTGGCGAACATGAAGGCCGTGACGGAAGAGAACGCCAGCCCCGGCGCGGAGATCGTGGCGAGCCGCGCCAAGCTCACGCTCGACGACAAGGAGCTGGAGTTGCCGGTCGTGGTCGGCACGGAGGGCGAGGTGGGGGTCGACGTCACCCAGCTCCGCGCCAAGACCCGCGCCATCACCCTCGACCCCGGCTACGGCAACACCGGCTCCTGCGAGAGCGCCATCACCTTCATCGACGGCGAGCGCGGCATCCTGCGCTACCGCGGCTACCCGATCGAGCAGATGGCGGGGAGCGCCGAGTTCGTGGAGGTCGCCTACCTGCTGATCCGCGGCGAGCTGCCGAGCCGGACGGAGCTCGACGCCTTCAAGCGCCGGCTGACCTACCACAGCATGCTGCACGAGGACATGAAGAAGTTCTTCGAGGGCTACCCCGCGGGCGCGCACCCGATGGCGATGCTCTCGGCGATGGTGGCCTCGCTCTCGGCCTACTACCCGGAGAACGACCGCGACCTCGAGATGAACATCGTCCGGCTCCTCGCCAAGGTGCCGACGATCGCCGCCTGTTCCTACAAGAAGAACGTCGGCCAGCCGTTCGTCTACCCGCAGAACCGGCTCGACTACCCCGGCCGCTTCCTGCACATGCTCTTCTCGGTGCCGGCCGAGGAGTACCGGGTGAACCCCGTGGTGGAGCGGGCGCTCAACCTCCTCCTCCTCCTCCACGCCGACCACGAGCAGAACTGCAGCACCTCGACGGTGCGCATGGTCGGGAGCAGCCAGGTCAACCTCTTCGCCTCGATCGCCGCCGGCATCTGCGCCCTCTGGGGCCCGCTCCACGGCGGCGCCAACCAGGCGGTCATCGAGATGCTGGAGCGCATCCGCCAGGACGGCAGCGACTACAAGAAGTACGTCGAGATGGCGAAGCAGAAGGACTCCGGCTTCCGCCTCATGGGCTTCGGCCACCGGGTGTACAAGAACTTCGATCCGCGCGCCAAGATCCTCAAGGAGACCGCCGACGAGGTGCTGCGCGAGCTCGGCGTCCAGGATCCGCTGCTCGACATCGCCAAGTCGCTCGAGGAGGTGGCCCTCTCCGACGACTTCTTTATCGAGCGCAAGCTCTATCCGAACGTCGACTTCTACAGCGGCATCATCTACCGCGCGATGGGCATCCCGACCAACCTCTTCACAGTGATGTTCGCGCTCGGGCGCCTGCCCGGGTGGATTGCCCACTGGCTGGAGATGCGCGCCGATCCCAAGACCCGCATCAACCGCCCGCGCCAGATCTACACCGGCGCCACCGAGCGGCGGTACGTGCCGCTCGCCGAGCGGTAGACCCGCTAGTGCTTCCGGAAGCGGTGGAGGCGCGCGTGGGCGCGCGCGCGGAAGCGCTCCACCCGCTGCCAGGCGCGCGGCCAGCGCACCAGAGCGCGACGGAGGCCGCGGTAGACCAGCTCGTTGTCGAGCGAGAGGAGGGCGGCGCCCAGGAGGATGGTAAGGACCCCCTGGAGGCCGGGGAGGACGAGGCCGGCGACGCCGATCAGGATCAGCGCCCAACCGGCGATGAAGATGGCGATCCGCCAACCGAGGGGCAGGGGCGGCAGCGGCTCGCCGACGATGCGGATCGCCAGCTGCTCCTCCGGCCCGCAAGGCTCCTCGACCGCGACTTCGAGTTCCCGTCTCTCCATGCCTCAATCAAGCTAACACACCGCGTGCCAACTGCTTGGGTGACGAGCGTTGACAAAGAGGACTAGCACGGTCCAGAATTGATTCGTGCTTCTTGAGAATTCGTCTCAACAAATAGATCGTCCCCCATTCGAGCCGCGCGAGAAGGAGCAGTTCCTGCGCGCCCTGCGCGCCCGCGGACAGCGGGTCACCGCCGAGCGTCTCGCCCTGTTCGACGAGGTCTTCGCCCAGCACGGGCACATCGACGCCGACGAGATCCTCTCCGCTCTCCGGGCGGCGGGCGTCGCCATCTCGCGCGCCACCGTCTACCGCAACCTCGACCTCCTCGTCGTCTGCGGCCTGGCGCGCAAGCAGCGGCTCGGGCGCCGGCGCTACCTCTACGAGCACGTCCACCCCGGCCAGCACCACGACCACCTCGTCTGCACCGGCTGCGGCCGGGTGGTCGAGTTCGTGAGCCCGGGGATCGCCGCCCTGCAGACCGAGATCTGCCGCGCCCACGGCTTCGTGCCGAGCCGGCACACCCTGCGCATCGATGGGATCTGCGTCCGCTGCGCCGAGGCCGAGACCGCTCCGGGCGGGAGCGGGCCGGAGGCGGCCGGTGTTTGAGGCCCTGGTCGTCACCCTCCGCGAAGGGGTGGAGGCGGCGCTCGTCGTCGGCATCATCGTCGCCTTCCTGCGCAAAGAAGGGGAGGAGCGCTACCTGCCGGCGGTCTGGGGCGGGATCGCCGCGGCGGTGGCCGGCAGCGTCCTCGGCGCCTGGGCTCTCTACCGCTGGGCGGTCAACGAGGAGGCCTTCGAAGGCGTCCTCTACATCGCCTCGGCGCTCGCCGTCGGCGGCATGGTGGTCTGGATGTGGCGCCACGGGCGGGAGGTGGCCGGCGAGGTCAAGGGCTCGCTTGGGCGCATCCTCGCCCGCCGCGCCGGCGCGCCGGTCGCTGCCGGCGTCGCCCTCTTCACCTTCCTGATGGTCTTCCGCGAGGGGATCGAGACCGTCCTCTTCCTCTCCGCCCTCTCGCTCACCACCCGCGGCCTGCTGGCGGCGCTCGGCGCCGCCCTCGGGCTCGCCGCGGCGGTCGTCTTCGGCGTCCTCTTCGTACGCGGCAGCCTGCGCATCGACCTGGCCCGCTTCTTCAAGATTACCGGCATCGCCCTCGCCGTCTTCGTGCTGCAGCTCCTGGTCAACGGCTACCACGAGTTGTCCGAGGCCGGCTGGCTGCCCGCCAACGAGACGACGATGGCGGCGGTCGGGCCGCTGGTGCGGAACGAGTTCTTTTTCCTCCTGGCCGTCCTGCTGCTGCCCCTCTTGATGCTCCTGGTGCCGGGCCGCGAGGCGGGGCCGGCGGAGACGGCGCATGCCGCGGCGGCCCGCCTGGCGCGCGCCACCGAGCGGCGCCAGCGCCGGGCGCGGTTCCTGGGCGGCGCGCTCGGCGTCGTCATTCTCCTGACGCTGGGCGCCGGCCTGGTCTACGGGCGGGCGCCGCTCGAGCTGTCGCCGGCGGCGCCGGTGGCGCCCGGGCCGGACGGTGCGGTGCGCATCCCGCTGGCCGGACTCGCCGAGGGGCAGCTCGCCCGCTTCAGTGCCGCGCTCCCCGGCGGCGCCGTCCGCTTCGTCGCCATCCGGCTGGACGAGCGCGAGGTGGTGACCGCCTTCGACGCCTGCCTGATCTGCGGCCCGCGCGGCTACGTGCAGGAGGGAGTGGACGTCTCCTGCCTCCACTGCGGCTCGGCGATCTACCCGCCGTCGATCGGCCAGCCCGGCGGCTGCAACCCGGTGCCGTTGCGCGCGCGGGTCGAGGGCGACGAGCTGGTGCTCGCCGCGGCCGACCTGGCGCAGGGCGCGAAGCTCTTCGCGCCGGCGGCCGCGCACGGCGGGCACGCAGGGTAGGCGCCCGGTGCTCGCCCGCCTCCTCGCCGAGTCGCTCCGCCGCGGCACCCGCCGCAAGCTCCTGGCGCTCTCCGCCGTCGCGCTCGGCACGCTCGGCGCCACGGCGATGGCCGAGGTCCTCCTCGCCTCCGGCGACCGCCTCGCCGCCGACCTCGGCTCGTACGGCGCCAACCTAACGATCGTGCCGCGCGACGGCGAGACGCTCGCCGCCGCCGACCTCGCCGCCGTGCGCCGCATCTTCTGGCGCAACAACGTCGTCGCCCTGGCGCCGCTCTACCCGCTGCGCGCGCGGCTGGCGACGGCCGCGGCCGGCACGGCCGAAGGCGGCCTCGTCGCTCCGCTCGTCGGCACCTGGTTCGACCACCCGCTCGAGCCGGGCTGGCGCACCGGGCTGCCGCGCACCCGCCCCACCCTCGCGCTCGCCGGCCGCTGGCCGCGCGACGGCGCGCCGGAGGTGGCCCTCGGTCGCCGCCTCGCGGCGCGGCTCGGCGCCGGCGCGGGCGACGAGATCGCGGCCGCGCTCGGCGGACAGACCTTGCACTTCCGCGTCACCGGCATCCTCACATCCGGCGGCGAGGAGGACGAGCAGGCGTTCGTGCCGCTCGCTGCCGCGCAGGCGCTGGCCGGCCGCCCCGGACGCACCCGCCGCGCCGAGCTCTTCGCCCTCACCACGCCGGAGCCGGCCGGGCGCCGCAAGCCGCCATCGGCGATGACGCCGGAGGAGTACGACGCCTGGTACTGCACCGCCTACCCGTCGTCGGTCGCCTTCCAGATCGAGGAGGCGCTGCCGGGCGCGCGCGTCGAGCTGGTGCGCGGCGTCACCGCCGCCACCGCCGAGGTGCTGGGGCGGCTGCGCGCCGTGCTCGTGGCGCTCGCCGCGGTGGCGCTCGCCGGCGCCGCGCTCGGCGTCACCGCGGCGATGACCGCGACGGTCCTCGAGCGGCGACTGGAGGCGGGGCTCCTGGTCGCGCTCGGCACGCCGCGCGGCCGTGTCGCCGGCTTCTTCCTCCTCGAAGCGGCGCTCCTCGGGCTCGCCGGCGGCCTGGCCGGCGGCGCCCTCGGCCTGCCGGCCGGACGCCTCCTCGGCGAGGCCGCGCTCGGCGTCGCCGTGCCGGCGGCGCCGGTCCTGGTCCCCTTCGCCGCCGCCTTAGGGCTCCTCCTCGCCGGGCTGGCGAGCCTGCCGCCGGTGCTGCGGGCGCTCCGCCGCCACCCGGCGTCGCTCCTGGCGAGGGCCGCCGCCTGATGCTCCTCCGCGTCCTCTGGGGCAGCCTCCGCCGCCGCTCCCGGCAGCTCGCGCTGATCGCCGCCGCCGTGGCGGTGGCCGCGGCGACGGTGGCGACCCTCGCCGGCTTCTCGGTGCGGGTGCGCGACCGGCTCGCCGAGGACCTGGCGCCCTTCGGTCCCAACCTCGTCGTGCGCCCCGAGGTCGGCGGGCCGGCCCATCTGCCGGTCGAGGAGCTGGCGGCCGTCGAGCGCCTGCCGGGCGTGGCCTGGGCGCGCGGCGTCGCCCTGGCCGGCGGACCGGGCGGCCCGGCCCTCGAGCGCATCGAGG
>DATLOC010000053.1:0-250518 GCA_035536455.1 Thermoanaerobaculia bacterium | reverse complement strand
CGGGCAGATCAAGATCGAGATGCACTTCCTGCCCGACATCTACGTCACCTGCGAGGTCTGCGGCGGCAAGCGCTACGACCGCGAGACCCTGGCGGTGCGCTACAAGGGGCTCAACATCGCCGAGATCCTCGACCTGCCGGTTGAGCAGGCGCGCGAGTTCTTCCGCAACATTCCGGCGATCGAGCGCATCCTCGAGACCTTGTGCGAGGTGGGCCTGGGCTACATCCGGCTGGGCCAGCCGGCGACGACCCTGTCGGGCGGCGAAGCGCAGCGGGTGAAGCTGTCGCGGGAGCTGTGCAAGCGGCAAACCGGGCGGACCCTGTACCTGCTGGACGAGCCGACGACCGGGCTGCACTTCGACGACGTCGGGAAGCTCCTGAAGCTCCTCCACCGCCTGGTGGACCTCGGCAACACCGTCGTCGTCATCGAGCACAACCTCGAAGTCATCAAGACCGCCGACTGGGTGATCGACCTAGGCCCCGAAGGCGGCGCCGCCGGCGGCCGCCTGCTCGCCGCAGGGCCGCCCGAAGAGGTCGCGGCGACGCGGGGGAGCTACACCGGCGAGTATCTGGCGCGGGCGCTGCCCGAGCCGCGCCGAGCCCGCCGCGCCGCGCGCGGCTAGCCGCTGGGCGGGATCAGGCGACGAATGGCGAGGGTCGGCGGCTCGACTGGCTGGGTCGACCGGCCAATGGAGTGGGTCGGGCGCCCATAAGGGTGAATCGGCAGGTCATTTGAGTGGGTTGGCGGATCATTGGGTTGGGTTGACGGCCCATTGGGTTGGGTCGGCGGCTCGACCCAGTGGGTTCGGCCACCAACCCAGTCCATTCAGCCCCTGACCCAGCCCATTCGGGCGCAGACCCAGCCCATTCGTCCGCGGACCCAGCCCATTCGCCCGTGTACCCAGCCCATTCGGCCGCAGACCCAGCCCATTCGGCCACAGAAATGAAGGCTGGAACCTCAGACGGCGTGGATCCAAACTTCGGGATGCCGGCTGGCGAGGCGCTCCAAGTCTTTGCGATCTCCGGTCAGGATGTGCGCGCCTCCCGCCTCTACGGCTTGCGCGACGACCAGAGCATCCACGGTTGCGGACGAGCGGGAGGCTCCGAGGAGCCCTCCTGCCGTTCGTCCGTGCTCCTCCCGCGCTGAGGGTACCGAGCCAACGGCCTTGAGAACGCGGTGAACCGGCGCGTCGCGCGGGCCGCCGCGGATCGTCTCTGCCACGACCACTACCGGGATCTCGACCGTCGCTTCCAGCTCCAGGGCTCGCGCCAGGTACGCTCGCGCTCTGGCGTCACCTCGCGCCAGCGCGATGACCGCTCCGGAGTCGAGGATCAGCCGCTGCGGCGGGCGGTTCCCTTGGCGCCGCGGGCGGGCCATGCTCGGCGGACCTCCTCCATGACCTGCGGTTGGATCGGGCCGTTCTCCTGCTCGAGCTCCGCGAGGAAGCCGGTGATGCGATCGCGCTGCAACTGGTGACGCAGCGCCCGGTTCACATAGCCCGACAGGCCGCGCGCGCCACCCACCTCACGGGCTTCCGCCACGAGCTCCTCCTCCAACGTCAGCGAGACTTTCTCGGTAGCCATGCGCAAATCTTACTTCGGGTAGGATACCTCTGCAAAGGATATCCTCTTCCTCTCGATCGGAGACCACGATGCCCAGGATCGCCACGCTTGTGCTCGCCCTCGCCCTCGCTGCCGCCCCCCTCTCCGCCGCCGGGCCCGCCGCCTACGGCGCGGCGGTGACGGTGGAGAAGCCGACGCCGATTGCCGCTCTCCTCGACGCCCCGGCCGAGCACGCCGGCCGGGTGGTGCGGGTGGAGGGGAAGGTCTCGGGGGTGTGCGCGATGGCGGGGTGCTGGATGGAGCTGGAGGACGAAGCGCGGCGGCGGATCCGGATCAAGGTGGAGGACGGGGTCATCGTCTTCCCGGCAGACGCCGTCGGGCAGAAGGCGGTGGCGCAGGGGACGGTGCGGCTCGAGACGCTGAGCAGCGAGCGCTACGTGGCGTGGCGCAAGCACCTCGCCGAGGAGACGGGGACCGCCTTCGACGAGGCCTCCGTCGGCGACGGTCCCTTCCAGGTCGTCGAGATCGCCGGCAGCGGCGCCGCGATCGGCGACTGACACATCGGCCCGGCCCGGCCGGTCGTTTCAGGGCTGTAGAATCCCCTTCGCCTCTCATGCTCGCCGCCGGCTCGCGGCTCGGCCCTTACGAAATTCTCAGCCCGCTCGGTGCGGGCGGGATGGGGGAGGTCTACCGCGCCCGCGACCCGCGCCTCGGTCGCGACGTGGCGGTCAAGGTCCTCCCCGCCGCCGTGGGCGCCGACCCCGAGCGCCTCCGCCGCTTCGAGCAGGAAGCGCGCGCCGCCTCGGCGCTCAATCACCCGAACGTCCTCACCGTCTTCGACACCGGCGCGCAGGACGGCACCGCCTACCTCGTCACCGAGGTCCTGGACGGCGAGACGCTGCGCGACCGGCTGGCCGGTGGCGCGCTCCCGGTGCGGCGGGCGGTCGAGATCACGCTCCAGGTGGCGCGCGGCCTCGCCGCCGCGCACGACCGCGGCATCGTCCACCGCGACCTCAAGCCCGAGAACCTCTTCCTGACCCGCGACGGGCGGGTCAAGATCCTCGACTTCGGCCTCGCCAAGCTGCAAGGCGGCCACGGCTCGGCGTCGGAGCTGGCTGCGGCGGCGACGGCGTTGCCCGGCACCGAGCCGGGCGTGGTCATGGGCACCGTCGGCTACATGGCTCCCGAGCAGGTGCGCGGCCGGTCGGCCGATCATCGCGCCGATGTCTTCGCCCTGGGAGCGATCCTCTACGAGCTGTTGACCGGCCGCCGCGCCTTCCAGGCCGAGTCGGCGGTCGAGACGATGAGCGCCATCCTCAAGGAGGAACCGCCGGAGCTGGAGCGCCTGCACGAGGAGCTGGCGCCGGGGCTGGCGCGCATCGTCCGGCACTGCCTGGAAAAGGCCCCCGAGCAGCGCTTCCAGTCGGCCGGGGACCTCGCCTTCGACCTCGAGGCGCTGGCGAGCGGCGAAGCGGCGCTGCCCTCCCGCTCCGGCGTCCCCCGGCTGCGGCGCGCGCGCCGCCGCGCGCCGGCGCTCGCCGTTGCCGCCACGGCGGCGCTGCTACTCGCTGCCGGCGGCACCTGGTGGGCGCTGCGCCAGCGCGGCGCGGCGGCCGAGGTCTCGTCCACCCGCCTCGCCGTCCTGCCGTTCACGATCCGCGGTGGACCCGGCCTCGCCTATCTGCGCGAGGGGCTGGTGGACCTCCTGAGCAGCAAGCTCGACGGCGCCGGCGAGCTGCGCACCGTCGACCCGCACGCCCTGCTGCGCGCGGCGGCGGAGGAGTCCGGCGGCGACTTCGACGCCGCCTCGGGAGCGGCCCTGGCGCGCCGCTTCGGGGCCGGCCTCCATGTCGTCGGCAGCCTCGTCGCGGTCGGCGACCGCCTGCAGCTCGCCGCCACTCTCTATCAGGGGGAGCGCGCCCTCGGCACGGCCGAGGCGAGCGGCCGCGGCGAAGGGGAGCTCTTCCGCCTCATCGACGACCTCGCGCGGCAGCTCGTGGCCCGGCGCTTCGCGGCGCCGGCGGGCCGGATCGCGCGCCAGGGCGCGCTCACCACCGAGTCGCTGCCGGCGCTCAAGGCCTATCTCGACGGCGAGAGGCTGCTGCGGAGCGGGCAGATGGCCCTCGCCGCCGAGGCCTTCCGCCGCGCCGTCTCCGCCGATCCGGAGTTCGCGCTCGGCCACTATCGGCTGGCCGTGGCGGCGGGCTGGGGGGACTCGTTCGACGAGGCCCGCCGGTCCGCCGAGCGCGCCGCGGCCCTCGCCGCCGACCTGCCCGAACGGGACAGCCGCCTCCTCGCCGCGCTCCACGCCTACGGCCGCGGCGCCGCCGACGAGGCCGAGCGGCTCTACCGGGAGTTCCTCGGTCACTACCCCGACGAAGTGGAAGGCTGGCACGGCCTGGGCGAGGTGCTCTTCCACCACAACCCCATGCGGGGACGGGCGCGGGCCGAGTCCGACCACGCCTTCGCGCGGGCGCTGGCGCTCGACCCGTCGTTCCCGCCGTCGCTGATCCACCTGATGGAGGAGATGGCGCTGCAGCGGCGGTCCGCCGAGCTGGACGCCCTGACCGCCCGCTACCTCGCCCTCTACCCCGCCTCCGAGTGGGCGGTCCTCATTCGCTTCTGGCGCGCGTCCCTCCTCGGCCCGGAGGCGGACCGCGAGCGAGCCGCCGCGGACGCGCTCGCCGACGGGCCGCAGAAGCTCAACCAGGCCCTCCGCCACCTCCTCGAGCTGCGGCAGCTCGGCCGCGCGGAGCAGCTCGTCGAGCGGGCCCGGGCCGCCGCGGTGGTCCAGCCCCCGGAGTACCACGGCATGAAGATGCTCGTCGCCCTGGGCCGGGGGCGGCGGGCGGCGGCGCGGCCGCACCTCGCCGCCATCGAGCGCCTCCGCAAGCACCCCTCCTCCTGGCCGCTGCGTCACCCCTTCCTGCCCGTGCCGCGCGAGGAGCTGCGCGCCGTCCGCGAGCGCTGGTCCGCCTGGGAGCCGCCCGCGGAGTGGACGGGCGAGAGACTGCACACGCGCCAGGCCGCGCTGATCAAGACGTTCGTCCTGGGAATAGCCGACGCGCGGCTCGGCGAGTGGAGCGGCGTGCGGCGGGCGGCCGCCGCGTTGGGCCGCTTCGACGCCCCCGAGGACGCCGCCTTGGCGCGGGCGCTGGCGGCGACGCTGCGCGCGCACCTCGCCGCCGGCGAGGGGCAGGGGGAGGAGGCGCTGCGCGAGCTGGAAGGGATCGACCTCGGATCTGCGTGGCCCGAGACCGGGTCGGCCTACGCGAACCTCCTCTTCGCCCGCCAGCTCCGTGCCGACCTGCTCTTCGCGCTCGGCCGCTGGGAGGAGTCGATCGCCTGGTACCGCTCGCTCGCGGAGACCTCGACCGACAACGGCGTCGTCCAGGCCGCCTGGACCCACCTCCGCCGCGCCGAGGCCTTCGAGCGGTTGGGCAAACCCCGCGACGCGGCCTGGCACTACGCCCACTTCCTCGCGCTCTGGCGCGATCCCGACCCGGAGCTCCGCCCTATCGTCCGCCGCGCCCGGGAGCGGCTGCGGCGACTGAACGAACGAACCTGAGTCGCAGGAGGCCTCCATGAAAGAGAGCCGTGTACGTCGTCTGCTGTCGTGGCCGGTGCTGTGTCTGCTCGGGCTGCTGCTGCCGGTCACGTGGAGCTGCGAGCCACCACCGAGCGGCACTTCCTCCGCGGCAACCGACTCCGCCGTTTCGGATGAAGCCGAGCGATCTCGCAGGATGGAGAAGGCCGCCGAGATCGAGCGCATGGCGGAGGAGATCCGCACCATGGAGGGCACCGAGCAGGAGAAGATCGATGCCGTGAATCGCCTGGAGGAGGCACGGCGGGAGCTCAACGAGATGCAGGAGCAGGATCAGTAAAAGTGCTCGCGGCGCCCTGTCGCTAGAATTCCCTCGTGCGCCCGGACGTCAACCTCGCCGAGAAGCGGCGCATCCTCCAGCTCGAGACCCTCTACGACCTCGCCCTCGCCCTGCAGGCGCAGCAGGCGGAGGGCGAGCTGGTGGAGGAGCTCGTGCAGCGGGTGGTGGCGGTGACCGACCCGGCGGCGGCGGTGGCGGTGACGCGCGACGCCTACGGGCGTCCGCACGCCCTCTCGACGGCCGGCTGGGAGGGGCCGCCGCCGGCGGGGGAGGCGCTGCTCGAGGCGCCGCTCTGGCGCGAGCTGCTGGCCGAGGGGAAGCCCCTCTCCCGCACCGGCGGCACGCTCGCCGGGCGCCGCTACCAGGACCTCCTCGCCACCCCGCTCGCCTACCGCGGCGTCTTCCTGGGCTACCTGGCGCTGCTCGACAAGGAGGTGCGCGGCGAGCCGGGGGCACGCTTCACGCCGGACGACCAGCGCTTCCTCGACTCGGTGGCGGCGCTGGCCGGGGCGGCGCTCGACTCCGCCCGCCAGCGCGAGAAGCTGGCCAGCCAGCGCGAGCGCCTGGCCGAGGAGAACAAGGCCCTCAAGGGACGGCTGGCGACCGAGGGGCGGGTGGGGGAGCGGAAGATCGTCGCCACCGCGCCGGCGATGCGGCGGGTGCTCGAAATCGTCGAGCGGGTGGCGCCGCGGGGCGTCAACGTCCTGGTGCGCGGCGAGAGCGGCACCGGCAAGGAGCTGGTGGCGAAGCTCCTCCACGACCTCTCAGGGCGCGAGGGGGCCCTCATCGCGGTCAACTGCGCCGCACTCCCCGAGTCGCTTCTGGAGAGCGAGCTCTTCGGCATCGAAGGCGGGGTGGCGACCGGCGTCCAGGCGCGCCCCGGGCGGTTCGAGCTGGCCGACCGCGGAACGCTCCTCCTCGACGAGATCGGCGACATGCAGGTGTCCCTGCAGGTCAAGCTGCTGCGCACGCTCCAGGAGCGGGAAGTGCTGCGTGTCGGCGGCCGGCGGCCGATCCCGGTCGACGTGCGCCTGGTGGCCGCGACCCACCAGGACCTCGAGGCGCTGGTGGCGCGCGGGCAGTTCCGCGAGGACCTCTACTACCGGTTGAAGGGAGTGGAGGTGGAGCTGCCGCCGCTGCGCGAGCGGCGGCAGGACATCCCGCTGCTGCTGCGCGCCTTCACCGAGGAGTTCTGCCGCCGCGAGGGCATCCCGGTGCCGCAGTTCCGGCCGGAGGCGCTGGCGCTCCTCCTCGCCCACGACTACCCGGGCAACGTGCGCGAGCTGCAGAACCTGGTCGAGGGGGCGGTGTCGCTGGCCGAGGGGGAGGTGGACGGCGAGCTGCTGCGCTCGCTCCTCGTCGCCTCGCCGAGCGCCGAGGCGGAGCGCACGGATTCGCTCGACCTCGACTCGGTCGAGCGCCGGCACATCGTGCGGGTGCTCCAGCTGACCGGCGGCAACAAGAGCGAGGCCGCCAAGCTCCTGGGGCTCGACCGCAAGACCTTGCAGAGAAAGGGGTTTTGACCGCGCGCGACATTTTGCCGCGGGCGCGTCATTCTGTCCCGATGCGGCGCGGCCCTACGGCCGCGGGCATTCGGACGTACTACGCGCGAGCGGCCGGGTTGTTTCTGCGGCAGAATGTCGCGGGCACCCGCGAGGCCGCACCGCCGTCACGCCGCGGAGGTTCGTGTAAGCTCCTCGCCATCTTGAGGTTACGGCCCGGTGACAGGTCCGCGGCGGCGGCTGGCAGCCCCCTGGCAATGATCGGCGGCGACGAGGAGGAATGGAATGCTCCAAGCCCTGCGCCGCCACGCCGCTACCGTCCCTCAGGTGCCCGCCCGCCTGCTGCTCTCGGCCGGGACGCTATCGAGCTTCGTCTGGCTGCTCGCCAACGACCTGATCGACCCGCTCGTCGTCTTCGCCCTGCAGCTCTACCTCTCCTTCTGAGGGCACTTCGCCCGCGCGCCTCCGAGCCATGAACGGCCAGGCCATCCTGAGGGAGGTCACCCTCACGCTGCCGATGGCGCCCGACATGGAAGTCGCGGCGAGCAAGACCGCCACGGCCATCGCCGAGTTCATGAAGATGAGTCCGGATAGAATCGACGAGGTTCGCATGGCAGTGATCGAGGCCTGCATCAACGCCTTCGAGCACAGCCACTCGCCCGACCGCCAGGTGACGATGACCTTCGAGGTGGTAGGCAAGGGCGAGCCCGAGGAGCTGCGCATCACGGTCCGGGACTCGGGCGTGGGCTTCGACCCGGAGACGATCGAGGAGCCGAGCATCGAGGCGAAGCTGCGGGAGGACCGCAAGCGCGGCTGGGGGCTCAAGATCATCCGCGGGCTGATGGACGAGGTGGAGATCCATTCCGGGCGCGAGGGGACGACCGTGGTCATGAGCAAGCGGCGGCGGTAGGGCACGAGGCGTACGAAAGAGACCATGACCGACAACTCGACAGTCACCGCGGACCGCCGGGACGGCTTGGCCGTCATCTACACCAGGGGTTACATCAACAACCAGGCGGGGGAGGAGATCGCCCGCGTCGCCTACTCCCTGATCGACGAGGGGCACAAGGCGCTGCTGCTCAACCTCGAGGGCACGACGATCGTCAACTCGATCGGCATCTCGATCCTCATCGAGATCATCGAGAAGATGATCGAGATCGGCGGCCGTCTCGCCTTCTGCCGCCTCACCCCGACGATCGACAAGACCTTCCACATCATGGGCCTCACGCAGTACGCGCCGATCTACGGCGACGAGGCCACGGCCGTGGCCGCTCTGCGCGGCTGAGCCGCGCGATGAGCCTGCCGCTGCCGGGCCCCGGCTCCGACCCCGCCGCCGAGCCGGAGGCCTGGGGGCGCCTGCTCGAGCTGGCGCGCGAGGAGTCGGCCGACCACCTGCTGCTGCGCCACCTGGTCGAAGTGTGGGCGCGGACGAGCGGCGCCCGCGGCGTGGCGCTCTACCTGGAGCAGGGCGAGCTGCTGCGGCGGGAGGTGGCGATCGGGGACGGGTTCCCGTCGATCCTCGAGCGCGACGACGTCGCCGACGGCGCCGCCGGCGTCGTGCCGCTCCCCGGCGGCGCGCTGGTCGTCGAGCCTCCCGAGGCCGCCGCGGCGGCGGCCGGGGCGGCGGCGCAGCTCACCCTCCTCCTCGGCGCCGCGGCGACCAACCGGCGCCTCAAGCAGCAGATCAAGGCCGAGCGCTTCCAGGTCAACTACCGGATCGTCGAGCTCGAGGCGCTCTACGACGTCGGGCTGGCGGTGGCCGGCACGCTCGACCGCGAGCGGCTGGCCGAAGAGGTGTTGCTGCGGGCGATCTCGCTGCTCGACGCGCGCCGCGCTGCGCTCTATCTGATCGAGAACGGCAGCTACCGGCTGGACCGCGCCTTCGGCGGCGCGGCGGCGGCGGATGTGGCGGTCGCGGACCCGGAGCTCGCGCGCTTCCTGGCCGGCGAGGGGCCGGCGCCGGCGGCTCTCCTACCCGGCGCGCGCTACGCGATCGGCGTGCCGATCCAGGTCGAGGCCGGCCCGCGCGGCTTCCTCGCCGTGGGCGACAAGGAGACCCGGCGCGGCCTGGCGCCCTTCCCCGAGGGCGACCGGCGCATCCTCGTGCTCTTCGCCACCCAGGCGGCGCTGGCGCTCGAAAACGTCCGCCTCCACCAGCAGGCGCTCGAGAACGAGCGGATGGCGCGCGAGATGGAGCTCGCCGCCGAGATCCAGCGCCTCATCCTGCCGACCGGCGCCCCGCCCGTCCCCGGCTACTCCCTCTTCGGCTGGAACCGGCCGGCGCGGCAGGTGGGGGGCGACTACTTCGACCTGCTGTCGCTGCCGGGCGGGCAGATCGGCCTGGCGGTGGGGGACGTCTCGGGCAAGGGGGTGCCGGCGGCGCTGATGGTCTCGACCCTCCACTCCGGGCTGCGCCTGCTGCTCGACCGCTTCCCGCCGGGGCCGGAGCTGGTCGAGGCGCTCTCGGCGCACGTCCTCGCCTCCTCGGCGCCGAGCAAGTACATCACCCTGCTGCTGGCCGAGCTCGACCCCGGCAGCGGCGCGCTGCGCTACGTCAACGCCGGCCACAACCCGGGCCTGCTGCTGCGGCGCGATGGAGAGGTCGAGCTGCTCGACGCCAGCGGCCTGCCGGTGGGGCTCCTGCCGGGCAGCCGCTACCAGGCGCGCGCGGTGGTGCTGGCGCCCGGCGACCTCGTCTGCCTCTACAGCGACGGCATCACCGAGTGCCTGTCGCCCGGCGACGAAGAGTTCGGCACCGACCGCCTGGCGGCGCTCCTCGCCGAGCACCGCGACCTGCCGCTCGCGGAGCTGGTGGAGGCCATCGACGAGGCCACCTGCGCCTTCGGCGCCGGCACGCCGCAGGGGGACGACCAGACGCTGGTGCTGCTGCGTCGCGAGGAGGAGAAGGCATGAAGCGACGGTGCGCGGTCCTCGCGGTGGTCCTGCTCTCGGCCTGCGGCGATGGCGACGAGCCCGCAGCGCCGGCCCGTCCCAAGGTTGCCTGGGCGCTCGCCGTCCACGGCGGCGCCGGCACGATCGACCGCGCGAAGATGTCCGAGGACCGGCGGCGCGCCTACGTCGCGTCGCTGACCCAGGCGCTGACGATCGGCAAAGGGGTGCTCGACGGCGGCGGCCGCAGCCTCGACGCCGTCGAGCGGATCGTCCGTTTTCTCGAAGACGACCCCAAGTTCAACGCCGGCAAGGGCGCGGTCTTCAACCACGCCGGCGGCCACGAGCTGGACGCCTCGATCATGGACGGCAGGACGCACGCCTGCGGCGCGGTGGCGGCGGTAACCACCGTGCGCCACCCGATCACCCTGGCGCGGCTGGTCATGGAGCGCACCGAGCACGTCCTGCTCATGGGTCACGGGGCGGAGCAGTTCGCCGACGAGATAGGCGTGGCGCGCGTGCCGAACGCCTGGTTCGCGACGCCGCGCCGCCGCCAGGAGTGGCAGGAGGAGATGGCGAAGAAGGCCAAGGAGGCCGCGGCCGGGGGTGTCAAGGAGCACGGCACCGTCGGCGCGGTGGCGCTCGACCGCAACGGCGACCTCGCCGCCGCCACCTCGACCGGCGGCCGCACCGACAAGCGCTGGGGGCGGGTCGGCGACACGCCGATCGTCGGCGCCGGCACCTACGCCGACAACGCCACCTGCGCCGTCTCCGGCACCGGCAAGGGGGAGGAGTTCATCCGCCACGCCGTGGCCTACGACGTCGCGGCGCGGATGGCCTACCGCAAGCTCTCGCTGGAGGAGGCGGCGCGGCAGGTGGTCTTCGACGTACTGGCGCCCGACGACGGCGGCATCATCGCCGTCGGCCGCGACGGCTCGATCGTCATGGCCTTCAACTCGCCGGGGATGTACCGCGGCGCCGCCGACGCCTCCGGCCGCTTCGAAGTGGCTATCTGGCGGTGAGGGAAGTGACAGTCCCCCCACTCTGGCCTGAGCGCGAGGTGAAGCCGGCTGGATGATCGACCTTCCGCTAGCTTCTACCTAGGGCGGGAAGGAGCGTGAGTGATCTCGGAGTCGCATGGCGGCGGGGCTCCGTTCGAGCACATCCTTGACGTAGCTTCATCGTGTCCTTAACGTAGAGTGCGTGTTAGACAAGAGGCATAGATCGTCGGCTATCAGTCAGGCCCACCCGACCATACCCGTTGGCGAGAAGGAGGAGCCAAATGCCGTGCGACGAAAGCCACTTCCTACTCTGGCAGAGGAGTGAAGAGGTCAAGGATTCTGATGTCTCGGTCTTTAGGAGGAGTGCGGGTTTCGACTCCGTCCGTCTTAATCACTTCACAAATCGGGTGGATGGTGCTAGATTCTGGTCGATCGAAGTATCCGATGCGCGCACAATCAATCCGATTGCCAACACGACCAAGCCGGGCCAGTTGACCGATCGTTCGAAGTTCGTTTGCGGCTTCTTTGTCATTAAAGGCAACGTAGATTCCGTCGTCAAGCGGTCGAACCAGATCGATCGCAGCTTCGCCGAGAAGTTCCTGCCTTCGCTTACGGGAGCAGCCCTCGACGATTTCAGCGCCCACGCGACCGCGACCTACGCAGCCGTCAGCGGAATCGACGCCAGCATCATGACGTTCTGGGCCAACAACTACAGCGGTGAGCCGAGAATGCCCACCGATCTCGCGATCGGCGCTATAGTTGCCTACAACGAATGGGGTCGCCGGCTGGTCGAGGAGGGCTACCTCCTGGACGCGGGTCGGATGAACGTACGTCACGGCGCCTCCCACATGATCGGTGACGAGGTCTTCGATGGCCCGTTCAGTGGCCTACGGCTGGTTGGTCTCGGCTCCTACCCGGGCAGGGAACGCTTCCCCATCGAAGCGATCCGCGAGTCGGGTTTACTCAGCAATGACCGATCCTTGGTGATGTCGCTGCAGAAATGCAACGGTTGGTGTAAAGCGTTAAGCAATGAGCCCCCGTTCTTCGATAACCCGAAGAACGAGATTTTTGTTTAGCTCAAGGATCGGTTCACGAAACCGGGAGTTGTGCTGTGACGCAGTCGCGTATGGTGACTCTTCCGGCCTCGATGCGCCTTTGTATCGCGCTCGATCCCATGAGGAGCGTGTTCGGCGATGAGTTCCTGAACGCGCCGTCGTTTCTTGGAAGGAGGCCTCCTCCCGCTGAGACCAAGCTGACAGGGTGGATGGAGATCCGGTTCGACGAACCGGATGGCGGATGCGCCCGCTTCTCGCTCGACTACCGCGCAGTGGGCACCGATGAAGAACTGGTTTGGGGCGGCGGACAGCGCTTTGCACTGCTTCGTAACCGTCTCAAACCGATGGCGTTCCTGCCAGGAGGTATCAAGGGTTGGACAGGCGGAGTACTCGACCTCGACACTGGGATCGTTGATCCAGATTCTGTACGGATAAGCGCGTCATTTCAGAATTCGTTGATCGCCGCGGTCGGCGCCCGCAGCCGCGCTCCATTCTCCTTCCCATTTATTTATCCCGCGCCCGAGTTGCCACCCGCGGCCTTGCCACCGGGAGCAAACTTGCCCGCAATGCTGCCGGAACACGGCTTGATCGAATTTGGGTTCGCTCCCGATGGCGAGATCACAGGTGTCGAACTACGTGCCGAGACCAACGCCCTGGTAAGTCTGTTCCCACGCCTCGGTCTTTTTCCGCCGTTTTCGTTCGGCCCGAGCGGCAAGTTCTTCTTCGCTCACCCGACCAGCAGTCTCCCGGGGACACCCGCGCGGATTTGTCCAACCCCTGAAGAACAAGCAGATGGCATCCACTTGCCGTTTCCGGCCTACTTCCATCCTCACCTGAAGCTCGTCAGCGAAAGCGTTCATGAATCATTGCTCCGCGAGGGGTCGGTTTGGCAGACCAAGACACCCGCTGGACGTGATCGGGCAGCTGTAGTCGCGCTCGGCCGCAAGCTTTTCTGCTTTGGCGGCTTCGACGACGCCAATGTCTCGGAGCGCGCTCTCGTGTTCGATCTCGACTCGGCGACGTGGGACGAGTGCACGCCGCTGCCGATAGCTGTGGCCGCCTGCTGCGCCGTGGCCGTCAATGAGAGAATTTTTGTGATCGGTGGCTGGACAGACAACGAGCAGACTGCGACGGAGGCGGTCCAGGTCTACAACGTAAACACCGGATCCTGGAGTTTCACAACACCTCTGCCCGTTGCACTCGCAGCCGCGGCGGCGGCGGTCCTTGACGGTGAGGTGTACGTCGCCGGTGGGTGGACACCCTCAGCGTCTGGAGCTATTTCGGATGGTCTCTACATTTATGACCGTACCACGAATCTTTGGGCTGCTGGGCCGGAGATGCTCCTGCCTGTGGCCGATGCTTCAGCCGTTTTCATCGGCAGCGATTTGTACGTGATCAATGGGCGGCTCGATCTACAGACGATTACGAACCGGGTTTCAGTCTTTTCAACTCGCATCGGCCTGTGGGGTATCGGCCCATCGACCGACCGTGGCATCTATCAAGCCGCAGTCGCAATCACAAGTCGGCGGGTTATGCTTCTTGGCGGCAGGTCAGCAATCGATGGCGCGACGGAGCCATGGCTTCAACAACTCGAGTTGGCAACTGGAACTTGGCGAGAGGGCCTTCCTCCTCTCCTCGGTACTGCCGGCGCCGGTGCCGCAACAATTGGCGAGACTATCTGGCTCGTGTGGGGACGCTCACAAACAGGCGCTGAGTCGCCTCCCGGGCGGGTGACAGATTTGATCCAGACCCTGAGCGCCGGCTCGGCGTGGCGGGCGTACAGCCAGCGCCCGGTGTTCAGTGCCGCGGATGTCTTCAACGGCGGAGCAGGCATTCTAGCACCACGCGAGCTGAGCCCAGGGGGCCGCGCCGTGGTCCTTGGGCATAACCTGGACGGACAGTTCTCACCGGAGAAAGAGATTACGAACGTAGAGGTTTTGCTCGATAGTTTGCCTGCCAAGATCGTACGATGCGAGCCGGATCGGATCGAGTTCGTGGTTCCACAATTGGAAATAGGCGAGAGTGTGAGACTGGCGTATCTTCAGGTTATTCCGCCCGCCGGAGCCGATTACGCGTGGGGAGTTGACGTCCCCGTCGCTTCAGCGGCGCCGAACGTGTTTGCCTTGACTTTCATGGCCGCCAATTTCGATGAGTTCGCGCTCCGCGAGCCGTGCTATTTAGAGGACGCCTCAGCTCTAGCCGCGAATGAGGACGGAACACTGAATTGTCCGCTCCAACCGGAAAGGCCAGGCGGGCTCATATCCCTCCTCGTGACTGGACTCGGCTGGCAGGCTGCGGAACTATTAACGCCAAACCCATTACCTGATATGAGCGGCACAGTCGACGGGCAGGTGGTGCCGATAGAACGTCTATCCACTATTCCTGACTACCCTGGCGTGTACGCGCTATCGCTGCGATTGCCTCTCGAGATTTCCGTTGGAAGCAATCTCCACCGTGTGGTCATCTTCTGCGGACGAACGAAGTCCAACCCGGTGACGATCTCAATTCAGGCCAAGGTCGGCCGGCCAGATACGGCGTTAACTTTGGCAGACGGACTCTTGACGGTCCTGGGATAGCGGCGCGTCGCGAGAAGCAAAGCTCAATAGCCTTCAGTACGGTGATACGAAGAGGAAAGGTCGTAAGACGACGCTATGGTGGCACTCGCCATATGCGCGAACGCTCACATCTGAAGAAGGAGGAGCGCGGCTCCTGAGGTCCGGAGAAGGCCGTGCGGCTGCGTTCTCGAACGTCTCCAGCGCCAACCCGATCACCTCCCCCGTCGCCTGCTTGATGGCGCCGAGGTGGGGTGCGTCCGGCAGGATCCGGCAGCCGGCGCCGGCGAGCCCCGCCAGCCGCTCGGTGTCGGCGGGGCGGACGCCGCGGTCGAGCGCGCCGCTGAGGAAGGTCGCCGCCCGCGCCGTCAGGTGCGGCGCGTGGCGCGTCATGTCAAGGTAGCGGAAGGCGCGCGGCAGGAGCCACTCGAAGCAGCGGTACGCCGGCGCGCCGAGCGGCGCCATCCGCCGCGACCAGCGCAGCAGGTGGGGAGCCACGTCCTCGAACATCGCGCCGGCCACGCCGTTGCGCCGCGCCAAGACCGCCAGCGCCCAGTAGCCGCCGGAGCTGATCCCCCAGACGTGGAGCGGCAGCCCCGGGGCGCGCGCGGCGAGGGCCGCGAGGGCGTCCTCGACGTCGCGGTCGTAGAGCCCGTCGGCCGCCGCGCTGCCGCCGAAGCCCGGCAGATCGAAGCTGAGGGCGTGATAGCCGGCCCGCCGCAGCGCCTCGACGCGGCCGCGGCGGTGGAAGTAGGTCTGCCCCCACTCCATCCAGGGGTGGACGAGGAGGACGGCGCCGTGGGCCGCCGGCGCCGGATACCAGGTGGCGGCCAGCCCGCCGGCGCGGCCGGGTCGCGCGATCGTGAGGCGCTCGTACGGCGCCAGCCGCTTCGGCGGCGCGGTGACCGCCACCCGCGGCAGGCGCGGCGCGAGCGCCACGAGCAGCTTCTGGGCGGCGCGCTCCTCCCAGGGCGACGGGCGCGGCGGCGGGGCGGCGGAGGGTTCGCGGGGGGTTTGCACGGCCAAGCTCGTCCGCCAGCTTGGGCGCGCCGCGGCCCCCGCGCGTTACGGTGGCTCGCCGACGACTTGCGCCAGCTGCACCAGGGCGAGGACATTGGTGAGGACGTGGAGGCCGATGGTCAGGAGCGTCGAGCCGCTCGCCAGGCGCGCGGCGGCGAAGAGCGCGCCGAGCAGGAAGACGCCCGTCATGTCGAAGAGGTCGTACTGCAGGTGGAGGGCGGCGAAGAGGAGCGAGGAGAGCGCCGCCGCGCCGGCCGCCCCGAGCCGCGAGGCGGCGAGGCTCGGCAGCAGGAAGCCGCGGAAGAGCAGCTCCTCGAAGAGCGGCGCCGCCACCGCCACCGCCACCCAGAAGAGCGGCGGCCAGACGCTGGTGCGGTAGCTGTCCACCATCACCTCGGGGCTGACCGGCCGCCCGAGCGCGCGCGCCGCGAGGTCGTAGGCGGCGAGGAAGGCGACGAGCGCCAGCGTCCAGAGGAGGGCCTGGCGGAGACTTGGCGCGCGCAGCCCGAGCGCCTCGCGCGCCGGCAGCCCGCGCCGCAAGCGGACGAAGAGAACGGTCAGCGCGATGCCGACCGGCGCCGCGACGAGCGTGCTCAGGGAGAGCAGCAGCCCGAGGTAGCGGGCCATCCAGGCCATCCCCGCGAGCGACTCGCCGCGCAGCGCCAGCACGGCCGCGCAGGCCCCGAGGACGACGACCTGCGCCCCCTGCCAGACGACGATGACGGCGAGCGTCAGCCCGGCCGCCGCGCCCGCCCGCCACCGCCCCTCGGGGAGCATGGCGGCGAAGGGTAACACGGGGTGCGCGGGCGCTCCCGATGGGCTACAATGCCGCGCGTTGTCGAGACCCCACCGCGAGCCGCCGCGTTCCAACCCCGCCCAGGTGCAGCGTTAGCGAGCCGGTAACCCGCCGCGGACATACGAAGTCGCACAGACGTAGAGGACCGCACGATGGATGACCAGAACCGAACCGAGGAGCAGGACTTCGGTGCCGTGCTCGAAGAGTTCGAGCAGCAGCAGGGCGGCGGCGCCGCCGGCGGCGGCGAGCCGGAGGTGGGCGAGACGGTGAGCGGCGAGATCCTCTCGATCGGCGAGGACGCCGCGCTCGTCGACCTCGGCGGCAAGGCCGAGGGGGTGGTGCCGCTCGACGGTCTCAAGGACGAGGCGGGGGCGCTGACCGTCGAAGTCGGCGACCGCGTCGAAGGGACGGTCTCGGCGACCGACCCCGAGACCGGCGGCGTCGTGGTGCGCGCCAAGCCGGCGCGCGGCCCGCAGATCAAGGAGGAGCTGCGCCAGGCGCACCTCCACGGTATCCCGCTCGAGGGGACGGTGACCGCCGTCAACAAGGGCGGCCTCGAGGTCAAGGTCGCCGGCCAGCGCGGCTTCTGCCCGCTGTCGCAGCTCGACCTGCGCTACGTCGAGGACCCCAACCGCTTCCTCGGCCAGAAGCTCACCTTCAAGATCCTCCGCCTCGAAGACGACCCGAAGGGGCGGCGCCCGAACATCGTGCTGTCGCGCCGCGCCCTGCTCGAGGAGGAGGCGCAGAACCGCGCCGCCGAGACCCGCGAGCTGCTCAAGCCGGGCGCGGTGCTCAAGGGCAAGGTCACCTCCCTCGCCAGCTACGGCGCCTTCGTCGATGTCGGCGGCCTCGAGGGGCTGCTGCACGTCTCCGAGCTCTCCCACCGCCGCGTCGAGCACCCGCAGGAGGTGCTCACGGTCGGCCAGGAGATCGAGGTCCAGGTCATCAAGGTCGAGAAGGGGAAGGACGGCCGCCAGCCGGAGCGGATCTCGCTCTCCCGCCGCGCCCTCGAAGGGGACCCGTGGCAGGAGGCGGTCGAGCGCTTTCCGCAGGGGACGCGCATCACCGGCCGCGTTGCGCGGCTGGAGACCTTCGGCGCCTTCGTCGAGGTCGCGCCCGGTCTCGAGGGGCTGGTCCACGTCTCGGAGCTCGGCGCCGGCCGGCGGGTGAGCCACCCGCGCGAAGTCGTCAAGCCCGGCCAGGAGGTCGAGGTCACGGTACTCGGTGTCGACCGCCAGCGGCGCCGCATCTCGCTCTCGATGGCCGGCGAGTCGACGGAGGCGGGGGCCGAGGAGGTCCGCGAGTACGCCCGCGAGAGCGCCGGCGGCAGCCCCGCCGGCAGCGGCTTCGGCTCGCTCGGCGACTTCTTCAAGGGGCGGGAAGAGCGCCGGCGGCGGTAGCGCAGCGGTCGTGTAAAATCTCTCTAAGAACAGACCGGCAGCGCATCGCTGCGGAGAGGACCGCGTGATCGCAGGCTCCGGGAGGGAGGACTCCGGACCGGTCGGCCGCACGCTGGGGCACTACCGGATCGTCGAAGAGATCGGGCGCGGCGGGATGGGGGTGGTGTACCGGGCCGAGGACCTGCACCTCGGCCGGCAGGTGGCGCTCAAGGCGCTGCCTCCGGAGATGGCCGGTCACGCGGACCGGCTGGCGCGCTTCCGGCGCGAGGCCCGCAGCCTCGCCGCCCTCAACCACCCCAACATCGTCACGCTCTACGCCGTCGAAGAGCTCGAAGGCGAGCTCCTCCTCGCGATGGAGCTGGTCGCGGGGCAGACCCTCGGCGAGGTCATCCCGGCCGAAGGGCTCGAGCTGCCGAAGTTCTTCGCCCTCGCCATCCCCCTCGTCGACGCGCTCGCCGCGGCCCACGAGGAGGGCCTGGTCCATCGCGACCTCAAGCCCAAGAACGTGCTCGTGACGCCGCAAGGCCGGGTCAAGGTCCTGGACTTCGGCCTGGCGAAGCTGAGGGCGGTCCCCGCGGACCCGGCGGCGGTCACCAACGTGCCGACCGAGGGCCAGACGGCGTTCGGAGCGGTGGTGGGGACACCCGCCTACATGGCGCCCGAGCAGATCCGCAGCGGCACCGCCGACGAGCGCTCCGACATCTTCGCGCTCGGGCTGGTGCTCTACCAAATGGTCGCCGGGCAGCACCCGTTCCAGCGGGCCTCCTCGGCCGACACCGTCTCGGCGATCCTCCGCGACGATCCGCCCCCGCTCCTCGGGGTCAAGCAGCACCTGCCGGAGCACCTGGACCGGATCCTCCGCTCCTGCCTCGAGAAGGACCCGGAGCAGCGGCTGCAGTCGGCGAAGGACCTGCGCAACCAGCTCGCGGGCCTCCAGGCTGAGCTGGCGAGCGGGGTGGTCTCGCAGCGTTCCCTGCCCGCGCGGCCGTCGCGCCGGCGCCCAGTGGCCGCGGCCCTCGCGGCCGCGCTCTCCCTGGCCCTCATCGTCGCGCTCTGGGCGATCAACCGGGGAAGCCCGCCGGCGCGGCCGCCGCTCCCCCATCTCGCCGTGAGCGAAGCGCGGCTCTTCCCGGGCAAGGTGGCACCGGAGTACTTCCGCAGCGGTTTGATCGCGGCCCTCGGCGAGCGGCTGGGCGGCCTCGACGGTGTCTGGATCGTGCCCCCCGGGAGCGATCCGCTGCCCGACCTCGTCATCGAAGCCGACGTCCGGAAAGTCGACGAGACGGTGACCCTGCGGTTCCAGGTGCAGGAGCGGCGGACCCGGCGCACCCTGGGGAGCGAGCTGCTCGAGGGGAGCGTCCGCGAGCCCTTCGACCTCCTGGACCGGGCGGGCGCGGCCCTGGCGGAGCTCCTCGGCGACAGGCCCGGGCTTGCCGTCCGTTATCGGCCCGGCCCGGCTCCATCCCGGGAGCCCGTGGCCTTCGACCTCTTCCTCCGCGCGCGAGCGGCGCCGGATCCCGGCGCGGCGCTGGCGTTCGTGCGGCGCGCCCTCGAGAAGGACCCGAGCTTCGCGCCGGGGCGGGTCCTGGAAGGGGAGATCCACCTTCAGCGCTATCTCCGGTCGCGTCGGCCCGCCAGCCTGAACGCCGCCGGCGCCGCCTGTCGCGAGGCCGCCGAGATCGACGACGAGCTGGCCGCGGCTCACCTCTGCCTCGCCCGGGTGAACCGGGCGCGCGGAGGCACCGTCGACGCCCAGGAAGAGTACGTCCGGGCGATCGAGCTGGACCCCACCCTGCTCGACCCCTACCGCGAGCTGAGGCAGGTCTTCTTCGATCAGGGCGTCACCGAGCAAGCGGAGCGCACCTGGAAGCGGGTCATCGACTTCCAGCCGCGCTACTGGGCGGGGTACTGGTCCCTGGGCGGCTACTACCTCGACTCCGAGCGGTACGACGCCGCCATCGAGCAGTACCGGCAGGCCCTCGCGCTCGCGCCTGACAACGCCGAGGCCTATCTGACGCTCGGCACGGCCTACGTGGGGCGGGGGCGGCACGAGGAGGCGATCGAGGCCTACCAGAGCTCCCTCGCCATCCGCCCCAACCCGGGGGCGTACTCGAACCTCGGGAGCCTCTACATGAACCTGGGGAGCTTCCCGGAGGCGGTCGCGTCGTTCGAGCGTGCCGTGGCGTTCCCGGACGCGAACGAGACGGCGTTCGGCAACCTGGCGCGGGCCTACCTATTCGCGCCGGGACGCCGGGAGGACGCGGACGCGGCGTTCGAGCGCGAGGTGGCGCTCTGTCGCGAGCGCCTCGCCGAAGACCCGGAGAGGGCGGGCGCATGGATCTGGCTCGCCTACAGCCTGGCCGCGCTGGGACGCCGGGAGGAGAGCCTCCGGGCCCTCGAAGAAGCTCTCGACCGGCGTCCGAACACCGCCCACTACCTCTACTTCGCGGCGTGGGTGTACAACCTCCTCGGAGAGCGGGAGAAGACGCTGGACTCGCTCGAGAAGGCGCTGCGAGGAGGCTACTCGCGGGCGGAAGCGAGGTTCGACGTGGAGTTCAAGAACCTGAAGGGCGAGCCCCGGTTCGAAGCGCTGTTTGCAGGCGGCTAGCCCGGTAGGTATCGTCGCCGCGGACTTCCAATTTTTTTTGCTGATCGAAGGGAGGCTGAGATGAAATTCCCAAGCAGCGTGCTCGTGGTCCTGGCATTGCCGCTTCTGGTGGCGTGCCCCGGCACCGAGGAGGTCGGCACCGAGGAGGCCGGTACCGAGGAGGTCGATCTGGAGGACGGCGCGGCGGACGCCGCCGTGAGGGAGATCGGCGTCAGCGCCAAGCTGGTGGACGGCAAGATCCAGATCGACAAGGACGAGGCGCACCACGAGACGGCCGTCGTCAAGCCGGGGGACGAGATCGCCTGGATCTGCCGCGACTGTCCGGCCGGAACGGAGTTCTCCGTCGAGGGCCTGCACCTCGTCGCCGACGTCGAGCAGATCGTCGAGGTGCTCAGTCAGCCTCCCCCGGCCGACGCGGCGGACGCGGCGGGCGATGAGGACTCGCGCGAGCCCTACGTCGACGGGGAAATCGCCCTCGAGTGGGTCGGCGGCGAGCTCGTCGTCACCCGGAAGCCCGCCGGCACGAAGCCCGTCGACTGGGCGCCGCCCGCCGGCTTCAAGGCCACGGGGGAACGCATCCTCAGCGCCCGGCTGCCGGCCGGGCTCCCGCACGGCGTGTACAAGTTCACCTGGAAGGTCCGGCTGGAAGGGAAGGGCGAGGACGCGTGGGACCCGCACATCTACACCCACCCGGACTTCTGAGCCGGGGGAGTCGCGGCTAGGCGCGCCTCTCGGCGAGGCGTGCCAGCAACGCCCGCATCGCGCCCTGGGTCTCGTCGCTGAACCAGGCGTCGATCAGGGTGTCGAGCTCGAGCTGCCGCTTCTTCTCGAAGAGGCAGGCGAGGTCGCCGCGGGCGAGGCGGCGGGTGAAGCCCATGGCCAGCGGCGGCAGCGCTAGGAGGCGCCGGCAGAAGTCGAGCGCCCGCTCGACGACCTGCTCGAGCGGCGCCAGCTCGTCGACCAGCCGGATGGCCAGCGCCTCGGCCGCCGGGATCATCAAGCCGCCGACCAGCAACCGCTCGGCCTGCCGCGGCCCGACCTGCCGCGCTGCCGCGGCGTGGATGACCGGCGGCATCGGGATCCCCACCTCGACCTCGTTGAGCCCGATGCGGAAGTCCCCCTCGGCCATCACCCGGTAGTCGCAGAAGATGGCTAGCACCGCGCCCCCGGCCGGGCTGTGGCCGGTGATCGCGGCGGCGATCGGGATCGAGGAGGTGGCGAGCGCCTCCATCAGGCCGTAGAAGTCCTCCCAGGCCGCGGTGATGGCGGCGCGGTCGAGGTTCAACAGGTAGGGCACGTCGAGCCCGGCCGAGAACATCCCCGGCCGGCCGGAGAGGACGAGGGCGCGCGCCCCGCCGCCGGGCGCCCCTTCGATGGCGGCGCGCAGCGCGGCGATCAGACCGGTATCGAGGGCGTTGACGGGAGGGCGGGCGAGGCGCAGCTCGCGTATGGGGCCGTGGTCGATCGTCTCGAGCATGGGCCGGGATCGTACCAAGGAAGGGCCTGCGTGCTGCGATACCCTTCGGCGCGATGGCAGCGGCCGACATCCCGATCGACGGCGACCTCGCGCGCCTGCCGCGGGCGCGCGCGGCGATCGAGGCGGGGATCGCCGAGGGCCTCCATCTCGGCGCGCAGCTCTACGTCGCGCTGCGCGGCGAGGCGGTGGCCGACGCGGCGGTGGGGGAGGACCGCCCCGGCGTGCCGCTCCGCCGCGACACGCTCGCGCTCTGGCAGTCGACGACGAAACCCGTCGTGGCGGTCGCGCTGGCGCGGCTCTGGGAGCGCGGTCTCCTCGAGCTCGATGACCCGGTGGCGCGCCACCTGCCGGAGTTCGCCGCGCAGGGCAAGGAGCGGATCACCCTCCGCCACCTTCTCACCCACACCGGCGGCATCCGCATGCTCGACGTCGGCTGGCCGCGCGACCCGTGGGAGACGATCGTCGCGCGCATCGCGGCCGCCAAGCCCGAGCCGCGCTGGGAGCCGGGGAGGAAGGCCGGCTACCACCCGGCGTCGTCCTGGTTTGTGCTCGGCGAGGTGCTGGCGCGGCTGACCGGGCTGCCCTTCGAGCGGGCGGTGCGGGAGGAGGTCTTCGATCCGCTTGGGATGGCGGACTGCTGGATCGGCATGCCGCCGGAGCGCTGGCGCGCGGCGCGGGAGGAAGGGCGGCTGGGCACGATGTGGGACGCCGAGGCCACGCCGCCGCGGCCGGACGGCAGCGAGAGCGAGGCGCGCTGCGTGCGGCCGAACCCGGGCGGCAACGGGCGCGGGCCGGTGCGGGAGCTGGCGCGGCTCTACGAGATGTTCCGCGGCCGCGGCACGCTCGACGGGCGGCAGGTGCTCTCATCGCAGACGGTCGAGGCCATCGCCGCGCGCCACCGCGTGGGGATGGTGGACCTGACGTTCCGGCACAAGCTGGACTGGGGGCTGGGGGTGATCGTGGACTCGAAGCATTACGGCGAGGAGACCGTCCCCTACGGCTACGGCCGCCACGCCTCCCCGCGCACCTTCGGCCACAGCGGCCGCCGCTCCTCCACCGCCTTCCTCGACCCCGAGCACGGCCTCGTCGTCGCCCTCGTCTTCAACGGCACCCCCGCCGACACGGCCCACGAACGGCGTATGCGCGCGGCGCTGGAGGGCATCTACGAAGACCTGGGGTTGGCTCAGTGACCAGCCTCCGTGGCACGGTGATCGCGGCCGCGCTCTTGGCGACCGCCTGCGGGCGAGACGCCTCGCCGGAGCGGTTCCCGGGCGCGCCGGTGATTCTCATCTCGGTCGACACCCTGCGGGCGGACCACCTTCCGGCCTACGGTTACCGCCAGGTCGAAACCCCGAACATCGACGGGCTGCGGCGCGACTCGGTTCTTTTCGAGCGCGTCTACAGCCATTGCCCGATGACGCTTCCTTCGCACGTCTCGATGTTCACCGGCCTGCTGCCCACCGAGCACGGCGTGCGGAACAACATCGGCTATCGATTCGAAGGAGCAAAGTTCAGAACCCTCGCCGAGGAGCTGCGGGATCGAGGCTATGCAGCGGGCGCCGCGGTGTCGTCCTACGTTCTGCGCTCCGACACCGGGATCGATGACGGCTTCGAGTTCTACGAAGACTCCATTGCCGTCGCGACGGAGGGAGCGACCAGCGAGCACCAACGCTCGGGCGGGGAGACGTTGAAACACGCGCTGGGATGGATCCTGCGGCACCGCGAGCAGCCCTTCTTCTTCTTCTTTCATCTCTACGAGCCGCACGCCCCTTACGAGCCGCCCGAGCCGTTCAAGAGCCGCTACCCGGCTGCCTACGACGGCGAAATCGCCGCTGCGGATGCCATCGTCGGCGAGCTGGTCCAGTCGCTCAAGGCTGCAGAGCTTTACGACCCCGCGATCATCATCCTCACGTCGGACCATGGCGAGGGCTTGTGGGACCACGGCGAAGACCAGCACGGGATCCTGCTGTATCGCGAGGCGCTGTGGGTTCCGCTGCTGATCAAGCTGCCGGGCTCGCACCAGGCCGCTTCGATCAGCCGGCCCGCGCCTCTGGCGCATCTCTTCGGCACGGTGCTGAGCCTGGTGGGAATCGCCGTGCCTTCGCACCCGGCTTCGTGGTTCGACGACGGAGGCGAAGCGCGCCCCATCTACTCCGAGACGCTCTATCCGCGCATTCACCTCGGCTGGAGCGAGCTGCGGTCGCTGATCGACGACCGCTATCAATACATCGAAGGGCCGAGCCCCGAGCTCTACGACCTGGAGCGCGATCCCGGCGAAGCCAGGAACCTGATCACGATCGAGCGTCGAGCGGCGTCACGGCTGCGCCGGGAAATGCAGGCGTACCCGGCCGTGGCCGCGACGATCGGTCAGATCGATCCGGAGGACGCCGAGAAGCTGGCCGCCCTGGGATACGTGGGAACGCCGCGGGAGCGGGGGGCCGGGCCGCTGCCGAACCCGCGCGACGAGGTCGAGAACCTCGGTCGCATCAAGGCGGCATTCCGCCTCGCGGACGAGCGCCGGTTGGACGAGGCGATCGCGGCTTTGCGGAGCCTGCTGCAAGACAACCCGAAGCTCCTGGACGTGTGGTCGAAGCTGGGGGAGGTCCTGGTGGAATCCGGCCGCTACGACGAGGCGATCGAGGCCTACCGGTCGGCGATGACTCGAGCCGAGCGCTTCTCGCCGGATCTCGCGCTAGCCCTGGGCTTCGCCCATCTCAAGCGCGGCGAGGCCGCTCCGGCCGCGGCCCATGCCCGCCTCGCTCTCGCAACCAGCCCCCGCGAATCGAACGAGCTCCTCGCCCGCGTCGCGCTCGAAGAGCGGCGCTTCGACGCGGCGGAGGAGCACGTGAGATCCGCCCTGCGGCACGGCGACCGCCAGCCGGCGACGTTGCTGTTGCTCGCCGACGTCCAGCGGACCGCCGGGCGGCTCGATGCGGCGCTGCGCACGGTCCAACAGGCGGAGCGACGCGCGGAGGAGCTCGGTGTGCGGCGATTGCAGGGGGCGGACTATCTGCGCGGCGACCTCCTGGCGCGCCTCGATCGGCCGGAGGAGGCGGCCGCCGCCTACCGGCGTGAGATCGCGAGCTTCCCGCAGCACCTGCAGGCCTACGCCAATCTGGCCGTCATCCTGATGATTCAGGGCAGGAGCGCCGAGGCGCACGCGCTGATCGAGCAGATGGCGCGGCACAATCCGCACCGCGGGGCGTTTCTCCTGGCGGCGAAGACCCTGGCGGCGTTCGAGGACCACGAAGGCGCCGCGCGCTGGCGTCAGCGCGCGGCGCGGTAAGACCTAGAATCTCAAACCGACGGAGAGGCGGTAGGTACGGGGGAGCTGGTAAGCCTCCGCCGCGGTGGCCCGCCCGAAGTTGGGGCCCTTCTGCCAGTGCACGCCTTCCTGAGGCGCTTCGCCGGCCAGCGGGTTGAACGGCAGACAGCGCTGGGCCGTGCCCGTCTGGAGACAGGCTGTCTGACGGCGGGTGAGCACGGTCTTGTCGACGAAGTCCGGGTCTTGCACTCCCTGCTCGTTGAACAGGTTCAGGATGTCGCCCTCGAGGAAGAAGCGTACGCCGCGCACCGGCGGCAGAAGCCAGTTCACGCCCAGGTCGGTCGAGGTGATGTCGTCGAGGCTGAACGCGCCCCGGTCGCTGAAGAAGTAGGTCACCGAGGAAGGCGCGGTCACGTAGCCGGGGTTCACCACGCCGTTGGCGGGCCCCGTCGACGTTCCTCGCCGCACGTCGATCAAGCTGACCGCCGAATAGGCCAGCGCCGAGTGATACCGCTCCAGCAGCGTCAGATTGAGGTCTCCCACCCGCGTCGGCAGGTCGTATTGCAGCCACACGTTGGCGCGGTGGCGCATGTCGGGACCGAGGTAGCCGACCGGGTTGTTCTGGTCGAAGTCCCGGTACTCGGGCTGGTTGATGAAGGGGTCGTTGTCGAGGCTCGTGGCGAAGCTCGGGGTCTCTCCCTCGACGTTGCCGCGCAACCTGGACCAAGTGTAGTTGCCGCCGATCGAAAGGCGTTTCAGGGGCCGGTAGCGGCCCTGGAGCTGGACTCCGCGGTATTCGCGGCTCAGGTTCGCGTCGCCGTTTTCGATCACCCCCTGGTCGAACTGGTCGCCGTTCGGGTCCGTCGCCCTGCCGGTCAGCAGGTTTCGCCGTACGACGTAGAAATCCCCCCAGGTCCGGTCGATGTAGTCGGCGCGCACGAAGCCGCCATCCCCGAAGGCCAGGGCGTAGCCCAGGGTGTATTCATCCATGAACGGCGCCGCGAGCGGCCCGTCGAAGCGCAGGGTGACTCCGGGGATGTGGGCGCTGGTGAGAAGGTTCGGGTCCCGATTCGCGGTGCCGCCGACGGAGTTGAACCAGTTGAAGACCTGCCGGATGACCTCGTCGACCGGCAGGAGCTGGCCGCGCGGCGTTCCGCTCGGGTTGATGGTCGGGCCCTTGTAATCCCAGTAGTAGGAGGCGTAGCGGCCCGCGGTGGCGGTGTTGTCGGCCGGTCCTTGGTCGACCTTCGAGACATAGCGGCCGTAGGTGGCGCTGAAGTTGTGCTTGCCGTCGCCGCGCAGGTCGTAGCGTGCCGCCAAACGCGGGCTGAAGGCGCTGTCGTCGACCGTCTTGTTGCCCGCCTGATCGGTGCCGAACGACTCGTCGTAGCGAACTCCCACGTTGAAGCTCCAGTGGTCGTTCAGGTCCCACTCGTCGTTGAGAAACCAGGAGCGCGTGGCGAAGTCGGAAGTCCTCGACAGCGCGGGGACCGGGTCCCACTCGATCTCGCTGGAGTCCGGATCCACGCCGAAGAAGACGTCCTGTCCGAAATAGAAGAAGTTGCCGTGGATGCGAAGATCGCTGCCGGACTGGAAGTTGTTCTCGTTGCGCTTCTGATGGAACTCCTCGAAGCCGCCCACCAGGCTGTGGTTGCCGGTGGCCCGGGTGCTGAGGAAATAGGAGGCCTTTCCCAGCCAGCTCTCGTTGTTCCGCTCCTTGGACCCACACGGTCTGCCGCAGAAGGTCGGCGACCACATCCGCTGGCCGGTGTTGGCGTCGAGAAGCAACGTGCCCTCGATCAAGTCGCGGGTGTTGGCCCCGAGGGCGAACGCGTGCTCCATCTCGCTGTATTGGCCCTCCAGGAGGAGGCGATCCGTGAAGATGCCGTTGTAGTGGAGGGAACGGAGCTCCCGGAGGTCGTCGCGGAAGGACAGGCTGCGCAGGTCGACGACGCGGCCGGAGGTGACGAAGTTCTGCCGCTCCAGGTCGCTGTCGATGTAGGACGCGACGAGCGAGTGCTGGTTCGTGACCTGGCCGGTGAGCTTGCCCTCGATCCGGCGGTCCTCCCGCGTGGTGTCGTAAGGGATGCGGGTGTCGAACGTCTGGGCGCCGGTCTCGCGCTCTTCCGACCGCCCCGCCGCGAAAAACCAGAGGCGGTCGCGGAGGATGCGCCCGCCCAGGGTTGCTTCGTAGACGCTGTTGGTCTCGTCGATGGGGTCGAGCTGGCCGGCGAAGCCGGACTTTTCCGTCCAGTCGTCGTTGGTCAACGAATCGCGAAACGACCCGGAGAACTCGTTGCCTCCGGACTTGGTCAAGGTGCTGACCACGCCGCCGGTGAAGCGGCCGAACTCCGCAGAGATCCCGCCGGTGAGGACCGTCGTTTCCTGGACCGCGTCTTCGATGTAGAGCGGATTCGGCTGTCCGCGGACGTTCTCGTTCACCACCACGCCGTTCACCAGGAAGAGGCTCTCGAAGGACATCGACCCCGAGATCGTGATCTGGTCGTTCGGCCCCGCCTCCGTCACCCCCGGCGCGAGGGCCACGATGTCGTCGATCGTCCGGCCGGTGGGGAGCTGGTTGACGGTCTGGGCAGTGAAGCTCGTCGCGACCTCGGTGGTTTCGACCGCCGGCGCCGCCGACGCCGTGACCGTGATCTCTTCGGCCAGGGTTGGGACTGTCATCTCGACGTCGGCACGGGTCGTCTGGCTGAGGTTGACGACGGCGCTCTTGTCGACTCTCTGCATGCCCTCGAGGTCGAAGGTCACCGTATAGTCCCCGGGAGGCAGGGCGGGGAAGCTGTAGCCGCCGGCGTCGCCGGTCGCGGCCGTTCGGCTCCCCTGCAGGGCGGGGGACGTGACGGTGACCGTGACTCCCGGCAGCGGTTGGCCGTCGGACGTCACGGTGCCCACGAGGGTGCCCGTCGTCGACTGCGCGACGAGCGCGGCCGCAGACAAGGCCATGGCGATCAGGAGGACGCTTCGAAAGGCCAAGCGCATGAGCACCTCCGCCGGATGAAGCGGTCGTTGATGTGGGCTGAAAAGCTGCCGGGATGGTACCACGCTCCGCCTAGCCGCCGAGGGCGCGGCGGATCTTCTCGCGGACCTCCTGCTTCTGCGTCTCGCTGGCGTACGGGGCGCGCTTCCAGAGGAGCTTGTGGGAGAAGAGGCCGTCCCCCTTCCAGCGCGGCACGACGTGGACGTGCAAGTGGGGGACGCTCTGGCTGACCTTGACGTTGATGGCGACGAAAACGCCGGCGGCGTCCAGCCCCCGCTCCACCGCCCCGGCCAGCCGCTGCACGTTGGCGAAGAGCGGCCCGGCGAGCTCCGGCGGCAGCTCCCCGAGCGTCTCGACGTGCCGCCGCGGCACCAGCAGGCAGTGCCCGTGGAGGAGCGGCTTGTGGTCGAGGAACGCCACCGTCTCGGCGTCCTCGAACACCACCGCCGCCTCCCGCTCGCCGCGCACCACCCCGCAGAAGACGCAGGGCTTCACGGCCGCGATTGTAGTTGGGGGCGCCCGCCGGGAGATCTCGGAGGCCTCGAGATCTATCCCGGCCGGCTCGAGCTGGATCTCCAGACGCCGGAGATCTATCCCGGAGGCACGGAGAGATACCTTGGATACCGGAAGATCTATCTCCAAGTCCCGGAGATCTATCCCGGAGGTCCGGAGATCTATCCCGGACCCCTCGGGATCTGTCCCGAGGACCCCGAGATCTTCCCCCGTGCATCCGGAAATGGCCCCCGGCCCGGGAGGACATCCCCTAGTGCAGCACCTCGGCGTGGAAGCCGCGCTCCCGGAGGGTGCGGTGGAGTTCGGTGACGTGCTCCGGGCCGCGGGTCTCCAGGGTGATCTCGACCTCCGCCTCCCAGAAGCCGGTGTGCTTGAAGACCCGGTCGTGCTGCACGCGCACCACGTTGCCGCCGCCGGCGGCGATCACTTTGAGGAGCTCGGCGAGCGAGCCGGGGCGGTCGGGGACGCCGGTGCGGAAGCGCACCAGGCGGTGGCTCTGCACCAGCGACAGGTCGATGATGCGCGAGAGGAGCTGGACGTCGATGTTGCCGCCCGAGAGGATGACCGCCACCCGCCGCCCCGTCAGCTCCGGCAACCGCCCCGCCGCGAGCGCCGCCACCGCCGCCGCCGCCGCCCCCTCCGCCAGCGTCTTGCACCCTTCGAGGAGGCGGAAGATGGTCTTGCGGATCTGCTCCTCGGAGACCGTCACCAGGTCGTCCACCGAGCGCCGGATGTGCGCGAAGGTCAGCTCGCCGAGCTTCTTGACGGCGATGCCGTCGGCCACCGACCGCTGGCTCGGGCGCTCGACGACCGTACCGGTGCGGAAGCTCTCGGCCGAGGCGGGCGCCGCCTCGGTGGCGACGCCGTAGACCTTGACCTCCGGGCGCAGCGCCTTGACGGCGGTGGAGATGCCGGAGATGAGGCCGCCGCCGCCGACCGGCACCACCACCGCCCCCAGCTCCGGCACCTGCTCGACCAGCTCGAGCCCGATCGTCCCCTGGCCGGCGATCACCCGCTCGTCCTCGAAGGGGTGGATGAAGGTCAGCCCCTCCGCCGCCGCCAGGCGGCAGGCCTCGGCGTAGGCGTCGTCGAAGGTCTCGCCGTGGAGGACGGCGCGCGCCCCCAGCCGCTCGGTGTTGGCGATCTTGACCAGCGGCGCGGTGAGCGGCATGACGACGGTGGCCGGCGCGCCGGTCTCGCGGGCGGCGTAGGCCACGCCTTGCGCGTGGTTGCCGGCCGAGGCGGCGACGATGCCGCGGGCGAGGACGTCCTCGGGCAGGGAGCGCAGCTTGTGCAGCGCCCCGCGCACCTTGAACGAGCCGGTGAGCTGGAGGTTCTCGTACTTGAGCCAGACGTCGAGGCCGAGGTCGTCGGCGAGGGCGCGGCAGGGGAAGCAGGGGGTCTCGACGACGCTCCCCCGCAGCGCCGCGCGGGCCGCCTCGACCTCGGGGAGGCCGATCACGGCGCGCCGCCCACCACTCGCTTGACCAGCCGCCCGGCCTCGACGTAGGCGGCGATGTCGGGGTCCTCGTAGAGGCCGACGGTCGAGACGATCTCCTCGTCGGCCTCGGCCCCCATCGCCAGCTCCGCCTCCTCGCCGAAGAAGGAGAGCTGGCGCTTGCCCGTCGCCGGGTTCATCGAGCAGGCCGTGAGAAGTGCCGAAACGAGCGCGAGCGCGGCCCAGCGGCAGAGGGGAGAGCCTCGGCTTGGCATGGTGGATCGCGGCGCGGTGCTACTCCACCTTGATCTCGTTGTCCAGCAACTTGACGTACCAGCGGCCGTCGACCTTGACGAACTGCACCTCCTCGCCGCCCACCTTAACGGAGGCGGTGTCGCCCTTGACCTTCAGGTCCTCAAGGTCCCCCTGCTTGACCTCGCCGAAGGCCATCGTGTAATTGGGGATCGGCGGCGTCGGCGAGCCCTCTGCCTTCTCGGCGTCCTTGAAGTTCTCCTTCATGAGGGCCGTGATGTCGCTGATCAGGGCCACCTGATCGACGCCGGCCAGGAGCTTCTCCGCATTCTGGGTAGGGTCGCTCCCCGGCTCCGGGTCGGGGGTTTGCTCCATCAGCTCGGTGATCCCGTGCTTGGCGAGCACCGCCTCGAGCTTCTTCTGCACCGCCGCGCCCTCGTCCTCCATCTTCTTCTTCGCCGCGGCCGCCTCGGCCTTCTCCTCGGCGGTCATGCTCTCCTCGTCCTGGAAGCCCTCGGCCAGGCCGGTCGCCATCTCGCTCCCCATCTGGGTGAAGGCGGTCATCATGGTGACGGCGAGGACCATCATCATGGTCATCATGGCGCGGTCGCTGGACGCCATGCAGGCCGCGAGCTCGGCCACATCTTGCTTCTCGGCCGCCGTCTTGAGCCGCTTGACCAGGGCCTCGGGAGAGTCGGCGCCGAGCGGCACGGAGGACTTGGCAGCGGGCTGGGCCGCCGCCGGCAGCAGCGCCAGGAGGGCGCAGAGCAGCAGCGCGACGGGGCGGACGGACAGCGGGCGGGACCGCGGATCGGTCATCGAGGCCTCCCTGGGGAGAGGCCCGGAGCTTACGACGGCGGGACGAGCTCCGCCAACTCCTCCTCGAGCGTCTCCCATTCGCCCATCAGGGAGTCGACCTGCGCCGCGGCGAGGTGGCGGCGGACGATGCGCACGGGCGTTACTCCGCCTTCTTCTCCTCGTCCATCATCTTGAGATACCAGCGGCCGTCGACCTTGACGAAGTGGACGTCCTCGTCGTCGATCTTGCCGGTGGCGGTGTCGCCGGTCACCTTGAGGTCCTTCAAGTCGCCCTTGGGGATCTTGCCCATCGGCGAGCCGTCGCCCTCGCCCTTCTCGGCGTCCTTGAAGGTGTCCTTCATGATCGCCATCAGGTCGGTGATCAGCGCCACCTGATCGACGTTTGCCATCAGCTTCTCGGCGTTCTTGGCCGGGTCGCTCCCGGGCTCGGGATCGGGCGTGTTCTCCATCAGCTCGGTGACGCCGTGCTTGGTGAGCACCGTCTCGAGCTTCTTGACCACCGCCGCGCTCTGCTCCTCCATCTTCTTCTTCTCGGCGGCGGCCTTCGCCTTCTCCTCGGCCGTCATGCTCTCCTCGTCCTGGAAGGCCTCGGCCATGCCGGTCGCCATCTCGCTGCCCATCTGCGAGAAGGCGGTCATCATGGTGGCGGCGAGCACCATCATCATGGTCATCATGGCGCGGTCGGCCGGCGCCATGCAGGCGGCGAGCTCGGCGAAGTCCTCCTTCTCGGCCGCCGTCTTGAGGCGCTTGAGCAGCGCCTCGGGGGAGTCGGCGCCGAGCGGCACGGAGGACTTGGCGGCGGCGGCCTGGGCGGCCGCAGGCAGCAGCGCCAGCAGGGCGCAGAGCAGCAGCGCGACGGGGCGAACGGACGGCGGGCGGGACCGCGGATCGGTCATCGAAACCTCCTTGGGGAGAGGGGCGGAGCTTACGACGGCGGGACGAGCTCCGCCAACTCCTCCTCGAGCGTCTCCCATTCGCCCATCAGGGAGTCGACCTCGGTGGAGAGGCGCTTCTGCTCCTCCTCGAGCTTGCGCACCCGGTCGCGCGAGGTGCGGTCGAAGAAGGTGGGGTCGCAGAAGAGCTCGTTGATCTCGTGGATGCGCGCCTCGGCCTTCTCGACCGAGACGGTGACCTGGTCGCGCCGGCGGGCCAGCTCGCGCTGCTTCTGCAGGCGGGCGCGGTCGTCGAGCCCGTCGCCGCCGCCGTTGCCCCGGGCCGCGGCCCGCGCCTTGCGCTGCGCCCGCCGCGCCTTCTGCAGCACGGCGTCGGCGTCGAGGTGGTCGTCGCCGAGGCGGTCGAGGTACTCCTCGTAGGTGCCGCGGAAGTCCTGGATGCCGGCCGGGGTGATCTCGAGGATGCGGTTGGCAAGCTGCGAGACGAACCAGCGGTCGTGGGAGACGAAGACGAGGGTGCCGTCGTAGGCGTGGAGGCCTTCGACCAGCGCCTCGATGGCTTCGAGGTCGAGGTGGTTGGTCGGCTCGTCGAGGACCAGGACATTGGGGCGGGTGATCGAGAGGCGGCTGAAGATGAGCCGCGCCGCCTCGCCGCCGGAGAGGTTGCCGACGCTCTTCTTGGCCTCGTCGCCGGAGAAGAGGACGAGCCCGAGGTTGCCGCGGATGAAGCCGATCGGCTCGCCCGGCGCCGACTCCCAGAGCCAGGCCTCGACCGATTGCTTCTTCTCCCCCAGCATCTCGCGATGGTCCTGGGCGAAGTAGCCGGGGTAGGTCTCGTACCCCCACTCGACGCGGCCGCCGTCGGCCGGTGTCTCGCCGACCGCGATCTTGAGCAGCGTCGACTTGCCGATGCCGTTGGGGCCGATGATCGCCAGGCGGTCGCCGCGCTCGACGGTCAACGAGACGCCGGTGAGGACCTGGTTGTCGCCGTAGGCCTTGTCGATCCCTTCGAGCGCCAGCGCCTGGCGGCCGCTCGGCCGCACCTGCTTGAACTTGAAATTGGGGTAGCGGCGCGAGCTCTGCGGCAGCCGCTCGATGTTGATGCGGTCGATCATCTTCAGCTTGCTCTGCGCCTGCCGCGCCTTGGTGGCCTTGGCGCGGAAGCGGTCGACGAACGCCTGGTGGGCGGCGATCTCTTTCTCCTGCTTCTCGATCGCGGCCTCCTTGCGGTCGCGCTCGGCGACCTTGGCGGCGGAGAAGGCGGCGTAGTTGCCGTGGTAGAGCGTGGCGGTCTCGTAGTCGACGTCCACGATGTGGGTGCAGACGTTGTCGAGGAAGCGGTGGTCGTGCGAGACGACGACCGCCATCCCCTTGAACTCGCCGAGGAACTTCTCCAACCAGCGGATCGAGAGGATGTCGAGGTGGTTGGTGGGCTCGTCGAGGAGCAGAGCGTCCGGGTCGGCGGCCAGCACCTGGGCCAGGAGCACGCGCAGCTTGAAGCCGCCCGAAAGCGTCGAGAGCGCGTCGCGGTGCACCGCTGTCGGGATGCCGAGCCCTTCGAGGACCTCGGCGGCGCGAGCCTCCAGCGTGTAGCCGTCGTGGCGGAGGATCAGGTCCTCGACCTCGGCGTAGCGCTCGGCGTCGAAGTGCCCCTGATCGGCGAGCAGCCGCTCCTTCTCGACCATCGCCTCCCACACGACGTGGTTCCCCATCATCGCCACCTCGAGGATCGGCATCTCCTCGTAGCGGAAGTGGTCCTGCTTGAGCACCCCGAGCTTGAGCCGCTTGGGGATCGAGACGGTGCCTTCGGAGGGAGGCTCCTCGCCCGAGAGCACACGGAGGAGGGTCGATTTGCCGGACCCGTTCGCTCCCACCAGCCCGTAGCAGTTCCCAGGCGTGAGCTGCATCGAGACCCCGCGGAAAAGGGTCTGCTGCCCATAGGACTTGGCGAGGTCGGAGACCGCGATCATCGAGCAGGCGATGATACCAGGGGAAGGCTAGAATTCATGTGGCAGTAAGCCATGGACCGCTACGACATTCCACCCCCCGCTGGCTGGGATGACTTCGAGGATCTCTGCCGGGATCTCTGGGCGGTCCTTTGGGAGGACCCGGACACTCGCAAGCACGGCCGCCGCGGGCAGCCGCAGGCTGGGGTAGATATCTACGGCCGGCCGCAGCGCGGCGCCCAGTGGAGTGGCGTGCAGTGCAAGCTCAAGAGCCAGATCGCAGGCACGCGGTTGACGCGCGCGGAGATCCTCCGCGAAGTCAAGAAGGCCCGGACCTTCAAGCCCGCTCTGGTGGGTTTCACCCTCGCCACCACTGCGGTGCGCGACGTCGCCGTCGAGGCGATCGTTCGCAAGCTCGCCGCGGAGCAGCTCGCACGAGGCTCCTTCTCGGTGAGCGTCTCCTTCTGGGACGACATCCTGGACGCGCTCAAGGGTCACGAGGGCCTCCTGCGCAGGCACTATGAGCGCTGGCGGCACTCCGCGGAGGGGCCGAGCATCTCCATCGCCAAGCTCCCCGCGACTGGCAAGACCTTCGTCGCCCGCGAGGAGGAGCTCGCGCGGCTCGACGCGGGCTGGGAGGGCGGCACCAATGTCATCAGCTTCGTCGCCATGGGCGGGGCCGGGAAGTCGGCGCTGGTCAACCGCTGGCTGGGTGGCATGCAGCGCGACGGCTGGCGGGGAGCGGAACGGGTTCTCGGGTGGTCGTTCTACAGCCAGGGCACCGACGCGGCCGGGGCTTCGAGTGAGGCTTTCACCGAGTACGCGCTCGACTGGCTCGGCTACAAGGGCGAGCCGATCACCTCGCCATGGGAGAAAGGGGAGGTGCTGGCCGGGCTCCTCCGCGAGACGCGGACCCTCCTGCTGCTCGACGGGCTCGAGCCGCTCCAGCACCCGCCCGGTGCTCAGAGCGGGCGGATCAAGGACCCGGCGGTGCAGGCGCTAGTCAAGGAGCTGGCGGCGGAGAACCCTGGGCTCTGCGTCATCACCACTCGCTTGGCCGTGGCCGACGTCGCCGGGAAGGTGGGTACGGAGACGGTGGACCTCGACAAGCTGCCTGCCGCGGCCGGAGCGGAGCTCTTGCGTCAGTTTGGAGTGGAGGGATCGGAGAAGGATCTCCAGGCGGCGTCGGATGAGCTCCGCGGTCACGGCTTGGCCCTGACCCTCCTCGGCACCTACCTGCGGGACGTTTGCGACGGTGACGTCCGTCGGCGGCGGGAGGCCGCGGTGCTCGATGCGGAGATCGAGGGTAGCGAGCACGCCCGCCGCGTGATGGCCGCCTACGAGAGTTGGCTGGGGCTAGGTGCCGCACTCCAGGTACTCCGCCTCCTGGGACTCTTCGACCGGCCGGCCGATGCGGCAGCGCTCGCGGCGCTGCGGGCGGAGCCGGAGATCCCAGAGCTGACGGTGGGGATCGGGGTGGGAGAAGAGAAGGCCTGGAAGCTTGCGCTGGCGCGCCTGCGGCGGGCGCGTCTCGTGGCGCCGCCCGAGAGCCACTATGTTTGCGATCAGGGCGCACTCGACGCTCATCCTCTCGTGCGCGAGTACTTCGGGGAGGGGCTGCGGCAGGGCGCGCTGGAAGCGTGGCGGGCCGGGAACGAGCGGCTCTATGAGCACTACCAACGGGGTGGCGCCAGAGTACCCGGAAACCCTCGACGCGATGCGGCCCCTTTATGCCGCTGTGGTCCACGGCAGCCGGGCCGGGCGGGTACAGGAGGCGTTCGATGACGTGTACGAGCGGCGAATCCTTCGCGGCAAGGAACACTTTAGCTTAAAGAAGCTCGGGGCTTTCAGTGTCGAGCTGGCAACCCTGGCCGCGTTCTTCGATCGGCCCTGGGAATACCCTTCCATCCGACTCACCGCGTCAGCCCAGGGATGGGTGCTGAACACCGCGGGGTTCCTCCTGCGCGCTCTGGCACGGCTGCCCGAGGCAGTGCAGCCCATGCGGGCGGGGCTGCAGGCTCGCATCGCCGAAAGGAATTGGAAGCAGGCCGCCAGAAGCTCTGGCAACCTCAGCGAGTTACTTCTTACCCTAGGTGAGGTGGCCGGCGCCGTGGCAGTCGGTCGGGAAAGCGTGCAACTGGCGGATCGCAACGGTGACGCTATCGAGCGGTTGGCCAGTCGGGTGGCACTTGGCGATGCCCTGCACCACGCAGGTCAGCGAGAGGAGAGCGCAATGGTCTTCGGCGAGGCGGAAGCGGCGCAGGTGGAGAGGGAGCCCTGGTACCCGCGACTGCGATCGCTTGCAGGCTATCGATACTGCGACCTGCTCCTAGGAACAGCGGAGCCTCAAGACGGCTCAGGGTTGGCGGGCGTAACCTCGCAATACCGCCAGGTGTGCGAGGAGGTGCGCCGGCTTGCGAGCTCTTCAATCGATATTGCCCAGCGCAATAAATGGCTCCTTGATATTGCCCTCGACCAACTCTCCCTCGGTCGCGCGCACCTCGGCCTTTCAATAACGCCGCCGCCGCTGGACCTCCATCCAGTTATTGCGTACCTCGACCAAGCAGTCGACGGCTTGCGGCAATCCCAGCGGGTGGATCACCTCCCCCGTGGCCTCCTCGCCCGCGCCGCTTTTCGCCGCCTGGCTTCCGACTTCTCTGGCGCCGCGGCCGACCTCCGCGAGGCCCAGGAGATCGCCGAGCGCGGCTCGATGCGCCTCCACGAGGCCGACGCCCACCTGGAGTGGACCCGCCTTCACCTCGCAACCGGCGACCCCGCCGCCGCTCGCCGCCACCTCGACCGCGCCCGCGACCTCGTCCGCGCCTGCGGCTACGGCCGCCGCGAGCGGGAAGTCACCTGGCTCGAGAGCCGCCTGAGCAGCGAGCCGGGCAAGATCTTGGAGGAGATCCGGCTCCGCCGGTCGTTCCGCCCCGCTGCGGACGCCCCCGACAGCTCGACGTTGCTACGCGGGGATCGGGACCGCTAAACGCCGCCGGAGACGCTGGCGAGGCTCGCGATGAAATCGGCCGGGCTGACGATCTCGATCCCGCGGAAGGGATTCAGGCTCAACAGGTCCGGATCTCCCGTGACAACAGCCGTTGCACGGCCGCTCAAGGCGAGCTCCAGGAACTTGTCGTCTCTCGGATCGCGGCAGGCTTCCACCTTGTGTGCGATCTCAACTAGTTCCACGCGATCAAGGAGAGCCGCTACGAAGAGTTCCCTTCCCTCTCTGCGGACGTAGGGCTCGAACTTCGCGCGCGCCAGAACGTCGTCGAGCTCGCGGAGAGTCTCGGACGAGGCCAAGATCGCCCCATTGGCGAGTGCGAATCGGAACGCTGTGCTGGGCTTGGAGTCAGGAAAGAGCAGGGCGCTGACGATTACATTGGTGTCGAAGACGTAGCGGCCGCTACCCATCCTCGAGCAGCTCGTCCAGCTTCTCTTGCGTGAGTCCGCGCTCCCGGGCTCGCCTGGCGATTTCGTTCATGATGGTCTCGAGGTCTGTCCCCGGACGAGTGGCCTCGCGGATGCGGAGGCTAAGCAGCAGGTCGAGCTTCCGCCGCTGCTCCTCCGAGGCGGAGGAGTACGCCCGCGCGGCCTCGGGCTCCACCTGGATCTCGATCGTCTCTCTGGCCATGCCCTCATGGTACCGCAGGGGGACAGAGGCTCACGCGCCGGCCTGCTAGAGTGCTGTCTTCAATTCGCTGTAATCGCGAAGGAGGTGCGATGAGGGCTTCGCTTCGCTACGGGTTCAGGCTGCTGGGGTCAGTGTTACTGCTCCTCGCCGCCGGGTGCGCCACGACGGGAGCGGCGCCCGCACCGGCGCCGCTGGCGGCTTACGTGCTGCTGGGGGAGTCGCCCGGGGGCGAGGCGGTGGCCTTCGCGCGGGTGATCCTCACGACGGGGCAGGCCTGCGCCGAGCTGATCGGCGACGGCGCCCCCATCGTCATGAGCAAGCGGCTCAACCCGCACGGCTTCACGGTGGACGTCTGCGAAGCGGTGGTGCCGTTCGAGCGGTCGCTTACGGTAGGAGAAGGCGGGGCGGCGTTGCCGGTGGCGCGGCGGGAGGTGCGGCGGGTGGCGGTGGTGGGCGACACCGGGTGCAAGCCGAGCGGCCAGGCCGGCTGCGGCCTCGACGATCCGGCGTGGCCCTTCCAGACCCTGGCCCAGGCCGCCGCCGCCCGGCGGCCGGACCTCGTCCTTCACGTCGGGGACTACAACTACCGCGGCACGCCGTCGAGCTTCGAGCAGACGGTGGGCGGCAAGCAGGTCAAGCAGTGGTATTACGACGCCGGCGACGGCGCCGAGCCGTCGGAGCAGTGCGAGGTGCCGGGGCCGTACTACAGCCAGAACAGCACCGGCAACCCGGACGCCGACGCCTGGCAGGCGTGGTGGCTGGACTTCTTCCAGCCGGCCGCGGAGCTGCTGGCGGCTGCGCCGTGGGTGTTCGCCCGCGGCAACCACGAGCTGTGCAGCCACGCCGGGCCGGGCTGGTTCTACTTCCTCGACGCCAGCTCGCAGCTCCCCGGCGGCGGCACCCAGCTCGCCTGCCCGTCGCAGGACGGCGAAGGGCCGGCCCTGCCGCACCTCGTCTTCGTGCCGCCGCGGGTGGTCGCCCTCCAAGACCTGACCGTCGCGGTGCTCGACTCGGCCAACGCCTGCGACGAGCTGCCCAACTTCACCGACACCTACGCGGGGCAGCTCGCTGCCGTCGCCGCCCGGCTCGACGACCGACCGGCCTGGCTGATCGGCCACCGCCCGATCTGGGGGGTGGAGGACGCGGCCGACGGCCCTCTCTACGGTTGCGACGGCCAGCCCGTGAGCGGCCCGGCGCCTCCCTACGGGGTCCTCAACGTCACCCTGCAGTGCGCGCTCGCGGCGGGCCCCGGCGCCGACCTGCTGCCCGAGCTGGACCTCCTCCTCGCCGGCCACATGCACCGCTTCGAGTCGCTGTCCTTCACGCCCGCGGCCGGCAGGCCGCAGACGCTCGTCGTCGGCAACAGCGGCGTCCAGGAGGACACTGGCCCGCCGCAGGGGAGCTTCCAGCAGACCGTCGACGGCGCCGAGGCGAGCGGCTTCTCGGTGAGCCAGTTCGGCTTCCTGGAGCTCGACCGCAGCGGCGACGGAACGTGGCAGGGCACGGTGCTGACGCCCGACCCCGCCGCCTGGGCGCCCTCCCTCGCCGCCTGCGACGGCGCGCCGTCGCCGCGGCCCTTCCTCTGTGTCGAGGGGCTGGACTGACGGCAGCGATCCTATTCTCGGCTAAGCTCCGCGCCCATGCCGGAGGGGCACCCCGAAGAGACCGTGGAGCCGGTGCCCGAGCCGATGGCCGAGCCGGCGCTCGCCGAGGACCTCCCCGAGGAGGTCGGCAGCAGCGCCCTCCGCTCCTTCCTCGGCCTCTTCGTCGTCCCGCTCCTCGTCGTCCTCCTCTGCGTCGCGGTCTTCATCGGCTTCGGGTGGATCGCCTACGACCGGCAGTCCACCTCCGACTACCTGAACGACCTGCAGTCATGGTGGAAGCCGCGGCGGGTGCAGGCGGCGTACGAGCTGTCGAAGATCCTGGTGGCCGACCCGCGGGCGCTCGCCGACGCGCCGGGGGCCGAGGCCGAGGTGCGGCGGCTCTTCGTCGAGGCGCGCGACCCGGAGATGCGGCAGTACCTGGCGCTGGTGCTGGGGCGGACACGCGACCCGGCGGCGGTGCCGCTCCTCGTTTCCGCGCTGAATGACCCGGACGACAAGACCCGCATCTACGCCATCTGGGCGCTCGGCACCCTCGGCCACCCCTCGGCGCGCGAGCCGCTGGAGGCGGCGCTCGCCTCCGACGACCCCGGCGTGCGCAAGACCGCGGCCTTCGCGCTCGGCGAGCTCGGCGACCGCGCCGCGATCCCCGCGCTGGCCGCGCGGCTCGAGGACTCGGTCGCCGACGTGCGCTGGAACGCCGCGCTGGCCCTCGCCCGCCTGGGCAGCGCCGCCGGCGTGCCGGTGCTCGAGGCGATGCTCGACCGCCGGCTCCTCGCGCAGGTGCCCGGCATCACGCCCGAGCAGCAGGAGGAGGCGATGGTTTCGGCGGTGCGCGCGCTCGCCGCGGTCGGCGGCCCCGAGGCGCAGCCGATCTTCGCGCGCCTGGAGCAGGGAGATCCCAGCTTGAAGGTCCGGCAGGCGGCGATCGCGGCGCGTCAGGCCGCTGCGGCGGGCGAGCGTTGAGGGGCGCGCGCGCAAGTCGCCGGGCTCTTGACGCGGCCGGGCGGCTCCGCATAGAAAGAGCCCGCTTCCACCGGCCACCCGTCGCACCGCGAAAGGGGCAACATGGCTGACGAAATGCAGGACGGCACGGCGCCCGCAGGCGAGGCTCCGGCCGCTCCCGAAGCCGGAGCGGCCGCCGAGCCCGCCGCCGCCCGCGCCCCCGTCCCGCTCGCCAAGAAGCAGCCCACCCCTCCCGACCAGAGCGCCTTCGGACCGTCCAAGAAGACCGCCGCGCCCGCCGCGCCCGCCGGCGAGGTGACGCGCCGCGAGTTCTCCTGGGCGGCGGTGGCGTGGGTCGGGTTCGCGGCGGCGATCGGCGGCTGCGTCACGGCGATGACCCGCTTCATGTTCCCCAACGTCCTCTACGAGCCGCCCACCACCTTCAAGGTCGGCAAGCCCGAGGACTTCCCGGTCGGCGTCGTGGACACCCGCTTCGTCGACCAGTACGGCGTCTGGATCGTCAACGAGGGAGGACGGATCTTCTCCCTCATCGCCATCTGCACCCACCTCGGCTGCCCGCCGGCCTGGCTGGCGACCCAGAACAAGTTCAAGTGCCCCTGCCACGGCAGCGGCTACTACAAGAGCGGCATCAACTTCGAGGGGCCCACCCCGCGGCCGCTCGAGCGGGCGCGCATCTACATCAGCCCCGACGACGGGCAGGTCGTGGTGGACAAGGCGCAGAAGTTCCAGTGGGAGATGGGGCAGTGGGAAGACCCCAGCTCCTACATCCCGGTCGCATAGACAAGCCTTGACGGACCCAGGACGACTCGCGAGGGCGCATGGCTAACCTCGGCAAGAGCATCACCAAGTCGCAGATCTGGCGCTCGATCTTCCGCGTCGGCATCCCCACCGACAACCGCAAGCGCGCGCTGGCGATGCTCGGCAACGTGGTGCTCCACCTGCACCCCATCAAGGTCAAGAAGTCGGGCATCCGGATGAGCTACACCTGGTGCATGGGGGGGACGGCGTTCTTCCTCTTCCTGGTCGAGACGATCACCGGCCTGCTGCTGATGTTCTACTACCGCCCCACCGTCGAGTACGCCTACGCCGACATGCTCGACCTGCGCGAGGCGTTGGCCTTCGGCATCATGCGCGAGCTCCACCGCTGGGGCGCGCACGCCATGGTCATCGCCGTCTGGCTGCACATGTTCCGCGTCTTCATGACCGGCTCCTACAAGCCGCCGCGCGAGTTCAACTGGAACGTCGGCGTCATTCTCCTGGTGCTGACGCTTCTCCTCTCCTTCACCGGGTACCTGCTGCCCTGGGACCAGCTCGCAATCTGGGCCATCACCGTCGGCTCGAACATGGCGCGCGCCACACCCTTCTTAGGTCATGAAGGGCCCGGCGCCGCGCTGCTCTCGCTCGGCGGGCAGAAGCTGATCCACGTCGGCAGCGACGCCCGCTTCGCGTTGATCGCCGGCCGCACCATCGGCGGCGGCACCCTGCTCCGCTTCTACGTCCTCCACTGCGTCGGCATCCCGCTCGTCGCCGCGTTCCTCATCGCCGTCCACTTCTGGCGCGTGCGCAAGGACGGCGGCATCTCGGGTCCGGTCTAGCGTATGGACTTCCTCAAGGACGCGATCGACCTCCTCTCGGGTCCGAAGTGGTCGTTCACGATCTCGCTGATCGCGTTCGGCCTGATGCTCTGGTCGCGGGCGCTGTGGACGAAGCGCGGTGGGCTGATCTCGCTGGCGGTCGGCGTCGTCTTCCTGCTGCTGTCGATGCTCGACGAGGACTTCTTCTCGGTCGTCGCCAAGCCGGACAACGTGCCGATCGTGATGATGGTCTTCCTGGTCGGCTTCTTCGTCTGGTTCGCCATGTACAAGGCGCACCGCAACGACGACCTGACGGCGCGCGGCGACCCGACGTTCGAGTCGACCGAGGTCGAGGACCGCATCTTCACCTGGCCCGACCTGGTCTTCTCCGAGTTCATCTGCATGGTGGTGCTGACGGTGGCGCTGACGGTCTGGTCGATCGTCCTCAAGGCGCCGCTCGAGGAGGCGGCCAACCCGTCGATCGCGCCCAACCCGTCGAAGGCGCCCTGGTACTTCCTGGGGCTCCAGGAGATGCTGGTCTACTACGACCCGTGGATGGCGGGCGTGGTGCTGCCGGGGCTCATCATCGTGGGCCTCATGGCGATCCCCTACATCGACACCAACCCCAAGGGGAACGGCTACTTCACCTTCCGCGAGCGCCGGGTCGAGATCGCGCTCTTCCTCTTCGGCTTCCTGCTGCTCTGGACACAGATGATCGTCATCGGCACCTTCCTGCGCGGGCCGAACTGGAACTTCTTCGGGCCTTACGAGTTCTGGGACGTCAACAAGGTCGAGCCGCTGGTCAACGTCGACCTTTCGGAGTACTTCTGGGTGCGCATGCTGGGCACGGGCCTACCCGGCAACTGGTTCATCAGGGAGCTGCCCGGGATCATCCTCGTCGGCTTCTACTTAGTCGTCCTGCCGGTGCTCCTCGCCAAGAAGACCCGCTGGGGACGCCGCTACTACGAGAAGATGGGGGCGCCGCGCTTCTACGTCGGCATCAGCCTCTTTCTGGTCATGATGATGCTGCCGATCAAGATGTACTGCCGCTGGCTCTTCAACCTCAAGTACTTCGTCCACATCCAGGAATTCTTCTTCAACATCTGACATGGCGACCCCGCCCGAGAAGCGCCCCGACCGCCACTACGACTTCGGCGCCATGAACATGGTCTTCGCGCTGAGCGCCCTGGCGCTGCTCGGCGTGACGATCTGGATGGTGGTGGCCGACTACGCGCTGCCCTGGAAGCGGCTGCAGGCGGAGTTCCGCACCCTCGAGCGCGCCAAGGTGCAGAAGGAGATGGAGGCGGAGCGGCGGAAGATCGACGACGAGCAGATCGCCCAGCTCGAGAAGGACATCGCCGCCGCCGAGAAGGAGATCGCCGCCCACGAGGAGGAGATCGAGAAGCTGCGCGCCGCGGAGCGCGACCTGGGGGACCAGATCTACGCCACCGACGCCCGCTGGCGCGCCACCAAGTCGCTCCTCGACACCGCCCGCTACCAGTACGACGAGGCGATCCAGGGCGGGGACAAGGGGGAGATCGGGGAGAAGCGCCGGGAGGTCGAGCGGCTCCAGGCGAAGCTGCGCGAGGAGAAGAAGACGCTCGAGGAGGCCGGCGAGGCGCGGGCGCTCAAGCAGGCGGCGATCGCCGAGCGCACCGCCTCGCGCACCGCCGCCGAGGAGCAGCTGGAGGCGCTGCGCGAAGGTCTCGCCGGGCTCGAGGAGCGGTTGGCCCAGCTCTCCAAGGACCTCGACTTCTTCCTCCTCAACGCGCCGCTCATGGACTTCGTCCAGCCGAGCCTCAAGATCGAGCAGGTCGTCCTCCCCGGCCTCTACCACGACATCAACTTCACCGACGTCGACCGCGTCGACCGCTGCATGACCTGCCACGTGGCGGCCAACCGCCCCGGCTTCGAGGACGAAAAGGAGTGGCGGCAGCCCTTCCGCACCCACCCGCGGCTCGACCTCTTCGTCGGCGACAGCTCGCCCCACCCCTACACCCGCTTCGGCTGCACCACCTGCCACGGTGGCCTCGACCGCGCCACCGAGTTCGCGCGCGCCGGCCACACGCCGGAGTCCGAAGAGGAGGCGCGGCAGTGGCAGGAGAAGTGGGGCTGGGAGCCGCAGAAGTACCTGGAGACGCCGATCCTGCCGGCCAAGATGTCGGAGGCGGGGTGCGTCTCCTGCCACGCCGGCGACGTCTGGACGCCGCGCTCGGAGCACCAGGACGTCGGCCGCGAGCTGATCGTCCACATGGGCTGCCAGGGATGCCACCCGATCGAGCTGCCCCCCTTCACCGGTCTGCGCAAGGCGGGGCCGTCGCTCGAGCGCATCGCCGGCAAGACGACGCCGCAGTGGGCCTACCGCTGGATCGAGGCGCCGCGCGACTTCCACCCGACGACCTGGATGCCTCACTTCTTCCACCAGGAGAACACCGACCGGCCCGGCGACCTCGAGCGGCAGCGGGCGGAGATCGCCGGCATGGTCGCCTACCTCTGGCAGGAGTCCGAGCGGCCGCGCTATCCCGCGCCGCCGGCGGGCGACCCTGCGGCCGGGAAGCAGCTCTTCGAGACCGTCGGCTGCGCCGGCTGCCACGTCCTCGACGGCAAGGCCAAGCGCGACGATTTCTTCCCCACGATCAACCGCCTGCACGGCCCGAACCTGGTGCGCACCGGCAGCAAGGTCGACCCCGGCTGGCTCTACGCCTGGGTGAGGAACCCGAAGGAGTACTTCCCCGAGACCAACATGCCGGACCTGCGGCTGACCGACAAGGAGGCCGCCGACATCACCGCCTACCTCCTCTCGTCGCGCGACCCGAAGTACGAAGGGCTGCGTATGCCGGGGGTGCCCGCGAAGCAGCGCGACGAGCTGGTCCTGGGCTACCTCACCAACACCCTCTCGATCGCCGGCGCCGGGGCGCGGCTGAACGGCATGAGCGACCGCGACCGGCTGGTCTACCTCGGCCAGCAGTCGATCGCCAAGTACGGCTGCTACGGCTGCCACGACATCAAGGGCTTCGAGGACTTCAAGCCGATCGGCACCGAGCTGACCGAGGAGGGGTCGAAGCCGGTTCACCAGTTCGACTTCGGGCACGTCCACGAGGTGGCGCACACCCGCCAGGACTGGCTCGAGACCAAGCTCAAGCGGCCGCGGATCTTCGACGAGGGGAAGGAAGAGGTCAAGGACTACAACGAGCTGCTCAAGATGCCGAGCTTCGGCATGAGCGACCGCGAGGCCAAGGCGGTGCTCTCGAACCTCCTCGGCTTCACCAAGGAGTCGGTCGTCGCGACGCGCAAGGCGGGCAACGGCGGCGGCGGCGCGACGCTGGCCGCGGGCCGCAAGCTGATCACCCGCTACAACTGCCAGGGATGCCACCTGATCGAGGGGCACGGGCACGCCATCAAGAGCATGATCCAGGACCCGGCCTTCCTGCCGCCGAACCTGGCGGCCGAGGGGGCACGCGTCCAGGGCGACTGGCTCTTCGCCTACCTCCACGATCCGTCGCGGGTGACGATGCGGCCGTGGCTCACCGTGCGCATGCCGACCTTCCAGTTCAGCGACGACGAGGTCAACACCGTCGTCTCCTACTTCGCCTCGCGCGACGCGGCCTATCCGCTGACGACGGCGCCGGTCGCGGCGCACCCGCGCGAGCTGGCGGTGGGCCAGGTGGTCTTCGACATGTTCCAGTGCGCCAAGTGCCACCCCTCCGGCCCGGTGGCCGCCGGCGCCGCGACCGCCGAGCTGGCGCCGTCGCTGCTCCTCGCCAACGACCGCCTGCGCCACGTCTGGGTGCCTTCCTGGATCGAGGACCCGCAGCACTGGGTGCCGGGCACCCGCATGCCCGCCTTCTTCCCCGAGGTCGAGCCGGGCAAGCGGATGTCGCCGGCGGTCATGGCCATCGACCAGCCGCGCTACGCCGCCGAGAAGCAGCGCCTCCTCGCCCACTTCGGCTCGGAGGCCGAGCTCAAGGCCTACCTCAACGACGTGCCCAAGGTGACCGCAGCGCTGCGCGACCACATCTGGCGCCTCGCGGGCGGGCTGCGTGCCGGCGTGGCACCCGCGCCGGCGCACGAGACGGAGACCGCGCCGGCCGCCGCCGGGGCGCCCTGAGCCCCGGTCCGGCCCGAGTCCTGCATATAATTCACGCGCCGGAGCGCCCTTCGGGCCCCCCTCCGGCCCATCCACGAATCCACAAGGAGGTTGCACGTGATCAAGAGGAACTCGCTGTTGGTGCTCTTCGCCCTCTGCCTGGTGGCGGTCTTCGCCGCTTGCGGCGGCGGCGAGAAGGCGTCGTCGGAAGGGGGGGAGCAGGCCGAGGAGACCGCGCCGGCCGGCTTCGACGAGTCGAAGGCCGGCACGGTCAACGGCAAGGTGGCCTACTCCGGCACCGCCGATCCCGACACCCCGATCGCCATGGACGCCGACGCGGTCTGCGCCGGCCTGCACAGCACGCCCGTCACCACCGAGAAGATCGTGGCCAAGGACGGCAACCTCGCCAACGTCTTCGTCTACGTCAAGTCGGGGCTGCCGGCGGGAATGACCTTCGACGCGCCGGACGAGAAGAAGGTGCTCGACCAGCAGGGTTGCCAGTACCACCCGCACGTCTCCGGCATCCAGGTGGGCCAGGCGCTGGTCATCCGCAACAGCGACGACACGCTGCACAACATCCACGCCATGCCCGAGAACAACGACGAGTTCAACCAGGGCCAGCCGGTGAAGGGGATGGAGAACGAGAAGACCTTCGCCCAGAAGGAGGTCATGGTCCCCTTCAAGTGCGACGTCCACCCCTGGATGAGCTCGTACCTGGGCGTCCTCGACCACCCCTACTACGCGGTGACCGGCGAGGACGGCAGCTTCTCGATCGCCAAACTGCCTCCGGGCAGCTACGAGATCGAGGCCTGGCACGAGGAGCTGGGGACCGAGACGCAGCAGGTGACGGTGCCCGAGAGCGGCACGGTCGAGGTCAGCTTCAGCTTCGCGCCCAAGGCCTAGGCGCATCGCGCGTTTCTCCACGAGCCCCTCGCGGCGCCCGCCGCGGGGGGCTCCTGTCATGACTCCAGCCGCCACCCTCGCGCCGTTCGTCCAGGCCGCGGTCCGCCGCCGCGGGGCGCGCTACTTCCAGCAGCGTCGCGTCGGTCTCGGCCGGCGGGACCCCGACCGGATCGAGGCGAGCGTGCGCGGCAGCCGCGTTTACCGGGTGTCGCTGGTCCGCGATGCGGACACGCTGCGCGCCTCCTGCACCTGTCCGTTCTTCGCCACCGGCGACTGTTGCAAGCACGTCTGGGCGACCGTCCTGGCCGCCGCCGCCGACGGCCGGCTCGCCGACGCCGCCGGCCGGCTGCCGCAGCGGCTCACGCCCGACACCCGCCGCCCCGGGGCCGCCAACGCCGCGCCGGCGCGGTGGCGGAACGTCCTGGCCGGCGCCGCTCCGCACCAGCCCGAGACGGCCCGGCCGCCGCGGCTCGAGGAGCTGCTCTACGTCCTCGACGTGCCCGCCGTCCGCGCCGGCCAGGGGTTTTCGCTGGAGATCCTGCAGCGCACGCGGAAGCACGGCGGGGAGGAGGGCAGGCTGCGCCACCCCCGGCTGCCGCTCGGCCGCCTCGCCCGCCTGCCGCCGACGCCCGACCGCGAGGTCCTGCAGCTGCTGGCGGGGATCGCCGCCTCCGCTCCCCACCGGCCCGCCGGGCGCCGCGGCGGCGGCCACCAGAGCCTGCCCGTCCGCAGCGTGGTGCCGGAGGCGATGGTCGGCCTGCTCGTGCCGCTGCTCTGCGCCACCGGCCGCTTCCACCTGCGCCGCTCGCCGCGGGCCGTCGCGATGACGCCGCTCGCCTGGGAGGACGGCCCGCCGTGGGAGCTGGTGCTCGAGCTGCGGACGGCGGCCGGCGGCGGCTTCCAGATGCTGGGGTCGCTGCGCCGCGGCGCCGAGCGGATGGCGCTCGCGGACCCGGTCCTGCTCCTGGCGAGCGGCATCCTGGTCACCAACGCGGCCGCAGCGCCGCTGGCGCCGCAGGCCCTCGGCTGGATCGCCCAACTGCGCCAGCCGGGCGGGCTGCACGTGGCGGAGGGCGAACGCGCGGCCTTCCTCGAAGAGCTGCTCATGCTCCCCGACCTGCCGCCCCTCGAGCTGCCGCCGGAGCTCGAGCAGGTGCAGGAGCCGCCGCAGCCGGTGCTGCGCCTCTGGGGAGGCAGGGCGGCCGGCGCGGCGCGCGACGGGCTGCGGGCCGAGCTCTCCTTCGGCTACGGGTCGGGGGAGGTGGTGTCCGGCGCGCCCGGTCCGGCCTTCTACGACGCGGAGGCGGGCCGTCTTTTCCTGCGCGATCCGGCGGCGGAGAGCCGCGCCGGCCGCGAGCTCGAGGAGCTGGGGTTCCGGACCGTCTGGAGCCACGCCGACGACAAGCTCGTCTGGCGCCTCCACCCCTCTCGGCTCGCCGCCGCCATCGCCGCCCTGCTCGCCGCCGGCTGGCGCGTCGAGGCGGACGGCAGGCGCTACGCCACCGCCGGCGTGAACCGGCTGGCCGTCGCCTCCGGCATCGACTGGTTCGAGCTGCGCGGCGAGGTCGCCTTCGGCGAGCAAGCGGCGCGGCTGCCCGAGCTGCTCGCCGCCTTGCGGCGCGGCGAGTCCTTCGTGCGCCTCGGCGACGGCAGCTACGGCCTCCTGCCCGTGGAGTGGCTGCGGCGGCTCGACCGCGCCGCCGATCTCGGGCGGCTGCAGGAGGAGGGGATCCGCTTCTCTCACGCCCAGGCGCCGCTGCTCGACGCCCTCCTGGCCGGCGAGCCGGGGGTCTCCTGCGACGCGGCCTTCGCCCGCGCCCGCGAGCGGCTGCACGCCTTCGCCGGAGTACAGCCGGTCGTCGAGCCGAGCAGCTTCCAGGGCACGCTGCGCGCCTACCAGCGCGAGGGCCTGGGCTGGTTCGACTACCTGCGCGAGTTCGACTTCGGCGGCTGCCTAGCCGACGACATGGGGCTCGGCAAGACCGTTCAGGTCCTCGCCCTGCTGGAGGCCCGCCGGGTGCAGCCGGAGGAGGGGAAGCCGCGGCCGTCGCTGGTCGTCGTCCCCCGGTCGCTGATCTTCAACTGGCTCGCCGAGGCGGAGCGCTTCACCCCCGAGCTGCGGGTGGTCAACCACACCGGGCTCGGGCGCGCCCAGGCCGAGGACGGCTTCGCCGAATGCGACCTGGTCCTCACGACCTACGGCACGCTGCGCCGGGACGCCGCGCTGCTCCACCAGGTCGAGTGGGACTACGTCATCCTCGACGAGGCGCAGGCGATCAAGAACGCCGACAGCCAGTCCGCCAAGGCGGTGCGGCTGCTGCGCGGCCGGCACCGGCTGGCGCTCTCGGGGACGCCCGTCGAGAACCACCTCGGCGAGCTGTGGAGCCTGCTCGACTTCCTGAACCCCGGCCTGCTCGGCGCCTCCTCGGTGCTGCGGGCGCACGGCGGCGCGCTGCGCAGCCCCGACGAAGCGACTCGCAAGCTGCTGGCGAGCGCGGTGCGCCCCTTCATCCTCCGCCGCACCAAGCAGCAGGTGGCCGCCGAGCTGCCCGACCGGGTGGAGCAGACCCTCTACTGCGAGCTGCCGCCGCGGCAGCGCCGGCTCTACGACGAGCTGCGCGACGGGTATCGCGCCGCCCTCGGGCAGAGCATCGGCGAGCGCGGCCTCGGCAAGTCGAAGATCCTCGTCCTCGAAGCCCTCTTGCGTCTGCGCCAGGCGGCCTGCCATCCGGGCCTCCTCGACGAAAAGAGGCGCGAGGAGCCGAGCGCCAAGCTCGACCTCCTCCTGCCCCAGCTCGAAGAGGTGCTCGACGAAGGGCACAAGGCCCTCGTCTTCTCCCAGTTCACCAGCTTCCTGGCGCTCCTCCGCCGTCAGCTCGACGAGCAGGGGGTTCCCTATGAGTACCTCGACGGCAGGGTCCGCGACCGCGCCAAGCCGGTGGAGCGCTTCCAGAACGATCCCGACTGCCGGCTCTTCCTCATCAGCCTCAAGGCGGGGGGCCTGGGCCTGAACCTCACGGCCGCCGACTACGTCTACCTGCTGGACCCGTGGTGGAACCCGGCGGTCGAGGCGCAGGCGATCGACCGCGCCCACCGCATCGGCCAGCTCCGCCACGTCTTCGCCTACCGGCTGGTGGCGCGCGACACCGTCGAGGAGAAGATCCTCGAGCTGCAGCAGAGCAAGCGCGAGCTGGCCGACGCGATCATCCAGGCCGACCAGGGAGTGCTCCGCAGCCTCACCCGCGAGGACCTGGAGCTGCTGCTGTCGTAGCGGCCGCCAATTCCGCTACACTCCTGGCGACCTTTGAAGGTCGTCCCCATCCCATCCCGCATGACGCAGCTCCACCGCTTCGCCGTCTTCCTGGCCTGCGCCGTCGTGTTGCTGATCGCCGCCGGCGGGCTGGTCAAGAGCAAGGAGGCGGGGCTCTCGGTGCCCGACTGGCCGACCTCCTACGGCGGCTTCAACCCGCCGCGCTGGTGGCAGATCGACACCGTGCGCGCCGAGCACGGCCACCGGCTGATCGCCGGCACGGTCGGCCTCTTGACCCTGGGGCTGGCGCTCTGGGCGCAGCGGGTGGAGCCGCGCCGCTGGGTGCGCCGACTGGCCTGGACAGCCTTCGCCGCGGTGGTCGCGCAGGCGCTCCTCGGCGGGCTCACGGTGCGGCTCTTCCTGCCTCCGGCGGTGTCCATCTCGCACGCGGCCCTGGCGCAGGCCTTCCTCTGCCTCGTCGTGGCGCTGGCGGTGGTGACGTCCGCGCGCTGGCGGGCGGGCGGAGGAGCTTCAGGCGGGGGCGACGACCGTCTCCGGCGCCTGGCGACGTGGACCGTGGCGCTCGTCTACGCGCAGATCCTCGTCGGCGCGGTGATGCGCCACTCGGGCGCCGGGCTCGCGATCCCCACCTTCCCGGACGTCTTCGGCGGGCTCGTGCCGCCGCACTGGAGCTTCGGCATCGGCGTCCACTACCTGCACCGGGTCGGGGCGCTGTTCGTGACCGTGGCCGTGGGGACGACGGCGACGCGCGTCCTGCGTGCGCACCGCGGCGAGTGCGCGCTGACCGTGCCGGCGCTCGGCGCGCTGGGCGTGCTCAGCACACAGATCGCGCTCGGCGCCTCCGTCGTCCTCACTCAGAAGGCCGTCGTCCCCAACACGCTGCACGTCGCGACGGGGGCGGTCCTGCTCGGGGCCTGCCTGGTCCTGGCCCTCGAGGCGCACCGCGCCGCCGCGCCGGCCGCGCTGCCGCGCACCGCCGCGGCGCAGGAGGTCGCCGCATGAAGGCCGACGCCGCTCCCGCGAGCGCGCGGCCGCTGGGCGCCATCCGCTTCGCCGACCTCGTCGAGCTGACCAAGCCGGGGATCACCCTGATGGTCGTCCTCACCGCCGGCCTGGGGTTCCTGCTGGCGCGCGGCGACGCCCGACTCCCCTGGCTCCTCCTCGTCCATACGCTGGTCGGCACCGGCCTCGTCTCGGCCGGCGCCTCGGCGCTCAACCACGTCCTCGAGCGGGAGGTGGACGCGCGCATGCGGCGCACCGCCGAGCGGCCGCTCCCGGCCGGGCGGCTCGACCCCGACCTCGCGCTCCTCTTCGGCGTCGGGCTCGCCGTCGCCGGGCTCCTCGAGCTGGCGCTGGCGGTGAACCTCCTGACCGCTCTCCTCGGCGCCCTCGCCCTCGCCGGCTACGTCTTCGCCTACACGCCGCTCAAGCGGGTGAGCTCGCTCAACACCGTGGTCGGGGCGGTGCCCGGCGCCATTCCGCCCCTCATGGGCTGGGCGGCGGTGCGCGACGGGCTCGACCCCGCCGCCTGGGCGCTCTTCGGCATCCTCTTCCTCTGGCAGATGCCGCACTTCCTGGCCATCGCCTGGCTCTGCCGCGCCGACTACGCCAGCGCCGGCCTGCCGATGCTCACGGTCCACGACCCGGAAGGGACGCGCACTGCGCGCCAGGTGCTGCTCTACGGCGCGGCGCTGGTGCCGATTTCGCTGCTGCCGGCGGTGCAGGGGCTGCTCGGCGTGCCCTACTTTTTGGGCGCTCTGCTCCTCGGCCTCGCCTACCTCGGCTTCGGCGTGGACTTCGCGCGCCGGCGCTCGACGCCGGCCGCCCGCCGGCTGATGCTCGCCTCGATCCTCTACCTGCCGGCCCTCCTCGCGGTCATGCTGGTCGACGGCCTGGCGTGACCGCCGAGACCGCCGCGGTCGAGGCCTCCGGGCTCGAGTTCTCCTACCGCGACCGCCAAGCGCTGCGCGGCGTCTCCTTCAGCGTGGCGGTGGGGGAGGTCTACGGCTTCCTCGGCCCCAACGGCGGCGGCAAGACGACCCTCTTCCGCATCCTCGCCACGCTGGCGAGTCCCGCGCGCGGCGCCCTGCGCGTCTTCGGCCACGACGTCGCGGCCGCGCCGGCGGCGGTGCGCCGCCTCCTCGGCGTCGTCTTCCAGGCCCCGAGCCTCGACCTTCAGCTCACGGTGCGCGAGAACCTGCTCCACCAGGGGTGGCTGCACGGCCTCGCCGGCGGCGAGCTGGCGCGGCGGGCCGGCGAGCAGCTCGCCCGCTTCGGCCTCGCCGAGCGGGCGGGGGAGCGCGCGGCGACCCTCTCCGGCGGTCTGCGCCGGCGGGTGGAGATCGCCAAGGCCCTCCTCCACGCGCCGCGGCTCCTGTTGCTCGACGAGCCGTCGAGCGGCCTTGACCCCGGCGCGCGGCGCGACCTCTGGGACGTCCTCGCCGGCCTGCGGAGCGCCGGCGTGACGGTGCTCCTCACGACCCATCACATGGACGAGGCGGACCGCTGCGACCGCCTGGCGCTCCTCGACGGCGGCGCGATCGTGGCGGAGGGGGCGCCGACGGTCCTCAAGGACGGGATCGGCGGCGACGTGGTGACCCTAGGCGCCGACGACCCCGACGGCTTGGCGGCGGAGCTCGCCGCCCGCTTCCCGGAGCTGGCGCCGCGCGTCGCCGATGGCCCCGGCGGCCGGCAGGTGCGGCTGGAGCGCGAGCGCGCCCACGAGCTGGTGCCGCGCCTGGCCGAGGCCTTTCCCGGCCGCCTCGCGGCGGTGACGGTGGCGCGGCCGACGCTGGAGGACGTCTTCCTCCAGCGCACCGGCCACCCGCTCTACGTGGAGGAACGTCCATGAGCGCGGTCGCGGCGGCCGGCGCGGCGCCGGCCGTGGGCAATCCTTCGGCGCTCCTCGCCGCCGCCACCCTCGCCCGCCGCGAGGTCGTGCGCTTCTTCCGCCAGCCATGGCGGATCGCCGGCGCGGCGGGCTCGCCGCTGCTCTTCTGGCTGCTCATCGGCAGCGGTCTCTCGAGCTCCTTCCGCCTCCCGGGCGGCCCGGCCGGCCTCGACTACCGCGAGTACTTCTTCCCCGGCACCGTGGCGCTGGTCGTCCTCTTCGCCGCCATCTTCGCCACGATCTCGACGATCGAGGACCGCGCTCAGGGCTTCCTTCAGGGCGTGCTGGTGGCACCGGTGCCGCGCGCCGCGATCGTCGGTGGGAAGGTCCTGGGCGGCGCCGCGCTCGCCTGGCTGCAGGGGCTGCCCTTCCTGGCGCTCGCGCCCTTCGCCGGCGTGGCGCTGACGTTGCGCTCGGCGCTCGCCGCGGCGGGGGTCCTCGCGCTCCTGGCCCTCGGCCTCGCCGGCGTCGGCCTCGCCTTCGCCTGGCGGGTGGACTCGGTGCAGGGCTTCCACGCGGTGATGAACCTGCTGCTGGTGCCGATGTGGCTGCTCTCCGGGGCGTTCTTCCCGCTCGACGGCGCGCCGCGCTGGCTGGCCGCGCTGATGTGGATCAACCCGATGACCTACGGCGTCGCCGCGCTGCGCCGCGCCCTCTACCCCGACGGCACGCCGCTCGGGCCGGCGCTGCCGCCCTTCGGCACGGCGCTCGCGGCGACCGCGCTGGTGGCCGTCGCCGGCTTCCTCGCCGCGCTCCTCGCCAGCCGCGGCGCGAGGGTCGATTGAGCGTCGCGCCCGCGTCGGCGTCCGCGCGCCGTTTCCAGCGGCTCGTCCTCTGGGCGGTGCTGGTGCTGGCGCTGGTGGGGATCGGCGGCGCCGCGCTCTGGAGCCGGTTGGCGGGCGGGGAGGCCGCGCCGCCGCCCGTGCTCGGGCAGGTGCCGGACTTCGCGCTCACCAACCGCGACGGCCGCACGGTCACCCGCGCCGACCTCGCCGGCCGCCCCTGGGTGGCCGACTTCGTCTTCACCCGCTGCGCCCTGTCCTGCCCGCTGATGACCGAGCGGATGGCGGACCTGGGCCGCGGGCGAGAGGAGCCCCCGTTCCGCCGCGTCAGCTTCACCGTCGACCCGGAGCACGACACGCCGGAGGTGCTGGCGCGCTACGCCGAGCGCTACGCCGCGCCCGACGACTGGCTTTTCCTGAGCGGCTCGGCCGCCGAGGTCTACCCCTTGGTCCGCGAGGGCTTTCTGCTCGCCGTCGAGCCGTCGCCGCCGCCGGGGACGGCGTCGCCCCAGGAGCCGATCCTCCACAGCAACCGTTTCGTCCTGGTGGACGGCGAAGGCCGCATCCGCGGCTACTACGACGCCTTCGACGACGAGGCGATACACCGCCTCGGGCTCGACGCCGCGGCCCTCGGGCACGAGGGATAGGCCCTCCCCGAAAGGCGGAACGCCGCCCCCTGGGGGAACGGCAAAGGGGAAGACGCCTCCCCGAGTATGCCCGCCGCCAACCCGAAAAGGGCGGCGCCGTCCCTAAAAGGTGCTCTCGAGGGGTGAACGCCCTGCCCACCCGGGCGAACGCTTCCCCACAAGAACGCCTTCCCATGTGAAACCCGTGCCCGTGTAAGGGCGGGCACCGACCCGTTCGGAAGCCACCCCCCGCGAGGCGAGGATGGGGCTTCGGTCAGGCCTGCGCGCCGGCCGCGGCTCCGGCCTCCCCGCGACCGCATCGCCACCGCCGGCACACCACCTTATGGTATGCTAAGCTTAACCGTTTAAGCTCGCATACCACGGCAGTCAACTGTCGAATGCGCCGACCGATGTTGCGGCAAGTCGTGCAATAGTGGTTCAGGCCCTGCAGGCGGTTTCTTGGTCGGGAAGGAGACCTTACCAGATGCCACATATGACACACACGTGCCGTTGCGGTAAGACGATTCATTGGCCGCGCACTGCGAAGATCGGTGATGTGTGGCGGTGTCGGCGCTGTAAAACAGTCAATATCCTGGCTGAACAGGGCGACCCTGGGAGGATCCGACCCTCCAAGAAAACCGCAGCACAAAACAACCCTGATTTTCTTAGGGGTGGCGCTACAGACAGCAGGTCTTCATCTGCATCCATTTCCCCGTCCAGTTCAGGGTCAAAGCGGGTGAGAACCTCTTTGCCATCGCCCTCAAGAGGCGATACTGGCTGCATGGTCTTGCTTAGCATTGTCGCGGTTCTCGTTGTGGTTGTTTTGCGCCTCTGAGCAAGACTTTTTTGTGCTAAGACAACAGATATACCCTGACTCTTAACTAGCAAGATTGCTCCCAAGGAGATTCTAGAATGTCACAACGAGTTTGCGACAAATGCGGCCACCATAAAGATGTCTATGGCGGCAAGACCTGTAGTAAAGGGCACTTCATCTGTAAGGATTGTGCTTGGGGACACGGCCATTGCCCTCTTTGCGGGCACACACTTCGATAGCATAGCTCTCAGAGGCTAGGAGGAATGGAGATGGCGGTAATCCACTGCGCAGCATCAGGGTGTACTGCGACGGAGAAGAGCGGCCGTATTTTTGCGAGGTGCCCCAAGTGTGGTGCTTGGTGGTGCAGCCAACACGGAAGGAAAGGGAATTCTTGCCCAGGATGCAAACACAAATACCTGGTTGGAGCTTGAGACGCGCTCTGTAGAGCAGTGGGAGCGCGCTGCTTTCGAGCTTCGCCCCAAAGCTAACCGAAACTTTCGCCCTGTTTATGGTGCGTGCTTCTAGCGCGGTTTTAGAGCGGTCTGCCATCAACAATACATTCGGAGATTTCGCCGTGGTCGTCCTGGCGGGTTTGCCCGGTTTGCGAGTAGGGGTTGCGGTCTCGGCTACATCCGCCCGGAACGCCCCGTGGCACTTGACCCTGCTCGGCGGCATGGCTGGGTCAGGCGTGAGGTCAGGCGACCTTACATTCTCCACGGCCGCCTGTAGCCGGGGCTGAGGTAGAGGCCCTTCGAGAATAATAATCGAGCTTCCTTGAAGCTGTCGACGTTCCAGGTTCCGCGAGATATCTCTCTAGGCTAGAAGTCGCAAGCTTGCCGGCCTCAGGCGTTGGCGCCGGCCGCGACGAGCAGGTCGACCACCGCCTGCTGCTTGCCGGCCACGGCGTGGCGCACCAGCGCGATGCCGTGCGGGCCGCGCAGGTGGACGACCTGCGGATCGGCGGCCAGGAACGCCTTGACGATCTCGATACGGCCGAGCATGGCGGCGCAGAAGACGTCCATCCGCGCGCCCTTCCCCAGCAGGTACTCGGCGATCTCGCGGCTCCCCATGTGCGAGGCGCCGCCCAAGCCGGTCTCCCAGTCGCCGCCGCCCCAGTCCCAGGTGGCATTGACCAGCGCCGGCTGCGGCTCGAGCATCTCTTTGGTCCGCGCGAGATTGGCGTGGGCGGCGCCCACGAACTCGCGCACCAGCTCCTTGTCGAGCGCCGGCCCGCGGTCCGGGGCGGACGACGGCGGGTTCTGGGCGAGGAGAATGCGCGGGGAAATGAGGAGCGTGCCGGCCGCGGCCAGCGCTCCGCTCTGCAACAGCTCTCGGCGTGTCGGATTCATTGTGCTTCTCCCTAGGCGTCCAGCATACGGCCCGCTGGCCGCCGCCGCCACACCCACCAGAGCCAGAACGCCGCGACCAGCAGCAGGGCGAAGGCGATCGGCCCGTGCGGGGCGGCGTGGCTGACCTGCAGCTCCCAGCCGAAGGCGACGAGCAGGACGAGCGGCGGCCAGGGCGCCTTCTTCGCCGCGAACAAGGCCCCGGCGGCGGCCAGCGCCGCGATGAAGACCGCCCAGGAGCCGGTCTCGCTGATGAAGGAGCCCACGCCGCCGACCCAGGGGTCGGTCCAGGTGGCGTCGAGGACCGCCGCCACCGCCGCGAGCTGGTCGGGCGGCAGGTTCATCGCCAGCGTGTGCTCGATGGTGCGCCCCAGACCGCTGCCGCCGATCGAGTCGAGCGCCGTGTAGTAAATGAGGAAGACGAATGCCGCGACGCGGGAGAGCCAGGCGAGGATCCCGGCCGGCCGCCGGTCGCTGGGCCCGAAGCCGTCGACCAAGAGCCAGAGCCCAACCGCCACCAGCCCCATCAGCAACGTCTGGATCATGTGCAGCGTGAACCACCACCGTGGCCCGAAGTAGGCCAGCGCCCCGTGCTGCGGGCTGTGGGCTTCGGGCTGGGAGAGGTACGCGAACATCCCGGGGTCCTTGGTGAACCCCGCGGGGTGGAACAGCTCGATGACCAGCAGGACCAGCGGCGCGAAGAACAGGCACAGCCACCACAGGACCGACCTCCCGGTGCCTTCGGACATGGCGGATCTCCCTGTTAGCGCGGCGAGGTCGAGCCTACACCAGCCGCGAACGCACCGCCGCGTCCGTTATGGACACGGCGCGTCCGGTATGGTGACGGAGCGTCCGTTACGGTAACGGTCCGTCCGGTACGGTAACGGAGCTTCCATTACGGTAACGGAGCGCCCGGTACGGTAACGGGGCGCCCGGTATGGTGACGGGGCGCCCGGTACGGTAACGGGGCGCCCGGTACCGTAACGGCGCGTCCATTACGGTACCGGCGCTTCCATCTCCGTACCGGAGCGATTTGCGCGCCGTTTTGGCATCGCGCAGCCTCTCGACGGCCCCTTTCCGACTCCGCCCGCCCCGCTTGCCCAGCCCTCCGCGCCTCCCATACACTCCCGCCGGTTTTCGAGGCACCCCAAGAGGAGAAGGCCGCATGAGTGCACTGGTCGAGGAACGGGGCGGGCACGCGCACGACGCCGCCCACCACGACGAGCCGGGCTTCTGGCGCAAGTACGTCTTCTCGCAGGACCACAAGGTGATCGGCATTCAGTACGGCTTCACCGCCCTCGCCTTCCTGCTCTTCGGCTTCACCCTGATGATGATGATGCGCTGGCAGCTCGCCTACCCAGGCAAGCCGCTGCCGCTGATCGGCGGGCTGCTCGGCGAGGGCCAGGCCACCGGCGGCATCATGCTCCCCGAGTTCTACAACCAGCTCGGGGCCATGCACGGCACGATCATGGTCTTCCTGGGGATCGTGCCGCTCGCCGTCGGCGCCTTCGGCAACTACGTCGTGCCGCTGCAGATCGGCGCCCCCGATATGGCCTTCCCCAAGCTCAACATGGCGAGCTACTGGTTCTACTTCGTGGGCGGGGTGGTCATGCTGGCGAGCTTCTTCGCGCCGGGCGGGGCCGCCAACTCGGGCTGGACCTCCTACCCGCCGCTCTCCAACATCGCCACCGCCGGCCAGACCTGGTGGCTGGTCGGCATGCTCTTCCTGATCTTCTCCTCGCTGCTCGGCGCCACCAACTTCCTGGTCACCATCATCCAGCTCCGCGCTCCGGGGCTCACCTGGTTCCGGCTGCCGTTCTTCGTCTGGGCCCAGTTCGTGACCTCGTTCCTGCTGCTGCTCGCCTTCCCGGCCCTGCAGGCGGCGGCGATCCTCCAGTTCTTGGACCGCGTCGCCGGCACCAGCTTCTTCCTGCCGGAGGGGCTGGTCATCTCGGGCAAGGCCCTCGAGGTCGCCGGGGGCGGCAGCCCGCTGCTCTGGCAGCACCTCTTCTGGTTCCTCGCCCACCCCGAGGTCTACGTCCTCATCCTCCCCGCCTTCGGCATCGTCGCCGAGGTCATCACCAACAACACGCGGAAGCCCCTCTACGGCTACCGCTCGATGGTCTACTCGCTGATCTTCGTCGGCTTCATGTCGTTCATCGTCTGGTCCCACCACATGTTTCTGACCGGCATGGGGACGGCGATCTCGACCTTCTTCCAGACCACGACGATGATCATCTCGATCCCCTCGGTGATCATCCTCTCGGCCCTCTTCCTGTCGCTCTGGGGGGGCTCGATCCGCTTCAACACGCCGATGCTCTTCGCCCTCGCCTTCCTGCCGATGTTCGGCATCGGCGGCCTCACCGGGCTGCCGCTCGGGCTCGCCGCCGCCGACATCCACCTCCACGACACCTACTACGTCATCGGCCACTTCCACTACGTGGTGGCGCCGGGGACGATCTTCGCCATGTTCGCCGGCATCTACTATTGGTTCCCGAAGGTGACCGGCAAGAAGATGAACGAGCTGCTGGGGAAGATCCACTTCTGGCCCTCGTTCCTGTTCATCAACGGCGTCTTCATGCCGATGTTCTGGCAGGGTCTGGCCGGGGTCTCGCGCCGCCTCTACGACGGCGGCCAGCAGTACGCCCACGCCCAGGACGTGCTTTGGCTCAACGAGGTGATGTCGGTCTCGGCCTGGTGCCTGGGCCTGGCGCAGATCCCCTTCATCATCAACTTCTTCTGGAGCATGGCGAAGGGCAAGCGCGTGGCCGACAACCACTGGGAGGCGACGACCCTGGAGTGGGCCGCCGCCCCCTCGCCGCCGATCCCGCACGGCAACTTCGCGCACGTGCCGACGGTGGTGCGCGGCCCCTACGAGTACAGCGTCCCGGAGGCGCCCGCCGCCTACCTGACGCAGAACGGCCACGCCGACGAAGAGGCGGCCTGAGCCATGCAGATCCCCTACACCGTCGAGCCGCGGCCGGACACCGGCCTCTACAACGCCAAGCTCGGAATCTGGCTCTTCCTGGCCTCCGAGGTGATGCTCTTCGGCGCCCTCTTCTCCTCCTACGTGCTGCTGCGCACCGGCGCCGCGAGCTGGCCGCACGGCTCGGAGTACCTGAACGTCTGGCTCGCCACCCTCAACACGCTCATCCTCATCGGCTCGTCGGTGACGATGGTCATGTCGTGGGCCTCGCTCAAGCTCGGCGACTTCAAGAAGTACCGGCTCTACATGGGGCTGACGATCCTCGCCGGGTTCGGCTTCATGATCGTCAAGGCCGTCGAGTACGGCACCAAGTTCGAGCACCATCTCTACCCGTCGACCAATACCTTCCTCGCCATCTACTTCACGTTGACCGGCCTGCACGGCCTGCACGTGCTCGGCGGGATGATCGTCAACGGCTACTTCTGGGGCCCCGGCGCGAAGCTCTGGAAGCGCGACCCCGAGCGCTTCGCCAACCGCATCGAGGTGGCCGGCCTGTACTGGCACTTCGTGGACCTGGTGTGGATCTTCCTGTTCCCGACGCTGTACCTGCTCTGACGGAGGGACGGAGGCACGATGAGCGGACACGACGTGGAGGCGATCCGGCGGCAGACCCGCACCTACGTGCTGGTCTTCGCGGCGCTGGCGGTGCTGACGGTGGTGACGGTGGCGGCGAGCCGACTGCAGCTCGGCCCGGGCATGACGGTTGCGGTGGCTTTGCTCATCGCGGTCGTCAAGGGGTCCTTGGTGGCCGGCTACTTCATGCATCTGCTCGACGAACGACGGGTGATCTACTGGCTGCTGGCGCTGACGGTGGTCTTCTTCATCGCCCTGATGTTGATTCCCTTGGGCACCGAAGGGGACACCATCGGCATCCGGCAGGGGACGGGCTAGCGCGCGATGCCGCTCTCCCTGCGCACCTTCCACCTCTTCTTCATCGCCGCCTCGGTGCTGCTCTCGGCGTGGGTGGGGGTGTGGGGGATCGGCGCCTGGCGCGCCTCGGGCGCCGGCACGGAGCTGGGGATGGGGCTCGTCTTCTTCGCCGTCGCCGCGGTGCTCGCGGTCTACGGCCTGCGGGTGCGCGACAAGCTCCGCCGCATCGCGCCGGAGGAGGAGTGAGGTGACCGGCTGGGCCGCCGCCTGCGCCACCTGCTTCGGCGCCGCCGACGCGCCGATCGTGGGCGGCATGAACAACGCCATCCTCTTCCTGCTCGGCATCGTGGCGCTGATGTGGGTCGGGTTCGGCAAGCTCTTCTGGGACTTCTGGCAGCGCTCGAAACGGGTCTCCCGGCCGGCCACCCGGCTGCGCCTGCTCAAAGGGGGGAAAGCCTAGATGGAGAGATATCTCAACCTGCCGTTCAACGGCTCGGCGCACGGCGGGGAGCTCGACTTCCTGACCGGCCTCGTCCACTGGGTGATGGCCATCCTCTTCGTCGGCTGGTCCATCTACTTCGTGGTGGCGCTGGTCCGCTTCCGCGGCGGGCGGCAGCAGACGGCGCGCTACGCCGGTGCCAAGGGGCACTTCTCGACCTACGGCGAGGTCGGGGTGGCGCTGGTCGAGATCGCTCTGCTGATCGGCTTCGCGGTGCCGATGTGGGCGCGGCGGGTGTCGGCGCTGAGCCCCGAGGAGCGGCAGCGGGCGATCGAGGTGCGGGTGGTGGGGGAGCAGTTCGCCTGGAACATCCACTACCCCGGGGCCGACGGCCGCTTCGGGCGCACCGACGTCAAGCTCATCTCGACCGGCACCAACCCGCTGGGGATCGACCGCAACGACCCGGCGGCCGCCGACGACGTCACGACGATCAACCAGCTCCACCTCGAGGTCAACCGCCCGGCCTACATCCGCCTCTCCTCGAAGGACGTGATCCACAGCTTCTTCCTCCCCACCATGCGGGTCAAGCAGGACGCCATCCCGGGAATGGAGATCCCCGTCCACTTCACCCCCACGGCGGTGACCCCGCCGGAGGCGACGCTGCCCGGCTGCGCCGCCACGATGGACTGCTGGGAGATCTCCTGCGCCCAGCTCTGCGGCCTCTCGCACTACCGGATGAAGGGCTTCTTCACCGTCCACGACGCCGCCGGCTACCAGGCCTGGCTCGCCGGCGCCGCGCCCAAGCCGCCGGCCCCGCCGGCGGCCCCGGCCGAGCCGGCCGCCGCTCCGGCGGCCGCGCCGGCGCCCGCGCCCTAGAGGCGCTCCCGCGAAGGATTCCGCCGCTCCGCGCGTCCAACCGCGCAGAGAGGAGGAATCCACCCATGAGAACGAGCATCGGACTGGCTTTGACCCTGGCGGCCGCCCTCGCCCTGCCCCAGGTCGCGCTCGGCGCGGACGAGTTCACCACCGACTTCCGCATCGAGGACTGCACCTGGTCGGCCTGGGGGCGGGAGAACCCCTACATGAGCCTGCGTCCCGGCCGCCAGCAGGTGCTGGAGGGCGAGGAGGACGGCACGGAGATCCGGGCGGAGGTCACCATGCTGCACCAGCTCGAGACGATCCACTTCACCACCGCCAAGGGCAAGCCTCTGACGGTCGTCGCCCGGGTGATGGAGGAGCGGGAGTTCGAGGACGGCGAGATCGTCGAGGTGTCGCGCAACTGGGTCGCCCGCTGCGTCCAGACGAGCAACATCTTCTACTTCGGCGAAGAGGTGGACAACTACGAGGACGGCGTGCTGGTCGACCACGAAGGCGCCTGGCGCGCCGGGGTGGACGGCGCCCAGCCCGGGCTCCTCATGCCGGGCAGCTTCCTGCTCGGCGCGCGGTACTACCAGGAGCAGGCCCCGGACGACGCCGAGGACCGCGGCGAGAACGCGCGCATGGGGTTCGCGATGTCGGTCCCGGCCGGCATCTTCACCGAGTGCGTGCAGATCGACGAGACCAACCCGCTCTCCAGCAACCCCAACGCGGTGGACGTCAAGGTCTTCTGCCCCGGCGTCGGGATCGTCAAGGACGAGGACCTGGAGCTGGTGTCGTTCGGCGTGGCGCACTAGGAGTTAGGCTGCGTACCCACGATGCGAACGGGTTGGCGGGAGCCGATGGGCGCGGGCGAGGCGGAGCGGTCGCTCGTCGAGAGGATGTTGGCTGGAGACCGGGCCGCCTTCGAGGTCTTCTCCGACGCCTACATCCCGGCGGTCTACCGCTTCGCCCAGCGCCAGCTCCGCGACCGCGAGCTGACGCGCGAGATCGTGCAGACGACCGTGTGCAAGGTGATCGCGAAGCTGGCGAGCTTCCGCGGCGAGTCGGAGCTGATGACCTGGCTCTGCGCCTGCTGCCGCAACGAGATCGCCGCCCACTTCCGGCGCGAAGGCCGGAGGGACCAAGAGATGACGCTGACGGGCACTGACATCGCGGCCGACGCGGCCCTCGTCCCCGGACCCCCGGGGCCGGAGCAGGCGCTGCTCGCCAAGGAGCGCGCCGGGCTGGTGCACGCCGTCCTCGACGGCCTGCCGCCGCACTACAGCCTGGCGCTCGAGTGGAAGTACGTCGAGCGCCTGCCGGTCGAGAAGATCGCCGCGCGGCTGGGGGTGCGGACGAAGGCCGCGGAGTCGCTGCTGACGCGCGCCCGCCAGGCCTTCCGCGACGCCTTCCGGCGGGTCACCGGGCCGGAGGCGCCGACCGCGGAGACGCCGTTCGAGCGCGCGCGGCGCGAGGTGACGGCGTCGTGAGCGACCCCCGGCTCGACCCGCGCTCCACGGAGTCGCCGGCCGACGAGGCGGCGGTGCGCGAGCTCCTGGAGAGCGCCGGCCGCCGCCCGGCGGTGCCGGCCGAGGACCTGGCCGCCATCCGCGCGGCGGCGCGGCGCGAGTGGGAGGCGCTGGCGGCGGCAGAGCGCCGGCGGCGCTTCCGCCGTACCCTGCCGCTGGCGCTCGCCGCGACCCTGCTCCTCGCCCTGGGGATCGGCTGGTGGTGGTCGGTGCGCGACGCCGCGCCGGTCGGGGTGGAGCGGGTGGCGACCGTGCAGCTCGTCAAGGGGGAAGTCGCGGTGGCCCCCGGCGCCGTCCTCACCGCCGGCACGACGGTCGAGACCGGCGGCGGCGGACTCATCGCCCTCCGCCTGGCGGGCGGCGAGTCGGTCCGCCTCGACGGCGGCACTCGGGTCCGGCTCACCTCCGCCACCCGGCTGGAGCTCGAGCGCGGCGCGGTGTACGTGGACTCGGCGGGCGCGGCCGGCGGCGGCGGGCTCGCAATCGGCACCCCTTGGGGTAGCGTGCGCGAGGTCGGCACCCAGTTCGAGGTGCGCATGGACCCCGCGGGCGGGGTGGCGCTGCGGGTGCGGGTGCGCGAGGGCTCGGTGGCCCTCGTCCGCCAGGCCGGGCCGGAGGCGCCGGTCGCCGCCGGCGGCGAGCTGCGGCTGGGGCGCGACGGCCGGCTCGGCCGCGGGCGGATCGAGCCGCAGGGAGCGGTCTGGGAGTGGGTGCTGGCGGCGGCGCCGAGCTTCGAGATCGAGGGGGCGACGCTGCGCGACTACCTGCACTGGGTGTCGCGCGAGACCGCCTGGCGCCTGCAGTACGAGGACGAGTCGCTGGCCGAGCTGGCCTCGACCATCCGCCTGCACGGCTCGATCGAGGGCATGCCCCCCGACGCCTCCGTCGCCGTCGTCCTGCCGGGGAGCGGCCTCGACTACCGCCTCGAAGGCGGCGCGCTGCGCATCACCCGCGCCGGCGGCTGAGCGCCCGGCTCACAGCTCGAGGCTGATGCCGGCCGACGGGATGATCCCCGGCCACCCCTCTTCGCGAATCACCAGCCTCCCCTCGTCCTCGTCGATCTCGATGTCGAAGCCGGCGACGTTCTTCCGGTTGTAGAGGTTCTGCACGTCGAAGAACAGGTCGAGCGACGCCGCGCCGATCCGCCAGCGGCGGCTGGCGCGCACGTCGAGGCGGTGGTAGTCGGGGAGGCGGGCGCTGTTGAGCGGCCCCAGGACTGGCTGGTACTCGAGGTCCCCCTTGTCGTCCGTCTCCACGAGCGACAGCGGCGTCGTCGGCCAGCCGGTGTGGAAGCGCCAGGCGAAGTTGAGCCGCCAGTGGGTGCCGGCGCGCAGGTCGAGGTCGAGGTTCAGGCTGTGCGTCTGGTCGAACTGCCGCGGCACGCGGCGGCCGGCGATCTCGTCCTCGGTCGTGGCGTAGGTGTAGTTGACCCACCAGGCGGCGCGCGGTCCGGCCTCGCCGCGCAGGAAGAGCTCGACCCCCTCGGCGACGCTCTCCTCCGGCGCGATGCGCACGCGGTCGGGCTCGACTTCGGGGAAGACGTTGATCGGCTCGAAGAGGTTCTCGAAGCGCTGCCGCGGGTTGGCGACGCCGCGGCGGTAGAGCTCGAGGCGCAGCTCCCAGTCGCGGCCGCCGGGGGCGCCCAGCAGGGTCTCGAAGCCGAGGACGCGGTGCTCCGAGCGCTCGACGCGGTGGAACGCCGTCTCGCCGTCCTCGACCTCCAGCTCGTAGGGCCGCTGGCTCTGGTGGTAGCGCCCCCAGGCGGCGCGCACGACGCTGCGCTCGCCGACCGCCCAGGCGAGGTTGACGCGCGGGCTGGTGTGGCCCTCGCTGGTCTGCGAGTGGCGGTCGTGGCGCAGGCCGAGCTCGAGGGTCAGCGGCTCGCCGAGACGCAGGCGGTCGCTGGCCCAGGCGCCCCAGTCGCGCTCGTCGAACTCGCCGGCGAAGACCGTGGTGTCGTGCCCGAAGTCGTGGCGGATGCGCGCCAGCGGCTCGTCCAGCTCGCGCTCGGCGGCGTAGTCGTACTCGGTCTCCAGCTCGCGCCGCTGCCAGCCCGCCTGCAGCAGGTGCCGCGGCGTCTGCCGCTGCCAGCCCTGGCGCAGCTCGAAGACCCCGGTGTCGCGGTGGTCGAGGACGGCGAAGCGCGCGTCCTCCTCCAGCTCCAGCCCGCGCCGCTCGCGCTCGACGCGGGCGCCGGCGACGGCGGACTCCAGCGACTGGTCGGCGCCCAGCAGCGCCTGGTGGGTCAGCCACTGGTAGCCGTTGTCGTACTCGGTCTCGAAGCGCTTGGTCTCCTCGCCGACGTCCTCGAAGTCCAGCTCGTCGAAGGAGCGCAGGAAGTTGACGCGCAGGCCGTGGCGGGCGGTCAGGTAGTAGTCGACCTTGCCGAAGCCGTCCCAGTAGCGCGGGTCCTCGTCGCCCAGGAGCCGGCCCAGGAGGTCGCTCGAGCCGCGCCGCGCCTCGACCAGCCAGGCGCCGCGCTCGCCGGCGAAGGTGCCGCCGCCGCCGAGGTGGAAGCCGAGGATGCCGGCGCCGAGCCGCAAGCGCGCGCCGCCGCTCGGCCGCACCGTTGTCATGTCGAGGACGCCCCCCATGCGGTCGCCGTAGCGGGCCGGGAAGCCGCCGGTCGAGAGGTCGGCGCCGCTCAGGGTGGCGGGGGCGATGAGGCTGAGCGGGCTCTCGAAGTCCTGGAGGTGGAAGGGCTCGAACAGCTCCTGGCCGTCGAGCACGATCTGCGTCTCGTCGTCGCGCGCGCCGCGGACGTGGAAGCGGGCGCTGACGTCGTTGGCCGCCGTCCCGGGCAGCAGCGACAGGGCGCGGAAGAAGTCGTCGCCCAGGTGGGGGAGGGTGAGGATCTCGTCGCGGCTCAAGCCGAGGAGGCCGACCGGGTCCTCGCGCAGCAGCGAGATCTTGCTCGGGGTGACGACGATCTCCTCGTGGATCTCGAGCGGTGGCTCGGGGGCGGCGGATACCGGCGCGGAGGTTGCGGCGCCGGGCGCGCCGGGCGCGGGCGCCGCGGCGGCCGGCGTGGCGGGGCGCCGCACGACGACGACGATGCCGTTCGGGGCCTCGCGGGCGGCGAGGCCGTGCGGGGCGAGGATCTCGTCGAGGACGCGGCGCGGCTCGGCGGCGGCCGGCTCGGTCTCGACCCGCATCTCCGGGCGCACGACGTTGCTGGTGAAGACCAAGCGCAGGCCGCGGGCGCGGAGGTCGAGGAGCGCCTCTTCGAGGCTGCGGCCGGCGTAGCGTGCCTCGGCAGCGAGGAGGAGCGCCGCCTGGACGAGACTGCCGAGGAGCAGGAGAGCCGCGAGGAAGGGGGCGGAGCCGGGGGGACCGTTACGCCGTGCTGCGGTCATCGCTGAGGTCGCTCAAACACGGCGAGGATACCAGGGGCGGGCCGGCTAGAATCCCCAAGTGCTCACCGTCCGCGACCTGCCGGCCGTCAACGCGGCGCTCAACCTGACCGCGGCGGTGCTACTGGTCGTCGCCTGGCTCCTGATCCGCCGCCGGCGGATCACCGCCCACCGCAACGTCATGCTGGCCGCCCTGGCCTGCTCGGTCCTCTTCCTCGCTTCCTACTTAACCTACCATTACCAGGTGGGCTCGGTGCGCTTCCCCGGGACCGGCGGCGCGCGCACCACCTACCTCGCGATCCTCCTGACCCACACCGTGCTCGCCGCGACGGTGCCGTTCCTCGCCATCATCACGGTGACCCACGCCTTCCGCCGCCGCTACCCGCGGCACGTCCGCATCGCCCGCTGGACGCTGCCGATCTGGCTTTACGTATCAATGACCGGCGTGGTCGTCTACTGGATGCTCTACCGGATGCAATGGTGACGCGCTCCCCGAGCCTCCGCCCGCCGCTCCTCCTCGCCCTCTTCATCGTCGCTACCGCCCCGTTCATGGGGACGCTGCGCGACCTCCTCCTCGAACTCTTCGGCCGCCGCTTCGTCGTGGCGCTGGCGGCCGGCTTCGCGGTCGTGGTGGCGGGGCTGGTCGTGGCGGCGGCGCTGCGCGTCCGCGAGCCGCGCCGGCCGGTGCGACTGCTGCGGCTCGGCGGGCTGGCACTGGCGCTGATGCTGCTGGGCGTGCAGGTCGTGGGCTTCGGCACCGGCAACCTCCAGGTGGACGCGGTCGAGCGCATCCACTTCCTGGAGTACGGCGCCCTGGGGCTGCTCTTCTACCGCGCCTTCCGCCGCCACGGCGACGCCTCCGTCCTGCCGCTGACCGTGCTGGCGGTGGCGCTCGTCGGGATCGTCGACGAGGCGGTGCAGTGGTGGACGCCGGTGCGCACCGGCGACGTGCGCGACGTGGCGCTCAACGCCTACGCCGGGCTGTGCGGGCTGCTCTTCGGCGTCGCGCTGGAGCCGCCGCGTGGCTTCCGCTGGCGGCCCGACCTGCCCGCGGCGCGGCGCGTCGGCCGCACCGCCGCCGTGGTACTCCTTGCCTTCGCCCTCTTCTTCGACCGCGCCCACCTGGGCTACGAGATCGCCGACCTGGAGATCGGCCGCTTCCGCTCGTTCCACTCGCGCGAGCGGCTGGCTGAGCTCAAGGCCGAGCGGGCGCGCGCCTGGGCCGCCGACCCGCCGGCCGGCCTGACGCCGCTGGGGAAGGAGGACTTCTATCTGACCGCCGCCGGCTGGCACGTCGAGCACCGCAACACCAGCTTCCACCGCGGCGACTGGTTCCACGCCTGGAAGGAGAACCGGATCCTGGAGGTCTACTACACGCCGTTCCTGGCCCTCCGCTCCTTCCAGCCACCGCATGCGCAGCACCGCCTGCCCGAGGCACAACGCAGCGAGATCAACGCCAAGCGCCCCCGCCCCGACCCCGAGCCCTACGAGAGCCCGGTGCTGAGAGCGCGGGTCTGGGTCGTGCCGCGGATTCCGTTCTGGGTGGGGATGGGGCTGGCGGTGGGGGCCTTGGCACTAGGGCCGGAGTTCATCCGCAAGACCGTCTAGCGCCCCGGCGATCGCCTTAGCGCTCGCCGCCAGCGCCCGCCTCTCCTTGCCTGAGAGAGCGGGAGCCAGGACCTTCGACACCCCCCCGCGCCCGATCACCGCCGGAAGCGAGAGCGTGACACCGTACTCCGGCTGGAGCACACCGATCGGCGCCACCAGCCCCTCATCGCGGAGAATGGCCTCGACGATCCTCGCCGTCACGATCCCAATGCCGTGTTGGCTGGCGCCCGTTCCCTCAATGATCTTGATGTTGGCGTACTTCACTTCTTGCTCGACCTTCGCCCGGAAGCTCGCCACGTTCAAGCCCTTCCTTCTCGCGAGCTCGAGGACGGGCTCGCCTCCTATCGTCGCGGAGGACCAGACGTACACCTGTGAGGTGCCGTGCTCTCCGACCACGAGCGCGTCCACGGAGGAAGGGTGGCACCCGAGCTCCGTCGCCAGCTGTAGGCGGAACCGGAGCGTGTCGAGGAAGGTGCCCGAGCTGAGTACCGGGCTCTTGGTGAAGCGGCGGGCGACATCGGCGAGGGGGTCCGGCGGATCGGTGACGACGAGGATGAGCGCCCGCGGGGCGACGCGCGCGATACGCGGCACGATCTTGCTGTAGATGGCGGCGTTGTGGGGCAGGAGGCGGAGCCGCCCGAGGTTGTCGTCGCGATCGATCGCCTTTCCGGTCCGCTCGTTGATTCCAGCGGTGATGACGACGACGGCGGCACGGGTCAGATCCCGATACCCGCCAGCCAGGATCTTCGTCGGAGGACAGAGCGACTCACCGTGGGACAGGTCTGCCGCGACTCCGTTGGCGCGCGCTTCATCGGTGTCGAGAAGCACGATCTCGAGGCAGGACCCCCTCAGCAGCATCGCCTTCGCGCACGCTGTGCCGACGTTGCCGACCCCGATGATCCCCACCTTCATACGGGTCTCGCGCTCGCGGGGCATCGCGCGACGATGTCATCGATCTCGGCCTGCATCTTCCGGTCCCGTTTCTTGGCACGGGAGGAGAGGTAGAAGAAGAAGGCAAACGCCGCGGCCACCAGCGGAGCCGACAGCCACCATCCAATGCCAATGCCGAACATGCCGACGCAGGCGCCAACGCAGCCGATGGCGAAGAGGAAAACGAACGGCAGGTACGAAGCGAAATGGTCTACCAGCCGACTGCGCACCGAGAGGTGAGCTCGCCACGGCCCGTCGATCCTGCGCTCCGCCTCCGCCCTCGCCAGCGAGTCCCGGATAGCGCTAAAGGCGGATTGATAGTGCCAGTCGACGAAGCCCAACGAGATGGCAAGGAGGACGAGGGTCAGACCGCCGCCAACCAGGATCGCCCGATCTGGCGTGCCATCGATGCCGGAGTCATCTTTCAGGTAGGTAGCGGCAAGACCGGCGATGCTCAAGCCGAGGACCTGTTGCGCAGCGTCCGCACTCTCATCGTCAGGCCGCTGTAGTTCCTGCACGCATCCGAGCCCTGGCGATAGGACTCCAGCTTCCACTCGTCGGAATCTTGGCCTCGGCCCTCGAGAGTCACCGAGCGACCTCCTTGGAGGCTGACGCATGCTTGACTGGTACGACCAGCGAGAATACCATGATCTCATGCCTACGGCCAAGATCGCCATCTCGATCGACCCCAACGACCTCCAAGAGCTCGACGAGCTCGTCGAGCAGGGCGCGGGAGCCAGCCGCAGCAAGCTGATTCAGGACGCCGTCCGCGAGAAGCTGCAGCGGCTGAAGCGGGTGAGCCTCGCCGAGGAGTGCGCCAAGCTGGAGCCCGCGGTCGAGCGCGCCGAGGCGGAGCAGTGGTTGAGCGGCGAGGCTGCGTGGCCCGAATACTGAGAGGCGACATCTTCTGGGCCGACTTGGACCCCGCCCGCGGTCACGAGCAGGCCGGCCAGCGCCCTGTCCTCGTGCTCAGCCACGAAGTCTTTAACGAGCGATCCGGCACGGTCATCGCGCTGGCGGTCACGGGCCAGGAGCCCAAGGCGGGGTTCCCGCTCTCCGTGGCGCTGAGGTCGGCGCGGTTGCCGAAGAGATCGTGGATCAAGACGGGGCAGATCCGCACCCTCTCGACCGAGCGCCTGAGCCGGCGGCTCGGCCGCGCATCGCCGGAAGAGCTCGCCCTCATCCTCGACGGCCTCAACCAGATCATCGGCGATTGAGGGAAAGTCGGAGCCGTCCGCCCACCGAGGTGCGCGCGACGGCGAATTGACTCGTAAGTCTCCCTACTCGAACAGCGTCAGCGGCCGCGGCTCGGCGGCCGCTTCCTCTACGGCCTCTTCGACCTCCTCGACGGTGACGCTCTCGCGCACTTCCACCTCGACCGGGACGGCCTCGACCCTCTCGCCCAGCTCGCCGACGACCGGCAGGTAGACGAACCGCCCCAGGCCGCGGTGGTACTGCACGCCGGGCTGCGCCTCGCGGGAGGCGCGGAGCTGGTTGAGCTTGGAATCGAGGTCGTCGAGGAAGTGGAGGGCGAGGGCTTCCGGGGTCATCGGCTCGACCGGGGAGCTGAACTCCTTCCGCCCCTGGTGGGCCAGGACCATGTGCTCGAGGAGGAGCTGGAGGTCCTCGGGGAAGTCCTCGATCGCGGCGCAGCGCTCGCGCAGCAGGTCGCGGCCCAGGACGACGTGGCCGACGAGGCGGCCGACCAGGGTGTAGTCGTTGACCGGCATCGCGCCCAGCTCCTGGAGCTTGCCGAGGTCGTGGAAGAGGACGCCGAGGAGCAGCAGGTCGCGGTCGAGGTCGCGGTAGTGGCGGCAGACCGCCATCGCCAGCTCGGCCATCGAGACGACGTGCTCGAGCAGGCCGCCGCGGTAGGCGTGGTGCATCGACTTGGCCGCCGGGTGCTGGCGCAACGCCGCGCCGTGCGCGGCCAGCGTCTCGCGCGCCAGGCGGCGCAGGACCGGGCGCTCGACCTCCTCGCCGAGCAGCCGCTCCAGCCGGCGCCAGAGGTCGTCCACGTCCTCGCGGGTGGACGGCACGAGGACGGTCTCGTCGAAGCCGAAGCGGCGGTCCTCCTCGGTCGCCTCGCGGCACTCGTCGATGCTGAGCTGGAGCTGATCGCGGTAGAGCTTGACCGAGCCGCGGAAGGCGATGAAGCGGTGGGTCTCGAACTGGCCGTTGAGGGCCGGGCTGTCGTTCCACACCTTGGCCACCATCGAGCCGCTGGCGTCCACCACCTCGAGGTCCATGAAGCTCTTGCCGTTGCGGTCCTGGCGCAGCTCCTTCTTGGTCAGGAGCGCGTAGCCCTGAACGACGTCCCCGGCCTGCCAGGTCCGGATCGGCGCGTTGCGCAGCGGTTTGGCCATAGTGATGGAGCAAGTGTAGTGTCTGGCACCTGCCGTGCAAAGCGGGCCTGCCGTGCATCCCAGATACGTCGTCCTTTCTCTCGCGCTCGCCGGCGCGCTCGCCACCTTCGCCCCACCGCCCGCCCGTGCCGCCGAGGACCCGGTCCTCTGGCCCGAGGAGCAGCGCGCTTTCCTTCAGGACGGCCCCGCCCTCCTCCTCCCCGAGTCCGAGCGCGCGTCCTTCGCCGCGCTCGACGCGGCCGCCCGCACCCGCTCCATCGCCGAGTTCCTCGCCCGCGACCCGCTGCCGGCGACGCCGGAGAACGAGCTCGCGCTCGGCATCGCGCGCCGCCAGCAGCTCGCCGCCGAGGAGTTCCTCTCGCCGCTCGACGTCCGCGCTCAGCTCCTGTTCTTGAACGGCAAGCCGGCGGAGCGCCTGGTCATCGACTGCGGCCAGGCGTTCAAGCCGCTCGAGATCTGGGGCTACGACGTCGGCAGCGATCCGGACCCGGAGAACCGCCGGCGTGAGCTGCTCGTCTACCGGCCGCTCCCCACCGCCCCGTACAAGCTCTGGCGGCCGGCCGAGGGCAAGCGCGCCCTCTACTCCCGCGACATGGAGAAGCTCCTCGACGACTTCGAGGCGCTGCGCGGGCAGATCCGCGCCGTGCGCTTCGACCTCCAGGTCTGCGAGGAGACGCCGCGCGTCGACAAGGCGAGCGGCGTCAACGGCCTCTTCGGCTTCCGCAAGGGGCGGCCGACCGGCGCGGACTTCGAGCGCTTCCTGGCGCCGCCCGAGGACCTCGGCGCCTGGGCGGCGGCGGCGGCGAAGACCGCGCTCCCCGCCAAGGCAACCGCCGACGCGCCGCGGCTGGCGCTCGGCGACCTGCAGATGCTCTACCCGGACCGGCGCGGCCAGCGCCTCCTCGCCCGCGCGCTGCTGACGCTGCCGCCGGGGAGCGTCCGCGCCTCCACACCGGCGACCGAGAAGGAGAAGCCCGAGCTGCGGCTGACGCTCCAAGGGATGCTCGAGCAGGACGGGCGCCCGTTCGAGGAGTTCCGGCTCCGCTTCCGGCTCGAGCCCCCGGCCGCAGGGGTGCCGGTGGCGCTCGCCTTGGAGCGCGCGCTCCGCCCCGGCGCCTTCCTCCTCCGCTTCGACTTGAAGGACGACGTCAGCGGCGCCCGCGTCCGCCTCGCCCGCGGCTTCCAGGTGCCGCGCGAGCCGGAGGCGGTGGCCGAGCCGCCGGTGCCGGACGACGTCGTCGTGGCGCTCGGCGAGGACCTGGGGCTCGAGCGGCCGGCCGGGCGCGACAGCCTGATCCTGGTGCCGCCGGAGGAGGACGTGGTGCTCGGCCTTTGGCGGGCGGAGGCGCTGGTCTCCGGCGGCCGCATCGTCAAGGTGGTCTTCCTCGTCGACGGCGCGGTGCAGCTCACCCGCGCCAAGACGCCGTTCAGCGCCGAGGTACGCCTCGCCGAGTTCCCGGTCGAGCAGGTGGTGCGCGCCGAGGGCTACGACGAGCGGGGCGAGCTGGTCGCCGCCGACGAAGTGGTGGTCAACCAGCCGCGCGGGGCGCTCCAGGTGACGATCCTCGCCCCCGGCCGCGGCGTCAAGGTGAGCGGCCAGACGCTGTCGCGCGCCGAGGTCTCGGTGCCGGAGGGGAAGCGGATCGAGTCGGTCGACTTCCGGATCAACGACGCGACGGTGGCGAGCCTCGTCAAGCCCCCCTGGCAGGCGCAGATCGAGGTGCCGGTCGGCGGCGACGTGGCCTACCTGACGGTCGTGGCGACCCTCGACGACGGCAGCCGCGCCGAGGACACCCGCTTCCTCAACGCGCCGCCCAACCTCGACCGCGTCGACGTCACCCTGGTCGAGCTCTACACCACGGTCTTCGACCGCGGCGGCCAGCCGGCGCTGGGCCTCACGGCGGCGGACTTCGAGGTGCTCGACGGGGGCACGCCGCAGACGATCACCAAGTTCGAGCTGGTCGAGGACCTGCCGCTCTCCGTAGGGCTGGTGATCGACACCTCGGGCTCGATGTCGTCCTCGCTGGTCGAGGCGCAGCGCGCCGCCGCCGACTTCGTGCGCGACGTGGTGACGCCGCGCGACCGGTCGTTCGCGGTCTCCTTCTCCGACAAGCCGGTCGTCCTGATGCCGCCGACCGACGACGCCGACGGGGTCATCCAGGCGCTCAAGGGGCTGCAGGCGGTGGGCTACACGGCGCTCCACGACGCGCTGGTGACCAGCCTCTACTACTTCCGCGGCGTGCGCGGGCAGCGCGCCCTGGTGCTGCTCTCCGACGGCGACGACACCGCCAGCCACACCCCCTACCGCAACGCCCTGGAGTACGCGCGGCGCAGCGGCGTCGCCATCTACACGATCGGCCTCGCCGTCTCGCCGCTCTCGGCCGGCATCCGCAGCAAGCTCTCGCGCCTCGCCAACGAGACCGGCGGCCGCGCCTTCTTCGTCGAGAAGGCGGGGCAGCTCGTCGGGGTCTACGAGGAGATCGAGAAGGAGCTGCGCAGCCGCTACTACCTCGCCTACGCCCCGACCGGCGGCGGTGAGGGGTTCCGCGAGGTCGAGGTGCGGGTGCGCGGCGGTTTGAAGGCGCGGACGATCCGCGGCTACTATCCGTAGCGTGAAGCGCGCGCTCCTGCCGCTCGCCGCCCTGCTGCTCCTCGGCGCGGCGCCGACCCCGGTCCCCGAGCCGGGCCTGCGCCTCCGCCTGGAGCGCGCCAACCGCACCTACCGCGACCTGGCGCCCGAGATCGCCGTCCTGGAGGAGGGGGACATGACCCTCCGCCTGGCCTCGCCGCGCAACGCCGTCACCGTGCGCGACCACCTCCTCCGCCTGGAGCCGGGGGCCGGCGGCAGCCACGCCGCCGAGCTGACCCTGACCTTCGAGGGCACCGGCTGGCTGGTGGCGGACGTGACGATGGGCGGGGTGACGCGGCGGCTGGAGGACGAGGTGCGGATGCCGCGCCAGACCAAGACCCTGGAAGGGCGGGCGAAGGTGGCGCGCATCGAAGGCGGCTACCGGATCACCCCCGAGCAGCTCCCGAAGCGGGTCTCGGTGAGCGTGCGCAGCGGCGTCGGCGACGGCCTCGTCGACCTCTGCGCCTCGATGGCCCTGGTGCCCGGGTTGGCGATGGACTGCTCGGGCGTCGAGCGGGCGGTCAACACCCTGGTCGTCGAGCTGCCGCGCGCCGGCGAGAGCCTGGTGCTGCCCGAGGCCACGCTGACCCGCGACGAGCGGCGCCTGCTCGACGAGTACCTCCGCAGGACCGCCGGCTAACCATTTGATATATTGACGTGTTCGCGGCGGCCGGGAAGGTCCCGGCCGGCCGCCCATCCCAACCCCAGGAGTCCCCCGCATGACCGCACGCCGCACGCGCAACCGCCTCTTCTACTTCACCATCGAAGACGAATCGATCCTCGCCGAGAGCTTCGCCCAGCTCGACAAGGACGTCTACGCCATCACCTACAAGGTCCACGGCACCGAGGACGTCTTCGTCACCACCGCCGAGACCAAGGACGCGATGGACCGCAACGACATCCCCTACACCCTGCTCGCCGAGGAGGACGGGACGCGGGTCTCCCTCTTCCACTCGCCGCTGTCGCGCGAGGAGCTGTCGGACTACGAGGACGAGATCAAAGCGCTGGCCCTGGCCTGCCGGGCGATCGCCCTGGCCTGCGTCGGCGTCAACGGCGAGGCCAACCTGGGCTTCGACCTCTCGAACGGCTCGAAGCACTACACCTACTTCACCGCCCCCGCCGGCCACACCTTCATCTGGCGCCTCTTCCGCGAGCGCGACGAGGCGGTGGACTTCCTCTCCAAGCTGACCGCCGGCGAGAAGAAGGCGATCGAGTGGGCGGAGTCGATCCCGCTCGGGACCTCGAAGGAGCTCAAGTCCCCGCATTGAGCACGCTCGCCCTCTTCGAGACCACCTACACCGTCTCCGAGCTGTGCGGGGAGGTCAAGGGGCTGCTGGCCTCGGCCTTCCCGAGCGTCTGGGTGATCGGCGAGCTGCAGCGGGTGAAAGCCAGCCCGCGCGGCCACCTCTACTGCGAGCTGGTCGAGAAGGGGGCGGACGACGAGGTGGTGGGGAAGCTCGAGGCGGTGCTGTGGAAGACCGACCACCAGCGGGTGGCGCGCTTCCTCGCCCGCTCGGGACAAGAGCTCGCCGACGGCCAGGAGGTGCGGCTGCGCGGCAACCTCGACTTCTTCGCCGCCGGCGGCAAGGTGCAGCTCTGCGTGCGCGAGGTGGACCCGGCGTTCACCTTGGGGCAGCTCGAGCGGCGCCGGCGCGAAACTCTCGCCGCCCTCGCCGCCGCCGGCCTCCTCGAGCGCAACCGCGCGCTGCTCCTCCCTGACCTGCCACTGAGCGTCGCCCTCGTCACTTCAAAAGGCAGCGCCGCCTACCACGACTTCCTCTCCGGCCTCGCCGAGAGCGGCTACGGCTTCCGCGTCGTCTTCGTCCACGTCTCCGTGCAGGGGCGGGAGGCGGAGCGCGAGGTGGTCTCGGCGCTGGCGGCGCTGGCCCGCGCGGCGGTCGACTGCGCGGTGCTGGTGCGCGGCGGCGGCTCCCGCGCCGACCTCGCCGCCTTCGACAGCCGCGCCGTCGCCGAGGCGGTGGCGCGGGCGCCTTTCCCGGTGCTGACCGGCCTCGGCCACGAGATCGACCACGCCATCGCCGACCTAGTCGCCCACACCGCGGTGAAGACCCCGACCAAGGCGGCGGAGCTGCTGGTCGAGCGAGTGGCGCGGGCCGAGCAGCGGCTTGTCAAGTTGCGCCAGGCCCTGCTGCGCCAGGGCACCGCGCCCTTGCGCGCCGGGCGCGAGGCGCTGGGGCGGGCCGAGCGCGGCGTGCGGCTGGCGCGGCTGCGCCTCGCCGGCCGGGGAGCGCGGGTGGCCGAGCTGGGGCGGGCGCTCGGCCGCGCCGGGCAGGGCGTCCTGCGCGCCGCCGCCCGGCGCACCGAGGGCCTCGAGCGCCTCTGCCGGCAGCTCGGCCCCGAGCGCACCCTGGCGCGCGGCTTCTCGATCACCCGTACGGCGGACGGGGCCCTCCTGCGCGACGCCGCGCGCACCGGCGCCGGCGAGCTGCTGGTCACCCGCCTCGCCGCGGGCGCTCTGCGCAGCCGGGTGGTGGAGGAGCAGGGATGAGCAGCGAGCCGCAGGCCGGCCCGAGCTTCCGCGAGGCGATCGACGAGCTGGAGCGCATCCTCGCCCGCATCGAGGGGGAGGAGGTGGACGTCGACCGCCTGGCCGAGGAGCTGCGCCGGGCAGCCGAGCTGCTCGAGGTCTGCCGCGCCAAGATCCGCCGCGCCGAGGTCGAGGTGACGCAGATCGTGCAGGGGATCGAGGGGCGCGAGGGCGAGGGGGCGGGCTAGGTGCTGGCGACGCTGGTCTTCGGCGTCTTCGCGCTGCTCGCGGCGGTCCTCGCCTACCTCGCGCTGCGCGGGCCGCTCGGCCGGGTGGTGGCCGCCGGCGCCGCCCTCTCCGTGCTCCTCCTCTTCGCCGCCCTCCTCTGGTGGATCGGGAACCTCCTGAGCGAAGGGGGCGTGGCGCCGTGAACGCCGAGCCCGAGCCCCAGCCCGCCTACGGCCTCGAGCCGCGGGTGACCGTGGCGGCCTTCACCACGCCCTGGGAAGCGCTCCTCGGCAAGGCGCGGCTGGAGTCGGCGGGGATCGAGGCCAGCGTCGCCGACGAGCACACGGTCCGCATCGTCTGGGCGGTCTCCCAGGCGGTCGGCGGCGTCAAGCTCCAGGTCCGCCGCCAGGACCTGGAGGCCGCGGCGGCGGAGCTGGCGCGCGAGGAGTCGCTGCCGGAGATCTACCTGGTCGAGGAGGGGGAAGAGGTGACGGTGCGGCGCTGCCCCGGCTGCCATTCGGCCGAGCTGCGCTACCGCCGCTGGTCGCTCAAAGCCTTCGTCGCCGCCTGGCTGCTGCTGGGGTTTCCGGTGCCGGTCCTGCACCGGCGCTGGAGCTGCCGCGGCTGCGGCCAGGAGTGGCGGGAGGACGAGGTCGCCGTGCCCGGCACGGGCGCCTAGCGCGCACGGGCCGGCCGCCGCTTCTCCTCCGCCCGCCGCTCAACCTCCAGCTCCACCTTCTCGAGCACCTTCTCCTTCGTCTCGGCCTCCAGCTTCTCGGACTTGACCTCCTGGCGGAGGCGGCCGAAGGCGCTCATGTAGCTGTTGGCCACCGCGACCAGGGCGAAGAAGGCGATCAGGTAGCCGCGCCAGTCGTCGAGGAGCAGTCGGTAGCGCGTCACGACGAGGAAGAAGATCGTCACGTAGTGGCTGAAGCAGTACTCGCAGGTGAAGAGGTAGAAGAACTTGCGGGCGAGGAGCGAGCGCGCCGTCTTGGACTTCCGTTCGCACCACTCGCGCGGCTCTTTGAAGACCTCCTCGTGGGTGACCGTCCAGGCGACGCAGGCGACCGGCAGCGCCAGGGCGAAGAGCCAGACGAGCTGGAGGACCCACTGCGAGCTGTCGGGGGGGTGCATGGGGGGCGGCCTCGCGGCCGAGTCAAGCAAGAAGACTGCCCGGGGATACACTGCCGGCGGCTCGAACCCCCACGATGAAGCGCCGCGCCGCCGTCGCCGTCCTCCTCCTCGCCGTCGCCGCCGCCGGCGTCTGGCTCTGGCGAGCCGCCCGGCGCGACCGCGAGGGGCTGATCCTCTCGGGGTCGCTGGAGGCGCGGACGGTGGAGGTGGGGTCGCTGGTCGGCGGGCGGGTACTGGAGGTCTACGTCGAGGAGGGGGACCGGGTGGCGGCCGGCCAGCCCATCGTCCGCTTCGACTCCGACCTGCGCAACCTGGAGGTCGCCGAGCAGCGGGCGCGGATCGAGGAGGCGCGGGCGTCCCTCGCCCGCACCGAGCGCGGGCCGAGGAGCGAGGCGGTGCGCCGCGCCGAGATCGAGTACCGGGCCGCCGAGACCGACCGCCGCCGCTTCGAGGCGCTCTGGCGGCAGGGGGTGATCCCGCGCCGCGACTACGACGCCGCGACGGTGCGCGCCGCCACCGCCCGCGAGACCCTGCGCGAGGCCGAGAGCGGCGGCCGCGAGGAGGACGTGGCGGGAGCGCGGGCGGCGCTGGCGCGCGAGGAAACGCGGCTGGCGCTGCTCGAGCGGCAGCGGCAGGAGACGCTGGTCGCGGCGCCGGCGGCCGGCGTCGTCGAGAGCCTCGACCTGCGGCCCGGCGACCTGGTGCCGGCCAACCGCCCGGTGGCCGCGCTGCTCGAGGCCGGGCAGCTCTGGGTGCGCGTCTACGTCCCGGAGCCCGCGCTCGGCCGCGTGCGCGTCGGCCAGCCGGCGGCGGTGACGGTGGACAGCTTCCCCGAGCGCCGCTTCCGCGGCCGCATCGTCGAGATCCGCGACCAGGCCGAGTACACGCCGCGCAACGTCCAGACCCTGGAGCAGCGGGCCGAGCAGGTCTTCGGCGTCAAGGTGGAGGTGGAAGCGGCGCCGGAGCTCAAGGCGGGGATGGCGGCGCTGGTGCACCTGGAGGAGCGGTGAGCGAGCCCGGTGAACCCGGTGTGGCGGCCTCGGCGGCCGCCGGCGGCTGGGGGATCGAGGCCGAGAAGATCGTCAAGGACTTCGGCCGCGTGCGCGCCCTCGACGGCGTCTCGCTGCGCGTCCACCGCGGCGAGATCTACGGCCTCCTCGGCCCCAACGGCTCGGGCAAGTCCACCCTCATCCGCATCCTCTGCGGCCTCCTGGCCCCGACCGCCGGGCGCGCTTCGGTGGACGGCCTCGACGTCGCCACGCAAGGGGAGGAAGTGCGGGCGCGCATCGGCTACGTGCCGCAGCGCTTCTCGCTCTACGAGGACCTGTCGGTGGCCGAGAACCTGGACTTCTTCGCCTCGGTCTACGGCCTGGCCGGCGAGACGGCGCGCGAGCGGCGGCGGTGGGCGATCGAGCTGACCGGCATCGCCCCCTACCTCGACCGCCTCGCCGGCCAGCTCTCCGGCGGCTGGAAGCAGCGCCTGTCGCTCGCCGCCGCGGTCATGCACCGGCCGCGCGTCCTCTTCCTCGACGAGCCGACCGCCGGCATCGACCCGGTGGCGCGGCGCGAGCTCTGGAACCTCCTCTTCGAGCTCGCCGCCGAGGGCGTGACCCTCCTCGTCACCACCCACTACATGGACGAGGCCGAGCGCTGCGGCACCGTCGGCTACCTCTACATGGCCCGCCTCCTCGTCGAGGGCCGCCCGGACGAGCTGACGCGGCGGCCGGAGGTGACGCCGACGGGGACGCGGCGGGTGGAGGCCGAGTGCGACCTCGGCGCGGCGGCGGTCATGGGGCGGGCGCGGTCGCTCCCCTACGTCCAGGAGGTGACGATCTTCGGCAACGCCCTCCACCTGCTGGTCGACGCCGGCGTGCCCGACGAGACGATCGAGCGCGACCTCGAGGCCGCCGGGCGCTCCGACGTGCGCGTCCGCCCGATCGAGCCCAGCCTGGAGGACGTCTTCGTGCGGCTCACGGCGATGCAAGGCGACGGCAAGGCCGCGGGCGTGGCGCCGGCGGCGGCGGGAGCGGCGCGGTGAGGGGCTTCGGGGCGGTCCTGCGCAAGGAGGGCCTGCAGATGGTGCGCGACCGCGGCACCCTGCGCTTCGCCCTCGCTCTGCCGGTCTTCCAGCTCGTCCTCTTCGGCTTGATCGACACCAACGTCACCGACGTGCCGACCGCGGTCTTCGACCAGAGCCGCAGCGCCGAGAGCCGCGAGCTCCTCGCCGCCTTCCAGAGCACGGGGCTCTTCGCCGTCGAGCGTTACGTGCCGTCGCGGGCGGCGCTGCGCGAGGCGATCGTGGCCGGCGAGGCGTCGGTGGGGATCGAGGTGCCGCCCGACTTCGCCCGCCGGCGGCTCTACGGAGGGGCGGCGCGCGTCCTGGTGCTGATCGACGGCTCGGACTCCAGTCTCTCGTCGCAGGCCCTCGCGGCGACGAACGGGCTGACGCTCTCGCGGTCGCTCGAGCAGTTGGCGCGCGAGCAGGGGATCGACGAGCTGCCGCTGGAGGCGCGGCCGCAGCTCCTCTTCAACCCCGACTCGCGGAGCGCGAACCTGCTGATCCCGGGGCTGATCGCCATCCTCCTGACCTTCTCGGGGACGCTCCTCTCGGCCTACGCCATCGTCCGGGAGCGCGAGCGCGGCACGCTCGAGCAGCTCATGGTGACGCCGGCCTCGCCGATCGCAGTGGTGTTCGGCAAGCTCCTGCCCTACCTCGCCCTCTCCTTCCTCCAGCTCCTGGTGGTGCTGGCGCTCATGTCCACGGTCTTCCGCGTGCCGATCCACGGCAGCGTGCCGCTCCTCCTCGGGCTAGCCGCGGTCTACCTCTTCGCTCTCCTGTCGCTGGGCCTGCTGATCTCGGCGCGCGCCAAGACGCAGATGGAGGCGACGCAGATCGCGCAGATGGTGCTGCTCCCCTCGATCATGCTCTCGGGCTACATCTTCCCGCTCTCGTCGCTCCCCGGGCCGCTTCAGTGGGTGGCGCAGGTCCTGCCCGCCACCCACTTCATCGCCATCTCCCGCGGCATCGTCATCCGCGGCGCCGGCTTCCTCGACCTCTGGCAGCACGTCGCCGCCCTCCTCGCCATCGCCACCGTCCTGGTGCTCGGCAGCGCGCGGGCGTTCCGGAAGACCGTGAGTTAGAGGCTTGCCTCCGCCACTACAGCGTAGTTATGCTGTAGTTCCGTGGGAGAGCTACGGTTCGAGTGGGATGAGGCCAAGGATGCCGCCAACCGCCGGAAGCACGGCATCTCCTTCGAGGAAGGCGCGAGTGTCTTCTACGACGAGAACGCCCTGTTGCTCGCCGACCCGGACCACTCGGAGGAGGAGGATCGGTTCGTGCTCTTGGGACTCAGCATCCGGCTACGTACCGTGGTCGTGTCTCACTGCTACCGGGTAAGGGAGGAAGTCATCCGGATCATCTCGGCACGCAAGGCCGACCGTCACGAGCGAGAGGAGTACAACCGGAGACTGCGGCGATGAGGAAGCGCTACGACTTTTCCAAGGCCCGTCCCAACCCGTACGCCAAACGGCTGAAGAAGCAGATCACGATCCGCTTGGACGTTCCGACCTTGGACTACTTCAAGAGGCTCTCGGAGGAGGTCGGGGTTCCCTACCAGACGCTGATCAATCTCTATCTCCAGGAGTGCGCCGCTTCGGGGAAGCGACTCTCGATGTCCTGGAGATCGACTGCCTGAGCCTCTTGGACGCGGCGCCCTGGGCGTTCCGGAAGACGGTCAGCTAGTCAGTCGGTGGCGAGCCCCAGCCGGCCCAAGAGGGCCGCGCGCTGGAGGAGCTCGATCGCCTGTTGCGGGGCCGGCGCCGCCAGGAGGTCGAACCGCGCGGCCGCCCTGAGCAGCTCCTGGATGCCCGCCAGGTCCCGGCGCGCAGCCGCGCGGCGCAGGCGGATGGCGAGCAGGAGGGGCGCCAGCGCGTCGCGCTGTGCCGCGTCGAGGGCCGCGAAGACGCCCTGCCAGTGCCTCGGCTCGGCGTCCGCGTCGGGGACCTCGAGGAGGGCCGCCGCCGCTCCGCACTGGCGGCGCGCGGGCGGAATGGAGCGCGGCGGCGCGCCGCCGGGGAGGAGCGCGAGCGAGCACAACAGCCCCATCACGTAGACGGTGTGGTAGCTCAGCGCGAGGGCGTAGCGCGCCCGCGCCTCGCCGGCGAGGGTGGCGAGCCGCTCGAGCGAGATCACGGGCGCCGGCAGGAACCCGGCCTCGTCCTCGACGCGGGCGAGGCAGTGGAAGCCGAAGGTCGCGGCGGCGCTCCAGCGCCGCCGCAGCAGCGGCCAGGTCAGCAGCACCTCGCCGCCGAGGTCGTAATCCTGGTCGTCCAGGCACCAGGCGAGCGCCGCTTCGGCGTCGGCGGCGATCGCGGCGCCCGAGCGCGGTAGCCGCGGCGTCCGCGCGCCCAGGTCGGTGGCGAACAACACGGCATGAGTGAAGGCATAGACGTCGTCGGCCGTCGCAGAAAGAGCGTCCAGCGGGCGCCCGAGGATGGACCGGCCGGGCAGGCCGCGCCCCCGGCCGGACTCCTCGCCGGCGGCGCCGGTCAGGCGTCCGAGCCACGCCTGCTCCATGTCGCGGTGGGGGAGACGCTCGCGCGCGGCCGCGGCGCGGCTCGTCCGGGCCGCGGCGAGGAGGCGGTCGAACCGCTCGTCGCCGAGCCCGAGGCGCGAAAGACAGAGGTGGATCAGGGCGTGGTCCAGGGCGACGACCGGCTCGAGGGCGATCATGGCCGCGACGCGCTCGCTGCGGGCATACGGCACCAGCGCCTCGGCGACCTGCCGGTGGCGCGCGGCGAGGTCCGGGTCCGCGGCGCAGACGGCGTGGCTCGCCAGCAGGAAGAGCGCCGTTTCGGCCCGCACCTTCTCGGGCCGGAGTCCCTCTTGCGTCTCGGCTTCATAACCGGCCGGAGCGAGGAGGGTGACGGCGCGTGCCGCCACCTGCAGGGAGGCGGCGAGCCGCTCCCGCAGGTTCTCCTCGTCCCAGCCGTGGTGCATGTCGTCCTCGCCGAACGGGAAGGCTAGCCCTTGACGTCGGGCGCCACTTCCCCGCGCAGCGCGCCGAGGTCCTCCAGCCCCCTCTGGCGCTCGCCGAACGGGAAGGGGAACCGGTAGAGCCGGACGAAGATCTTCATCGTCAGGCAGAAGTTCTCCCACTCGTCGTTGGGGTTGAGCGCGAGGCTGGGGCCGAACTTGGCGACGGCCGCCCCGATCGCTTCGAAGTTGACGGCGCCGCTGTCGAGCAGCGCCTTGACGACCTCCCGGTCGACCTGACCCGGTTTCGGTTGCTCCTTGGCCATGGTGTGTCTCCTTGGGTTCAGTCGAACTTGGCGATGATGCCGCCGATGATGCCGCCGACGACGCCGCCGATGACGCCGCCGATGACCCCGCCGATGCCGAAGCCGATGCCGAAGCCGACGAGCGCGCCGAAGCCCACGAAGATCCCCAGTCGCACGTTGCTGCTCCTCGCCCGTGCCGCCGGTGTCGCTGGTGCCGCTGGTGCTGGTTGTGCCGCCATCGTCCTTCCTCCTTTTTTGTGGATGGTTTGAGAGACCTTGCGCCGCCGCACTTGCGGCCTCGCTTCCTCCAGTAGGCGCGAAAGGGGGTCGAGTGTTACGGTCGCCCTGAAACAACCCCGTTCCGCCGGACGTAGCAGGCTCTGGAGCCCCAGCTCGGTTTCGCGCGCACCGGGGCGGTCCCTTTTTCGGCCGAGGAGGAACGTCGTGAGAAGCGCATGCTGGCTGTTGGTGCTGCTGGCGGCCGTCGGGCTGGCCGGGGCGGGGTGCTCGGAGAGGGACGCCGAGGCCCGCGAGACGGACGACAAGGCCGCCCGCGAGGAGAAGAAGGGCGAGGACGGCAAGGACGCCAAGCCCAAGGACGAGGCGGTGCCGGTCGAGGTGGCGCCGCTCGGGCGCGGGCCGATCGAGGCGGTGCTCCGCTACTCGACCCACCTGGAGGCCGAGGAGCAGGTGGAGGTCCTCGCCCAGGCCTCGCGCCAGGTGCGGCAGCTCTTCGTCGAGGAGGGGCGGCGGGTCGGGCGCGGCCAGCCGCTGCTGCGCCTCCAGGACGAGGAGCAGCGCACCGCCCTCGCCAAGGTCCAGAGCCAGCTCGCCCAGGCGCAGCGCGAGCACGAGCGGCAGAAGAAGCTCTTCGCCCTCCAGCTCATCCCCGAGCAGGCCTTCAACGAGACCGCCTACGAGCTCGAGCAGCTCCAGCTGGCGCGCGAGGAGGCGCGGCGGCAGCTCGGCTACACCGAGGTGCGGGCGCCGATCTCCGGCACCGTCACCCGCCGCCTGGTCGGCGTCGGCGACTTCGTCAACCTGAACCAGCCGCTCTTCGAGCTGGTGGACTTCGACTCGATCGTCGCCCGCGTCCACGTGCCGGAGAAGGAGCTGGGGCGGCTGGCCCCGAACCAGACGGTGCGGATCGTGGCGCCGGCCCTGGGCGGGCGCGAGTTCGCCGGCCGCGTCGAGCGCCTGTCGCCGGTGGTCGACCCGCAGAGCGGCACCGTCAAGGTGACCGTCGACGTGCCGCCGCAGGAGGGGCTCCGCCCCGGCATGTACGTGGACGTGGCGCTCGTCACCGCCGTCCACCCCGACGCCCTCCTCGTCCCCAAGCGGGCGCTGGTCTACGACCACGACCAGCTCTTCGTCTACCGCCTGCGGCCGGACGGCCGGCACGTCGAGCGCGTGCGCCTGGTAGCGAAGCTCGAGGACCGCGCCAACGTCGAGCCGGCCGGCGGCCTCGCCGCCGGCGACCGGCTGGTGGTGGCCGGGCAGGCCGGGCTCAAGCAGGGCGCGAAGGTGCGGCTGGCGGGGAAGGGCGCGTGAGCCGCGAGCGCGGGCCGGACGTTCCGGCGGAAGACCCGCCGGCGGAGACGCCCGATCCCGGCCGTCAGGAGCCGCCCGACGAGCCCCCGCTCCTTCCCGACGAGCCGATCGAAGAGCCCGACGACAGCCCGATCCAAGACCTGCCGCCGCGGCGCGACCCGGAGACGGGCGAGCCGCCGCAGGGCGACCCGCCGGCCGGCCCGCCGCAGCAGGTGCGCGCCGGCTTCGCGCGCTTCGTGACCGGCCGCCCGGTGGCGGTGCTGATGCTCTTCCTCGCGGCGGTCGTCTTCGGCTGGTTCTCCTACCGCCGGCTCCCGGTGACGCTCATGCCGGAGCTCAGCTACCCGACCCTGACGGTGCGCACCGAGTACCCCGGCGCCGCCCCCGAAGAGGTCGAGAACGACATCAGCCGGCCGCTCGAGGAGGCGCTCGGCATCGTCAGCGGCCTGCGCCGGATCAGCAGCGTCTCCCGCGCCGGCCTCTCCGACGTGGTGCTGGAGTTCGCCTGGGACACCGACCTCTCGGCGGCCACCCAGGACACGCTGGAGAAGCTCGACCTCGTCTTCCTCCCCGAGGACGCCGAGCGGCCGCTCATCCTCCACTACGACCCCTCGCTCGACCCGGTGCTGGAGCTGTCGCTCTCGGGGCAGGGCGACCGCTTCCGCGGCGAGGAGGGCCTGCGCCGCCTGCGGCGGCTGGCCGAGCTGCAGGTCAAGCGCGCCCTCGAGCCGATCAAGGGGGTGGCGGCGGTGCGCGTGCGCGGCGGCCTGGAGGAGGAGATCCACGTCCTCCTCGACGACGACGCGCTGCGCCGCACCGGGCTCTCGATCCAGGCGGTGATCGACCGCCTGCGGCAGGAGAACATCAACGTCGCCGGCGGCACCATCCAGGAGGGGCGCACCGAGTACATGGTGCGCACCCTCAACGAGTACCGCGACCTGCGCGAGATTGGCGAGACCGTGGTGGCGAGCCGCGAAGGGCGCGACGTGCGGGTGCAGGATCTGGGCCGGGTGGTGCGCGCGCACAAGGAGCGGGAGATGCTCACCCGCACCGACGGCGGCGAGAGCGTGCAGGTGGACGTCTTCAAGGAGGCCGACGCCAACATCGTGGCGGTGGCCGACCGGGTGCGCGAGGCGCTCGGCGACGCCCAGAAGGAAGGGGAGGCCGAGACGCGGGCGCCGCCGGCGGAGGAGCGCGGCGGGCGCGCCGAGCCGGTCGGCCTCGGGACGCGTCTCCTGCGCGAGGAGGGCGCCCGGCTCCAAATCGTCGCCGACCGCTCGGTCTTCATCCGCGCCTCGATCGCCGAGCTGCGCGACAACTGCATCCTCGGCGGCCTCCTCGCCGTCTTCGTCCTGCTCGTCTTCCTGCGCGAGTTCCGCGCCACGGCGATCGTCGCGGTCAACATCCCGATCGCGCTGCTCCTCTGCTTCGCGCCGCTCCACCTCTCGGGCGTGAGTCTCAACATCATGTCGCTCGGCGGCCTGGCGCTCGGCATCGGCATGCTCGTCGACTGCTCGATCGTGGTCCTGGAGTCGATCTCGCGCTGCCGCGAGGAGGGGGACGACCTCCTCGCCGCCGCCATCCGCGGCACCAACGAGGTGGGGGCGGCGGTCATCTCCTCGACCCTGACCTCGGTCGCCGTCTTCTTCCCGATGGTCTTCGTCGAGGGGATCGCCGGGCAGGCCTTCTCCGATCTCGGGCTCGCGGTCGTGGTGTCGCAGTTCGCGGCGCTCGCGGTCGCCCTCTTCCTCGTGCCGATGCTGGCCAGCCGCCGCGGCGCCGCCCTCGGCGACCCGCAAGCCCGCGCCGCCGCCGGCCGCGCCCTGCTGCGCCGGCCGCTGGCGGCCTGGCTCGGGTTCCGGGGTGACTGGCGGCGGCTGCGCGGTTGGATTGCGGGCGGCAAGCCGCTCGTTCGCGCGCTGCGCCTCCTCGCCGCTCCCCTGGTCCTCCTCTACCTGGTCGTCCGCCTCCTCCTCGGCGCCCTGTTCGAGCTGCTCGGCCGCTTGGTCCTCCTGCTGATCGTCGCCGCCACCCGCCTCTGGGGGTGGACCGTGGCGCCGGCGGCGCGTGCCCTGATGCGGCTCCTCTCGCGCGGCAGCCGGCGCGCCGCCTCCGGCCGCGCCGGGCGCCTGCGCACCGCCTACCCGGCGGCGGTGCGCTGGGGGGTCGAGCACCCGCTGCCGGTCGTCGCCGCCACGGCCCTCCTCATGGCCGGCACCTGGCTCCTCGCCAGCCGGCTGAGCAGCGAGCTCCTCCCCGAGGTGCACCAGGGGGAGTTCACCTTCGAGGTGGCGCTGCCGGTGGGGACGCCGCTGGAGGAGACGGAGGCCGTGCTGGCGCCGGTGGAGCAGGCCATTCTCGAAGAGCGCGAGCACCTGCGCTCGATGATCCTCGCCGTCGGCTTCGACGCGGCGAACGCGCAGCGCGCCGACGAGGGGGAGCACAGCGCCCGCTTCAAGCTGCTCCTGAACAGCTCCGACCCGGAGGTCGAGGAGGCCGTCATCGCCCGCCTCCGCGCCCGTCTGGCCGAGATCCCCGACCTCTCGGCGCGTGTCGTGCGCCCGGTCCTCTTCTCGACCCGCACGCCGATCGAGGTCGAGGTGCACGGCGACGACCTGCGGCGCCTCCGCGCCTACTCGGAAAGGGCGCGCGCGGTGATGGCGGCCCTCCCCGAGCTGGCCGACGTCGAGGCGACGCTGCGCAGCGGCGCGCCCGAGGTGCAGATCGTCTACGACCGCGACCGCCTCGCCCGCTTCGGCCTCGACCTGCGGCGGGTGGCGGAGCTGGTGCGCGACCAGGTCAAGGGGCGGGAGGCGACCCGCTTCAACCAGCGCGACCGGCGGGTGCCGATCGTGGTGCGCCTCGAGGAGCGCGACCGCGAGGCGGTCGAGGACGTGCGCGGTCTGGTGGCGAACCCCGAGGGCACGACGCCCATCCCGCTGGCGGCGGTGGCGCAGGTGGCGCTCGGCGAGGGGCCGAGCGAGGTGCGGCGGGTGGACAGCCGGCGGGTGGGCCTGATCCGCGCCAACCTCTCGGGGATCGGCGCGGGGGGCGCCGCCGGCGCCTCGCTCGGCGACGCCGCGGCGGCGATCGAGCGCGCGCTCACCAACCGCATCGACTGGCCGGCCGACATGACCTTCGTCCTCGCCGGCCAGACCCAGGAGTGGGAGCGCAGCCGTGGCAGTCTCTGGCTGGCGCTCGGGCTCTCGGTCTTCCTGGTCTACGTCATCATGGCGGCGCAGTTCGAGTCGCTGCTCCACCCGCTGGTCATCCTCTTCACCATCCCGCTCGCCTTCTTCGGCACGGTGGCGACGCTCTGGGCGCTCGGCATCAGCCTCTCGGTCGTCGTCTTCCTCGGCATGATCATGCTGGCCGGGATCGTGGTGAACAACGCCATCGTGCTCATCGACTACATCAACGTCCTGCGCCGCCGCGGCCTGCCGCGCGACGAGGCGATCGTCACCGCCGGGGTCGTCCGACTGCGCCCGATCCTGATGACCACCGCGACCACCGTCCTCGGCCTCCTGCCGATGGTCTTCGGCGTCGGCGACGGCGCCGAGATCCGCACCCCGATGGCGATCGCGGTGATCAGCGGCCTCGTCACCTCGACGGCGCTGACGCTGTTCATCATCCCGTCGATCTACGCCCTCGTCGACCGCCTGCAAGGGCGGCTTTTGGGTCGCGAGGAAGCGGCGACCGCTTCCGCCGCCGCCGGCGCCGCCGGCCCGCAGCCGCTGCGCGCACCGGAGATCGCCCCCTCGTGAGCGCCCCCTCGCGCTGGGAGAAAGCGCTGCCGCGCCTCTCCCTCGACCGCCGCATCACCGTCCTGGTCTTCATCGCCAGCACGGTGGTCGTGGGGCTGGTCGCGACCCTCGCCATCCCCTTGGAGCTGCTGCCGCGTGGCTTCAACGCCCCGCACCTCGGCGTCTCCGTCCCCTGGTCCGACGCGCCGCCTGAGGAGGTGCTGGAGAAGATCGTCCTGCCGCTCGAGGAGGAGCTGGCGACGGTGCGCGGCCTCGACCGGCTCGACTCGACCGCGGTCCCCGGCTTCGGCCGCATCGGGCTCGCCTTCAAGCCGGGCAGCGACATGGACGTCGCCTACCGCGAGGTGCGCGACCGCGTGCAGCGCGCGCGCGCCCGGCTGCCGCGCGACGCCGACCGCATCTTCATCCGCAAGCACGACGAGAGCGGCGTGCCGGTCTACGTCCTCGGCCTGGCGGTCGATCCGGAGCTGACCGACGCCTGGAACCTGATCCAGAACGGCGTCGTCCTGCCGCTGCAGCGGATCGACGGCGTCGCCGCGGTCGAGACCGACGGCCTGGAGGAGAAGGAGATCCTGATCGAGCTCGACCGCGACCGCACCGAGGCGGCGGGGCTCAACATCTACGAGCTGGGCCGCCGGCTCGCCACCGACAACTTCACCCTCGCCTTGGGGAGCGTGCGCGCCGGCGGCGACAAGCTCCTCCTGCGCTCGGTCGCCCGCTACGCCGACCTCGAAGCGCTCGCCCGCCGGCCGGTCGCCCCGACCGTGCGGCTGGGCGACATCGCCACCCTGCGCTACGAGGAGGCCGAGCGCAACTACCGGGCGCGGGCCCTGAGCCGGCCGGCGGTGGCGGTGGTGGTGCTCAAGGAGGGGGACGCCAACACGCTGGAGGTGGCGCGCTCGATCGGCGCCCTGGTCGGGCGGCTGGAGCGCGACCCGCGCCTGCGCACGGTGCGCATGATCCCGCTCTTCGACCAGGGCGACGTGATCCTGGAGTCGCTGCGGAAGGTCGTGGACAGCGGTTTCATCGGCGGCGCCATCGCCGTCGCGGTCCTCTTCTTCTTCCTCCGCCGGCTGCGGATGACCCTCATCATCACGCTCTCGATCCCGCTCTCGCTGCTCCTCGCCCTGACCGTCATGTACTTCGCCGGCGAGACGCTCAACGTGCTGTCGCTCCTCGGCCTGATGATCTCGGTCGGGATGCTCGTGGACAACTCGATCGTCGTCGCCGAGAACATCCACCGCCTCCACCTCGCGGGCGTGCCGCGGCGGCAGGCCTGCCTCGAAGGTGCCGGCGAGATCGCCCTCGCCATCACCCTGGCGACCCTCACCAGCGTCATGGTCTTCCTGCCGGTGTCGCTGGTCGAGGGCGAAGGGCAGTTCTTCCTCCTCCGCCTCTCGATCCCGGTCTCGGTGGCGCTCTTGGCCTCGCTCCTCGTGGCGCTGGTGGCGGTGCCGCTCGCCGTCTACCTGACGCTGCCGGCGCAGCGCGAGAACGGCGCCGCGCCGGAGCCGGGGCACCGGCGGGCCTGGCGCCGCGTCGAAGTCCTCCTCGCCCGCCTCTACGAGGGCACCTTCGGGCGCCTGAACCGCGGCTACACGGCGCTCCTGGCGGTGGCCCTCGGGCGGCGGCTGGACGTGGTGCTCGGGCTCCTCCTGGTGCTGGCGGCGACCGGCGCCGTGGCGAAGCAGCGGGTCAAGTTCTCACCCACCCAGGAGAGCGAGGCGCGCGGCTGGGGGATCGCGGTCGAGATGCCGGCCAACACGACGCTGGAGGAGGCCGAGGCCTGGTTCCTCCAGGCCGAGAAGACGGTCGAAGGGCTCAAGGAGGAGCTGGGTCTGGAAGGCTGGTTCCTCTTCCACCGTGCCACCTACGGCGAGATCGAGGGCTGGTTCACCCAGCCGGCCACCGCCGGCGTGACGTCGCGTGAGGCCACGGAGCGGGTGATGGCGGCGCTGCCGGAGCGCCCCGGCTTCAAGCTCTTCACCGGCGACCAGGCCGAGGACGAGGCGAAGGAGGAGGGCGTGCACGCCGTCACCCTCTACGGCGAGAACGCCGCGGCGCTGGAGGAGACGGCGGAGGAGCTCGAGGCCCTCTTCGCGCAGGTGCCGGGGGTGCTCGGCGTGCGCCGCGCCGGCGAGCGCCCGCCCGACGAGCTGGCGCTGGTCGTCGACCGCGCCCGCGCCCAGCGCCAGGGCGTCGACCCCGAGGTCATCGCCGGCGTCGTCGGCTACGCGCTGCGCGGCCAGGCGCTGCCGCGCTACCAGCGCGACGGCCGCCAGGTGCCGGTGCGGGTGCGCTTCGAGGAGGAGGACCGCGAGAGCCTCTCGGAGCTGGCGAGCTTCGAGGTGCCGTCCGCGACGGGGGTCGTCCCCCTCGCCGCGCTCACCGACGTTCGCTTCCTCCCCGCCTCCCGCCGCATCCAGCGCGAGGACCAGCGCGTCGCCCGGCCGGTGACCGTCGAGATGCAAGAGGGCAAGGAGAAGGAGACGCGCGAGCGGCTGGAGTCCCTCGCCGCGGTGCTCGACCTGCCCGAGGGGATCTCGCTCGGCGCCCCGCCGGAGCGCGCCGGCGGCGACGAGGAGATGAAGAACCTCCTCTTCGCCGGGCTCCTGTCGATCGTCTTCGTCTACCTGCTGATGGGGTTCCTCTTCGAGAGCTTCATCCTGCCGCTGTCGATCGTGCTCACCATCCCGCTGGCCTCGATCGGCGTCGTCTGGATGCACGCCGCGACCGGCCTCGACCTCGACGTCCTGGGCTTCGTCGGCGCGGTGCTGCTGATCGGCGTCGTGGTCAACAACGGCATCGTGCTGATCGACTGCGTGATCCGCCTGCGCGAAGAGGGGCACCCGCGCCGCGAGGCCCTCCTCCTCGCCACCGAGCGGCGGTTCCGCCCGATCATGATGACGGCGCTGACCACGATGGGCGGCATGGTCCCGCTCACCGTCGGCGGCTCCAACTCGATCGGCCTCTCCTACACCAGCTTCGGCTTCACCCTGATCGGCGGCATGACCACCGCCACCCTGCTGACCCTCCTCGTCGTGCCGGTCTTCTACACCCTCTTCGACGACGCCCGCGACGCCGTCGTCGCCGCCCTCCGCCGCGGCCGGCGGCCGGTCGCCGGCGGCGAGCCGGCCTCCCAACCGCAGCCCGAGCCGCTGTAGCTCCCCCGCGCCGTTCTAGAGTAGGCGCATGCTCCGCCGCCAACGCACCGGCGCCGTCGTCTGCCCGTCGTGCGGCCGGTTGGTCGGCGTCGCCGACGAGCGCTGCTTCAACTGCGGGCGGCTGCGGCCGGGGATGTGGGGCTTCGCCGGGGCCCTGCGCCGCTTCGGCGGCGACCTGGGGTTCGTGCAGCTGGTGCTCGGGGGGTGCATCGTCCTCTACGCCGCCACGCTCGTCGCCGGCGGCGGGCCGGGGCCGGCGGGCGGCCCGTTCTCCATCTTCCCGCCCACCACCGAGGCCCTCGCCCGCTTCGGGGCGAGCGGCTCGATCCTGGTCTTCGAGCTCGGCCGCTGGTGGACTCCGCTCTCGGCCGGCTGGCTGCACGGCGACCTCCTCCACCTCTTCTTCAACCTGCTCTGGCTGCGCCAGCTCGCGCCGCTCACCGCCGAGTTTTACGGCGCCGGCCGCCTGGTGATCCTCTACACCCTCGCCAGCGTCACGGGGTTCCTGCTCAGCAGCGCGGTGGCGGCGTTCTTCCCCTTCCTCGGCGGGGCGCGGGTGACGGTAGGGGCGTCGGCGGCGATCTTCGGCCTGCTCGGGGCGCTGGTGCGCTACGGCCGCCGCGGCGGCAGCCGCGCCCTCACCACCCAGGCCTGGGGGTACGCGGTGATGCTCTTCGTCTACGGCCTCGTGGCGACGCGGGTGGACAACTGGGCCCACCTCGGCGGCTTCGCCGGCGGCTACCTCGCGGCCGTCTGGCTCGACCCGCTGAAGCCGGAGCGCACCGACCACGCCGTCGGCGCCCTCCTCTGCCTGGTCGCCACCGCCGGAGCGATCGCCGCGTCTCTCCTCGTTGGCTAGGGGCCGTCCCCCCGCCCGCCAAGGAGCACCTGGCGAAGGTCGCGTAAGGAAAAGCAGGTGAAGGAGGGGCTTCACGCGGCGGCGCACGAGTTATCTCGGACCGTCCGAGATGTATCCGGGGGTGCCGGAGATTCATTTCCGGATCCTGGAGACCTGTCTCAGAGCTCCGCAGATGAACCAGCCATCGCCCGGGATCTCTCGCGGAGCCGCCGTAACTCATCTTCCATAGCCGGAGATCTATCTCTCGCCCTCGGAGATCTCCCTCCGGGCGTCCGAGATTTCCCTCCGACGACCCACAAACCCCTGGAGAAGGTGGCGTAACGCCCGCCGGAAGCCCCGGAATGTCCCCGTGCGACCCTCAGACGCCCCGGTGGAGCCTCCCTATGTCCTCCCGGGACCTCGGAACCTCCTGCGCGCCCTCCGGAACCTCCTGCGCGGTGCCGGGAATCGATTGCGCGACGCCGGGAACGAGTTGCGCGCGCCGCGGAACGTATTCCGAGCCGCTCGGAAAGGATTCCCGGCGCTCCGCAACCTGTTCCCGGGCCCGCGCAATCCATTCCCACGCTCCGGGAAAGGGTTCCGAAGCCGCCGCAGGACGTTCCACGCCTCCCGGAGGCCATTGGGCGCCGCGCGCCGGCCGGTCGCCGGCGCTCGGCGGGCGTCGCGGAGCGTCCGCACCTTCAATCCCTAACGAACGAAAGGAGAACCCGGCAGCCGCCGAAGCTCCGCGTGTCCTCTCCGGGGTCACCGGAGGGCCTCCGGACGTCTCCCCAGGACCTGAGGATAGGCCCGGAACACCTGAGGATGTATCCGGAAGCGCGGGGGACATATCCGGAAGCGTCGAGGATGTATCCGGAACGCCTGGGGAGATATCCGGGAGCGCCGCGGATAGATCCGGAAGGCCCGCAGATCGATCCGGACGCGCTGAGGATGTATCCGGACGGCTCGCGGATAGATCCGGACGTCGCGCTCCCTTATCCGGGTAGTGCTCTAACAGCGTGTTGCCAGTCCCGAGCGGCGGATGGCGGCGGCCCTGTTCTGGGCAGCCTGTGGGGTGATCGAGAAGTTCACCTGCCCGTAGGACGGAGCGGATGAGTCGGCGCGAGATGACGGTGGCTCACGTTCGCGAGCCGCCAGGGGCGGATCCAGCGACTTGCGATCCAGTCGAACGCGGGACTATTATCGGCGCAATAACACCCGGGCGATGGAATGGCACACCAGGGGACACGGAGATGACCCAGTCGAGGTCTGCAGTCGCTCGCTCTTTTCGCGTTGCCGCGACGCAGGCGCTACGCGATCTCCTCGATGCCGCCCGCCCGTCTCTCGCCAATCAATCCGCTGCCTTCGATGGAGGGAACCCGCACATGACCATTCGATTCAACCGTCGCGACGCTCTGAAGACCGGCGCCGCCGCCCTGCTGGGAGCGATGTCGCAACCATTCACCGGCATTCCTGCGCTCGCCGACTATGCGGCCGGACCCACCGTGCGGCGCAACGCGTTCACGATGGCGGAGAGCGATCCGGTTCTCAGGGGCTACCGCCGCGCGATCGTTGCGATGAGAGCGCTGCCGACCAGCAATCCTTGCAGCTGGATGTACCAGGCGGCCATTCATGGCACGACGCTGACGCCGGTTCAGACCGCCTGGAACACCTGCCACACCGATCCAAAGTTCTTCTGGTCGTGGCACAGAATGTATCTCTACTGGTTCGAACGAATCGTCAGGAAGTATTCCCGCATGCACGACTGGGCCCTTCCCTACTGGGATTGGGCCAATCCCGCGCAGCGCCAGTTGCCGCCCGCGTTCCGCGTCGTCGGCAGCGCGCTGCACGATCCGAGCCGCAACGCCGCCATGAACAACGGCACCGGTTCGATCTCGACGTCCCTGGGGACGGCGGTTACGAACGCGAACCTGCTCCTCGATTTCTACAATGCGCAATCCGGTATCAACGGTCCGCACGGCAGCGTTCATGGCGCGGTCAGTGGCAACATGTGCTGCGTGAGCTCGGCGGCGCAGGATCCCATTTTCTGGGCGCACCATTCCAACGTCGATCGACAGTGGAACCTGTGGCTGGCGCAAGGCGGCGGCCGGAGCAATCCGCTCGGCGATGCGGCCTGGCGCAATACGTCGTTCACTTTCTTCGACGAGTGCTGCCGGGAAGTAAGGATGACCAGCTGCGAAGTTCTGCGCGCGGCCAGGCAGCTCAGCTACGTCTATGAAGGAGAGCCCGCGCAGGTCGAGCAGTACTGCCCGCGCATCTGGGACCCGGAGATTTTCGATATCAGGGTGATCGTGCGAATCGCGAAACCCTTCAGGCTGTCGAAGGTGCCGGTGAGCCTGCCGCTTTACCCCGAAGCCGCGGACAAGGCGATGGGTGCGCGCCTTCTGGAAATCGCGAAGGCTCCCGGGCAGACCGCGGTCCTGCAAGTGAAGGGGGTTGAAGCCAGCACAGAGCCCGGCGCCGTCTGGGAAGTCTATGTCGGACCGGCGGGGCTCAAGCCGGATCCGGCCGGCCCCTATTTCGTGGGAGTGCTCGGACTGTTCGGCGCCGGCGTCAAGACGCGGCGGGATCACTACCACCCGGCCGAGTTCGTCTACCCGATCGACAAGGCCATCAGCGCCGCCGGCGACCCGACGAAGCTGCAGGTCACGTTCGTGCCGGTGTCGGGCATCGAAGTGCAGGGTCGCTCGCTACCCGCGGAGGTGCGCGCCGACGTCACCGTCGGTGAAATCAGCATTGCGGTCGATGTCGCCATGCCGCAGCCGCCGAAGGAGGAGCAGGACAAGCTGAGGCGCGAGGAACAGCTGCAGTAGTTCGCGCAGGACCGCCACCGGGTATGAACGCCGCCGCAGCGACATGGCGGCGTCCCGCGTGCTGTGCACACGCACCCGCGACAGGTCTCGCGTCAGGAACTTGCTGATCTGCGCGCCGCGCGAGCGCTTGATCTCCGCGCGCAGGGGAGCGGGCAGGTAGTCGGCCGTAGCCGCATCAGATCGCCCGCCGCCGCCGGGTACCAGATCCAGACCGCGAGCTCGCGCCCGGTCCCCGGACCGCCGGCCCACACCGAGCTCGCGCGGCCGACCGCGAAGGGCCCGGTGGGCGCCGGCAGCGTCGTCTTGCTCCGGTGCTCCAGCCAGAGCGCGCCGAACAGCGCGCCGATCCCGAGAACGCCCAACAGCGGCACGACGGCGCAGCCTTTGACGACACGACGGGCTTTCATCGGACCCTCCTGGGCAAGCTGACGACGCCGCGTGACGAGCCCGGCGGCGGCGAGGACCTCTTCGCGTCCTCTCCGGAGGTCGCCGGGAGGCCTCCGGACATCTCCCCAGGGCCTGCGGATGTATCCGGAAGCGCGGCGGATAGATCCGGAAGCGCGGGGGATATATCCGGAAGCGTCGAGGATGTATCCGGACCGCCCGCGGATAGATCCGGAAGCGCCGCAGATCCATCCGGAAGCGCCGCGGATAGATCCGGAAGACCCGCGGATCTATCCGGACGCGCTGAGGATGTATCCGGACGGCTCGCGGATCTATCCGGACGTCGCGCTCCCTTATCCGCAAGCGTTCCTTCCGCATCTCGCGCCTCCCGGGAACCCCCCGGAGCCCCGCTACGTGAACTCCGCCCCGTCCTACGGCTGCACCGCGGGTTGGGTCGGGCCCTCGTCGTCGCCTCGACGTAGACCACCGCCTCGTACACCTCGGGCAGCACCAGCTCCATCGCCATGTCGGCTTCGCCGCTGAAAGAAGAGCCGACGGCGCGCGACAGCTGGGGGGCGCGGAGCCACTCGGCGACCGGGCCCTCCGCCGGCAGGCGGCGCAGGTCGAGGAGGCAGAGCGGCCAGCCGGCGCGCTCGAAGGTGTCCTCGAGCGTGCCTGCCGCGGGTGGGCCGACCGTGAACTCCTTGAGCCCGCGGGGGCCGCCGGTGCGGTCCATCGCCTGGAACGAGCCGTGGTGGAACAGGAAGCCCACCGGCAGGTAGTCCTTACCCAGCGCCGCCTCGAGGTGGTGGCCCATCCAGGGCAGCGAGCCCTCCGCGAAGACGTTGACGTGGTAGTTGTGCGCCCAGACGACGACGCGCGACCCGGGCTCGGCGACGTCGGCGATCCAGCGCACGTTGTCGGCCATGCCGCGGTCGCGCACCGGACCGCCGCCCCCGGGGCCGCGCAGCCGCGTGTACTGCTCGAGCACCTGCACGTAGTGCCGGTCGACGATCGCCTGCCGGTCGGCGGCGGACGCCGGCTGCGGCAGCCGCGCGGCGATCCGCGGCAGCACCGCGGCCACCCCGGCCACGGCGGCCTGGTACTCCGCCTCGTCGGCGTCGGCGAGCTCGGGCGCGGCGCGCTCGGCCGCGGCGAGCCGGGCGAGGGCGGGCCCCGCCTCCGCCGCGAGCGCCGGATCGATCTGCCCGAGCCGCGCCGCCAGGCGCTCGGCCGCCACCGCGGCGGCCTTGACGTCGAAGCCGTAGAAGCGCACCTGCCGGTGCCCCGGCACGGCGTTCCACTGCCGCATCCAGCGGATGAGGTCGAGCACCTCCTCGGTGTTCCACGGCCAGATGTACAGCCCGGCGAGCGCCTCGGCGGGGTTCCCCCGGCCCGTCCGCACGTACTCGTCCACCGCCTCGGACTCCGGCCAGCTCGCCTCGATGGCGAAGACGGTGAAGCCGAGCTCGGCGACGAGGTACTCGAAGAGGCGGTGCTTGAGGTGGAAGAACTCGCGCGTACCGTGGGTGGCCTCGCCGAGGGCCACCACCCGGGCGTCGCCGACGACGTCGCGCAAGGGCGCCAGGTCGGAGAAGCCGTGCCCGGCGCGCGTCGTCAGCAGCGGGATCGCCTGCTCGCGGATCCAATCCACCACTGCCTGCGGCGGGGGAGCCGGCCGGCGGATCACCAGGTCCCGCCGTACCGCTCCGGCGGCGACGTCGACGTCGACCTCGACAAGCGGCGAGCGCAGCCCGTCGGCCGCCGCGTGGCAGCCGTAGTAGGGCGAGGACGGCAGGCGCAGCGCGTAGCGCCCGGCGCCGTCGGCGCGGCCGACGAAGAGGTCGCCCTTGGAGATGGTGCGCATGCAGTGCACCTCCGCGCCGGCGAGGGCGGCCCCCGTCGAGTCGCGGACGTCGCCTTCGAGGAGGACCCCCTCGTCCGGCGCCAGGAGGCGCAGGTCGCGAACGACCTTGCCGCTCACGGCAGCCGGCGGCGACCAGGCGGCCGTCCACTGCGGATGGGTGGCGGTCAGGGCGTAGGTGCCGGCGGGGACCGTCGCCGCGAACGCCCCGCCGGCGCCGGCGACCACCACCGCCGACGGCTCGCTGCGCCGGGCGGCGACGACGGCGACCACCGCCCCCGCCGCCGGCTCGCCCCCGGGCCCGACGGCGGTGCCGCTCACCTCGGCGGCGGCCAGCGCCTCCTCCGCGCCGGCGAGTGCCGCGCCCACGGCGAGCCAAGCGGCGCAAGCGAGGACGAGGGCTTGCAGCTGCTTGATCCCAACCGCTTTCATGCGTTTCACGGTAGTGACCGGTGGTCACCTGGTCAAGCGGCTCAGCATGCGTAACGCAGCCTGCCGTCCGGACGCCATAGGACCATGGCAAGAGGAGGCTCGAGATGACCAGGGAACCGCGCGAGGAGCTCCTGACGATCGCCGCCATTCGCAGGGGCAGGGGCGAGCAGGAGACCGAGTATCTGTTCAACGAGAAGCAGCGGATCTACACCTTCCGGTCGGCCACCACCAGGACCGCCGAGGCCTCGACGGCCCGGCTCGAGGAGGCCTTCGAGAAGGGCGCTCCGGTGAAAGCTCAGCTCGACGAGGGGCGGGGCTTCATCGGGCGTATCCACGTCCTCCGCGGTGTGGAGCTGGAGGAGTTCCAACGCCGCCGGACCTACGTCGAGAGGCCCGAGAAGATCCATGACATCGACCTCTCGAAGATCGATCCGACGACCTTCAACATCGTCGAGCACTATCTGAAGATCCCGGTCTTCCTGCTCTGCAAGCGCGTCGTCCCGAACTACGCGACGGCCAAGGCGATCTTCGACTTCTGCGCGCAACAGTCGTGTCACCTGCCGGGGCCGTTCGGCGTGCCGAACTGCATCCCGTTCCAGTACGTGAGGGATGGTTGCTACGCGCGCGCCCACGAGATGCGCCGGATCATCACCACCCAGTACGGCTACTGCTGCGAGAAGGTGTTCAGCTTTGCCGTCGACAACTTCGACCGGCTGTCGGTGCAGGCGAACAAATGGGGCGGCTGCTGCGTGACCTGGTGGTACCACGTCGCTCCCCTCGTGCGGGTGCGCATCACCATCAAGAAGCTGGGCGTCAGCGCCGAGCTGGCGATGGTCATCGACCCCGGCATGTTCGACAAGCCGGTGCTCCTGAGCAGTTGGCTGGCCGCGCAGGAGAACCCCGCTTGCCATCCGCACGCCAGAGTGTCGAAGTACTCGATCCAGCCGGGCTCGGCCTACACGCCGGCCTTCGGCTCGACCACCACGTTCACCACGGATCCGTCGTACACGGCGACGAACGGCACGCTGATCGGGTACAAGAACGGGGTCACCTGCCCGTAGGATGGAGCGGATGAGTCGGCGCGAGATGACGGTGGCTCACGTTCGCGAGCCGCCGGGGGCGGATCACGTCGAGGTCATGTTTTACGAGTCGGCCCGCTTCTACCGCCTGCCGAGAGCACGCCCGTCCTTCGAGGTGTCCTTGCGCCTCTTGAAGGAAGCCGCGGCCGTGGGCCGGCCGCTGACGATCACCCTCGCGCCGGCGGAGAGCGACGTCATCGAGGAGGTCGGCCCGGCACCAGCCCCAGCTCCTTCGCCCGCCGACGGACCTGGTAGGCCTCTTTGACTTCCTGGAAGCTGAAGCGCTCCTCGCGCCAGGGGTCGCCGTAGGTGTGGTAGCCGTTCTCCTCCCAGAAGCCGCGGCGGTCGGCGTCGAGGAGCTCGAAGCCGCTCACCCACTTGGCGCTCTTCCAGGCGTAGAGGTGGGGGACGACCAGCCGCGCCGGACCGCCGTGTTCGACCGCTAGCGGCTGGCCGCGCCAGGTGTCGGCCACCAGCGCGCGCTCGGAGAGGAAGTCCTCGAGCGGGAGGTTGGTGGTGTAGCCGCCGTAGCAGTGGACGAGGACGTGCGAGGCCTCGGGCCGCACGCGCGCCCGGCGCAGCAGCTCGCGGGTAGCCACGCCTTCCCAGGCGTTGTCGAGAGTGGAGAACCGGGTGACGCAGTGGAAGTCGGCCGTCACCCGCACGCGCGGCAGCGCCTGGAAGTCGTCCCAGCTCCACGCCAATTCGTCCTCCACGAGGCCGGAGAGGCGTAGCGTCCACTCGCGCGGCTCGACGTGCGGCTCTGGGCCATAGGTGAGGACCGGCCACTTCTCGGTCACGTACTGGCCGGGCGGCACCCGCTCGCCGCCGGTGCGGACGCTGTCGTCCATGCCGCGCAGGATAGAGGAAAACGCCTCTGGCCCTGCTCTTGCAGTGCGGCCGTGACGACGCGTAACCGCGTGGCCGACCTGGCCACGACGCTCCGAGAGAAGGGGTTGCAACCGGGTATGAACTGCCATCTCGTGATCTCGCCCACTCACCTGCACGCCATCGGCCGCCACGCCGCTATGACGTACCCGGGCGAGTGCTGCGGCGTCCTCATCGGCCGCCCGCATCGCAACGGCCTGGAGAAGATCTTCGTCGAGCGGATCCTCGCGGTGCAGCCGGCCGACGGCGGCGGCGAAGGTCAAGGCGCCGATCCGGTCCCGGCCGAGACCCACGCCGCCGCCGCGCACGAGGCGCAGTCACTGGGGATGGAGGTCGTCGGCTATTACCTGGCGCGCGCGGGCGACACGGCAACGCCGAGCGAGCTGGAGCTCGAGACGCTGCGCCCGGGCATGAGCTACCTGCTGACGGCGATCTCGGCCGGCCAGGTGGTGGAGACGCGGGCCTGGCGGCTCTCCTCCGACCGGCAGGGGCTCGAGGAGGAGGCGGTCGAGGCCGCGCTGGTGGCGCCGCTGCCGGGGCCGGAGACGCTGATCGAGCAGGTCGACAAGAACGCGAACTGAGTCCCGCGTGGGCCCTGCCGCGCCGCCCCTTGCCCCCGCGGCCGACCTCTGTTAGCTTGGGAGGTGGAAGCTCCCTCTCTCCGGTTCCTCTCTTCTCCATGACGCAGGCCGAGGACGAAGCCTCGCCCGCCGGCGGCCCGGGGCCGCGCCGGCTGCTCGACCTCATCGGGCGCACCCCGCTCCTCGACCTCTCGCACCTGACCGGGTCCCCGCGCGTCCGCCTCTACGCCAAGGCCGAGCTGGCCAACCCCGGCGGCTCGGTCAAAGACCGCCCGGCGCTCGCCATGATCGAGGACGCCGTCCGCCGCGGGCTCCTCGCGCCAGGCGGCCCACGCCGGCTCCTCGATTCCACCTCCGGCAACACCGGGATCGCCTACGCCATGATCGGTGCCGCTCTCGGCATCCCCGTCACGCTCTGCCTGCCGGCCAACGCCAGCCCGGAGCGCAAGCGCATCCTCGCCGCCTACGGCGTCGAGCTGCTCCTCACCGACCCGCTGACCGGGAGCGACGGCGCCATCCTCGAGGCCCGCCGCCTCGCCGGGGCCGACCCCGCGCGCTACGCCTACCTCGACCAGTACTCCAACCCCGAGAACTGGGGCGCCCACTACCGCTCGACCGGCCCCGAGATCTGGGCGCAGACCGGCGGCCGCCTCACCCACTTCGTCGCCGGCCTGGGGACCAGCGGTACGTTCATGGGGGTGGGGCGGTGTCTCCGCGAGCGGGCGCCCGGCGTGCGGCTGATCTCGGTCGAGCCCGACAGCGCCTTTCACGGCCTCGAGGGGATGAAGCACATGGCCTCGGCCATCGTGCCGCCGATCTACGACCCGGCGCTGGCCGACGAGGCCTGGGAGGTGACGACCGAGGAGGCGCAAGCCATGGTCCGCCGCCTGGCGCGCGAGGCCGGCGTGCTGGCCGGGATCTCGTCGGGCGCCAACGTGGCGGCGGCGCTGCGGCTGGCGGCGCGGCTCGCCGCCGGCGGAGATGGCGGCGCCGGCGAGGGTGCTACGCTGGTCACGGTCCTCTGCGACGGCGCCGACAAGTACCTGTCCGAGCGCTTCTGGGAGGAGCCCGCGAGCCCGTCATGACCGCCCTCGTCCTCGTGCCCTCCGACCTGGCCGCCATCGAGCGGCACGCCGCCGCGGCCTACCCCGAGGAGTGCTGCGGCATCCTCCTCGGCAAGGCCGAGGGTGAGCGGCTGCTGGTCCAGCGGATCGTGCCGGCCGACAACGAGCGCGAGGAGAGCCGCGGCAACCGCTTCGTCATCGGCCCGGAGACGGTGCTCGCGGCGCAGCGCGCGGCGCGCGAGGAGGGCCTCGAGATCGTCGGCTACTACCACTCGCACCCCGACCACCCGGCGCAGCCGAGCGAGTTCGACCGCGAGAACGCCTGGCCGGGGGTGTCGTACCTGATCGTGGCGGTGACCGACGGCAAGGCCTCCGAGGTGCGGAGCTGGCGCCTCGCCGACGACCGCTCCGCCTTCGTCGAGGAGCCGATCGAGCGCCAGTCGGAGGAGAGTGCCACGGCCGGTCCGCCGGTGCCCGAGCGGAGCGAGAGCGCACCCTAAGGAGTAGGAGTAGGAGACACCGATGCCGACCATCCACATCCCGACCCCGCTCCGCCGCTTCACCGGCGAGCAGGGGGAGATCGCGGTCGAGGGGGCGACGGTCGAGGAGGCGCTGCGCGACCTCGTCCGGCGCCACCCGGGGCTCGAGCGCCACCTCTACACCGACGACGGGCGCCTGCGCAGCTTCGTCAACGTCTTCGTCAACGACGAGGACGTGCGCTACCTCGCGGCGCGCGAGCGCTCGCCAGTGGCGGCGGGGGACGCGCTCTCGATCGTGCCGTCGATTGCCGGCGGCGTGGCGGCGGAGCCGCCGCCGGCGCGAGCCGCGGACCTTCCCGAGCTGGAGCCCTCCGAGATCCGCCACTACAGCCGCCACCTCATCATGCCGGAGGTGGGGACGGCGGGGCAGCGGAAGCTCAAGGCCTCGCGCGTCCTGCTCATCGGCGCCGGCGGGCTGGGGTCGCCGCTGGGGCTCTACCTCGCGGCGGCCGGCGTCGGCAAGCTCGGGCTGGTCGACTTCGACGTCGTCGACGAGTCGAACCTCCACCGCCAGGTGCTCTACGGCCGCTCGGACGTCGGCCGCCCGAAGATCCAGGCGGCGCTCGAGCGGCTGCACGACGTCAACCCGCACGTGACTCTTGTGCCGCACGAGACCCGCCTCACCTCGCAGAACGCCCTCGAGCTCTTCGCCGGCTACGACATCGTCGTGGACGGCACCGACAACTTCCCCACCCGGTATCTCGTCAACGACGCCTGCGTGCTGGCCGGCAAGCCCAACGTCTACGGCTCGATCTTCCGCTTCGAGGGGCAGGTCTCGATCTTCTGGGGGGCGCGCGGGCCCTGCTACCGCTGCCTCTTCCCGGAGCCGCCGCCGCCCGGGCTGGTGCCCTCCTGCGCCGAGGGCGGGGTGCTCGGCGTGCTGCCCGGGATCATCGGCGCGCTGCAGGCCAACGAGGTGGTGAAGCTGGTCGTCGGGGTGGGGGAGCCGCTGATCGGGCGCCTCGTCCTCTTCGACGCCCTCAAGATGCGGTTCCGCGAGCTCAAGCTGCGCAAGGACCCCGCCTGCCCGGTTTGCTCCGAGCACCCGACGCAGCGCGGCCTGATCGACTACGAGCAGTTCTGCGGCGTCGCGCCGCGGCCGGAGGGGGCGATGGGATACGACTTCGACGTGCAGCCCGAGGAGCTCAAGCGCTGGCGCGACGAGGGGCGCGACCTGGTGGTGCTCGACGTGCGGAGCCCGCAGGAGCACGACATCGCGCGCATCGAGGGGGCGCGGCTCATCCCGCTCCAGGAGCTGCGCGACCGTCTGGGCGAGCTCGACCCGGCAGCCACCATCGTCGCCCACTGCCACCACGGCATGCGCTCGGCGCAGGCGGTCGCCTTCCTCCTGAGCATGGGCTACGACCGCGCCAAGAACCTCGCCGGCGGCATCGACGCCTGGAGCACCCGGGTCGACCCGGCGGTCCCGCGCTACTGACGCCCGTAGGAGTTATGCGCAGCTCATACGGCCTGCGACGCTCTCGACTCCCGCGGCGAATCCTGTAAGGCTCTTCTCCAGCTCAACGCGTATCGCGGCCGCCCCCGGGGCGGCGCTCATCAGAACTGTGGCTTGAAGGAGGCCGTCATGTCTCGGAAGCTGTTCGTCCTCATGCTGTGCGCCGGGCTGCTCGGCGCCGCCGGCGCCGCCCGCGCCGACGTCGTGTCGGACTGGAACGAGGAGCTGCTCGACGCCGTCCGCACCGACAAGACGCCGCCGCCGCGCGCCAGCCGCGCCATGGCGATCGTCCACGTCTCGATCTTCGACGCCCTGGTCGGGATCCTCGGCGGCTACTCGCCGTACCACGTCACCGACGACGCCCCGGCCGGCGCCTCGCCGGAGGCCGCGGCGGCCGCCGCGGCGCACCGCGCGCTCTCGGCGCTCTTCCCGGCGCAGCAGGCGACCTTCGACGCCGCCCTCGCGGCCTCGCTGGCGACCATCGCCGACGGCAACGCGGCGGCCATCGGCGTCGCTTGGGGGCAGGACGTGGCCGACCAGATCCTCGCCCTGCGCGTCGACGACGGCCACGACCGGGTCGTCGCCTACAACACCATCGACGGCGCCAACTGGTGGATCCCGACCGGTCCCGCCTTCGCCGCCGGACTGCTGCCGCAGTGGCCGCTGGTCACCCCCTGGGCGCTGCAGACCGGCTCGCAGCTCCGGGCGGGGCCGCCGCCCTCGCTCACCAGCGTCCAGTACACGATCGCCTTCAACGAGGTGAAGCGCCTGGGCCGGGCCACCGGCAGCACGCGCACCCCCGAGCAGACCCAGATCGCCCTCTTCTGGGCCGATGGCGCGGGCACGGCCACTCCGCCCGGGCACTGGCTGGTGATCGCCCAGCACATCGCCGAGGAGGAGGGGCTGTCGCTGCTCGAGAAGTCGCGCCTGCTGGCGCTGCTGAGCATCGCCGAGGCCGACGCGGCGATCGTCTCCTGGGACCACAAGTACGCCTACAACCACTGGCGGCCCTTCACCGGCATCCCCAACGCCGACAAGGACGGCAACCCGAACACCGTCGCCGACCCCGCCTGGACGCCGCTGATCGTCACGCCACCCTTCCCGGCCTACACCTCCGGGCACAGCACCTTCAGCGGCGCGGCCGCGCGCGTCCTCGGGCAGTTCTTCGGCACCGACAACTTCTCCTTCGACGACGGCTCCGACGGCCTGCCGGGCGTCACGCGCTCGTTCACCAGCTTCTCGCAGGCGGCCAACGAAGCGGGGCAGAGCCGCATCTACGGCGGCATCCACTGGCAGTACGACAACCAGGTCGGTTTGCAGACCGGGCGGGCGCTCGGGGACCTGGTCTTCTTCAGCCAGCTCGGGCCGCTCGCCGCGAGCGGCCCCTGCGTCCCCGGCATCGCCAACCTCTGCCTGCAGGGCGGACGCTTCAAGGTCGAGGCGCTCTGGAAGACCGGCGGCGTCGGCGGCCACGGCTTCGCCGTCGCGGACACCGCCGACTCCGGCCGCTTCTGGTTCTTCAACGAGGACAACACCGAGCTGGTCGTCAAGGTGCTCGAAGGCTGCGCCGTCAACGACCACTACTGGTTCTTCGCCAGCGGCTTGACCGACGTCGAGGTGCTGGTCATCGTCACCGACACCCAGACCGGGCGCACGCGGCGCTACTTCAACCCGCAGGGGAAGGCGTACCTCCCGGTGCAGGACATCGAGGCGTTCGCCTGTCAATGACCCGTCAACAAGGAAGATCCTGTGCTTGACAAGTTGATGAAGCCCGGCTAGCTTTCTGGGCGTTCCAGCAGCCAGCAGTCGACTAGCCGCTCCTCGGAGGTGCCGATGATCCGACGGAGGGAAGTCCTCAAGCTCGGGTTGGTGGCCGGCGGTTCCGGGCTCCTCGCCCGGCGCGCCGCGGCCGCCGACCCGAGCGATCTGCTCAAGTTCCTCTGCCCGCCCGACGGCGAGCCGCCCGATCTCGCCACCCCGAGCCCGCCGGCGCGGCCCTTCGTCGCGCCGCTCTTCGTGCCGCCGATCATGCAGCCGGTCGCGAAGCTCGACCCGCAGCCCGATCCGCGCGCGCACCAGCGCTACGAGGAGTTCAAGCCGCAGAAGTTCTACGAGATCCGCGAGCAGGAATTCCTCTGGTCCTACCACCCGGACCCGCCCTACGGCGACGGCAGCCCGACGTGGGGCTCCGACGGCCCGCCGTGGAAGACCGGCAGCCTGTCGTGGGGCTTCAACGGCTCGACCCCCGGGCCCACCTACCACGCGCGCTACGGCGAGGCGATCCTGGTGCGGCGCTACAACGACCTGCCGCCGGTCGGGGTGAGCAAGGTCAACTTCGCGCTGCCCTCGACGACCAGCCACCTGCACAACGGCCACACCGCCTCGGAGAGCGACGGCCAGCCGCAGGACTGGATCGACACCGGTGAGTTCTGGGACCACCACTACCCCAACTTCCCGTCCAACTTCGACCCGCGCGAGAAGCTCACTACCCTCTGGTACCACGACCACCGCCTGGACTTCACCGCCTCGAACGTCTACGCCGGGCTCGACGGCTTCTACTGCCTCTTCGACGATCGGGACACCGGCAACGAGAACGACCCGCCGCCCGCCTGGGGCCTGCCGAGCGGCAAGTACGACGTGCCGTTGATCCTCCACGACGTGATGTTCGACGAGACCGGCCAGGTGCGCTGGAACCCCTTCAACACCGACGGCATCCTCGGCGACCGCTACACCGTCAACCGCCGCATCCAGCCCTACTTCGAGGTCGAGCGGCGCAAGTACCGCTTCCGCATCTTGAACGGCGGGCCGTCGCGCTTCTACCAGATCTTCCTCTCGAGCGGCCGTCCCTTCCTCGTCATCAGCGGCGACGGCAACATCCTGCCGCGGCCGCTCGAGGCCGAGAGCATCTTCCTCTCGGTCGCCCAGCGCGTGGACATCATCCTCGACTTCTCGCAGTACCGGGTGGGGGAGACGGTGCGGGTGATGAACCGCCTCGAGCAGACCAACGGCAAGGGGCCTTCGGGCCGCATGCTCGACCCCGGCGATCCGCTGATCGAGTTCCGGGTCGTCGCCGCCACCGGCCCCGACCCCAGCCGCGTCCCCGACAGGTTCCGCGAGTGGCCGCACATCGAGCCCGGCGAGATCCGCCGCGAGCGGGTGTGGGAGTTCGACTACGACGGCGGCCTGTGGACGGTCAACGGCAAGGTCTTCGACCCCAACCGCATCGACGCCGGCATCGAGCAGGGGACGGCGGAAGTGTGGATCTTCCGCAACGGCGGCAACTCCTGGTCGCACCCCATCCACAGCCACTTCACCGAGTTCCTGATCCTCGAGGTCAACGGCGTGCCCTTCGACCGCAGCTGGGTGCAGGACTGGCACGAGGGGGAGGAGGTCCACGTCCCTTACTTCGACGGCGGGCCCAAGCCCAAGCCGATCAAGCGCTTCATGGGCGGCAAGCGGCGCGACGTGGCGACGCTCTTGCCCGGCGACGAGATCAAGGTGGTGATGCGCTGGACCGACTTCCTCGGCAAGTACGTCATGCACTGCCACAACGTGGTGCACGAGGACCACTCGATGATGGTGCGCTGGGACATCGTCGAGCCCGGCCAGGGCTTCGTCGGCTCGCGGCCGGCCTCGGCGGTCTACGGCACGGAAGCGGCGCCGCCGCACCTCGAGTCGCGGCCCGCCGCCTCGAGCTTCCAGGAGGACCAGGAGGAGGAGCGCGAGCCATGATGAACCGCAGGCAGGTGCTGGGGCTGGCGGCCGAGGAGCCGCAATGCGGGCTGCCGGCGGGCTACTTCCCCGACGTCGTGGTCGAGGGCCACGACGGCCGCCGCGCGCGCTTCTGGAGCGACCTGGTGCGCGGCAAGACGGTCGTGCTGCACGTCTTCTCGCTGGCCGGCGAGGCCGCCTACCCGGTAGCCGACAACCTGGCCAAGGTGCAGGCGCTCGTCGGCGGGCGGATGGGGCGGGACGTCTTCCTCTACTCGCTCACTACCGACCCCGAGCACGACACGCCGCGGGCGCTGCGCGACTTCGCCGCCGCGCACGGCGCCGGCCCCGGCTGGCTCTTCCTGACCGGCGAGCCGGCGGCGATGGAGCTGCTGCGCTCGCGGCTCTTCCTGCACGACGCCGGGACCGCCGCGGCGGCCGGAGCGCACGCCGAGCACGCCGCCGCGCCGATCCAGGACTGCTCGCGCGGCCTGCTGCGCTACGGCAACGCGGCGGTGGGCCTGTGGGGGTCGGTGCCGGCCCGGACCGACCCGGCGTGGATCGCCGAGCGCATCGCCTGGCTCGCGCCGCGCGCGCCGGCCGCCGGCGCGCCGCGCCGGCGCGGCCCGCTGCCGCTCGCCGCCCTGGCCGGGCTCCTCCTGGGCCTCGGCGCCGCCGCCGGCTTCGCCCAGCACCCGCACCCGCAGCCGCCGCTGGCGCCTTCCTGCCAGACGACGGAAGGCAACGTCACCACCATCGTCACCGGCGAGAGCCACTTCCCGCAGAGCTACCCGTTCGTCGATCCGCCGGGCACGAACCTCCTGCCCACCGTCTACACCAACCTCTTCGACAGCCTCGGGAACGAGGTGCAGAACACCCTGCCCTCGACCCCGACCGTCTTCTACAACCTCCACGACGGCGAGCCGGTGGTCACCGCGATCAACCCCATCTCGCCGACCCAGGACCTCGACGCCCTCTGGGACCGGCTGCGCGACGTCGGCCCGCGCGACCCGGTCGAGTCGGAGCTGATCCGCGCGGCCATCCAGAACGGCATCGACATCCTGGAGGGGAGGCCGGTGCGCAACCGCGCCTACAGCGGCCTGCCGCTGCTGCACTACAACGGGCCGGAGAAGATCAAGAAGGTGCTGCCGATCTACGACGCCACGGGCAAGGTGGTGGGCGGCAACGTCGACGTCCACCAGGTCTGGTACGACAACCACTTCGAGTCCGACACCGGGCTGCTCGACGTCAGCGGCCTCGGCAACGCCCTCGACGTCACCTGGACGGTCACCTACACGATCGACGTCCTGACCCGCGGCGAGGACGACTTCTCCCCCTACGTCATGTACTGGAACCTGGTGCCCCCCGACGCGCCGCATCCGCCCACGCCGCCGCCGCCGTGCATCCCGCCGTCGCCGCCGCCGGCGGGGAAGCGCCCGGGGATGGGCATGGACCAGAGCTTCTTCCCGATGCAGGAGGGCACCCGCACGGTGCTCAAGATCAAGATGGCGCCCGGCCCGTACTACAAGCTGATCTACACCTGGGGCTGGCGCATGCACCCGCCGCGCGTGCAGGTGATGGACGACGCCACCATGCCGGTGGCCGGCAAGACGCTCGCCCAGTGGGAGATCGACACCTTCGGCCCGGCCCCGACCTCGAGCGAGGAGGCGCGCAGCTATGCGATCGCCCAGATCGGGGACCTGTCGCCGGCCAAGAAGATGTGGAAGGCGCTTCGCGCGGCGCGCGACGCCGCCGGCACGGGCGACTGGAAGACGGTGCGGGCGCAGGCCGACGCCGGCTGGAGCGCTTTCGAGGACTGGAAGGAGCGGAACCAGCTCCCCAAGGGGGTCGAGCTGGACAAGGACGCCGACCTCACCCTCTTCTACGTCAACAACACGATCTACGGCGAGTTCACCCAGGGCACCCTCATCAACTTCCCCCCGTTCCAGACCCGCGGCACGCAGGTCAAGGTGACGCTGATCAACGGCGACTACTACCAGCGCGGCTACATCAACGTCGACTTCGGCGGCGGCCGCGGCTGGGAGAACCAGTACAAGTCGTCGGTCAAGGTCGCGGGCTCGGGCTGCTGGTTCACCTTCGGCCGCAACTACTGGTGGATCAACACGGCGGCGCCGGTCATGCTGCCGCCCGCCACCCGCGATCCCTACAAGCCGAGCGTCCAGAAGGTCCACATCACCTACAACTTCGACCCCGGGCGCCGGCTCCGCTTCTACCAGTTCGATCCGCTGCACCACGATGTGGCCGTGTTCTCGGTCCACTGAGGCGGCCGTCCTCCTCGGCTGCGCGCTGGCGCTGGCCGCTCCCCCGGGCGGCGCCGCGGACGCGCCGCGCTACAGCCGCACCCTCCACGCCTACCGCGCCCCCGACGTCGCGCTGGTCGGCATGGACGGGGCGCCGGTGCGCCTACGCGCCGAGCTGGAGCGCGCCGGGCCGGTCGTCCTGCACTTCCTCTTCACCTCCTGCGCCACGGTCTGCCCGGTCCTGACCGGGACCCTCGCGGCGGCGCAGGAGCGGCTGCCCGACGTGCGGATCCTCTCGATCTCGATCGACCCCGAGGAGGACACGCCGGCGCGCGTGCGCGAGTATGCGGCGCGCTTCGGGGCGGGGCGGCGCTGGCGCTTCCTGACCGGCAAGCCGCCCGACGTCCTCGCCGTGCAGGAGGCCTTCGACGCCTACCGCGGCGACAAGATGCGGCACGAGCCGTCGACCTTCCTGCGCGCCGCCCCGGGCGCGCCCTGGGTGCGGATCGACGGCTTTCTCGCCGCCGCCGACCTGGTGGCGGAGGTCGAGCGCCTGCCCCCGGCCGCGCCGGCGCCGGCCGAGGGCGACGCGCGGGCGGGGGAGCGCATCTACCGCGGCGGCGTGCTGCCCTCGGGCGCGCCGCTCGCCGCCGTCCTCCAGGGGGACGTGCCGGCGTCCGGCCGCGCCGCGGCCTGCGCCACCTGCCACCGCCGCAGCGGCTTCGGCGGCGTCGAGGGGACGGTGGCGGTGCCGCCGATCACCGCGCCGGCGCTCTTCGCCGAGCCGCCTCCGACCGGCCTCCTCTTCCGCGCCCTCTTCCAGGAGCAGCTCGCGCCGCAGCCGTGGAGCCGCGTGCGGACCGGCTCGCCGCGCCCGCCCTACGGCGACGCCACGCTCGCGGTGGCCCTCCGCGAGGGGCACGACCCGACGGGGCGGGCGCTCGACCCGCTGATGCCGCGCTACCAGCTGAGCGAGGGCGACCTCGCCGACCTCACGGCCTACCTGCGCACGCTGGGCGCAACGGAGCCGCCGGGAGTCGAGCCGGCGCGGGTCCACTTCGCCACCGTCGTTACGCCCGACGCGGAGCCGGCGCGGCGCGCGGCCTGGCTGGAGGTGGCGGCGGCCTACGTCCGCTGGCGCAACGCCATGCTCCCCGGCCTGGCGCGGAAGGCGGCCTCGACCCCGGGATACGGCGAGGATCTGACCGGCCGGCGGCGCGAGTGGGTGCTGCACGTCTGGGAGCTGGCGGGGCCGGAGGAGGGCTGGGCGGGACAGCTCGAGGCGCGGCTCGGCGCGCGGCCCGTCTTCGCGCTGCTGGGCGGGGCGGGCGGCGGGAGCTGGCGGCCGGTGCACGAGGTCTGCGAGCGGCGCGCGATCCCCTGCCTCTTCCCCGACACCGACCTGCCGGTGCTGGAGCCTTCCGGCGACTACACCATCTATTTTTCAGGTGGGCTGGAAGCGGAGGGCGAGGCGCTGGCGCGGCACCTGCTCGACGGCGCTCAGGCGGACCGACGCTCGGACGTCCTCCAGGTGTACCGCGACGACGTGCGCGGGCGCGCGGCGGCGGCCGCGTTGCGCCGGGGCCTTGCCGGCGAGGGCCGCGTCGATCTCGCCGAGCGGGCGCTGCCGCCGGACGCGCCGCTGCCGCCGGACCTCCTCGCACGCGGCGCCCGTGCGCTGTCGGCGCTCGTGCTCTGGCTGCCGGCCGCCGACCTCGCCGCGCTGCCGCCGCCGGGGCCGCTGGTCCCCCGCCAGGTCTTCGTTTCCGGCACCCTCCTGGGGAAAGCGCCGCTCGCCCCCGGCTGGCAGGAGCGCTCTTCCGTCGTCTCCCCCTTCAGAGCGCCAGGCGAGGAGGGCCCGCACGGCTACCGCACCAGCGCCTGGCTGCGCTCCCGCGGCGCCGCCGGCGGCGGGACCGCCGACGACACGCGGCACCGGCTCACCGCCCACTGGGTGCTGTCGCTCGCCGACCACGCCCTGGCGCACCTCGGCGCCACCCTCTCCCGCGACGCCTTCGTCGAGGCGATCGAGCGCGAAGCCGAGCGCGAGCCCAACCCCGGCGTCTACCCCCGCCTCTCCCTCGGCCCCGGCCAGCGCGTCGCCGCCAAGGTCTGCACCGTCAGGCCGCTCTAGCGCTTCCCCCCGGCGGCGGGTGCTTTATGCTCTCGCCACTTTTTTCTTTCAGGAGGAGACCATGAAACGGATCCTGCTGGGTGCCGTGGTCGGCGGCCTCATCGTCTTCGCGTGGAGCGCGGTGCAGCACATGGCGACGCCGCTGGCGACGGCGGGGATCAGCGCGCTCCCGGGCGAGGAGGCGGTGCTCGGCGCGCTGCGCGCGAACGTCCGGGAGGACGGCTTCTACTTTTTTCCCGGCCGCCGGGATGAGCCCCGACATGACGCCCGCGCAGCACGAGGCCTGGATGGAGCGCATGCGCACTGGCCCGAGCGGCATCATGGTGGTCCATCCGCAAGGGGCCGAGCCGATGCCCATGCGCGGGCTCGTGTACGAGCTGGTGTCCGACATCCTGGCCGCGCTCCTCGTCGCCTTCGGGTTGGCGCACGTCGTCGCCCCCTACGGCCGCCGCGTGCTGCTGGTGGCGCTGGCCGGCGTCTTCGTCGCTCTGGCGGGCAGCGCCTCGTACTGGATCTGGTACGGCTACCCCACGGCCTACATCGGCGCCGAGGCGATCGACCATATCGTCGGGTGGCTCCTCGCCGGGCTGGCGATGGCGAAGATCGTGCGGCCGATCATCGGGCACTCGTCTCACGCCGGCTGACCGCGGAGCGCCGCCGCTGACCCCAGCGACTTCCTTCGACGCCCAGGCCGCGGAGTTCGACCTCCGGGCGGGGCTCACGGCTGAGACCGGCCGCGCCGCGGCGGCGGCCGTCGTGGCGTTGGCCGGCGCGCGGCCCGGCGACCTGCTGCTCGAGGTCGGCGCCGGCACCGGGCTGGTCGGCCGCTGGCTCCTGGAGCAGCCCGTCCGCTACCTGGGCCTCGACGTCTCGCGCCCGATGCTCGAGGTCTTCCGCCGGCAACTCCCCGCCGGCGCCCCGCTGGTGCAGGCCGACGCCGCGCGCTCCTGGCCGCTGCCGGACGCTGCCGCCCGCGCCGTCTTCGGCTCGCGCGCCCTCCACCTGCTGCCGGAAGAGCATGTGGTGGGGGAGCTTTTACGGGTGGGAGGAGCGGGCGCGGCCTGCGTCGTGGGGTGGGTCGAGCGCCCGCCCGAGAGCGTCAAGGGACGTCTCGCTCGCGAGATGCGGCGGCGGCTGCGCGAGCGCGGTTACGCTCCCCGCTCAGCGGGAGGCAAGCGCTTTCTGGAAGCCCTCCGCGCCCGCGGCGCCCGCGAGCTGCCACGGACCGTCGCCGCCTCCTGGCCGGCCGTCCACTCGCCACGCCGCGCCCTCGCCGACTGGCGGAGCAAGGACGGGCTCGGCGGCATCGTCCTGCCGCCCGGCGTCCAAGAGGAGGTGCTGCGCGAGCTGGAGGAGTGGGCCGCGGCCGAGCTCGGCGGTCTCGACGCCGAGCACGAGGCGGAGGAGAGCTACGTGCTCGAAGGCGCGAGGCTGCCGTGAGCGCGGTGTGACCACCGACCCCGAGCTGCCGCCCGGACGGGCCCCCGCGAGCGGCAGGCGGCAGCTCCTGGCGGTCTACCTCGACTACCTCCTCTTCGGCGGCCTCTGGGCGCTCGCCGTTTGGGCCCTCGGGCCGCGCTTCGCGGGGGCGACGCTCGAGGCGCTAATCGCCAAGACGCTGCTCTTCGCCGTCGTCGAGATCGCCCTCGTCCGCTTCGCCCGCTGGTCGCCCGGCAACGCCCTCCTCTCGATCGAGCTGCCGGGCTCGGAGCTGCTCTATCCGCCAAGCCCGGCGCGTCCCGCCGTGCCGATGGTGCCGGAGCGGCTGCTGCGGGCGGAGACCTGGTGGACCGTCCTCTTCGGCGTCCTGGCGATCCTGAGCGGCGTCAAGCAGGCGGTGCGCTGGATGGTGGCGGCGCCACCGACGCCCTGGTTCGGGCTCGAGCTGCCGCCCGCCGGCTCCGCCGCGCTCTGCGTCGCCGTCGGGGTCCTGGAGTGCCTGGTGGGCGCCGCGGCGCTGCGGCTGAGGCCCGCGGTCCTGCCGCTCTCGATCGTCGTCCACGGCGCGTCGATCGCCTCGGCCGTCCTCGCCTACGACGCGCTGCCGGCCTGGATCGCCGAGTACGTCGCCGCCTGGCGGGCGCACCAGGGGCTGCCGCCGAGCCCGGGCGAGGCGGCGGAGGCGGCGCGCTGGATGCCGCCGCTCTTCGTCCTGCTGCCGGCGCTCGCGCTCGCCTGGAGCGTCCTCGTCTGGCGGCGTGCGCGCCGGCCGTCCGCGCCCTGAGCGGCGTCTACAATGGCCGGCGATGGGCCGCCGCGCCGCCTTCGTCGTCGCCCTGGCGCTCCTCGCCGCCGCCGGTCTCGGCGCCGCCGCCTGGGTCCTGCGCCGCGAGCCGCCGCCGCCGCGGGCGCCACGCCCCTGGAAGCTGAGCGAGGGGCTCTTCGAGAAGGGGAGCTCCTTCCCGCTCGACCCCAACGCCGTGCCGCCGCCGCCGGCGAGTATCTCGATCGAGCGCGGCGACGCCCTCCACGCCGCGCCGCGCGCCGGCGCCCGCGCCATCACCCGCTTCCACGCCTACGGCAACCTCGAGGTCCTCGATCACCGGCCGGGCTGGGTGAAGGTCGAGTACCGCGGGCACTCCGGCTGGGTGTCGCTCGAAGGGGACTGGGACGAGCCGCCGCTCGGCAGCGCCCCCGACCCGACGCTGCCGCTCCCCGGCGCGCCCGCCGACCCGGCGCTCCTCGCCGTCGCCCGCGCCGCGCTGGGTGAAGGCGCCGACGAGGGGCGGCTCGGGCCCTACGCCCTGGTCACCGACCTCGCCGACCCCGAGCGGCTGGCCTGGCTGGACCGCATCGCGGCCGGCATCGAGCCGAGCTACCGCGCCCGCTACGGCCTGGCGCCGGTGGGCGAGCCGGCCGAGACCGTGGTCCTCTTCGCGGACGAGGCGGCCTACCGCGGCTTCCAGGAGCGCGAAGGCCGGCTCGCCGGGCCTCCGGCCACACCGGGCACGGCCTGGCGGCCCTCTTCGACGGCGGCCGCCGCCGCGCCGAGGTCGGCGGCACGCTGGTCCACGAGCTGACCCACCTCCTGAACCGGCGGGCGATCGGCCCGGCGCTGCCGAGCTGGCTCGACGAGGGGATCGCCGACGAGCTGGCGCTGTCGCGGATCGATGAGGCCGGACGGCTGGCGCCGGGGACGCTCGGCGGCGCCATCGTCGTCGAGGGCTTCCGCCGGCAGTTCTTCGGCGGCCCCGCCGCCCTCCACCGGCTGGCCGAGGGGGTCGAGGCGGGGACGCTGCGGCCGCTGGCGGAGCTGCTCGACCTCGAGTGGGCCGCCTTCGTCGCCGGCGGCGGCGCCCGCCTGCACTACGCCCAGGCCTCGTTCTGGGTGCGCTACCTGCTCGAAGGGGAGGGCGGCGCCCTCGCCCCCGCCTTCCGCGCCTTCCTCGCCGGCGTCGCGGCAGGAGGGTCGGTGGCCCCCGAAGCCCTCCGCGCCCGCCTCGGCCGGAGCTGGGAGGAGCTGGAAGCCGGCTACCGGGCGTGGGTGCTGGCCGAAGAGGCCGGCGCGTCCCCGACTCTATGAGGCTCGCGCCCCGGCGCGCGGGGCAAACGCCCCCTCGCTCCGTAGACTTGCCCCGCGGCTCGGTACGAGCGCCCCGGCACGTGGGGTGAGCGTACGAATGCCAAGTGCGTCTGCCCCGCCGATCGGTAAAAGCTCCCCGGCGGCTTGGGCAAGCGTCCGGACGATCAGTACATTTGCCCCAGGGCTCGGTACCGTCTCCCCGGCGCCCGGGGCGATGGTCCGGACGGCTCGTACAGGCCCCCGAGGGCTTCGTCCAAGCACCCCGGCGCCGCGGGCGAGCGCCCCGGCGGCTCGTACAGCCGTTTCCGACGCTTCGTCCAGGCGCCCTCAGTCGCGGGGAAGGCTCCCCACGGCCCGGGGAGCGCTCCCTGGCTCGCAGGGGGATTTTCCGAGGCGCTGTACCGAATTTCCGGAGCAGCACGGAGAGACTTCTACCGTTCCGCTTACGCGCAAGGCGTCCCTGGACCCCTACTGGAGTGCCTGACAGATGAAGACGCTCGCTTCCGCCCTGCTGTTGGCGCGGCGGCCAGATCGCGGGGAGCTTTCGGCCGCCCAGTACGCCGAGAAGGCGGCGCAGTGCGCGGCGATCGCGAGCGGCGCCGGCGATCAGGCGGACGCCGCTTGGTGGTGGTTCACGGCCATCGCGATGGATGCGCAGCGCGCGCTCGAGCTCCTGCCTTCACTCCGCGAGAGCGGCCTCCTGCTCGAGCTGCCGCCCCCGCGGTCCCTGGTCGGCTCGGACACGCGAAAGTCTCAAGCCGGCGAGGTCCTCCTCCCCAACGGCGACCTGGTCAAAGGCGAGCTGGCCAAGCCGGCGAAGCGGCCTGAATGGCCGAAGCACATGTTCAGGCCGGTCACGGCCGTCGTCGCGACGGAGGTCGTCGTCGAAGTGTTGATCGACACCGACGGCCGCCCGACGCAGCGTCCTCGCCTCGGCGAAGGCGCTCCCGATCCACGCCTTCGTGACCCTCGACGCTCTCCGCCACTGGCGCTTCACGCCGGCCCGCGTGAACGGCGAGGCCGTCACCTCGGTGTACCGCCTGACCGTCAGCACCTCCAGCTTTACGCCGTCTCCCGGGGCAGGGCGGCGCTGAGCGCCTCCTCCTCCCGCCACGCCGCCTCGCCGTCGGCGTAGTGCTCGCGCTTCCAGATCGGGACCTCCGTCTTCAAGCGCTCCAGGGCGGCGCGGCTGGCTTCGTAGGCGGCGGCGCGGTGGGGGGAGGCCACGGCGATGACGACGCTCGGCTCGCCGACCGGCACTTCGCCGAGGCGGTGGGCGATCGCTACCCGCACGCTGGGCGCGGCGGCGGCGAGGTCGGCGGCGATGGCGCGGAGGCGGGCCTCGGCCATCGGACGGTAGGCGGAGTAGGTGAGGCGTTCCACGGCGCGGCCGTCGTGGCGGTCGCGCACGGTGCCGAGGAAGACGACGACGGCGCCGCGGTCCGGGCCGCTCACGCTCCGCACCACGGCGTCCACGTCGAGCGGGCCGTCCACCAGCTCCGCGGCTGAAGCGGGCGCCTCACCCGACTCTCCCGTCCCTCCCGATCCACCGGACACCGGCGGCAGCAGCGCCACCTCGGCGCCGTCGGTGAGCGCCTCGTCGGGCGCCGCCAGCCGGCCGTCGATGGCTACCGCGAGGCGCGGCCAGAGCGGCGCGAGCGCCGGGTGGTCGCGCGCCAGGAGCGCGCGCAGGTCGGCGAGGCGGCTGCCGTCCGGTAGCTCGAGGTCGAGCTCTCCGGCGCCGAGCGCGTCGCCGGCGCTGGCGAAGGCGAGCAGGCGGATGTGCACGCGGGGATGTTACAGGCCCGGCGGCGGGCCATGCGGCCGCGCCGCCGGGACGTGAAGCGGACGCTAGTACCGGCTCGCGCCGGTCGGGGTGCGGACCGACTCGATGAAGCGGTCGAACTCGCCTTCGGCGTGGGTCTTCTCCCAGCCGTACCGCTCCTGCAGAGCGCCCACGAGCTTCTCGCGGTTGCCCTCGGCCCTGTCCAGATCGTCGTCGGTGAGCTTGCCCCAGGCGCGCTTGACGTCGCCCTTGACCTGCTTCCATCGACCCTCGAACACGTCGTCGTTCATATTGGACTCCTTTTCCCTAGGTTCGTGGGGTGGCGCGCCGCGCGTGCGCCGCGCCGCATCTCTGCAAGGAGCAAGATCGGGGCCAATCCGTGCCGGCGCGCCGGCCGCTCCTATAATCGCCGCCCGTGACCGTCCTCGAGAGCCGGCTGCAGCAGGACGACGCCTTCCGCCGCCGCGCCGCGCACTGGCGCGAGGCCGTGGCGCGGCTGCGCGAGGAGGAGTCGCGCCTCATGCTCGGCGGCGGCGAGAAGGGGCAGCAGCGGCAGCGCGCGCAGGGCAAGATGACGGCGCGCGAGCGGGTGGCGGCGCTCTGCGACCCCGGCGCGCCCTTCCTCGAGCTGGGCCTGTGGGCCGCGCACGGCCTCTACGAGGAGCACGGCGGCGCGCCCGCCGCGGGGGTGGTGGCGGGGATCGGCGCGATCCACGGCCGCGACGTGCTGGTGGTGGCCGACGACGCCACGGTCAAGGCCGGCGCCAAGTTCCCTCTCGGCATCAAGAAGGTCTTGCGCCTCCAGGAGATGGCGCTCGAGAACCGGCTGCCGATCGTCTACCTGGTGGACTCGGCCGGGGTCTTCCTGCCGATGCAGGACGAGATCTTCCCCGACCGCGAGCACTACGGGCGGATCTTCTTCAACAACGCGCGGCTGTCGGCCGAAGGGGTCTTCCAGATGGCCGCCATCATGGGCTCCTGCGTCGCCGGCGGCGCCTACCTGCCGATCATGAGCGACGAGTCGCACATCGTCGAGGGGACCGGCTCGATCTTCCTCGCCGGCTCGCACCTGGTGCGGGCGGCGATCGGCGAGAAGGTCGAGAACGAGGAGCTGGGCGGCGCGGTCGTGCAGTGCGACGTCTCGGGGGTCGTGGACCACCGCCACCCGGACGACGCCGCTTGTCTCGCGAAGATCCGCAGCCAGTTCGCCCAGCTCGCCGGCGGCGAGACGGCGCCCTTCGCGCGGCGGGAGCCTCGCCCGCCGCTCTACCCGGCCGAGGAGCTGTACGGCATCGTGCCGGTGGACCGCGCGCGCCCCTACGACACCCTCGAGCTGCTGGCGCGCCTCCTCGACGGCAGCGAGCTCGACGAGTACAAGGCGACCTACGGCCGGACTCTGGTCTGCGGCACCGGCTGGATCGGCGGCTGGGCGGTGGGGATCGTCGCCAACCAGCGCTCGATCGTGGCCCGGCGCACCGGCACCGGCGAGTCGGACAAGGAGCTGCAGATCGGCGGCGTCATCTACTCCGACTCGGCCGACAAGGGGGCGCGCTTCGTCGAGCTGTGCAACCAGAAGAAGCTGCCGCTGCTCTTCCTGCAGGACGTGACCGGCTTCATGGTGGGGAGCCGCGCCGAGCGCGGCGGCATCATCAAGGACGGCGCCAAGATGGTGAACGCGGTCGCCAACTCGACGGTGCCGAAGCTGACGCTCTTCGTCGGCAACTCCTACGGCGCCGGCAACTACGCGATGTGCGGCAAGGCCTACGGCCCGCGCTTCCTCTACGCCTGGCCGTCGGCGGCGATCGCGGTCATGGGCGGGGAGCAGGCGAGCAAGACGCTCCTCGGCATCCAGCTCAAGAACCGCGGCGACGACGTCTCCGAGGAGGAGAAAGCGCGGCGCCTCTCCGAGATCCAGGCTCGCTACGCCGGCGCCATGGACCCCCGCTACGCCGCCGCCCGCCTCTGGGTCGACGCCCTCCTCGACCCCGCCGAGACCCGCGACGTCCTCACCCGCTCCTTGGCCGCCGTCGCCAACAACCCGGAGATCCCGGAGTTCAAGACGGGCGTGCTGCAGACGTAGACGAGGCTGAATCGGGCTAGCGCCCGAAGCGGAGGACCGCGGCCTCGCCGGTTTCGTCGTCGTCGACGGCGAGGCGGCGGGCGATGTCGGCGCGTTGCTGCTGGGCGAGCTTGGCGGCTTCGCGGGCCATGCCCAGGCGGCGGATGCCGAAGAGGGCGAGGAACTCGACGGCCAGGAGCACGAACCCGAGCAGCGCGTCGCCGCTCACCGCCACCAGCAGCGCCGCGGCGCAGGAGCCCATCACCACGGCGTAGATCGTCGCCACCACGCTGGTGCGGCTGCCGCGCACGTGCTGGAGGAGGTGGTGGAGGTGGTTGCGGTCGGCGCGGAACATGCGCAGGAAGCCCTCGGCGTGCGCCCCCTTGGGGCGGTCGAGGAAGCGCACCCCCATAACCAGCAGCGTGTCGATCACCGGCACGCCGAGCGCCAGGATCGGCACCAGGATGGCCACCGCCGCCGGCGCCTTGAACGTCGAGTGGACGGTCATCACGCCGAGCAGGAACCCCAGGGTCAGCGATCCCGAGTCGCCCATGAAGATGCGGGCCGGCGCCCAGTTGTGGCGCAGGAAGCCCAGGCAGGCGCCGGCGACCGCCCCCATCAGGATCACGGTGTGCGGGTTGCCGAGGAGCACCGAGTAGGTCAGCAGGCTCCCCGCGATGATCGCCACCACCCCGCCGGCCAGCCCGTCGAGGCCGTCGATCAGGTTGATGGCGTTGGTCACCCCGACGATCCAGATCAGCGAGACGAGCTGGCCGAACATGCCGAGCTCGATCTGGCCGAGACCGGGGAGCCGCATCACCTCGAACGACCAGCCGATGCGCACCATCAGCGCCGCCGCGGCGAGCTGCACCAGGAACTTCTTGGCCGTGCTCACCCCCATGACGTCGTCCACCAGGCCGACCAGGAAGACCATGCTGGTGGCGACGGCGAGGGCGAAGATCTGGGAGCGGCCGACCTGGGCGCCCCACTCGGCCCAGCGCGAGAGGAGGAGGCTGCCCGCGGAGAGCCCCAGCCCGAGGACGATGGCGAGGCCGCCGAGCCGCGGCACAGGCCACCCCTGGAGCTTGCGGTCGCCGGGGTGGTCGACCGCCCGGATCGCCACCGCCACCTTGGCGGCGAAGGGGACCAGCAGGTTGGTGATGAGGCCGGCGACCGCCGCCGAGAGGCCGGCCAGGATCAGCGCTTCTTGCATGCCCTCCCCGTTACGGCTGCTTGAAATCGACGCGCAGCGTATGCCACATCTTGACCCGGACGCCCTCCTTGGTGGCGGGGCGGAAGTTCACCCGCCGCGCGGCGTCCACGGCGGCCTCGTCGAAGCCGAAGCCGACCTTGTTGCCGATCCGCTCGGCTTGGGTCACCTTGCCGTTCTCGTCCACCAGCACCCGCACGCTGACCGTGGCGGTTTTGCCGAAGCGCTCGGCGGCGCGTGGGTAGACCGCCCGCAGATCGCTCAGCCGCTGCGGCGGGATGACGCCGGTGCCGCCGCTCACCAAGTCGCCGACCCGCACCTCCGGCGCCGCCGGGGCAGGCTCGGGCACGGCGGCGGTGGACGCCGGCGCGGTGGTGTCGGCGGCGGCCGCACCGCCGCGATCGACGGCCGGCACGGGGACCGCGGGCTGCTGTGCCGGCGCCTGCGCCGCCGCTCGGGTGTCGGCGTCGTCCGACCTGCTCGGCTCCGGATCGACGGCGGCGGTGCGCGCCGCGGGCTTCGGCTCGGGCGGAGCGCTGGCCGCGGCGGGGGCGGGGCGCTCGTCGCGCGCCAGCGACGCCGAGGCGGCCGCGCGGCGGCTCTCCTCGAGCTGCTTCTGGAGGGCGCGGATCTGCTCGTCGGTCTGCGCCCGGTACTTGTCCTCCATCTCCTTGCTGCGCTGCTCGATCATGGCGTTGATCTGGGCCTGGATCTGCGCCTGCGTCGGGGCCGCGGCGGCCGCCTTGGGGCGGACGGGCGGTGCCGCTGCGTTGCGCGCCTCGCGCGCCTTGGGCTTGCCGCCGGCGTCGCGCGCGAAGAGCAGCCAGCCGCCGCCGCCGGCCGCGAGCAGCAGGGCCGCCGCGAGGCCGATCCAGAGCGGCGCCTTCGAGCGCTTCGGCGCCGCGGCCGCGGTGCCGTAGGCGAAGACGCCCGTCCCTTCCCGCACCGGCGCCTGGCGCACTCCGGTCTGCTCGCGGGTGTCGAAGGCGGCAGCGGCGGCGGCCGGCGCGTGGGCCGCCCGCACCACCCGCTCGGAGAGGTCGAGCTTGCGCTCGGCCTGCAGCTCCTGGCCCTCGCGCTCGATCTCGTCGCGGAAGAGGTTGTGCATGAAGAAGGCGAGGTTGAAGGTCGTCGGGCTGTACTGGCCGTCGATCATCAGCTTCGACAGCGCCTTGTGCCAGGAGACGACGTCGGCGACGCGCTCGGCCCGCGGCACCAGGCTCTTCTTGAGCAGCGCCGCGACCGGCGCCGCCAGCGCACCCCCCTCCTGGGCGAGGGTGGCGGCGTCGACGAGCGCACCGTAGCCGCCGGGCGGCGGCGCCGGCAGCGGCTCGCCGGTCAGCAGCTCGAAGAGGATCGCCGCGAGAGACCAGACGTCGTCGTTCTTGGCCACCGCGGCCGAGGTCAGGGCCTCGGGGGCGAGGTAGCGGGTGACCTCCGGCCCGAAGGCGCCGGCCGCCGCGGCCTCGCGCAGCCCGGGGGCGGCCTCGAAGCCGAGGAGACGCGTCTCCCCTTCGTTCGAGACCATGACCAGGTGCGGCACGACGAAGCCGTGCAGCACCCGCTCGTCCTCGACGCGGCTCTCGTAGGCGACGGCGACGGCAAGCGCCAGGCGCTCGACGATCAGCAGGGCGTGGTCGGGGGGGATGGGGAGGCGGGCCTTGGTCGCCTGCGCGGCGAGGGTCGCCAGGTTCTTGCCCGAGATGTAGTCGTAGGCGACGTAGCTGTAGTTGCGCACCCGGCCGACGTCGACGCCGCTGCCGATGTTGGGGCTGCGCAGCGCCTGCTGCACCGGCGTCCGCGCGCCGAGCCGCTGGGCGAAGCCCTCGGCGTCGAGGCCGCGGCCGTTGAAGACGCGCAGTAGGACGACCCGCTCAAGCCCGTCGCGCCCCACCTTGCCGGCGCGGAACGTCTCTCCCAGAGGGTCTTCGGTGAGCTTCTTGAGGAGGAGATACTGACCAAACTCTTCCGGGATCTGCATCACGTCTCCTTCGCGGGCCCCTCGCCGGTTCCGGCGTCGGCCTACACGGGGGACGGCTTCCGGGCTACGGCGGTGTGTCGGGAATTGTGAGATCTAGATACACCCTGGCAACCCCCGGTGTCAACAAGACTTGCACGTCAAGCCCTTGGCAAGTCAGCGACTTGCCGGCCGCCGCTCGCGCCAGAAGCGGCGCTGCCAGCGCTCGACGTTGGCGTTGTGCTCGGCCGCGGTCGCGGCGAAGACGTGGGTGCCGTCGTTGCGGCTGACGAAGTAGAGGTAGTCGACGGGTGACGGGCGGGCGGCGGCGAGGAGGCTGGCGAGGCCGGGGGAGCAGATCGGGCCGGGGGGGAGTCCGGCGTAGCGGTAGGTGTTGTAAGGGGAGTCCATCTGCAGGTCGCGTCGGCGGAGGTTGCCGTCCCAGCGGCCCTGGCGCTTCAGGGCGTAGATCACCGTCGGGTCGGCGAAGAGGCCGATGCCGCGCTGGAGGCGGTTGCTGTAGACGCCGGCGATCGTCGGCCGCTCGCCGGGGATCTTGGCCTCCTTCTCGACGATCGAGGCCAAGGTGACCAGCTCGCGGACGTTCCCGGGACCGGCGGCGCCGGCGCGCGGCGCCACCTCCTCCCGCCAACGGGCGCGGAAGGTGTCGACCAAGGTCTGCACGACCTCCGCAGGCGGCGTCCCCTTGGCGAAGGTGTAGGTCTCGGGGAAGAGGTAGCCCTCGAGGTCCGGGGCCTCCGGGTCGAGGTCGGCGATCGGCGCCGGGTCGCGCATGACGGCGACCAGCTCGTCGTAGCCGCCGAGGCCGCGGTCGGCGAGGGCGCGGGCGCTCTCCTCGAGGGTCAGCCCCTCGATCAGGGTCGCCCGCACCGAGACGACGTCCCCTTCGACCAGCTTGCGCAGCACCGCCGGCGCCGAGGCCGGCTCGTCGAAGAGGTACTCGCCGGCCAGGATCGGCGGATCGCCGAGGGCGTAAACCAGGTAGGCGCGCGCCAGCCGGGCGTCGGCCAGCACCCCCTCACGCTCGAGGAGGACGAGGATCTCGGCCGCGCCCATGCCGGGCTCGACGAGGACGGTCTTCTCGCTGCCGGGGAAGCCGCGGTAGGGCTGGTTGAGCCGCCACCAAGACCAGAGCACGGCCGTGGCCGGCACGGCGGCGAGCAGGAGGAGGAGGCCGAGGCCGAGGGCGAAGCGGGGCTTCATCTTCTTGCGGGGCGCCTTGGTTTTCTTGGCCGGGGCGGCCCGGCGCCGCGGGCTCATGGCCGGGCGGCCGCCCGGTCGAGGGCTTCCTGGAGGAGGATCTGGGCGGCTACGGCGTCGACCCGGCCCGGTTGGCGGCGCGGGTCGACCCCGGCGGCCCGCAGGCGGGACTCGGCCTCGACGCTGGTTAGGGCTTCGTCGACCATCTCGCAAGGCAGCCCGGTCGCGGCGCCGAGCTTGGCGGCGAACCGCCGCGCCCGCTCCGCCGCCGCCCCGCGCACCCCGTCGAGCCCCACCGGCTCGCCCACCACCAGCCTCTCCACCCCCTCCCGCCCCGCCAGCTCAGCAATCGCCCCGACCACCGCTGCGTCGCTCGTCCGCCCCAAAGTCTCCAGCGGCACCGCCACCCGCCCCTCCGGGTCCGAAATCGCCAACCCCACCCGCTTCTCCCCGAAATCGACCCCTAGCGTGCGCATCGGGCTGGGATTCTACGTGCTCCCCCTTCCTTCCCCCCCGCCCACCCTTTCCGCGCGGGGCGGATAGTGCCGCGTGAGATGCCGGGCCACCCGGCCCGCGAAAGAGTCGCGCCGCTTCGCGGTTCCCGGTCAGGACGGGTAGTGGCGGCAGAGCCAAGTCGGCTCCGTTCGCGGACGTTGGTGGTGACTTCACCGGCACGCGACGCTTTCGCGGGCCTCTGGCCCGGCACATCACGCGGCGCCATGACTCGGAACTCTGAAGTGACGACGGCCCCCGCCTATCGGCTGCGCTCGGGCAAGTCCATCGAAGTGGCTCCACTGTCGGTTCTAGGGCCCGCAGGTCTCTGGAGCGCCGGGCGCTCCGTCCGCTCCCCCTGGCAGTCCACCGTGCGAGGCGCCGGAGCCACCCCGTGTTTGCCGGCAACCCCCCGCTGTACCAGCACGCGAAGCGCGGACACCAAGGAGCGCCCGGCGCGGAGGAGAGCCTGCGGGACCCAACACCGGAACAGCCGCAGCAAGCGGGTGGGAGGGGGGAACCCCTGTGCTACGATTTCCCCCGCCGGCCGTAGATCCCGTCCGACTTCCGAACTCCGACCGAGGAACCCCAATTGGACGACGTCGTCATCCTGAGCGCCGTGCGTACCCCGATCGGCGCCTTTCAGGGGGCGCTCGCGGGCCTTCCCGCGCACGTCCTGGGCGCCCGCGCCCTCGCCGCCGCCATCGAGCGCGCCGGCCTGACCCCCGCCGACGTCCAGCAGGTCAACATGGGCTGTGTCCTCACCGCCGGCCAGGGCCAGGCCCCCGCCCGCCAGGCCGCCTTGGGCGCCGGCTGCCCGCCCGCGACCGGGGCCATCACCCTCAACAAAGTCTGCGGCTCCGGGATGCGCGCCGTCATGATTGCCGCCAACGACCTCCGCTGCGGCGACTTCCAGGTCGTCGCCGCCGGCGGCATGGAGAGTATGAGTCAGGCCCCCTACCTCGCGCCCGGGGCGCGCGAGGGCCTGCGGCTCGGGCACGGCAAGCTCATCGACTCCGTCATCCACGACGGCCTCTGGGACCCCTACAACGACCTCCACATGGGCAACTGCGCCGAGCTCTGCGTGCGCGAGTACGCCATCTCGCGCGAAGAGCAGGACGCCTTCGCCCTCGAGAGCTACCGCCGCGCCCGCGAGGCCACCGAGCGTGGGCTCTCGGCCCAGGAGATCGTGCCGGTGACCGTTCCCGGCAAGAAAGCGGAGGGCACCCCGGTCGATCGCGACGAGGAGCCCTTCAAGGTGGATCTGTCGCGGATCGACAGCCTCCGCCCCGCCTTCCAGAAGGACGGCACCGTCACCGCCGGCAACGCCAGCAAGATCAACGACGGCGCCGCCGCCCTGGTGCTGACTACAGCCGCCCACGCCGCGGCGCTGGGGAAGAAGCCGCTGGCGCGCATCGTCGCCCACGCCTCGCTGGCCCAGAAGCCGGAGTGGTTCACCACCGCGCCGGCCGGGGCGGTCAATGTGGTCCTCGAGCGGGCCGGCATGAAGGCGGCGGACATCGACCTCTGGGAGGTCAACGAGGCCTTCGCGGTCGTGGCGCTCGCCTTCATCCGCGACCTCGGGCTCGACCCCGAGCGGGTCAACGTCCGCGGCGGGGCGGTGGCCCTCGGCCACCCGATCGGCAGCTCGGGGGCGCGCATCCTGGTCACCCTCCTCCACGCCCTGCGCGAGCGCGGCGCCAGGACCGGCTGCGCCGCCATCTGCATCGGCGGCGGCGAGGCGACGGCGATGATCGTGGAGCGGCTCGACTAGACTTCCACTGCGTGCTCCGAACCTTCGCCACCTTCGCGCTCGCCGTCTGCCTGGCGGGCCCCCTCGCCGCCCAGGACCCGCAGAAGCCGGAGCTCAGCGGGGAGCCGGAGACGACAGGCGAGCCGGCCGTGCCGCCGGCCTCGACCCAGCCCGCCCAGCCCGCGGTCCCCGCCGCGGCCGCCGACCGCATCGAGTTCGACCTCAAGTTCCCGGACGACCAGGGCGGCGGCAGCGCCTCGGGCAGCGCCGCCGACCTCGAATACAAGACCAAGGACTTCGCCGTCCTCTCCGGCGCGGTGAAGATCAAGTACCAGGACATGGAGCTCTCCGCCGACCGCGCCGAGCTGGATCTCGAGACCAAGGTCGTGACCGCCACCGGCAACGTCATCGTCGACCAGGGGCCGCGGCGGCTGACCGGCGAGACCGCCACCTTCGACCTCGACACCAAGACCGGCAAGCTCACCGAGGCCACCGCCCACGTCGCCTCCGAGTACTACTTCAGCGGCGCCGAGGTGGCGAAGGTCGCCGAGGACGTCTACACCGTCACCGACGGCATCTTCACCTCCTGCAGCGGCGAGAACCCGGACTGGAGCTTCCGGCTCGGCCAGGCGACGGTCGAGATGGAGGGCTACGCGCGGGTGCGCAGCGCGGCGGTGCGGATCAAGAAGGTGCCGGTGCTCTACACCCCGTACCTCCTCTGGCCGGCCAAGAGCGAGCGCAGCTCGGGCCTGCTGATCCCCAACATCGGCTACTCCGAGCGCCGCGGCGCTTCGCTCTCGCTGGCCTACTTCCAGACCCTGGGGCGGAGCTACGACACGACCTTCCACATCGACAGCTACAGCCGCGGCTACTTCGGGATCGGCAACGAGCTGCGCTACATGCCGAGCGAGGGAACGCGCGGCAGCTTCGTCGGCTACGCCGTCCAGGACCCCGACCGCGACGAGTGGCGCTGGAAGGTCAACCTCGACCACGTCACCAACGACCTGCCGTGGGGGATGCGCGGCGTCATCGCCTACGAGGACTTCTCCGACTTCGAGTTCTTCCGCGACTTCGAGCGCGACATCGACCGCAACACCACGCGCCGCGTCGCCAGCCGCGCCTTCGTCAGCAGGAACCGCGGCGCCCACCTCCTCAACGTCCTGCTCAACGAGATCCAGACCCTCGACGTGCCGGGCGTGACCGTGGTGCAGCGGAAGCTCCCGGAGGTGGAGTACCGGCTGCGCTCGACGCGGCTCTGGAAGACGCCCTTCTACGTCGGCTTCCGCGGCTCGGCCGACTACCTCGACCTCGACAACCAGCGCACCCTCGACGCGACCTACGGCCGCGTCGACGTCGGGCCGGAGCTGTCGCTGCCGGTCTCGACCCTGCCCTGGCTGTCGCTCAACCTGACCGGCGGCGGCCGCTACACCTGGTACGGCGACAGCCTGTCGCCGGTCGACGGCACCTTCACCGGCGAGACCTTCACCCGCAGCTTCCCCTTCGGCCGCGCCGAGCTGGTGGGGCCGTCGCTGTCGCGCATCTACGAGCGCAAGCTCGGCGCCTTCGCCCGCTTCAAGCACGTCGTGGCGCCGCGCATCAGCTACGTCTACAGCGGCGAGGTCGAGGACCAGGCGCTGGTGCCGCGCTTCGACGAGGTGGACACGGCCTTCTCGACCAACCGCGCCCGCGTCGCCCTGGTCAACCGCATCCTGGCCAAGCCCGAAGGGGGCAAAGGGGGAGTGGGGACCGCGCGAGAGGTCTTCCTCTTCGAGGTGGCGCGCGACCTCTCGTTCGACGACCTGCAGCCGCTCCAGACCTCGATCGACGGGCTGGAGAACGACACCGCCGGGCCGCTCGAGGCCCTGGTCCGCATCAACCCCAGCGACAAGACGAGCTTCGAGTCGCGCGTCACCTACAACACCCTCGACGCGCGCCTCGCTTCGAGCTCGCTCTCCGGCGGCTACGGCTGGGGGGTGGCCAACAACCTCGGGCTCACTCTCTACCGCCGGCCGCGCCCCGGCGACCCCGGCGAGCTGGGCACCCAGGTGCAGCTTTTCGGCGCCCTCGGCCTGCGCCCCAACCGCCTGCGCGTCGAGGGCCGCCTCTCCTACGACCTCGACGAGGCCGAGATCCAGCAGCAGCGCTACGTCGTCAACTGGATGTCGCAGTGCTACGGCTTCCGCCTCGAGCTGCTGAGCTTCCAGGCCCAGGCGCTGCGCAACCGCGAGTACCGCTTCTCGGTGACGCTCAAGAACGTCGGCACCTTCCTGGACCTCACGGGGCGCAGCTCGGTCCCCTCGGAGCAGTAGCGATGAAGGGGCTCATCCTCTCCGGCGGCAAGGGGACGCGGCTGCGGCCGCTCACCTACACCTCGGCCAAGCAGCTCGTGCCGGTCGCCAACAAGCCGGTCCTCTTCTACGCCATCGAGGCGATCGTGGCGGCGGGGATCGAGGAGATCGGCATCGTGGTGGGGGAGACCAAGGAGGAGATCCGCGCCGCGGTCGGCGACGGCGGGCGCTTCGGCGCCCGCGTCCGCTACATCGAGCAGGATGCGCCGCGCGGCCTCGCCCACGCGGTCAAGATCGCCGAGCCGTTCCTCGGCGACGACCCCTTCGTCATGTACCTCGGCGACAACCTGATCGCCGGCGGCATCACCAGCCTGGTGGAGGAGTTCCGCACCCTCGGCTGCAACGCCGAGATCCTCCTCGCCCACGTCAACAACCCCGAGCAGTTCGGGGTGGCCGAGCTGACTTCCGAGGGGAAGGTGCGGCGGCTGGTCGAGAAGCCCAAGGAGCCCAAGAGCGACCTGGCGCTGGTCGGCGTCTACATGTTCGACCCGCACATCTTCGAGTCGGTCAACCGGATCAAGCCCTCGGCGCGCGGCGAGCTGGAGATCACCGACGCCATCCAGGACCTGATCGAGCGCGGCCTCGACGTCCACCCCCACGTCGTGCGCGGCTGGTGGAAGGACACCGGCAAGCTCGAGGACATGCTGGAGGCCAACCGCATCGTCCTCGAGACCCTCGAGGTGCGGCGCGGCGGGGAGGTCGGGAAGGGCAGTCAGATCGAAGGGCGGGTGCAGCTCGGCGAAGGGGTGGAGATCGTGGACTCGCTGATCCGGGGACCGGTGGTGATCGGCGCCGGCACCCGCCTCGAACACGCCTTCGTCGGCCCCTACACCTCGATCGGCGACCGCTGCACGCTGGTGCGCTGCGAGATCGAGAACTCGATCGTCCTCTCCGACTGCGAGATCCGCGACATCCCCCTGCGCATCGACGGCTCGCTCGTCGGCCGCAACGTCCGCATCGTCAAGACCGACTACAAGCCCAAGGCCTACCGCTTCATGCTCGGCGACAACTCCGAAGTCGGCATCACCTGATGCGGACTCTCATCTTCGGCGGCGCCGGCATGCTCGGTCGGGCGCTCGTCGCGGAAGCGCGGGCGCGCAACTTCGCCGCCCTCGCGCTGCCGCGCGGGCAGGCCGACGTGCGCGACCGCGACCGCCTCCTCTACTGGGCCGAGACCTTCCGTCCCGAGCTGGTGGTCAACTGCGCCGCCTTCACCAAGGTGGACGCCTGCGAGAGCGAGCCCGAGCGCGCCGCCGAGGTCAACGGCCGCGCCGTCGAGCACGTCGCCGACGCGGCGCGGCAGGCCGGCGCGCGGCTGATCCAGCTCTCGACCGACTACGTCTTCGACGGCCGCGCCGCCGAGCCCTACCCCGAGGACGCGGCCACCGCGCCGCTCTCGGTCTACGGCAGCAGCAAGCTCGCCGGGGAGGAGGCGGCGCTGGCGGCGCCGCGGGCGCTCGTCGTGCGCACGAGCTGGCTCTTCGGCCCCGGCGGGCCCAACTTCGCGGCAACCATCGTGCGCAAGATCGACGAAGGCACGCGGCGGCTGGAGGTCGTGGACGACCAGGTCGGCTGCCCGACCTACACGCCGTTTCTGGCGCGGGCGGTCCTCGACCTGGCGCCCCTCGCCCTCGACGGCGTCGTCCACTACCGCAACCGGGAGCCGGTCTCCTGGTACGCTTTCGCCGACGAGATCGCCCGCCTCTGGGCCAGCGACGTCGAGGTGGTGCCGGTCACCACCGCGCAGGTCCCCCGCCCCGCGCCGCGCCCCGCCTACTCGGTGCTCGACGTCAGCCGCTTCGAGCGGGCGCTCCGCCGGGTCGAGCCCTGGGGGTGGGGGCTGGTCGAGTACCTGACGGCCCTCCGGCGGGGCAGAGGATGATAGAGGAGACTTCCGTATGCGTGTCCTGATCACCGGCATCACCGGCTTCGCCGGCTCCCACCTGGCGGAGTTTCTTCTCCAGGAGCACCCCGAGGTGGAGGTCTTCGGCACCCACCGCTGGCGCAGCCGCATGGAGAACCTCGACCACATCGACGGCGGCGTGCAGCTGCTCGAGGCCGACCTGCGCGATTACAGCTCGATCCAACAGGCGCTGGAGCGCTCGCGTCCCGACGCCATCTTCCACCTGGCGGCGCAGAGCTTCGTGCCGTCGAGCTGGACGGCCCCCAACGAGACCCTCACCACCAACGTCCAGGGCCAGGTCAACCTCTTCGAGGCGATCCGCGCCCTGCGCCTCGACCCGGTGGTGCAGATCGCCTGCTCCTCCGAGCAGTACGGCATGGTCTACCCGCACGAGGTGCCGATCACCGAGGACAACCCGCTGCGGCCGCTGTCGCCCTACGCCGTCTCCAAGGTGGCGCAGGACCTGCTCGGCTACCAGTACTTCCAGAGCTACGGCCTCAAGGTCATCCGCACCCGCGGCTTCAACCACACCGGCCCGCGCCGCGGCCACCCCTTCGTCACCTCCAACTTCTGCCGCCAGGTGGCGGCCATCGAGCAAGGCCTGCAGGAGCCGGTCATCCGGGTCGGCAACCTCGACGCCATCCGCGACTTCACCGACGTGCGCGACATGGTGCGCGCCTACTGGATGGCGGTCGAGCGCGGGCGGCCGGGGGAGGTCTACAACATCGCCAGCGGGCACGGCATCTCGATCCGCGAGCTGCTGCAGATGATCGTCGGCCTGGCGAAGGTGAAGGTGGACGTCGAGGTGGACCCCGATCGCCTCCGCCCTTCCGACGTCGAGATCCTGATCGGCGACAGCTCGAAGTTCCGCGCCGACACCGGCTGGGAGCCGCGCATCCCCTTCGAGCAGACGGTCGCCGACCTCCTCGACTACTGGCGCGAGACCCTGGCGCGTCGCCGCCGCCCCGCCGAAGTGGCAGCCGTCTAGCGGACCGCGAAGCGCTTGCGTGTCCTGGTCACCGGCGTCTCCGGCTTCGTCGGCACCCGCCTGGCCCAGCTCCTGCTCGCGCGCGGCGACCGCGTGGCCGGCACCTACCTCGCCGAGCGCCCCGACCTGCCCGGCGTGGAGCTCCACGAGGCCGACCTCCTCGACCGTGAGGCCTTGGCGCGCGCGGTCGCGGCCAGCGACCCCGACGCCGTCGTCCACCTCGCCGGCTTCTCCCACGTCGGCCAGGCCTGGGAGCGGATGCCGCAGTACGTCGAGGTCAACGTCGGGGGCACCGCCAACCTCATGGTGGTCGCCGCCGGCCGCCGCGTGGTCGTGGCCTCCAGCGCCGAGGCCTACGGCCCGGTCCCCGCGGCGGAGCAGCCGATCCGCGAGGACCGCCCGCTCGACCCGCGCAGCCCCTACGGCCTGACCAAGCTGGGGACCGAGCGCCTCGCCCTGCCGCTCGGCGCCGTTGTGATGCGCCTCTTCAACCTCATCGGCCCGGGCCAGTCGCCGGACTTCGCGCTCCCCGGCTTCGCCGCCCAGCTCGCCGCCATCGCCCGCGGCGGCTGCGACGCGGTGCTGCGCGTGGGCAACCTCACGGCCCGGCGCGACTTCGTCCACGTCGACGACGGCGTCGAGGCCCTCGCCCTGCTGGCCGAGAAGGGGGCGCCCGGGGAGGTCTACAACGTGGCCACCGGGCGCGCCACTTCGATCGCGGACGCGCTCGCGGGGCTGATGCAGGTGGCCGGCGTCGAGGCGCGGGTCGAGGAAGATCCCGCGCGGGTAAGGCCGATCGACCTCCCCCTTCTCTGCGGCGACGCCTCCCGCCTTCGCGCCCTCGGCTGGGCGCCGCGGCGCACCCTAGACGACGCCCTCGCCGACCTCTGGGCCGCCGTCCAGGCCCGCGGCTGAGCGTCTGGTACAATCCCCGACTTCCTCGCGTCCCCGACGCCATTTTTCTTCTAGGAGAAGGCAGCCGTCATGAAGCAGCTCGCGCTCACGCTCGCCCTGGCCGCCCTGGCGCTCCCCGCCGCCGCAGGCACGTACTACATCCCCACTCCGGACCTCGACGGCCTGCGCCGCGCCGAGTGGAAGCTGGAGGTGAGCCGGGGCGGGCCCCGTCGCCTCGCCCCGATCTTCATCGACACCGGGATCGACGGCTCCCGCGCCACTGGCTTCGACGTCGACGTCGACAACGACGAGAAGCCGAACGTCTTCGACGTCTCCGGGTTCATCCGCGGCGCCGGGATGCTCAAGCTCCAGGGGGCGGGGATGCAGGTCAACACCGGCGTCCTCTTCCTGCCCGATGGGGACGACACGATGACCTGGGCGCTGCCGGTGCTCGCCGAGGACAACTGGTTCAAGGCCGGGGAGACGGCCCACATCCAGGGGCTGGCGCGGGACGCCTCGGGGCACTCGAACCTCGAGATCCTCAACTTCGCCGCCGCCAACGCCAACTGCAACGTCAAGCTCCTCCGCCCCAAGGGCTCGCCGCTCGGGCCGGTGGACAAGGTGAAGGTCCTGCCGCTGTCGCACCGGCTCATGGACGATCCGTTCGAGAGGTTGCTCTCGGTGTCCGCCGCCGGCGGGCTGCGCGCCGAGGTCTCGTGCAACCAGCCGTTCTACGCCTACGGCACCTTCGTCGGCGACGACGCCCGCGCCTTCCGCCTCCTCTACCCGCTTGACGCGCCGCCGGCGCCGGTGGTGGAGACCGTCTCCCTCGACCGGCCGAAGCAGTTCTTCGCGCCGACCCCGGCCAACTCGCAGATGACGTTCACCCTGCCGCTGGTGCCCAACCGCGCCTACCGCACCGCCACCATCGACTTCGACGTGCGGATCAGCAAGTTCACCACCCACTTCACCGGCCTGGTCGGCATGTTCCACACCGGCGGCCAGCGCTTCAACAAGACCCTCTACTTCGGCAGCTTCGTGCGCGGCAAGCGCTCGCGCACCTTCGTCGACCAGGGGAGCGCGGTGGTCGAGCCGGCGCTCAAGTTCGGCACCGGCTGGAAGGAGGGGGCGGTCCACCACGTCAAGATCGTCTACGACACCCAGACCGCGACGCTGCGCATGGTGGTCTCCCGCAACGACCAGGTGATCGCCGACGCCACCAGTGCCGCCTTCAACCTCGATCTCGCCGAGCGCAACGGCAACCCGGTGAAGCTCAACTTCGGGCTCGCCGGGGTCGCCGACGGCGCCTACTTCCCGCCGGTCGGCTGGAAGTTCTCCAACCTGCAGGTGCGCGTCACGCGGTAGCCGGAGCGCGGCCGCGGCGTGAGGGTCCTCGTCACCGGCGGCACCGGGTTCCTCGGCCGCCGCCTGGTCGAGGAGCTGGCGCCGCGCCACGCCCTGCGGCTGCTGGTGCGGCCGCGCGCCGGAGCGCGCGCGCCCTTCCCGGAAGGCGTGGAGCTCGCCGCCGGCGACGTCACCGACCGCGACAGCTTGGAGCGGGCGGCCGCCGGCTGCGAGGCGATCGTCCACGCCGCGGCGCTGGTCAAGATCCTGGCGCCGCGCGCGGAGTTCGAGCGCATCAACGTCGGCGGGCTCGAGAACGTGCTCGCGGCGGCGCGTTCGGCGGGGGTGGGGAAAGTCGTCTACGTCTCGAGCTTCATCGCCCTCGGGCCTTCCGAGCAGGCGCCGGGCGGCGTCCTCGACGAGGCGGCCGACACCGCCGCCGACCGCCCCTGGATCAACCCCTACGAGGAGACCAAGACCCTGGCCGACCGGCTGGCCCGCCGCGCCATTGCCGAGCGGGCGCCGGTCACGGTCGTCTACCCGGGGGTGATCTACGGCCCCGGCGAGATGACCGAAGGCAACATCGTGGTGCGCCACCTGCTCGACCTCCTCCACCGGCGCCTGCCGGCGCTCGTCGGCTCGCCCGACCGGCGCTGGAGCTACGCCTACGTCGAGGACGTGGCGCGCGGCGTGGCGGCGACCCTGGAGCGGGCGGCGCCCGGCAGCCGCTACGTCCTCGGCGGGCCGAACGTGACGCTCGGCACGTTCTACGGCACGGTCGAGCGGCTCTCCGGCGTGCCGGTGCCGCGCCGCCGCATGCCGGACGGGCTGGCGAAGGCGCTGGGCGCGGCGCAAAAAGGGTGGGCGCGGCTGACGGGCGGCACGCCGAAGCTCACCCCCGACCTGGTCGAGGTCTACCGCCACGACTGGGCCTACGACTCGGCGCGCGCCGCGGCCGACCTCGGCTGGCGCGCCCGCGGCCTCGACGAGGGGCTCGCCGCCACCTTCCGCTGGCTGGAGGAGACCGGGCAGTGGAAGCGGTGACGCCGGCACCCGCCCCCGGCTCGGCGCTCCTGCGCCGCGAGCTGCTGCGCAAGACCGTCCACATGGGGACCGGGCTCTTCGCCCTCGCCCTGCGGCCGCTCGGGCCGTTCTGGTCGGCGGTGCTGGCGGGCTCGGCCCTCTTGATGAACCTGTACCTGCTGCCGCGGGTCGGCGGCCGGCGCCTCTGGCGCGACGCCGAGCTCGCGGCCGGCGGCTCGGCCGGCATCGTCCTCTATCCGCTCGCCGTGCTCCTCCTCGTGCTCCTCTTCTGGCGGCGGCTGGAGGTGGCGGCGGCGTGCTGGGGGATCCTCGCCTTCGGCGACGGCATGGCGTCGGTCGTCGGCATGACGCTCGGCCGGCGCGAGCTCCCCTGGAACCCGCGGAAGAGCTGGGCCGGGAGCGCGGCCTACGTCCTCTTCGGCACGGTGGCGGCGGCGGGGCTGCTCTTCTGGACGGCGCCCGGCCGCTACGAGTGGCCGTTCGCGGTGGCGGTGGGGGCGACCGCGGCGCTCTTCGCCGCCTGGCTGGAGTCGCTGCCGCAGGGGCTGGACGACAACTTGGGCGTGCCGCTCCTGACCGGGCTCTTCCTCTTCGGCCTGCTGCTGACGCAAGGGGGGTGGGAGCGGTGGCTGGCGAGCGGCATCGGCACGCGCCTGCTGGTCGGCGCCGCGGTCAACGCCGCCCTGGCCGCCGCCGCCTACGCGGCGCGCACGGTGAACGTCTCGGGGGTCGTCGCCGGCTGGATCCTGGGGACGGCGATCTGGGCCTTCCTCGACTGGCGCGGGTTCCTGCTCCTCGTCGCCTTCTTCGTCCTCGGCAGCGCCGCCACCAAGCTCGGCTACCGCAAGAAGGCGGCGGCCAAGCTGGCGCAGGAGGCGGGGGGGCGGCGCGGCGCGCGCCACGCCCTGGCCAACAGCGGCGTCGCGGCGGCGTGCGCTCTCTTCGCCGCGGTGACGCCGCACCCGGCGCTCTTCGCCCTCGCCTTCGCCGGCGCCTTCGCCACCGCCGCCGCCGACACCGCCTCATCCGAGATCGGCCAGCTCCTCGGCCGCCGCACGTTCCTCATCACCACCCTCCGCCCGGTGCCGCGCGGCACGCAGGGGGCGGTGTCGCTCGAAGGCACGCTCGCCGGCGTCGCCGCGTCGCTCGTCGTCGCGGCGCTTGGCGCGGCGGTCGGGCTCTACCCCTGGGCCGGCGTGCTGCCGGTGGTCCTCGCCGCCTTCCTGGGGTCGACCCTGGAGAGCGTCGTCGGCGCGACGATCGAGAAGCGCGGCTGGCTCGACAACGAGGCGGTCAACTTCCTCAACACCCTGATCGGGGCGCTGGCCGCGATGGCGCTGGCGCCCCTGGTGCGGTGAGCGCGATGAAGAAGCTCTCCCTCTACGTCCGGCTCGCCCGCCCGTTCACCCTGCTGCCGCCGCTCCTCGGCATCGTCTCCGGGGCGATCTGCGCCTTCGGCTCGGCCCACAACCCCGACCCGGCTCGCCGCCTCACCTGGGCGGTCGTCGGCACCGTGGCGCTGGGCTCGCTCTGCGCCGCCTTCATGAACGCGGCCTCGAACGCCATCAACCAGGTCTACGACCTGGAGATTGACCGCCTCAACAAGCCGGGGCGGCCGCTGGTGACCGGCGAGCTGTCGCTGCGCGAGGCGTGGGGGTTCACCTGGGTCTTCTACGCCCTGGCGCTCATCCCGGTCTGGCTGGTCGTGCCCTACCCCTACGACACGCTGGCCGAGAAGCTCCAGGCGCCGATCGGCCTGCGCGCCTGCTTCTTCATCTACCTGGCCGGTCTCCTCTTCACCTTCGTCTACTCGGCGCCGCAGCTCGGGCGGACGAAGACGCGCGGCATGCTCGCCAACTGGACGATCGCCATCCCGCGCGGGATGCTGCTCAAGGTCGCGGGGTGGGGGATGGTGGCGCCGGTCTGGTACGCCGAGCCCTGGTACATCGGCGCGGTCTTCGCCCTCTTCCTCCTCGGCGCCGCCTCGACCAAGGACTTCGCCGACATCGAGGGGGACCGCGCCGGCGGCTGCCGCACGCTGCCGATCATCCACGGCGTCAAGAAGGCGGCGTGGATCATGAGCCCCTTCTTCGTCCTCCCCTGGCTCCTGGTGCCGCTCGGCATCTGGCTGCGCGACCCGAAAGACCCGAGCCTGCCGATCCTGACCGGCAACCCGGTGCTGCTCGTCGCCCTGGGGGTCCTCTTGACCCTCTGGGGCTGCTACACCGTCTGGCTCCTGGTGCGCGACCCCTCCTCGCTCACCGCGACCGAGAACCACCCCTCCTGGCGCCACATGTACCTGATGCTGATGGCGGCGCAGGTGGGGTTCGCGATTGCGTATATCTTCTAGAAGGCGTGCGTGGCACGCCGCTTGAAGCGCTGAGTAGGCAGCGGAGGGAGCCATGGCCAACCTGACGAAGGACCCTGACGTGGAGATCGCGGCGGCGGAGGAGCGCTCGGAGACGGCGCTCGTCCGCGGCGGCGCCGAGCTCGAGAGCGAGCTGCGCTCGACCGGCCTCCTCTCCTTCTACGACCGGCTGCGCGGCCGGGTGGTCACGACCGCCGAGAGCAAGGGCGGGAAGCTCTCGGGCAAGGCGCTCAAGGCGCTCCTCCTCGTCCCCGACGTCTTCATGCTGCTGGTGCGGCTGGCCCTCGACAAGGACGTCCCGGGGCCGACGCGCGCGCTGATCGGCGGCGCCATCGCGTACTTCATCCTGCCGACCGACCTCCTCCCCGAAGCGCTGATCGGCGGCGCCGGCTATCTGGAGGACCTGGTCCTCGCCGCGGCCGTCCTCTCCCAGGCCTTCGGCGGCGAGCTGGAGAACTACGCCCGCCGCCACTGGAGCGGCTCCGAGGAGCTGCGCACCGTGCTGCGCGACCTGACGACCACCGCCAACTCCCTCCTCGGCGAGAACATCTACGCCCGCCTCAAGAAGCTCCTCGGCAAGCGCGGCATCGAGCTGGAAGGCGAAAAGGGCAAGTCGCGCCGGCGAAGCGAGTAGGTCCCGGCCCTCGGCGGGCCGCGCCAGGCCAGCGTGCCGGCCGAGATCCTGCGCGCCTGGCGTAACGCCCGCCGGAAGCCCCGGAATGTCCCCGCGCGACCTTCAGACGCCCCGGTGGAGCCTCCCAATGTCTTCCCGGGACCTCGGAACCTCCTGCGCGCCCGACGGAACCTCCTGCGCGGCGCCGGGAATCGATTGCGCGACGCCGGGAATGGGTTGCGCGCGCTGCGGAACCTATTCCGAGGCGCTCGGAAAGGGTTCCCGGCGCTCCGCAACCCATTCCCCGGCCCGCGCAACCCATTCCCACGCTCCGGGAAAGGGTTCCGAAGCCGCCGCAAGGAGTTCCGCGCCTCCCGCAGGCCATTGGCCGCCGCTCGGCGGGCGTCGCGGAGCGTCGCACCCTTAATCCCCAACGAACGACAGGAGCGCTGCGGCGGCAGCCAGAAGTCCGAGTGTTACCATGGCCCGTCCCATGGCCGAGCCCAAGGTCGCCGTCGCGCCACTCGCGTATACCGCCGCCGCCCGCTTCGCTCAGGAGCTCCGCCGGCGGCTCGGCGACGCCGTCGTCGAGGTGCGCCTCTTCGGCTCGTTCGCGCGCGGCGAAGCCGACGAGGACTCCGATGTCGACGTGGCGGTCGTGCTGGAACGCGTTGATTGGACGACGCAGCGGGACGTGATCGACCTCGCCACGGACGTCGGTCTCCCCTTGGACCTGCGCCTCTCTCCCGCCATCTTCGATCGCGAAACCTACGCTCTCTGGCGCGCCCAGGAGCGCCCGCTGCTCGTGGATATAGAGCGCGAGGGGATCCCGCTCTGACCGCCGAGGGCCGCCGCAACGCGGCGGCGGCGGAGCTCGAGCTCGCCGACGAGGAGCTGCGGGTCGCCGATCATCTCCTGGAGCTGGGCCACCCTCGCATCGCCCTCGCGCGCGCTTACTTCGCCGTCTTCCACGCGGTACGCGCCCGGCTCTACGCCGACGGGCTCGAGCCGCGGAGCCACGGCGGGGTCCAGCACCTGTGGAACGCGCACCTCGTGAAGCCCGGGGTCTACGATCCCGCCACCTCGCGGTTGCTGGCGCGGCTGCAGAAGTTCCGCGAGGAAGCCGACTACGCCCGGGCGTTCGTCGTCGACGATGCCGGCGCGCGCGAAGAGATCGCAGCGGCCCGCGGCTTAGTGGAGCGCATCAAGCGCGAGCTGGCATAGACCAAAGCTTGTATGAAGGTCATCACCGCGAAGGTCGTCGGCGGCAAGTTGGACGTGCCTGACGGGACTCTCGAGGAGGGTGCGACGGTCACCCTCCTGGTGCCGGAAGCCCAGGAGGGCTTCACCCTCTCCCTGGAAGAGCAGGCGCTCCTGCTGGAGTCGATCCTCCAAGCCGACCACGGCGAGGTCGTCAACGGCTGGCAGCTCCTCGACGAGCTAGATGGCGAGGCGATCCGCGGGCTGCTTCTAGCGCAAGGGAAGTAGCCGAATGCGAAGGCGACCGGCGTGGATGCTCACGACGGCGCCGCGCTGAAGGTCTTCTTCAAGCTGAGGAAGGTTGGCAAGCAGGAGGGCTGCCTGGCGGATGGGCGCTCGGGGCGAGCCCCGCCGGAAGAGAATCAGAGACGGCAGTTGTCGCTCGTAGAGAGCCAGCAGTGCGCCGAAGTCGGTATCGGCCGACACGACGATCCGCGCTTCCGTGGCGGCGAAGAGCATGATGTCCTCGTCGTCCGCGTTACGCAGACCTACGTCGCGGACGTGGACCGCGTCGTGCCCCGAGTTGCCGAGTGCCGCTGCGAGTGCTGGAGAGAGGGCGTTGTCGATCAGGAAGCGCATCAGGCCGAGACGAGCGGCAGCTCACGCTCCCGGACGGCCTCGGCGGCGTAGCGTAGGGCCTCCTTGACGTCCTCCGCCTCCAAGTCCGGATAGGCCTCGAGGATCTCTTCGACGCCTAGACCCTCGGCCACCATGTCGACGATGGTCGCCACGGGGATGCGCAGTCGGCGGATGCAGGGGACTCCGCCCATCTGCTTGGGGTCGATCGTGATCCGCGTGAAAGTCATGGCTAGCGTCGCCGAGTAGCTAGCTTAACTCTACTCCGCCACCGGCCCCGGCATCGGCAGCCGGTTCTGCTCCCGCCGTTTCCGCAGCTCCTCGAACAGCTCCTTGACCGCCGGGAAGCCGCCGTCGGGGAAGTTGTCGGGGTTGTCCCAGAACTCCGCCAGCGCTCCCGTCCCCCAGCGCTCGTAGACGGCGACCTTCACCATGAGCTGGAGCTTGTCGCAGGCCTTGACCAGCTTCGCCTCCGGTGTCGTTCCCTCCAGGTACTCGCGGTAGAGCCGGCGCGCCTCCTCGGGGAGCGGCGCCAGGACCTCGTCGATCGCCGCGGTCTCGGCGGCTTGCTTGACGCCTTCGGGGAAGTAGCGCGCCGCGGTGCGCGGGAGGTCGCCGATGCGCAGCTCGGCGAGGTCGTGGACGAGGGCGATGCCGACGGCCCGCTCGCGGTCCACCTCGGGGGCCTCCGCCGCCAGCGCCCAGACCAGGAAGGCGGTGTGCCAGGAGTGCTCGGTGACGCTCTCCGGGTAGGCGACGCCGCGCAGCACGTAGCCGGCGCGCGGGATGCGGTCGAGGAGCTGGAGCTCGAGGAAGAGGTCGAGCAGCGACTGGTTGGCCTTCCTCACTTGCCCGGGATGCCGGTCATCCCCCGCGTCAGGTAGTCCGCCAGCGTCAGCGCCAGCATGATGGCCAGCCAGAAGAAGCCGGCGGCGATCGTCAGCTTGGTCATCCGCGTGCTGTGGCGCACGTGCATGAAGATGAGGATGACCAGCACCGCCTTGGTCACCGCGATCCCCAGCGCCACGACGTCGTTGAGCGGCCCGAGGTCGAGGGTCGCCACCCAGTAGGTCAGCGCGGTCAGCACCATGAGGGCGCCGAAGACCAGGTAGTAGGGCCGCCGGGAGTGGGCTTGCTCGCTCATCGCGCGTGCAGTCCGATCAGGTAGAGGAGCGGGAAGAGGAAGATCCAGACGATGTCCACGAAGTGCCAGTAGAGCCCGACGTTCTCGACCGGGTTGTTGTACTCGGCCGTGTAGCGCCCCTTCCAGGACGGCCGCAGCAGCGCGGCGAGGACGCCGATGCCGATCACCATGTGCAGGGCGTGCAGGCCGGTCATGCCGAAGTAGAGGCTGAAGAAGATCTCGGCGTGGCGCGCGTGCGGCCCCTCCCAGCGGAAGTCGGGGCCGGGGACCAGGTGGTCGTGGAACTTGTGGTTGTACTCGTAGGCCTTGATGCCCAGGAAGACGCCGCCGAGGGCGATCGTGGCGAGGAGGAAGACGACGATCAGCTTCCGCCGTGAGACCTGCGACGCCCAGACGGCGAGCGCCATGGTCAGGCTGCTGCCGATCAGCACCACCGTGTTGATCGCGCCGGCCGTGATGTCGAGGTGGTGGCTGGCCGCGAAGAAAGCCTGCTGGTACTGCACGCGGTAGACCAGGTAGGCGAGGAAGAAGCCGCCGAAGAACATGATCTCGGTGACCAGGAAGAGCCACATCCCGAGGGTCGAGGACTCGCGCTGCTGCTCGAGCGAGTCGAAGTGGTGGGCGAGCGCCGGGTGGCCGCCGGCGTGGGCGTGATCAGCCACCGTGCGCCTCCCCCGGCCGCCGCTCCGGCTCCTCCTCGGAGGCACCGTGGTAGCCGACGCCGTAGTCGTAAGGCCCGTGCGTGATCACCGGCTGGACGTCGAAGTTGTGCGGCGGCGGCGGCGAGGTGATCTCCCACTCCAGCCCGACGACCCCCCAGGGGTTGGCGCTCGCCGCCTTGCCGTAACGCATCGACCAGAGGAAGTAGCACATCGGGATGACATAGCCGACCGCCAGGATCGAGGCGCCGGCGGTGGAGAGGACGTTGAGCACCTGGTACTCGTCCGGGTAGGACCAGTAGCGGCGCGGCATGCCGAGGTAGCCGAGGATGAACTGCGGGAAGAAGGTCAGGTTGAAACCGACGAAGACGAGCAGCGCCGCGAGGCGGGAGAGGAACACCGGGTAGAGTCGCCCGACGATCTTCGGCCACCAGTAGTGGAGGCCGCCCAGGTACCCCATGATCGCGCCGCCCACCATGATGTAGTGGAAGTGGGCGACGATGAAGTAGGTGTCGTGGACGTGGACGTCGATGCCCAGGGTCGCGAGCATCACCCCGGTCAGCCCGCCGATCGTGAAGAGGCCGATGAAGCCCAGGGCGTAGAGCATCGGCGTCTCGTAGGAGATCGAGCCCTCGAAGAGCGTCGCCGTCCAGTTGAAGACCTTGACCGCCGAGGGCACCGCCACAAGCATCGAGAGGACCGAGAAGACCGTCGCCGCGTAGAGCGACTGGCCGGCGACGAAGAGGTGGTGCCCCCAGACCAGGAAGCCGAGCACCGCCAGGCCGATCGAGGCGTAGGCGACGAAGCGGTAGCCGAAGATGCGCTTGCGCGCGAAGGCGGCGACCAGCTCGCTGATCACCCCCATCGCCGGCAGGATCATGATGTAGACCGCCGGGTGGGAGTAGAACCAGAAGAGGTGCTGGAAGAGGACCGGATCGCCGCCCAGCGCCGGGTCGAAGATGCCGAGGTGGAGGACCCGCTCGAGCGCCACCATGAGGACCGTCACCGCGATGACCGGCGTCCCCAGGACGATGATCAGGCTGGTCGCGTACTGCGACCAGATGAAGAGCGGCAGCCGGAACCAGGTCAGCCCCGGCGCCCGCATGCGGTGGATGGTGACGATGAAGTTGAGGCCGGTGAAGATGGACGAGAAGCCGATGATGAAGATGCCGAGCGCCGTCGAGACGACGTAGCTGTTCGAGAACTTGGTCGAGAGCGGGGTGTAGAAGGTCCAGCCGGTGTCGACGCCGCCGTGGACGATCGCCCAGAGGGTGAAGAGCCCGCCCAGCGTGTAGACGTACCAGCTCGCCAGGTTCAAGCGCGGGAAGGCGAGGTCCTTGGCGCCGATCATGATCGGCACGAAGAAGTTGCCCAAGGTCGCCGGGATCGAAGGGATCAGGAAGAAGAAGACCATCACCACGCCGTGCATGGTGAAGAGGCGGTTGTAGGTGTCCGCCTGCACCAGGTCGCCCTGCGGGGTCAGCAGCTCGAGGCGGATCAGGGTGGCGAAGACGCCGCCCAGGAAGAAGAAGAGGGTGATCGAGAAGAGGTAGAGGATGGCGATCCGCTTGTGGTCGAGGGTGAAGAGCCAGGAGCGGACGCCGTAAGAGGCGTTCAGGTAGTTGCGCATCGGCAGCGCGGTATCGCGGGTCGGTTCCATCGTCATTCGGGCTCCGTCCCCGCGGCGGCGGTCGCCGCGCCGAGCGACTTGATGTAGGCGATGAGCTGGTTCAACTGCTCCTCCGTGACCTGCCCCTGGTAGGTCGGCATGATCGGCGTCCACCCCGCCACCACCTTGACCGCCGGCTGCAGGATCGACTCGCGCAGGTAGTTCTCGTCGGCGATCAGCACCTGGCCGCCGGCCAGGGCCACCTGTTTGCCGAAGACGCCGTCGAGGGCCGGGGCGCGCGGGGCGCGGCCGCCGGCGCCGGCCAGGTGGCAGGTGTCGCAGGCCAGGGTCTGGAAGAGCGCGGCGCCCGACTCGGTCATCGAGCGCCCGGGCACGCCGCCGGCGAGCCACTGCTCGTAGTCCTGCGGCGACAGGGCGATGACCTGGCCGATCATCTGCGAGTGCTCGGCGCCGCAGTACTCGGTGCAGAAGAGCTTGTAGGTGCCGGGCTTGGTGGCGCGGAACCAGACCGACGAGTAGCGCCCCGGCAGCACGTCCTGCTTGGTGCGGAACTCGGGGACGAAGAAGCTGTGGATGACGTCCTCGGAGGTCATGGTCAGCCGCACCGGCCGCCCCACCGGCACCCGCAGGCGGTTGATCTCGCGGTTGCCGGCCGGGTGCTGGAACTTCCACATCCACTGCTTGCCCACCGCCCAGTACTCGACGGCGTCGGCCGGCGGCCGGTAGAGCTTGTAGAAGACCCGCGCCCCCCAGCCGAACATCACCAGGCAGATGGCCAGCGGCACGATCGACCAGGCGGCTTCGAGCCAGAGCGGCGCCCGCTCGGCGAGCCCCACCTCGTGCTCGCCGCGCCGCCGGTACTTGACCATGAAGAAGACGATCAGGCCGGCGATCAGCAGGGTGAAGAAGGCGCTGATCAGCGACCAGGCGACGAAGAGGGCGTCGACCTCGCGCGCGAGGCTGGAGGCTGCCTCGGGGAAGAGAGGGATCTCTTCCGGCATCAGGCGCCCCCCGTGTCTCGCCGCCGCATGATCAGCACGAAGCCGACGAGGCCGAGGGCGGTGGCGGCGCCGGCCAGGCGCACCAGGTTCATCACCGCGGCGCTGTAGCGGCCGAGCGCCGGGTCGTAGTGAAAGCAGTAGAGGAGGATCTGGTCGACGGCGGTGCCGATCTTGCCTTCCGCCGCCTCGACGAGCGCCAGGCGGAGGTCGCGCGGCGCCAGCTCGATGCCGAAGAGGTAGCGCGCCACGGTGCCGTCCGGCGCCGCCACGACGACGCCGGCGGCGTGCGCGTACTCGCCGCGCTCGGGCACCCGGCGGTAGCGGAAGCCGGCGGCGTCGGCGAGGGCCTTGATCGCCGGGTCGCGCCCGGTCAGGTAGTGGAAGCCGGCGGCCGGCGTCTGGCCGGCGCCGCGGCGGCCGTAACGGTCCAGCGCCCGGCGCTCGGCGGCGGCGGCGCGCTCGGGGGTGTCGGCCGGGTCGATGCTGACGACGACGACGTCGAAGTCGCGGCCGGCCTCCAGCGCCAGGGGCTTGAGCGCGCTGGCGATCCCCTCCTGCACCAGGCCGCAGAGCATCGGGCAGGTGTGGTAGGCGAAGGCGAGGACGACCGGCCGGCGGCCGAAGAGGTCGCCGAGGCGGACGGCGCGGCCTGCTTCGTCGCGGAAGGGGAGGTCCAGCGGGAGCTTGGCGCCCAGGTTCTGGTCGAAGCCGACGTCGGGGAGGACGGGCGAGCGCGACTGGGCCTTCGCCCCGGCCGCTCCGAGCAGGAAGAGGCAGGTCAGGAGAGCCAGCGTCGGGCGGAGCGTCATCGCGGCGGCGGCGCCTCTTCGGTGGTCTGCGGCGGCGGCCGTCGGCTCTCGGAGTCGGCCAGCGGCTGCGGCGAGACGGGAGCGCCGATGCCGCCGGTGCCCGGCGGCGGCGCGGTGCCGGCGGGCGGCTGCGCCGCCGTCCCGCTCGCGGCGGGCTTCACGCCGGCCACCACCGCCTCCATCGCCAGCTCGATCGGGATGCGCGCCGTGCCGCGGGCGCGGTCCACCCACTCGGCCTCGGCGAGGCGATGGTCCTCCTCGGCGCGCATCGCCCGGAGGTCGCGCTCCGGGGTCGTCTGCAGGCGCGGCCCGGGCGGCGCCACCTGCCGCCGCGCCTCGGCGAGCGGCGGCGCCGCCGGCTGGCGCTTCGCGTCGAAGCGCTCGAAGCCGACGACCAGCCACCACATGAGGAGCGCCACGACCGCCGTCGCCCCCGCCAGCGCGACCCCGATCCAGGTCACGACGCGCAGGTCCACCTCCTGGTCGAAGCCCTCGGGGCCGGCGCCTTCGACGTGGTCCGGGTGCGGCCGCGCGCGCTCAGTCATGGGCGAGCGCCTCCGGCAGCCAGGGGTCGCGCAGCGGCAGGAGCGGCCGCTTCTTGATCTCGGCCGCCCAGGCCCAGACCCAGAGCCCGCCGACGGCGAGCGGCGCCGCCAGATACAGCCAATGGAAGGTGAAGCGCTCGGGGCTGAAGGCCGGCTCCACCTGCCACACCAGATCGAGCCAGCGCATCACCAGCATCCAGCCGGCCACCGCCGCCAGCCGCTGCGGCCGGCGCTTCAGGTCGCGCGACAGCAGCAGCACGAAGGGGAGCGCGAAGTGGAAGAGGGCGAGGGCGATCGCCAGCCACTGCCAGCCGCCGCGGGTGCGGGCGGCGTACCAGGTGATCTCCTCCGGCAGGTTGCCCGACCAGATGATCAGGAACTGGGAGAAGGAGAAGTAGGTCCAGAGCATGACGAAGGCGAGGAGGAGCTTCCCCCAGTCGTGGAAGTGGCCGGGCGAGAGCACCTCGGACATCGGCTCGCGGCGCCAGAGGAAGAGGGCGACGACGATGAGGAAGGCGAGCGCTGAGATCCCCTGCCCGCCCAGGAAGTAGACGCCGTAGATGGTCGAGAACCAGTGCGGCTCGAGCGACATCAGCCAGTCCACCGAGGCGAAGCTGGCGGCCAGGCAGTAGAGGACGATGCCGGCCGAGGCCAGGAGCTGCATGCGGCGGGTGAGATAGAGCTCGCCGGTCTCGTCCTGGCGGCGCGAGAGGCGGGACAGGACGAAGGCGAAGCCCCCCCAGATCAGGAAGTAGAGCGCCGCCCGTGCCACGAAGAACGGCACGTTCAGGTACGCCGCCTTGGCCTGCAGCAGGTGGTCCGTCTTCGCCTCCGGCCGCGCCCACGGGTAGAGCTCCTGAAGGCCGAAGAGGAGCGGCAGGAAGAGCAGGGCGAGCACCGGCAGCGTCCGCCCCGCCGCCTCCAGCACCCGCCGCGCCACCAGGCCCCAGGCGCCGCGCGTCAGGTGGTGGAGCATCATGATCGCCAGGCACCCCAGCGCGATCCCCAGCCAGTAGATCCAGCCCACCAGCCAGGCGCGGTAGAAGGCCGGCCGGTCGAGGAAGAAGCCAAGGGCGCAGAGCAGGATCCCGGCGCCGCCGGCGATGAGGGCGCGCCGCTGCACCTGGTCGAGCGCCGCGGGAGCGGCGTAGCGGGCGTCGCCGATCACGGGTGTTCTCCGGGTGGCGCGGGGGGCGCGGCCGGCGCGCCGGGCGCGGCCGGGCGGGCAGCGAGCTCGCGCTCGGCGGCGCGGCGCAGCGCCGGCGGCAGATCGGCGAGGCGCGCCTCCTGCGCCAGCTGCAGAGCCTGGATGTAGGCGGCGATCGCCCAGCGGTCCGCCACGGGCACCTGCGCGGCGTAGCTCGGCATGACGCCGTAGCCTTCGGTCATGACGTTGTAGAAGTAGCCCACCGGCGACCCCTTGAGCCGCGGGTCGTGGAACGAGGTCGGCTGGGTGAAGCCGCGGCGCACGATCATGCCGCGGCCGCTGCCGGTGCGGTCGTGGCAGGGGGCGCAGAAGATCCCGAAGCGGTCGCGCCCGCGCTCGAGCACCATGCGGGTGAGCGGGAAGGGCGGCGCCGCCAGGAAGCGGCCGTCGGCGGCGATGCCGGTGGCGGCCGGGAGGTCGGCGCCGAGCCGGCCGCGCGGCACGGTGCCGGCCGGCAGCGGCCGCGCCGAGGCGCCGTCGGCGAAGAACGGGCTCGCCTCCAGCGGCTCGTAGCGCCCCTGGTTGTGCATGTTCTGCCGGCAGCCGGCGGCGGCCAGGCACACGCAGGCGACCGCGAGGAGGCGCACCCTACCGTTCAACTTCGGATACCTCGGCCGGGCTCAGGGTCCAGAGGAAGCGCTCGGTGGCGGCGCGGTCGAAGTGCGGGTCGCCGGCCTCGATGAGCAGGAAGTAGCGGTCGCGCGAGGCGAGCGCGAAGTTGCGGGCGTTGAAGACCGGGTGGTAGGGCATCGGCAGGCCGTTGAGCGCGAACATGCCGAGCACCGCCGAGAGCGCGGCGCAGAGGATCGTGGTCTCGAAGGTCGGCACGATGAAGGCCGGCCAGGAGTGCACCGGCCGGCCGCCGATGTTCATCGGGTACTCGATGACCGCCGCCCAATACTGCAGGGCGTAGCCGCCGAGCGCGCCGAGGAGGCCGCCGACCAGCACGATCAGCGGCAGCCGCGAGTGGTGGTGCCCGAGCGCCTCCGACAGCTCCTCCATCGGGTAGGGGGTGAAGGCGTCCATCCGCCGGTAGCCGGCGGCGCGCGCCGCCCGCGCCGCGGCCAGCACCTCCGCCGGGGCGTGGAACTCGGCCATCAGGCCGTAGACCTCGCCGCGCTCACTCATCGGCGGGGACCTCGGTGTACTCGCCGCCGCGGCTGCCGGGGAGGATGGTGCGCATCTCGAAGATCGAGATCATCGGCAGGAAGCGGATGAAGAGGAACATCAGGCAGAGGAAGAGGCCGATCGTGCCGACGAAGGTCATCCAGTCCCAGCGCGTGCCGGCGTAGGTGCCCCAGGAGGAGGGGAGGAAGTCGCGCGACAGGGACACGACGATGATCACGTAGCGCTCGAGCCACATGCCGATCGAGACGACGATCGAGATGAGCCAGAGGGCCAGCGGGCTGTTGCGGACGCGCCGCAGCCAGAGGACCTGCGGCACCACGGCGTTGCACAAAAGCAGCGCGTACCAGTGCCAGCGGTAGGGCCCGAAGACGCGGTTGGCCACCATGAAGCGCTCGTACTCGTTGCCGCTGTACCAGGCGAAGAAGAGCTCCATCAGGTAGCCGTAGACGACGATGAGGCCGGTGACCAGCATCACCTTCGCCATGTTCTGCAGGTGGCGCATGGTGATGAAGTCGCCGAGGCCGAAGAGGGCGCGCAGCGGGATCGACAGCGTCAGCACCATGGCGAAGCCGGCGTAGATCGCCCCGGCCACGAAGTAGGGCGGGAAGATCGTGGCGTGCCAGCCGGGGACGATGCCGATCGCGAAGTCGAAGGAGACGACGGTGTGGACCGAGATGACGAGCGGCGTCGCCAGCCCGGCGAGCAGCACGTAGGCGGTCTCGTAGTTGTGCCAGTGGGCGGCCGAGCCGCGCCAGCCCATCGCGCCGAAGCCGTAGACGATCTGCCAGAAGCGGCTCGAGGCGCGGTCGCGCAGGGTGGCGAGGTCGGGGATCAGGCCGACGTACCAGAAGAGCAGCGAGACGGTGGCGTAGGTCGAGACCGCGAAGACGTCCCAGATGAGCGGGCTGCGGAACTGCGGCCACATGCCCATCGTGTTGGGGTAGGGGAGGAGCCAGTAGGCGAGCCAGGGGCGCCCCAAGTGGAGCACCGGGTAGAGCCCGGCGCAGGCCACGGCGAAGAGCGTCATCGCCTCGGCGAAGCGGTTGATCGAGGTCCGCCACTCCTGGCGCAGCAGCAGGAGGATCGCCGAGATCAGAGTGCCGGCGTGGCCGATGCCGATCCACCAGACGAAGTTGATGATGTCGAAGCCCCAGCCGACCGGGATGTTGATGCCCCAGATCCCCACCCCCTTGGTGAAGAGGACGGTGATCGACCAGAGCAGCATCATGACCAGCGCGAAGGTGATGCCGAAGCCCAGGTACCACCACTTCGGCACGCGGGTGAGGACGATCGAGCTGATCTTGTCGGTGACGGTGGCGGGGGTGTGCCCCGGCGCCACCACCGGCGGCTTCTCCGGCTTCGGCCGGATGGCGGGGTTCAAGACCCGTTCGGGGACCGCCACCGTCAGCTCCCGTGCGCCTCGGCGTCCGCGGCGGCGGCGGGCGCCGCCGGCGCCAGCGCCGGGTTGGGGTTGGTGATCTTGGCCAAGTAGGTCGTCCGCGGCTGCGTGTTGAGCTCGGCGAGGAGGCCGTAGTTGAGCGGCTCGGCCTTCCAGCGGCTGACTTGCGACTGCGGGTCGTTGACGTCGCCGAAGACGATCGCCTGGGTCGGGCAGACCTGCTGGCAGGCGGTGACGATCTCGCCGTCGCGGATCTTGCGGCCTTCGACCTTGGAATCGATGCGCGCGGCGTTGATGCGCTGCACGCAGTAGGTGCACTTCTCCATCACCCCGCGCATGCGCACCGTCACGTCCGGGTTGCGCAGGAGCGACAGCACCGGCGTCCGCTCGTCGTTGTACTTGAGGAAGTTGAAGCGCCGCACCTTGTAGGGGCAGTTGTGCGAGCAGTAGCGGGTGCCGACGCAGCGGTTGTAGACCATGTCGTTGAGCCCCTCGTCGCTGTGCACGGTGGCCGCCACCGGGCAGACCACCTCGCACGGCGCCTTCTCGCAGTGCATGCAGAGAAGGGGCTGGTTGTGGACCGCGGGGTCGTCGAGGTCGCCGGCGAAGTAGCGGTCGATGCGCAGCCAGTGCATCTCGCGGCCGCGCGCGACTCCCTCTTTGCCGACCACCGGGATGTTGTTCTCCGACTGGCAGGCGACGACGCAGGCGCTGCAACCGGTGCACGACGAGAGGTCGATCGCCATCCCCCAGGCGTAGCCCGGGTACTCATCCTCGGGGTAGAGCGACAGGTGTTCCGGGCCGTGCTCCCCTTCGTGCAGGAAGTTCGGGCGCTCGCGGAGCTCGCCGAGGGTCGCCGAGCGCACCGGCTTGCGCCGCTCGGCGGCCTCGTAGGCGTCGGGCATGTCGAGCGAGTGGTGGTTCTGCGTGCAGGCGAGCGGATGGCGGCCGCCGGTCTTGCGCACCGTGACCGGCAGGCTCCAGAGCGCGTCTGAGGTGCGCAGCGCGTAAGCGTTCGCCCCGATCCCGGAGCCGACCGCGCCGGCGCGGGTGCGGCCGTAGCCGAGATGGAGGGTGGCGGCGCCCGGCGCGTGGCCGGGCAGGACCCAGACCGGCACCTCCAGCCGGCGCGCGCCGGCGGCGATCTCGACGACGTCCTCGTTGGCGATGCCGAGCGCTTCGGCGGTGGCGGGGGCGAGGAGGAGCGCGTTCTCCCAGGTCAGCTTGGTGAGCGGGCGGGGCAGCTCCTGCAGCCAGGCGTTGTTGGCGAAGCGGCCGTCGTAGACGCCGGGATCGGGGCGCAGGCAGAGGGCGAGGGTGCGCTCGTCCGCCCCCTCGGCGGCCCGCGCCTCGGCGGCGCGGCCGGCGATGCCGGCGGCCGCCTCGGCCGCGGCGCCGCCGGCGAAGGCGGGCGCCGCAGGGACGGCGCCGGTGGCGGGCAGCGCGACGACGCCGTCGTGGAGGGCGCGCCGCCAGGCGGCCTCGAAGTCGCCGGGCAGCCGCGTCTGCCAGTGCTCGCGGACCAGCTCGTAGGCGGTGGCGTCGGTGCGGCCGAGGAGGACGGCGAGGAGCTCGGCCGGGGTCTTGCCGCCGTAGAGCGGCTCGATCAGCGGCTGGATGAGCGAGACCGTGCCGTCGTAGGCGCGGGCGTCACCCCAGCTCTCCAGCTCGTGCGCCGCCGGCACGTGCCACTGGCAGCGCTCCGCGGTCTCGTCGAAGTAGAGGCCGGAGTGGACGCGCAGCGGCGCCCGCTCGAGCGCCGCGGCGAAGCCCAGCTCGGCGGGCGCGGTGTAGACCGGGTTGCTGTCGAGGACGAAGAGGGTCTCGACGCGGCCGGCGCGCAGGTCGCGCACCAGCTCGGCGAGCGAGGCGAGGTGGTCCACCGGCGCCGCCTCGACGGGCGGCGCGAAGGTGACCGTGGCGCCGGCGTTGCCGAGCGCCTGGTTGATGGCGTGGGCGAGGACGTGGACCGCGGGGCGGGCGTACTCGCCGGCGACGACGAGCGAGGCGCCGGCGTTGGCGCGCAGGTCGTCGGCCACCGCCGCCACCCATCGGGCGAGGCGCGGGTCGCGCGGCGCGGGCGCCGGCGCGCCGGCCGCGGGAACCGCGCCGGCGACACCGAGCCGCGTCGCCAGCGCCAGCGCTAAGGCCTCCACCTCCGCCGGCGGCACCGCCAGCCGGTGGTCGGCGAGGGTGCCGGTCGAGGTCGGCGAGCTCTCGACGGCGTAGAGCCGGTTCATCTCCGGCTGTCCGCCGCGCGGGCGGCGCCGGGACGCGAAGTCGCGGGCGTAGCGCACGGCGCCGGGGCCTTCGCAGAGCGGGTCGGCGTCGAGGGTCAACACGACCCGCGCGCGGGTGAAGTCGTAGACCGGCTCGAGCGGGCTGCCGAAGGCGCGCGCCGCGGCGGCGCGGGCGTGGTGCGGCGCCGCCGGCTCCCAACGGTGCCAGCGGGCGGCGGGGAAGACGCGGGCGACCTCTGCGAAGAGCGCCGCGAGGCTCGGCGAGGTGACGGCGCCGGTCAGGAAGCGCAGCCCTTCGCCGCCGAGCGCCTGCTGGGCGCGGGCGCGCGCCCCGACCTCCTGCACGAAGGCGCTCCAGGTGCCGATGCGGCCGGCGCGCGCGATCGCCTGCGAGCGCTCCGGGTCGTAGAGGGTGAGGACGGCGGCCTGCGCGAAGGCGTCGGTGGCGCCGAGGCTCGCCGGGTGCTGCGGGTTGCCCTCGATCTTGGTCGGGCGGCCGAGGTGGCTCTCGGCGAGGACGCCGCGCGCCACGCCGGCGAGAGTCAGCGCGGTGGCGAAGAAGAGCGGCCGACCGGGGACGACCTCCTCGGGCTGCCGCACGTAGGGGACGATCGCCTCCGGCGGCTGCTTGGTGCAGGCGGTGAGTCCCGCCAGGGCGAGCGAGGCGCCGGAGAGCTGGAGGAAGCGGCGGCGCGAGAGGCCGTCGTCTTCGAGCCACTCCGAGGCCTGGCGCGGGAACTCGCGGTGCATCAGGTCCTCGAACTCCGGCGTCGCGGCCAGCTCGTCGAGGCTGCGCCAGAAGTCGCGGCCGCGCTTGCCGGCCAGGCGGCGGCGGACCTCCGCGACCTCCAGCCGCCCCGCCCCCGCGCCTATTTGCACCAGCCCGTCGCTCGTCATTCGTCTCCTAGCGGTGGCAGACCGAGCAGCTCGTGAGGCTCTTGACGTCGTACTCCTCGACCAGCCGCGCCTGCATCGCCTCGAAGTCCGCCGGCCGCCGCCACTTCATGTTGAAGACCTCCTCGCGCGGGCGCAGGCGCTTGCCCGGGTCGCGGTGGCAGTCCAGGCACCACTCCATCTGCAGCGACGCCGTCTGCCGCATCAGCGGCATCTCGTCCACCTGGCCGTGGCACTCGGCGCAGCCGACCCCCTTGGCGACGTGGATGGCGTGGTTGAAGTAGACGTAGTCGGGGAGGTCGTTGACCCGGTTCCAGACGATCGGCGTGCCGCTGCGGTAGCTCTCGCGCACCGGCTCGAGGAGATCCGCGTTGGTCCAGATCTGCCGGTGGCAGTTCATGCAGGTCTCGGTCGGCGGGATGCCGGCGAAGGCCGACTTCTCGACCGTGGTGTGGCAGTAGCGGCAGTCGATGCCGAGACCGGCGACGTGGTGGTCGTGGCTGAAGGGGACGGGCTGCTTCTGGATGACGCCCTGGCCGGTGGCGTAGGCGGAGCGCAGCAGCGTCGACCAGAGCCAGAGCAGCACCGCGAGGAAGGCGACCGCCCCGAAGATGCTGACCTTCGCGATGGTGTTCGTGCTGCGGTGGAAGATCTGCATCCGGCGCGCTCTCCCTCCCGCCGTGGCGCAGCGACCTTATCGAAGCACCCCACTTGTGACAACCGTCACAAGCTCGGCGGGATGGTAGCGAAAGGGGCGGGAGGGCGCAAGGCCGAGCTCGCCCCCGTTCATCATCGTGGAGACATTCGGTTGCTTGAAACCAGATTGTTGCGTCTAACTGAAGGTCCGCCGCGCGCGAGGGCCTGGTGTGTGGCTTGCACCTCGCGCCGAGCACGAGCTTGGTGAAAGGTGGTGTGCCGTGACGACCAGGAACGAGAAGCTGAGCCGGCTGGCGATCGGATCGCCATGCTCGACGGCGTGGGACGGGATGCAGGGCGACGAGCGGCGACGGTACTGCCGGGAGTGCGAGCGGCAGGTCCATGATCTCGGCCAGATGACGCCGCGCGAGATCGCGGCTCTGATCGAGGCGAGCCGCGGCCATTTGTGCGCCCGCATCACCCGGGACAGCCACGGGCGCATCGTCACCTTGGATCCCGGTCCGCCGCCGGCGGCTGCCAACCCCGGCCCCTGGCGGGCGTCGCCGGTCGCCGCTGCCGTCGTCAGCGGCTTCCTGGGTCTTGGCACCTCCGTCGCCGCCGGGCCTGCCCCGCCGCCGGCTGCATCCACGGCGCCGGGTTCGCCCGAGCAGGGCGCGAAGCCGGAGGGCGCCCGACCGCAGCGGCCGACCGCGAACGGCGCCGGCCTGCGTGGCCGGATCGCCGACGTGGCAACGGGTGCCCCGCTTCCGGGCGTGGAGGTGGTGGCGCGCAACGCGTTCGACGGCCGGCAGCACTCGGCGACGACCGCCGCCGACGGCGAGTTCGCGTTCGACGGCTTGGGATCCGGGGTGTACGACCTCGAGGCCTGGGTGGAGGGGTTCGCGGTCGCCCCGCAGTCGGACATCGTGCTCAATCCCGGCGAGCGGCGAGAGGTCGCCATGCAAGGCTCGGCCATCGGTGACGAGGGGGGCGTTCTCGGAGGGGTGATGGTCGTGGCGCAGGAACCGCTCCGCCGACTGTTCGAGGACAGCGAGCTGGTGGTGCTGGCTACCGCCGGCCCCTCGGTCGTGCAGGCGCGAGGCCGGCATGTCCAGCCGGTCCTTTTTCGCCAGCGGGTGGGCGTTGCGGCTCCGCGCCAGCAGGACGAGGGCTTCAGCGAGGTGGCGACGGACTTCGTCGTCGGCACCACCTTGAAGGGCAGTGCGCCCGGCCGCAGCATCCGCGTCCACCACGTCGAGGTCGAGGCTGAGAAGGAGGGAGGCTTCGCGCCGGGTACCAAGGTGCTGGCGTTTCTCAGGACCCGCGACGACGGGAGCAGCCGGAGGGTGGTCTACGAGTCCGCCGACTACCACTTCGGCCTCAAGGCGCTGCCGGCAGCCGAGCTCGCGGCCTACGGCGAGCGGCTGTCGGCGCTGGCGCGGCTGCTGCGCCGCGGCGCGCCGCATCCCGCCGACCTCGTGGAGTGGTTGGTTGCGACGCTCGAGGAGCCGCTGACCCGGCACGAAGCGACCGTCGAGCTGAGCTACGCCCTGTGGTCGCTCGGAGAGCTCGCAGAGCGGCGAGGTACCTCGACCGAGCACACGGCCGAGGACCTGCGGGCGGTCGTCACCCGTTTCCTCGCCGAGGGCGGCTCGTTCGAGAGCGAGCCGGCTCCGGCCCTCCTCGCCGCGTTCCTGACCGGCGAGCAAAAGGAGCGGCTGAGCGAGGCCTTCGAGGCGGCGCCCCGCCTCACCGAGGCCGAGCTCAGTCTCTTCGCGATCATCCGGCCGTGGGCGGGAGACCAGGCGCTGTCCTGGCTGGTCCGCAAGTACCAGACGGCGGAGGCGCCGGGGCTCGACCGCGGGGTCATGAGCATCATCGCCGAAGAGCTCGAGGACGAGGAGCTGAGAGGGCTCCTGGCGGCGGCTGGCGAGGAGATCCACGAGTACGCGTCCTCCCTGGCCGACGAATCCACGGACGACGTCCCCGGGCTGATCGATCAGAACACCAAGGCGGTCGAGAAGGAGCTGCGGCGCCGCTTCGCGCAAGCGCTGGGCGCGAGGCCATGAGGTTGGCACCTACGACCAGCGCAGCTCGTAGCCGCTCGGTCTCGAGGAGCGGGAGCATGGGCGCGAGCTTACCGGTGCTAGGCTGCGCACCATGCCGGCCGTCACCATCGCCTACGGAGTGCTGCTGATCGCGCTCGGCGCGGGGTTCTACTTCGGAACCGGGCAGGAGAGCGTCACCGCGCTCATCCCCGCCTTCTTCGGCGTCCTTGTCGTCGCCTGCGGCGTCCTCGCCCGGCGCGAACACCTCTTGAAGCACGCCATGCACGGCGCCGCGGCACTCGGGCTGCTTGCCTTCCTGGGCGGCCTCCCCGGACTGCTGCGCGCCTTCGCGCTCCTGGGCGGCGGCGAGGTGGCGCGGCGCAACGCGGTCCTCGAGCAGGCGGCGATGGCGCTCCTCTCGCTCGTCTTCGTCGTCCTCTGCGTCAAGTCGTTCATCGACGCGCGCCGCGCCCGCCGTCCTCTCTAGAGGTCGTTCGCGCCCGCCGGCGGCGCAGGCATTTCACCGCAAACTCTTCGCGCACAGTCATTTCCCGCGATCGCGCCGCTCTGGCACCGCGGTTGCTCCCGCCGCCGCGCCAGCACCGTCCCTACGACGGGCAAGGAGAAACGAACATGAAGCGCTCCATCGTCGCTGTCGTCCTCTTGCTCCTGGCGGCCGCTCCGGCGGCGGCCCAGCGGCACGGCCGCCATCGCGGCGGCGACCCCGCCGACCACGCCCTCCGCCTGCGCGTCGGCGGCTTCGTGCCGGAGGGGGATTCGTCCTACTGGGACGAGAAGGCGCTCGACTTCACGGGCGGGGCCGAGGACATGGATGACCTCTCCTTCGGCCTCGACTACCGCCTCGACGTCACACCGCACTTCTCGCTCCTCTTCGGGGGCACCGCCTTCACCGGCGAGACCGACCAGCACTACATCGACTTCACCGACGAGTTCGGCGACGACATCGAGCACACCACCTCGCTCGACATCACGTCGCTGACCCTCGGCGCCACCTTCCACTTCACCGGCCCCGAGGCGGTGATCCGGCCCTACGTCGGTGCCGGCGGCGGCCTCTACAGCTACAGCTTCGAGGAGTCCGGCGACTTCATCGACTTCAACCCGCCGCCGGAGGAGATCTTCTCGGGGACCTTCATCGCCGAGGGGGAGACCTTCGGCTACTACCTGCTCGCCGGCCTCGAAGTGCCGGTGAGCCGCAGCGTCGCTCTCTTCGCCGAAGGGCGCTGGCAGCGCGCCGAGGACGAGCTGGGGGACGACTTCGAGGGCTTCGGCGACCTCGACCTCTCCGGCCGCGACATCGCCGCCGGCCTCACCTGGAGGTTCTGAGACGGACAGGCGCTCCTCCAGGTTGGGTGTAACGGGTGCTAGGCTGCGACAGCCTAACCGTCCGTCATGCCGCACCCGCGTCGGGAGGCGTTCCTCCTCCCGTCCACGCCAACCTGGAGGAGAGCTCGATGAAGCGATCGCTCTGTGCAGCCTGCTTCCTGCTCCTGGCCCTGACCCTGGCCGCGCCGGCCCTGGCCGTCCCCGGCGCCGCCGACCGGGTGCCCGCCGCCACCCTGCTGGTCCCCTTCTTCGAGACCGGGATCGATTCCACGACCCATCCGCACGACACGCTGCTGGTGGTGACCAACTGGCTGATCGCCACCCTCACGTTCCACTACCACGTCTGGGACGTCGACGGCAACGCGACCGGTCTCAACGGCAACATCACCCTCAACGCCCTGGACTCCTGGAGCGCGGCGATGCGCGACCTGATCAACACCGCCGCGCCGGCCGTCCGCACCCAGCTCACCGAGGGCTCGTTCTACCGCGGCTTCATGACCATCGACATCGTCACCGCGGCGACGGCGCTCAACCCGCTGCAGGGCGGCTATCCGTTCGGCAGCACCAACGCACTCGAGGGTTTCATCTACTACACACGCCTCTCCCAGGGCTCGGCGAACGGGCTGGCGATGGTGCCGCTGGAGAATGTTCCCGCTACCACCGACAGCTTCATGAGGGGTTTCTACAGCACCGGCGACAACCGGGAGGAGATCGACTCGACCGCCCGCTTCTGCGCGCAGCAGCTCGCGACGAACCCGGCCGGAACCACGGGCTGCGCGACGGAGTCGGACGACGAAGACATCGACCGCTTCCATCTGCGGATCTTCCGCTCGACGCCGCTGAGCGGCAGCAGCCGGGCGGTGATCTTCACCTGGAAGCCGGGCCTCACGGAGGGCCCCTCGGTCTTCTGCGACGCGGCTCCTTGCGCCTCCGCCTACACTTTTCGGCAGTACGACGAGGACGGCAACGCCGTCCAGAACACCACGATCCGGCTCGACCACGTCGTCAACGTGATCGAGAACAGCCAGATCACCGGTACCCTGGCGGGCTGGCTTTCGATCTTCGACGTGCCGAACGTCCAGATCGACACGCAGGTCTACGCCTTCTCCTTCAACTCGGCCGCGCCGGCGGGGAACCCGAACCTGACGTGGGACGCGATCTTCGAGGGGTACATCGCGCCCTAGCCCGTGGTGCGCCGCTTGCACTTCCCCGGTGCGATCCGACCGCCGGCCGCCTGATACGGACGGCCGGCGGTTAGGCGTAAAGTCCCGCCGATGACCCGCAAACCGCAGTACGCAGGCCGTCCGGCCCCGGAGGACCGGCGCCGGCGGGCCCGCCGGCTGCTCCTCGTCCTGGCCGGCTTCGCGCTGCTCGCGGGTTTCGTCATCTGGCCGTTCTGGCGCCTCTCCGGCCAGTTCGACGACCTCACCTACCTCCAGCCCTCCCGTCTCTACGCCGCGCCGGTGCGCCTCTACGAGGGCCGGGCGCTGTCGCGCGACCGGCTGATCCGCGAGCTCGCCGCCGACGGCTACCAGAAGGACGACACGACCGAGCCGCTGCTCGGCGGCCGCTACCGCCCCTACCGCAACGGCCTGGCCGTCCACCTGCGCGAGTTCGTGACGCCGGAAGGCGCCGCGGGCGGCGGCCTCCTCGAGGTCGGCTTCCGCGGTAGCCGGGTGACCAAGGTGGCGAAGGACGGCGCCGCGGTCGAGGCCGCCTGGCTCGAGCCGCCGCTCCTCCACACTTACTACGGCAGCGATCACCAGGAGCGGCGGCCGGTCGTGGTGGACGCCGTCCCCGAAGACCTGATCGAGGCGGTCCTGGCGGCCGAGGACGACAGCTTCTTCCGCCACCCCGGCGTCTCGCTCTCCGGCATCGCGCGCGCCGCCTGGGTGAACTACCGCGGCGGCGAGGTGCGGCAGGGCGGCAGCACGCTGACCCAGCAGCTGGTCAAGAACCTCTACCTGACCCAGGAGCGGACCTTCGTGCGCAAGGGGCAGGAGCTGGTGCTGGCGCTCCTCCTCGAGCTGCGCTACGGCAAGCGGGCGATCCTCGAGGCGTACCTCAACGAGATCTACCTGGGGTCGGCCGGCGGCGTCAACCTGATCGGCGTCGGCGCCGCCTCGCGCGCCTTCTTCGGCAAGGACGCCTCGCAGCTCGCGCTGCACGAGGCGGCGACGCTGGCCGGCGTCATCCGCGCCCCCGCGCCCTACTCGCCGCTCCACCACCCCGAGCGCGCCAAGGCGCGGCGCGACTGGGTGCTGCACCGCCTGGCGGCGCTCGGCCGGGTGGACGGGCAGCGCGTCGAGCGGGCGCTCGCCGAGCCGCTGGCCGTCGACCCCTCGCCGGTCTTCCGCCGCCGCGCCCCCTATTTCGCCGACGCCATGGCCGCCGAGGCCGAGCGCCGCTACGGCGTCGAGTCGCTGGAGGACGCCGGCTTCACCCTCTTCTCGACCCTCGGCTGGAGCGACCAGCGGGCGGCGCAGGAGGCGGTCGAGGAGGGCCTGGCGGCGGTCGAGAAGGCCTACGAGCGGCGGAGCAAGGCGACGGGGCCGCTGCAGGCGGCGCTGGTCTCGCTCGACCCGCGCACCGGCGGCATCCTCGCCTACGTCGGCGGCCGGCAGTACGGCGCCAGCCAGTTCGACCGCGCCGGCCGCGCCGAGCGCCAGGCCGGCAGCGCCTTCAAGCCGATCGTCTACGCCGCGGCCTTCGAGACCGGGCACGCTACGCCGGCTTCCTTCTTGGAGGACTCGCCGCTCACCGTGCGCCTCGCCGGCCGCCCCTGGCGGCCGAAGAACGACGACGGCAGCTTCCACGACTGGGTGACCGTGCGCACGGCGCTCGAGCGGAGCTACAACCCGGCGACGGCGCGGCTGGCGCTGCAGGTGGGGATCGAGCGGATCGTCGACTACGCCAACTACCTCGGCGTCGAGGGGGAGCTGGCGCCCAACCCGTCGGTGGCGCTGGGCGCGGCCGAGGTGACGCCGCTCGAGCTGGTGACCGTCTTCGCGACCCTCGCGGCCGGCGGCGTGCGCCCGCCGGTACACGGTCTCGCGGCCGTCTACGACCGCTATAGCAAGCCGGTGACCGGCACGGAGTTGCCGCAGCACGCGCGGGTGCTGACGCCGCAGACGGCCTACCTCCTGACCTCGATCCTCCAGGGCGTCGTGGACCGCGGCACCGGCCGCGGCGTCCGCTCCTGGGGGGTGCGCGGCGAGGTGGCCGGCAAGACCGGCACCACCAACGACCGCCGCGACAGCTGGTTCGTCGGCTACTCGCCCAACCGCGCCTCCGCCGTCTGGGTCGGCTACGACGACAACTCGCCGACCCGCCTCTCCGGCGCGCGCGGCGCGGTGCCGGTCTGGGCGCGCTTCGCCAAGGCGGTGGCGCCGGCCGGCGGCTACCCGGCCTTCGACCAGCCGCCGGGGGTTTCCACCGCCGTCATCGACCCGACGACCGGCCTCCTGGCCACCGAGTTCTGCCCCTACGTGCTGACCGAGGTCTTCCGCGAAGGCGACGTCCCCGACCAGGTCTGCGACCGCCACCGCGGCTGGACGGAGGAGTGGGCGGTCTTCGACGACGCCGGCGAGGCGATCGAGGACGCGGTGGCGCCGGCCCAACGCGGCGAGCGCGCCGAGCGCCGCCACCCGATCCGGCGCTGGCTGAAGAAAGTCTTCGGCGACGACGAGGACGACGAGGAGCGCGGCGAGGACGAGGAGCGCGGCGACGAGGAGCCGCCGGAGGACGGCGGGCGCTGAGCGTCACTTTTCTCTGGCGGCGGCTGGACGTCCCCGGGCTTGAGCACTTCCGGCTGGTCGAAGGACCGGACGGGCCGCGGCTCGCCGGCACCATCCTCCTGGCGCACGAGGGGACACCGCTGCACGTCGAGTACGAGATCGAGTGTGACGCTAGCTGGCGGACGCGGCGGGTGCGGGTCCTCATGGCGCACGGCGGGGAGGCGCGGCAGCTGGAGCTCGACGCCGATGGCGAGGGGCGGTGGCGGGCGGGCGGCGAGGAGCTGCCGGCGGTCGCCGGCTGCCTCGACGTGGACCTCAGCCTCACCCCGGCCACCAACACCCTGCCGCTCCGCCGCCTCCCGCTCGCGCCCGGCGAGAGCCGCGAGGTCACCGCCGCCTGGGTCCTCTTCCCGAGCCTCGAGGTCAAGCTCCTCGCGCAGATCTACACCCGGCTCGACGCCCGCCGCCTCCGCTACGAGAGCGCCACCGGCTTCTCGACCGAGATCGAGGTCGACGACGCGGACCTCGTCGTGCGCTACCCGCCCTTCTGGGATCGGGTGGGCTGACGGAACGGCCCGTGACGGTCGCCGCGCTCCCGGGAGGATCCCGGGGCGCCCGCGACGGTCGCGGCGCGCCGGCGACGGCAACCGAGCGCCCGGCACGTTCACGGAGCGCCCGCGACGGAGATCGGCGGGCGACCACGGAGATCGGGCGTCCGGGAGGAAAGTTGGCCGCCCGTAATGAAAACGGGGCGCCCGGGACGGAAATCCGGCGCCCGCGACGAAGATGGGGCGCCCGGAAGGGAAATGGGGCGCCCGCGACGGAAATCGGCCGCCCGCGACGGATCTTGGGCGCCCACGAAGGAAACGGGGCGCCCGCGATGGAAATCGGGCGCCCACAACGGAAACGGGGCGCCCGGGACGGTCACGGCGCGTCCGGGAGCTAAACGGGGCGGCGCGCGAGCTCGCGGAGGACCCGGCCGAGGTCGGAGACGACGCCGTCGATCTCCGCTTCGAGCCGTTCCGCCTCGCCCGGCTGTGCCGAAGGCGCTTCGGCCTCAGACGCTCCGCCTTTCTCACTCGCCTCTTTCTCCCCGCGCAGCCCGGCCAGGAACCGCCGCGTCCGCTCCACGGCGTCGGGCGCGAAGCCCAGCGCGGCGACGAGCCGCCGCACGGCGTCGGCGTCCGGCAGCTCCTTGCCGCTCTCGTACCTGGAGATCGAGCTGCCGCGCATCTCCGCCGCGCGGCTCAGCTCGTCCTGCGTCCAGCCGCGGGCGATCCGCAGCACCTCCAGCGCCCTCCCCAGGTCCTTGTCCTCCATGTCCGAAGCCTACCGCGCCCGACCCCTCGAGGCGGCTCCCTCGTCCACGGCCGTGGACGCGCGCCGGCCTCACCGCGACGCCCGCCCTGGGCGGCCGTCCTCCCGTCCCGCTGGCACATTTCGTGATCCCTGCCGGCCAGCAAAGGAGGTTTCACAGCGATGCGCAAGTTGCTTGTGGCCGGAGTCCTGGTCGGGGCGACGCTGTTCGCTCCAGGTCTCGTCCCCGAGGCGCGGGCCTACCACGATTGGCTCGCGGTCGGCGCCGGTTTCCGGGTCGGCGCCGCGCACATCTCGTTCGTCTTCGGCAGACCGAGCTTCGCCTCCCAACCCGCCTACTACTACCGCTACGACCGGCCGATCCGCTACCGCGGCCACCAGTGCAGCCGCTCCTGCTTCCACGACGCGGGCCGCTACTACCACCACGAGTCCTGCCCGCTCGTCGGCGCCCACTTCCGCAGCTACGACGTGGACCCCTACTGGGCGTTCGACCGCTACGCGCCCCGCTTCGCCGGCTACGACGGCTACGGCCGCGACTGCTACGACGATCGGTACGGTCGTTACGACGACCGGTACGACCGTCGCGGCCGCGACGACCGCTACGGCCGCGACCGCTATGACGATCGCTACGACCGCCGTGACCGCCGCGGCCGCTACGACCGCGACGACGACCGTCACGGCGGCAAGCACCGCGGCAAGCGCGGCCGCGGCCACCACCGCCACCACCGGGGGTGCGGCCACGACGACTGATCGCCGAGCGGCCGGGGCGGGCTGGCGTCGCCCGCTCCGGCCGTCACCCGGCGCGCCGGGCGTCCGCAGCTGGCACGGCTCCTGCTCTGTTTACCTCCCAGAGACGCCCGACGGGTCTCCACAACCAGGAGCCAACACCATGAGAACGACCCGAACCTTCCTCCTTTCAATCGTTTGCCTCTCCCTGGCCGTCGCCGGCTGCGGCTCGACCGACATCGGCGACATCCTGGGCGGCGGCGGCTCGCCCAGCCAGGCCGGCGACGTGCGCGGCACCGTGGAGCGCGTCGACACCGGCTCCCGCATCATCTGGCTGGAGGCCGAGGACTACCGCTCCGAGCTGCGCAACGAGGCCGACCAGGTAGCGCTCTACTACGACGACCAGACGCGCGTCGAGTTCGAGGGGCGCACCTACGAGCCCGGCGACCTCGAGCGCGGCGACCGCATCGCCGCCGACGTCGAGCGCAACGGCAGCCGCCTCGTCGCCAACCAGATCGAGGTGCTCTCCGACATCAGCCGCGGCAGCGGCACCGGCAGCTCGACGGGCAGCAGCTACGCCGACCTGCGCGGGATCGTCCGCTACGTCGACACCGGCGACCGCACGATCGAGCTCGAGAACGTCGACGTCGAGCGCAGCTTCGAGTCCGACGTGCGCAGCGGCCGCGTCGTCGTCCACTACGACGCCGACACCGTGGTGCGCTTCGAGGGCCGCAACTACGAGCCCGAGAACCTCGAGCGCGGCGACGAGGTGGAGGTCGAGGTGCGCGACCTCGGCAGCCGCCTGCTTGCCGAGCAGATCGAGGTCGTGCGCGACGCTCGCGCCAGCTCGCGCTTCTAGGCCGCAGCCTCCCGGCGGCAGCACTGCGCGGGGCGGGAACGGCTGTATGATGGCGTGCTTCGCCCCGCCGCCGCCGGCCGCAGGTTGAACCCTTGGCCGGCGCGTCCGGGGCGGGGCCGCCAAAGATGCCGCAGAGCCCCGCCATCCTGGTCCGCCGCGCCCGCACGCACAACCTCAAAGGGATCGACTGCCGCATCCCGCACCGGGCGGTGACGGTCGTCACCGGCCCGTCCGGCGCCGGCAAGTCCTCGCTCGCCTTCGACACCGTCTTCGCCGAGGGGCAGCGGCGGTTCGTCGAGTCGATGTCCACCTATGCGCGACAGTTCCTCGACCAGATGGAGCGGCCGCCCGTCGATGCGATCGACAACGTGCTGCCGGCGGTGGCGCTGGAGGCGCGCAACGCGGTGCGCAACGCCCGCTCGACGGTGGGCACGATCACCGAGACGCAGGACGTCCTCCGGCTCCTCTTCACCCATTTGGGGGAGGTCGTCTGCCCGCACGGGCACGGCCCGGCGCGCGCCGTCACCGTCGAAGAGGCCGCGGCGGAGCTTGCCGCCGGCGCCGTCGGCGACCCCTTCCTCGTCGTCGTGCGCCTGCCCCGCCCGCGCCGCCAAGCCGACGCCGCCCTCGCCGAGCTGATCCGGCAGGGGTTCGCGCGGCGCCTCGACGGCGACGAGGCGCGGCGCATGGAGCCGGGGGAGCCCTGGGCGGCCAAGCTCGATCCGCTGCCGCTGGTGCTCGGCCGCTTCCGCGCGGGAGCGGACGGGGAGGACGCCTCGGCCCGCCTGGCGGCGACACTGGAGGAGGCCTACCGCATGGCCGGCGGGCGGGCGGAAGCGCGCGGGCCGCTGGGCGTCCGGCTCTACGCCCGCGAGCTCGCCTGCGGCGTCTGCGGCGAGCCGCTCCGCCGCCCCACCCCCGCCCTCTTCTCCTTCAACTCGCCGCTCGGCGCCTGCACGGTCTGCCAGGGCTTCGGGCGGGTCATCGGCATCGACCGCGAGCGCGTGGTCCCCGACCCGCGCCGGACGCTGCGCGAGCGCCCGATCGCGCCCTGGAACACGCCCGCCTACGAGGAGCTGTACGACGAGCTCTACGCCGCCTGCCGGCGCAAGCGGGTGCCGCTCGACGTTCCCTGGGCCGATCTCCCGGCCGCGACGCAGGAGTGGGTGTGGAGCGGCGCCGGCAAGTTCGTCAACCTGACCGGCTTCTTCCAGTGGCTGGAGAACCGCACCTACAAGGTCCACGTGCGCGTGCTGCTCGCGCGCTACCGCTCCTACACCCAGTGCCCGGGGTGCGGCGGCACGCGCTTGAAGGCCGAGGCGACGGCGGTGCGCCTCAAGGGCCGGACGCTGCCAGAGCTGGCCGCCCTCTCGGTCGAGGACCTGCGCGTCTGGCTGCGCACGGTGCGCTGGACGCCGCGCGAGCGCGAGGTCGCCGGCCACCTCCTCGACGAGCTCTCCGAGCGCGTCGAGGTGCTGCACCGCGTCGGCCTCGACTACCTGACGCTCGACCGCCAGGCGCGGACGCTCTCGGGCGGCGAGACCCAGCGCATCCATCTGGCGGCGGCTCTCGGCGGCGGCCTCACCAGCACCCTCTACGTCCTCGACGAGCCGACGATCGGCCTCCACGCCCAGGACAGCGAGCGGCTCCTGCATCTCCTCCGCGACCTCGCGGCGCGCGGCAACACCGTGCTGGTCGTCGAGCACGACCGCACGCTCATCCGCGGCGCCGACCACGTCATCGACCTGGGGCCGCAGGCGGGGGAGCGCGGCGGCGAGGTGGTGGCCGAGGGGCCCCTTTCGGCGATCCTCGCCTGCGAGCGCTCGCTCACCGGGCGGTATCTCAAGGAACGCCCGCCGACGCCGGCGCGCCGGCACATGGCCCGCTTCCGGCGCGAGAACGGCTGGGAGTCGCTGGTCGAGGAGCTGTCGGGCCTGCCGCGGGTCGCGGTGCGCGGCGCCCGCGCCCACAACCTGCGCGGCATCGACGTCGAGTTCCCGCTCGGGGCGCTGGTGGCGGTGACCGGCGTCTCCGGCTCGGGCAAGTCGACGCTGGTCGAGAACGTCCTTTACGGCACCTACCACCGGGCGCGCGGCGTCGTGGACGTGGACCCCGGCGACTGCGACGCCCTCCTCGGGCTCGACGAGCTGGCCGACGTGACGCTCGTCGACCAGCGGCCGCTCGGGCGCTCCAGCCGCTCCAACCCGATCACCTACATCAAGGCCTACGACGAGCTGCGCAAGCTCTACGCCGGCCTGCCCGATGCCCGCGCCCGCGGCATCACCGCCGCGCACTTCTCCTTCAACCTCGACCGCGGCCGCTGCCCAGGGTGCCAGGGCACCGGCGTCACCGAGGTGGACATGCAGTTCATGGCGCCGGTGACCGTACCCTGCGACCAGTGCCAGGGGCGCCGCTTCCGCCCCGAGGTGCTGGCGGTGCGCTTCCGCGGCCGCACCATCGCCGAGACCCTCGACCTGACCGTCGAGACGGCCATCGTCGCCTTCGCCGACCAGCGCCGCCTGCGGCGCCGGCTGAGCCTCCTCGCCGACGTCGGGCTCGGCTACCTGCGGCTCGGGCAGCCCACCTCGACCCTCTCCGGCGGCGAAGCGCAGCGGCTCAAGCTGGCGAGCTTCCTCGACCGGCCCAAGGGTGAGGGGCGGCGGCTCTTCCTCTTCGACGAGCCGACGACCGGCCTGCACCTGGCCGACATCGACCTCCTCTACCAGATGCTGCGCCGCCTGGTGCAGCGCGGCGACGGCGTCGTCGTCGTCGAGCACAGCCCGGACCTGATCGCCCGCGCCGACTGGATCGTGGACCTCGGGCCGGGGGGCGGCGCCCACGGCGGCGAGCTCCTCTACTCCGGCCCGCTCGAGCCCTTCCTGGAGCAGGCGGACAGCCCCACCGCCCGCGAGCTCCGCCGCCACCTCCGCTGGCCGGCGGCGGAGGAGCTGGAGATGGAGGAGCTGGCCGCCGGCGCCGCCTCGTGACCGGCGGCAGCCGCGCCGGCCGCGGCGCCTGGGTGCTGGAGATCCAGGGTCGGCGGGTGGAGCTGCGCGAGGGGGAGACGACCCTCGGCCGCAGCCGCGGCTGCGGCGTCGTGGTCAAGGACCCGGCGGTGTCGCGCGGCCACGCGCTGGTCTGGGTGCGCGGCGACCGGGTGACCGTCCAGGACCTGCGCTCGAGCAACGGCACCTATCTGAACGGCCAGCGCGTCGAGGCCGAGACGCCGATGGCCGAGGGGGACCGGCTGACGGTGGGGGAGACGCAGGCCTTCCTCCGCTTCGCCCGCGACGACGGCCGCCGGCCGTCGCGGGTCGTGCCCGTCCCCACGCCCGAGGAGCTGGCCGCCGCCTCCTCGACCTCCGGCGACCTGACCTCGCCGCCGGGGATCGCCTCGCCGGCGCCCTGGCACGTACCGGCTCTCGACAGGACGCCGCCGCCGGCCGCGCCGCCGCCCGCGCCGGCGGCCGCACCGCCCACGCCGGCGCCTGCCGTGCCGGTGGAGCTCGTGCCCGCCGAGTTCTGGGCGCGGGCGGGCGCCTTCGCGCTCGACGCCGTGGCGGTGGTCGCCGGCGCGTCGGTCCTCGCCCTGCCGCTCGGGGGCCCGTTCACGCCGCGCGGCCGGCTCCTGGCCTGGGTCCTCGCCGGCCTCCTCGCCCTCTTCGTGCCGCTCGCCGGCTGGTGCCTCTGGGGGACGACGCCGGGCAAGCGCCTCCTCGGCTTGACCGTGCACGGCCCGGACGGCCGCGCCGGCCTCTCGGTCGGCCGCGCCCTCCTCCGCCTCGCCGGCTACGCGCTCTCGGCGCTGCCGCTCGGCGCCGGCTTCTGGATGGCGCTGGGCCCCGAGCGCCTGGCGCTGCACGACCGGCTGGCGGGGACGACGGTGCTGCAGGCGCGGCCGGCAGGCGGTCCGGGTAGGATCGGCGTTCGATGAACGGCTCCTCCATGACCGCGACCGCGCCGTCCAGCCTGGCGGCGGCGCGCGCGCCCGGCCGGGCGCGCTGGATCGGCACCGCGGCGGGCGTCGTCCTCGGCGCGGTGCTCCTCTTCGCCGCCTGGGCCAAGGCGCTCGACCCGGCCGCCTTCGCCGAGCAGATCCGCCTCGAGGGGCTGGACCGCTTCGTTGCGGCGGGGCCGCTCGCCCTGGCCGTCATCGCCCTCGAGGTTGGGCTCGGCCTGGCACTCCTCCTCGGTGTCCGCCGCCTCTGGGTGCTGGTGCCGGCGGCAATTCTGGTCGCCTTCTTCCTGTTCCTCACCGGCAGGGCGTACTGGATGGACGTGCGCGGCATCGCGCCGCCGGAGGCCGCCGCCTGTGGCTGCTTCGGCAACCTGGTGCAGCGCACGCCGGCCGAGGCGTTCTGGCAGGACCTCCTGCTCCTGGTGCCGGCGCTGGCCCTGGCCTTCGTCGGGCGGCCGCGCGGCGGGCGGGCGTTCCCGCCGCTCCGCGGCACGGCGGCCCTGCTGGCCGCGGCGGGGGCGGCGCTCTTCGCCTGGCGGTCGCCGGCGCTGCCGCTCGACGATCTGGCGACGCGGCTGAAGCGCGGGGTGGAGGTCGCCGACCTCTGCGCTGGCACCGAGGGCGAGCGGGTCTGCCTCGACACGGTGGCGCCGGAGCTCGCCGAGGGCGAGCACCTGGTGGTGCTGGCCGATCTCGAGGACCCGGCGTTCGGGGAGGCGGTCGAGAGGCTGAACGCATACGCCGGCGAGGCCGGGCAGCCGGGGCTGGTGGTCGTCTCCGCCGCCCCGCCCGAGAAGCACACGGCCTTCTACTGGCGCTGGGGGCCGGCCTTCCAGATCCGCGATGCGCCGCCCGCGGTGGTGCGCCCGCTCTACCGCAGCCTGCCGCGCGCCTTCCGGGTCCGGCAGGGCAAAGTGATCGAGACCTACGCGGGGCTCGGCCCCGCTCTGACGAGAGGCGACGAACGATGACGCACCGGATCCCGACGACTCCCCGCCGCCCCGCGGCGCTCCTCCTCGCCTTTCTTGCGTCGCTCTGCATGGCCGGCGCGGCCGCCGCGCAGGTCCCCTCCGACGCGGTGCTGCGCGGCTTCGAGCCGACGGGCGACTTCGTCCTCTGGGTGGGCGGCAAGCCGGTGAGCGCCGAGATCTACCAGGCCGAGGCCGTGCCGGCCATCCTGGTGCTCTCCTCGTCGCTGCCGTCGCCGGTCATGCTGCTGCCGCGGCAGCAGTCGGTCGAGACCGTCCACATCATGAAGGTGGCCAAGCAGAAGAACGGCACGATCGACCTCCTCGCCGACGCGGTGCTCGAGCCGCAGGGGCAGTTCAAGGTGGTAGGCGAGGACGTCGCCTTCACCGTCGACGGCCGCCAGGCGCAGCTCAAGACCAAGCCGCCGCTGCTCGGCGCCAAGAACGCCGCGGCGCTGCGCGCCTACTCGCCGAGCTACGGCCGCGGCGCCCAGGCCTACCGCCCGAACGGGCAGCAGATCGCGGCGCTCAAGAAGGCGGCGAAGCCGGTCAAGGTGCGCGTCTTCTTCGGCTCCTGGTGCCCGTTCTGCAAGCAGTACCTGCCCCACCTGCTCAAGGTGGAGGAGCAGCTCAAGGGGTCGAAGGTGCAGATCGAGTACTTCGGCCTGCCGCGCGACCTCAAGCACCCGGAGGCCCAGCGCCTGAACGTGCACGGCGTGCCGGTCGGGATCGTCTACGTCGGCGGGCGCGAGGTCGGGCGGATCAGCGGCGAGGGGTGGAAGACGCCCGAGGCGGCGCTGGCGAAGATCGTCTCGCGGGGTTAGACCAAGACTTCCAGCGGGTGCACGCCGCCGTTGTGCCAGAGGGCGTCGGGGGACTGCAGCTCGCCCGGCGCCGCGCAACGCGAGATCCCTAGCTCTTCGAGGGAGGCGGCGAGCGCCCAGGCGGCGTCTCCCGCGAGCGCCGCGCCTTGCAGGCGGCCGCGCCAGGGGGAGAGCAGGTGGGGGAGCGCCGCCAGGTCGGCGGTCCGATGCACGCGCACCGTGCGCAGGCCGGGCGAAGAGCGGAAGGCCGGCGCATCGTCGACGATCACCGTGCCCGCCGCCGTGTTTCTCCCTACCTGAAGAGAGTTCGCTCCCCGCAGTTCCACCTCCGAGCGGAGCTGCTGCACCGTAGCGAGCTCGGCAAGTGTGGGCGGCCCCGGCGGCCAGCGCTCGGCCAGCGCCGCCAGCGCCGCGGCCAGGTGGCGCGCCAGCGCGGCGGCGTCGCCGTCGGTGTAGACCGCGGCGACGGAGAGGCAGCCGCGCTGGTCGAAGAGGGCGACGTCTTCCGCCAGCCGCGCCGCGGTCTCGGCGGTCACCGCCTCGCGCGCGATCACCGCCAGGCTCGTCTTCGGCCCGTACCCCACGATCTTCCCCGGCGCGCGCCGCTCCAGGTCCTCCAGGCTCTCCCGCTCGCCGTAGGCGATCACCCGCTCGACTCCGGCGAGGACCGGCGCCTCCAGCGCCCGGTCGCCGCCCGGCCAGGTCGCGGCGGCGACCGCGCCGGCGAGGGCCGGCTCCCGTGTCGCGAGCGCCGCGACGAAGGCCGGCGCGAAGAGCGGCTCGGCCGAGGGGGACTTCAAGAGGACCGGGCGGCGGAGTGCGAGCAGCGCGAGCAGCGGCTGCACCGCGAGACCGGGCAGGTTGGAAGCCAGGACCACGAGCACCGGCCCGCCGCCGCGAGCCCCGCTGCGGCGCCGCTCGGCCTCCGCGAACAGCCGCCGCGCCGGCTCCCCGCTCACCCCGCCGAGCACCCGCTCGAGCCCCGCGCGCGTGCCGGCGGGGGAGAGACCGCAGAGCGCAGGCAGAACATCCTCGACGACGCGCCCGATTTCGCTCACCGCCCCCGCCCACGCCGCAAGGATCCGCGCATCGGAGAGCGCAGCCAGCGCCGGCCCCTCCTCCGCCAGCCTCGCCACGAGATTTCCCAGCGCCTCGGGGTCCCACACCGCCCCCTCGTACCCGACCCCCGCCCGCACCCGCGCCGCGAACGGCGGCGCTGCAACCCCCGGCGGCAGAGCAGCATCGCGCAGCACGCGGCGATTATGACGGGAGGTTAGAGTCGGCCTCGCTCATGCCGCCTCAGTCCCTCGCCGCCGCGCTGGCCGCGGGTGCGCTCCTGCTCGCTCCCGCCGCGGCCGACGCCGCGAACGTGCGCCTCTTCCCCTCCGAGCGCCTCTACCCGCACTACACCGCCGACCCGCGCAGCCCGGAGTTCGGGATGGCGCTCTTGCGCGTGCCCGACCCCGAGGTGCCCGACTCGGGAGCGAACCGGGTGGGGCTCAAGCTCGGCGGCCGCTTCGGACTCTTCCGCGTGCACCGCGAAGGCGAGCCCGACGGCGGCTGGCAGCTCGACATCCACGCCGGCTTCCTCGGCCAGTTCGATCTCGCGCACTCGCTCGACAACATCGGCTGGGACGGCACCTACGGCTTTCTCGCCAGCACCCGCCTCGGCCGCGGCGTCAGCCTGCAGCTCGGTACCAAGCACGTCTCCGCCCACGTCGGCGACGAGTACGCCGAGCGCACCGGGCGCCGGCGGCTCGGCTACACCCGCGAGGAGGCCGCGGCCGGCCTGGCGTGGAGCGATGCCCGCGGCGCGCGGCTCTACGGCGAAGCGGGGTGGAGTTACAGGGTCAAGCGGGAGCTCGGCCAAGAGCGCGGGCGCCTGCAGTCCGGCGCCGAGCTGCACCGCCCGTTCCGCGCGCGGGAGCGGCTCGGCTGGTACGCGGCCGCGAACCTGGAGACAATGCAGGAGCAGGACTGGCGCCTCGATTCGAGCCTCCACCTCGGCCTCTCCGTGCCGGCCGGCGACCGTCGCTGGCGCCTCGGCGTCGCCCTCTACGATGGCCGCATGGCGCTCGGCGAGCTCTTCCTCTTCGACGAGAGCAGCGTCGCCGTCGGCCTCTGGCTGGAGCCATGAGGTAAGATCCACGCTCCCATGAACGTCGCCTTTCTGAAGCCGCCGATCGGCGGCATCCTCGGGCTCGAGATGCTCACCTTCGTCGAGCCGCTGGGGATGATCTGCGTCGCCGCCCAGCTGGAGGAAGCGGGGCACCGCTGCGCGGTCTTCGACCTGCGCATCGACGGCGAGGAGAAGGGGCTGGCGCGCTGCCGCGACTTCGCGCCACGGGTCGTCGGCCTGCAGTGCAACTTTACGACCGAAAGGCGGCGCACCCTGCGGCTCGTCCGCCAGGTCAAGCAGATGCTCCCCGAGGCCTTCATCGTCATCGGCGGCCACGACGCCTCGCGCCAGCCGGAGTGGTTCATCGGCGAGGGCGTGGACGCGGTGGCGATCGGCGACGGCGAGGAGGTCATGCCGCCGCTGGTCGAGGCGCTGGAGCGCGGCGGCGACCTGCGCCAGGCGCCCGGCCTCCTGCTCAACGTCGACGGCCGGCCCGTCGCCACCGGCTGCGCGCCGATGCGCGCCGACCTCGATTCCTACGCCCTGCCGGCGCGGCACCTGATCGCCGAGTACGCGCCGCACTACTACATCAACTTCAGGAAGCCCCTGGCGCTGATCGAGATGGCGCGCGGCTGCCCCTTCAAGTGCAACTTCTGCTCGGTCTGGAAGTTCCACGACAGCACGTTCCGGGAGAAGTCGGCCGAGCGCGTCGTCGCCGAGCTGCAGGCCATCGAGGCCGAGAACATCTTCGTCATCGACGACATCTTCTGGATGGACGTGCGGCGCAGCGAGCAGATCGCGCGCGCCATCCAGGCGGCCGGGATCAAGAAGTACTTCACCGTCCAGACCCGCACCGACATCATCTGCAAGTTCCCGCACCTGATCGAGCTGTGGAAGGGGTGCGGCAACCTGGCGATCTTCCTCGGCCTCGAATCGGTCACCGACGCGGGGCTCGAGCTGGTCAACAAGCACAACACGGCGGCCAACAACCGGCGGGCGATCGAGATCCTCAAGGAGATGGGCGTCGGCTTCACCCCCAACTTCATCGTCGATCCGGCGTGGGACCGCGAGGACTTTGCCCGCCTGCGCGAGTGGATCGCGACGACCGCCGCCTACAACAGCGGCTTCTCGATCCTGACGCCGCTGCCCGGCACCGACCTCTGGGAGACGGCGAAGCAGAACGTCACGACGCACGACTGGGAGATGTACGACATCGTCCACACCGTGCTGCCGACGAAGCTGCCGCTCGAGGAGTTCTACGCCGAGTACTCGCGCCTCTGGCGGCATGCCCTCGAGGTGCGCTACCGCCACCGCGGCAAGGCGCGCACCTACTTCCAGCTCGGCGCCGCGCTGGCCACCGGCAAGGTCTCGCTCGGCGCGGTGCGCAAGGGGATGAACCTGGCCAAGGTCTTCAGCAAGCCGGAGACCTTCCTCCGCGCCCACCGCACGTCGGGCGAGGCGGCCGCCTAGCCCCCCGCGCGCGCCCGCGGCCTCGCCGGCGCCGCGCTTCCGCCATGTCCGGCGGTCTCCTCACCCTCCTCGTCCTCGCCGCCCTCGCCGCGGCCTACTCGGCGTACCTCGCCTGGCTGGCGGCGCAGTCGCGGCGCCCGCGCACGCGCGGCCTGAAGGACGGCCGTCTCCGCCCCTGCCGGCTCGCCACCAACTGCGTCTGCTCGCAGCCCGGCTGCGGCGGGCGGGCGGTCGAGCCGCTGCCGTTCGCGGGGGAGGCGGAAGCGGCCATGGAGCGCCTGGCCGCGGCCGTCGCCGCCCTGCCGCGCAGCCGCGTCGTCCAGCGCGTCGGCGGCTACCTCCACGCCGAGCTCCGCTCGCGCTTCTTCGGCTTCGTCGACGACCTCGAAGGCCAGGTCGATCCGGAAGCGAAGGTCGTCCACCTGCGCTCCGGCTCCCGCATCGGCATCTCCGACCGCGGCGTCAACCGGCGGCGGGTGGAAGCGCTGCGCGCCCGCTGGGCGGCCGCGGGCGGCGGAGACTCAGCCGTCCTGCCGCAGCCGCCGCACTAACCCGACGACCGCCTCGCCTGCGATCACCGGCGTAGCTCTCCGTCTCTCCTACAACGGCGAGCGCCGGCTCGCCGTCGTCACCCCGAGCGTGAAGTCCGGCGGAGTCGTGTAGCCGAGCGTCGGGATGCCGTTGCCGTCCACCGTGATCTGCATGAAGTCGAGGCGCACGGCGCCGACCGTGTCCACCAGCTCCGAGCGCCAGCCGGGGCGGTCGGTGTCGACGTGCTTGCCGCGCAGGTAGAAGAGGCGCGAAGCGCCGTCGGGGCTCGCCTCTTTCAAGCCGACGTGGATTGTGCCGTCGTTGACGACGAAGAACTCCGCCGAGCCGCTGTCGCCGACCGACGGGTCGTTCCCCCACTTCGGCAGGGTGTGGACGTAGCGAAAGCTCTCCCCCTGGTCAAAGCTCACGTACAGCTTGTTGGCGTGCAGGATGTAGAGCGTGCCGTTCTGATCGAAGGCGAAGGTCGTCACCGGCTGGCCGGCGGGAGTGCCCTCGGCGAGCGGGTGGCGGATCCCCTCCCAGGTGGCGCCGAAGTTCCGCGTGCGGCAGACGAAGAGCTCGTCGCCCGAGACCTGCGTCCAATAGAAGCGACCGTCGGTGCCGAAGCCGCCGTGACGGCCGGCTTTCATCGTCGCGAAGCGCTCGTCGCTGACGCGCGTGTCGCCGGCCGGCCAGCCGGGGCGGGCGGTCTGCTGGCAGACCACGTGCGCCGGCCCCGAGCCGTTGGCGCCGGGGAGCGGCGTCTGGATCGGCCAGGTCAGCCCGCCGTCGCAGGAGAAGAGCGCGACCGACCCGATGCGGTACCAGCCGGCGAGGACGTAGGGGACCGTCTGCAGCGGGCAGTACTGGATCGGGCCGAGGTATTGCCAGGCCTGGTCGTTGGCGGCGAAGGCGACCGGGATCTGGGTCATCGTCCAGGTGGCGCCGCGGTCGTCGCTCCGCGCCGCCACACCGTTCGCGAGCTGCGTGCCGAAGAAGACCACGTCGTCGCCGTAGGCGCGCAGGTCCCCCTCGATGCCGAAGGGGATCGAGGCATCCACCGGCGGGTAGGTCTTCTCCCAGGTGAGGCCGCCGTCGTCGCTCCGCTTGATGTCGTTGCCGGTCAGGAGCTCGGGCAGCAGGACGTAGTTCATCGAACCCGAGGAGGCGAGGTTCCCCTCACAGCACTGGCCGTGGTAGGTGATCGTCCACTTGGTGGACTCGCGCCCGTCGAGCGGCCCGAGCGCGGCGGCGCCGCCGTAAGTGGAGCCGGTTGCGACCAAGAAGGCCTGTACCTCGACGGTGTAGGTGCCGGCCGGCGGGTCGATCAGGCTCACCCGCTCGCGACCGCCGGAGGAGGCCGAGCTGCCGACCTCATCACCTTCGGCGTTGAAGACGAAGAGGTCGTAGTCGTCGCTCGCGTTTGCCGGCTCGGTCGTGATCTCGACGACGTAGCTGCCGCGCGCCGGCGGGACGATCGTGAGCGCGTAGTGGTCGCACCCGGGGTCGACGCCCGTGCAGCCGGCCGGGTTCGAGACCAGGAATGGCCCTCCGGTCCAGGCGGCGCTGGGCGAGGTGGAGGAGACCGTCCCGGCCGGCGGCGTCGCCGCGTGCGCGGCGAGCGGCGCGAGGGCGACGAGTAGGACGACGGCGGCGAAGCGGCTGGCGGCGGATGGTCTCATGGCGTTCCCTCCCGCGGACTCAAGGTCCGGCAGCCGCAAGACATAACTCACCCGCGCCCGCGGCGCAATGAGGGGATCACCTCAGCGCACCGGGGGAAAAAGGCTCAGGCGTCGCGCAGCTGGCGCAGGAGCCCGATGACCGCTTCGCCTTCGATGACCCGCTCGCCGCGCTGGTTGGCGATCCAGGTGGCCAAGTGGAGGTCGCCGCGGGCGCGGTCGACGTCGCGCACCTCGACCGTCGCCGTCAGGGTGTCGCCCGGGCGGACGGGGCGGAGGAAGCGCAGGCTCTGGCCCTTGTAGATCGCGCCGGTGCCGGGGAGGAGGGTGCCGATCACCGTCGAGAGGAGGGACGCCGAGAGCAGGCCGTGGGCGATGCGGCCGCCGAAGAACGTCCGGCGCGCGAACTCCTCGTCGACGTGCAGCGGGTTGACGTCGCCGCTCAACGCCACGAAGAGCGCCAGCTCCACCTCGCCGATCGTCTTCGAGAAGGAAGCGCTCTGGCCCGGCGCGAAGTCGTCGAGCGTGGCGAGGTCCCGGGACGTGGCGTGCGGTCGGCTCATGGAGGTCATGCTACCGCCCCCTGAGGCCAACTCCCCGCCCGCGCTGGGGGTTTTCCCCGATGGACGCCGCCCCTTCGATTTGAGATGACCGCTCTCAAAGGCCGGCCCTGACGCCGGCCGAGGAGGGACGGTCATGAGCCAGCGCTTGCAGCACCCGATCCAGCTTCTTTCCTGCCTCGTCCTGCTGCTCGGCGCCGCCGACGCGGCGCCGGCGGCGGGGCAGGGGTGGTCGGTGGACGTGCTCGAGGCGTCCGCGGTGGATGCGAACACGACGGGCGCCGTGGTCCCCGCCGAGGACCTGCCGGCGGCCGCGGGGCAGCCGCAGAACCTCGGCCTCTACCCGATGGCCGGCACGCCGGCGCCGCCGGTGGGATCCATGGCCCAACGCTACGTCTTCGTGCGCAACGGCCAGACGCTCGCGGAGTGGCCGGCGTCGGCGCGAGGGCGGATCGGGCTCGTCAAGCTGACGGACCCGACCCTGCCGGCGACGCCGTTCGCCCTCATCTCCAACAACGCCGCGGCGGCGGGGGCGGTGGCGGTGATCTTCATCTCCGCGACGACGAACCCGACCGCCGTCGCCGGCGTCATCCCCTCGGCCAACATCGCGCCCGCCAACGGCGAGCTGCTCGTCGATCTCATCGACGCGACGACGGATGCCGAGGACCCGCCGAACGGCGCCGTCTCCTCCTTCCCGATCCGCCTCAACCCGGTCTTCGCCGCGGTCGGAGAGCCGCTGCCGGTGCCGCCGACGATCACCTCGGGCGCCTACCACGGCACCCGCGTCTCCGCCGGCACCACCCCCGACTTCGCCGGCAACCCCAACACCCTCGCCGCCTACGACGGGCCGGCGCTCGAGACGGCCATCCACCCCATCGGCCGCGGCGCCGCGGAGCCGACGCTCGGCATTCTCAAGAGCGGCACCGCCTTCTACGCCGCGGCGACCTTCGACGGCGCCGCCGTGGTGCTGCCGCGCACCCTCGTCATGCGCTCGCGCGACGGCGGCGCCACCTGGGTGTCAGTCTCGCCCGAGCTCCCCGAGCCGCTCAAGAGCGAGCCGCCGGTCAACGGCGACCCGATGGTCTACGTCGACGAGGACACCGGCCGCGTCTTCAGCCTCGACACCTACGACGGCGGCGGCATGTGGCTGCTTTTCTCGGATGACGAGGGGGAAACCTGGGGGCGCAACCCGGTGGTCGTGGACGCCGGCGTCACCGACCACCAGACGATCTTCTCCGGCCCGCCGACGCCGGACGTGGCGCCGCTGGTCGACCTGCTCTACGGCAAGGTGGTCTACGTCTGCTACAACACCGTCGCCGTCAGTCCCTGCCTGCGCAGCTTCGACGGCGGCCAGACCTTCACCAAGGCGGGCTTCGCGTTCCAGGGCTTCGAGCCCGACAACACCGGGCCCGGGCCGCACGAGGGCGTGCCCGGCCTCTGCGGCGGCCTGACGGCGCACCTGCGCACCGACAGCGCCGGGCGGGTGTTCCTGCCGGCCGGGCGCTGCGGCCTCCCCGGCATCGCCATCTCGGAGGACGGTGCCATGAGCTGGCAGCGGGTCTTCGCCAACCGCGACATCCCGCTCCCCGGCACCGAGCACGAGAACACCACCGCGGTCGATCTCGCCGACAACCTCTACATGACCTGGTGGGACGAGAACGACCGCCTGCCCTACTTGACCATCTCGCGCGACCACGGCCTCACCTGGAGCGCGCCGCTGATGATCGCCCCGCCGGGTGTGCAGGAGGTCAACTTCCCGACGATCGACGCCGGCGACCCCGGCCGGATCGTCATCCACTTCCCGGGCACCGTCGTTGGCGACCGCGGCGACGCGCAGCGGCCATGGAACCTCTACGAGGTCGTCTCGACCAACGCGCTCGACGCCGACCCGCTCTTCGTCTTCGACGTCGCCAACAACCCGGCGCAGCCGGTCCACCGCGGCAACTGCGGCCCCGGGCGCTGCGCCGGCATGTTCGACTTCCTCGACGTCGAGGTGCCGCCGGCCGAGGCGCCGGCCTTCGCCCAGGGCTTCTGGGCGGCGGGGGTGGACACCTGCGACGCCGACTGCGACACCTTCGGCGCCGCCGCGAGCCGGATGGACGGCATCGTCGTCCGCCAGACGGCGGGGCCGTCGCTGCGCGCCGAGCCGCTACGCGTCGAGAACGACGACCCGGCGATCGAGTACGCCGGCGGCTGGCACCGGAAGGAGGCGGCCGGCGCCTCCGGCGGCAGCTACCACCGGCGGGTCGGCGGCAAGAACGGCGGCGGCGGGGCGAACCCCACCGCGCGGCTGGTCTTCGCAGGCTCCGCGATCACTTACTTCTACGCCACCTCGAGCGCCGGCGGCACGGCCGACGTCTCGATCGACGGCGCGCTGGCGCGGACCGTCTCTTTCGCCGGCCCGACGGCCGATCCCGCTTTCGGCGCTTCGGCAACCTTCGACGGGCTCGGCGAGGGGACGCACGAGATCGTCGTCGCCCACCGCTCCGGGATCGCGACGCTCGACGCCTTCGAGATCGCGCCCGCGCGCGGCACCGCCGACGCCGACGAGTCGGCGCCGCTCAGCCGCTCGCTCACCGAGCTGCGCGCCGGGACGCTCTCCGGCCTCCCCGGCGCGTTGACCACGGCGACGGTGGTGACCGACGCGGCGACCGAGGAGCTCTCGGTCGTCGTCGCAGGCAGCGCCAAGCCGCTCCTCGTGCGGCTCGTCGGACCCGGCGGCGGCCTGCTCGCCTCCGGCGGCGCGCTGATCGCGGGCAGCGCGCTGTCCGGGCTCGACGCCACGCCCGCGCTCGCCGGCGTCTACACCGTGCAGGTGATCGATCAGCTTGGCGGCGCGAAGGCGGTCGAGATCAGCGTCGCGAAGACGGTGCGCAACCCGTAGCGCCGCAGCGCTCCGCATCGACAATCCGGCCGCGCGGCGACCCCGCCGCGCGGCCGTCTGTTTATGCGCGCCCGTCGATGGCATTCGAGTTGCTGTTGCCGCGCAGTGGGCGGGTGGGGGAATCGGGTAATTCACCATGAATGCAGCACATCAGCGGAGGTTCCCAGTCATGGTTCCTGTCGGTCGTCGTGTACTTCCCTTCCTCGCAGTCCTCGCCTTCGCAGCGCTGATCGTCCCGGCCGCCGCGCGCGGCGCGGGGCTCAGCTATGCCGGCCCCGTGCAGCACCAGGGCAGCGGCCTCGGCCACGTCAAGACGCTGCTCACCATCCAGGAGCAGGACCTGGAGTCGGGCTGCGTCTCCTGGAACGGCAGCGCCGACGTCTTCGGTCCCGGGGCGCCCGGCTGCCCGGCGGGGATCGCCGGCGGCAACGAGAAGAAGGGGGCCTCGCAGACCCTCACCCGCCGGCTCGCCGAGGTCGGCAACCCTGCCGCCGACCAGGTCCTGCTCGTCTTCAACGCCAACGAGCCCAAGGGCGGGACGAAGAACCGGCTGCGGATCGAGGCGCTGGTGCTGCGCATCTTGGCCCCGGACGGAGCGCTGCTCTTCACGGCGTCGTTCGGCAACGCGCCGCTGGTCATCCAGGCCACGGACTCCGGCATCGGCAACGCCGGCTGGGCTTTCGTCCTCGACGATCCGGCCTCGGCTGCCTTTGCTTTCGCCGACGGCGAGAACCGCGTCGGCCTGGCGGCCACGATCAGCGACACCGACGGCGGCTTCGAGACCTTCTACCTGGCGACCCTGGGAACGCCGCCCCCTCCGCCTCCCCCGGCGGGCGGCGGCGAGCCGCCTCCTCCCGGCGGCGGAACCCCGCCTCCCGGCGGCGGCACTCCGCCCCCCGGCGGCGGCCTCCCGCCGGTGGATCCGATCCCGCCCGGCGGCGGGGACGTCGGTGAAGGCAGCGACCTCGGCGACAACTGTCCGGCGACGGTCAACGCCGACCAGGCCGACGTCGACCTCGACGGCCTCGGCGACGCCTGCGACAACTGTCCGTTCGGGGCCAACCCGGCCCAGCTCGACGCCGATGGCGACGGCCTCGGCGACGCCTGCGAAGACGTGGCGGAAGGCCCGGCCTGCCCGGACGGCGGCGACTGCCGCGTCTCGGTGCGCCCGGCGGCGACGCTGCTCGTTCCCTGGTTCGGCGTCGATCTCGGCACCCCGAACGGTCTCACCACGATGCTCTCGATCACCAACGCCGACTCGCGCGCCCACCTGGTGAGCGTCACCCTGTGGAGCGACTGGGCGGTCCCGAGCCTGACCTTCAACCTCTACCTCTCCGGCTTCGACGTGCAGACGCTCAACCTGCGCGACATCCTGGAGAACGGCGTCCTGCCGGAGACCGGGGCGGCGACGAGCCCGGTCGGCGCGCTCTCCGACGGCGCCACCCAGTTCGCCGGCTGCGGCGCCACCCTGGCGCCGGCGCAGGTGGCGGCCGAGCCGCTGCAGCGGGCCCTGACCGGCCGCAAGCTGCGCGGTCTCTGCCACGCCAGTCCCCGCCAGGGCCTCCTGGCGACCGGCTACGTGACGGTGGACGTCGTCAACTCGTGCTCGCCGCTCAACCCCTCGTCGGCGGGCTACTTCGTCCAGGGCGGCCTGGGCGTGGCGGCCAACGACAACGTGCTCCTCGGCGAGTACGCCTACGTCGACTCGCGCAAGCGGATCGCCCAGGGCGAGCAGGCGGTGCACATCGCGGCCGACGAGACGGCGTACGGCTCCGGCTATACCTTCTACGGCCGCTACGTCGGCGGCCAGGCGAGCGACAACCGCCAGCCGCTCGGGGCCCGCTTCGCGGCGAGCTACGCGCAGGGCGGGACGAGCGGGGCCGAGACCGTGCTCACCGTCTGGCGCGACACCAAGAGCGCTGCGGCGGCGCCGGTCGACTGCAGCGGCGCGCCGTCGTGGGCGCCGCTCGGTGCCCCCGAGCTGGTGGCCTGGGACGAGGAGGAGGGGGTGACGACGCTCCCGGCCACCCGCGAGCGCTTCCCGCTGGCGACCCAAGCGGTCATCGTCGGCAGCGCGGCGCTCGACGTGACCGAGCCCTTCGGCTGGACCGAGATCGACCTCGGCCACCGCGACACCGACCTCTTCGGGGTCGTCTCGCAGGGCTGGGTGACGGTGCTCAAGACGACGAAGCAGGGCCTCGGGACGGCGCACGACGCGGCGCTCATCGAGAGTGTCTGCGCCTTCGAGTAGGACGGCTCAGGTTCCCAGCTCCTCGGCCGCCAGCGAGCAGCCGCGCAGGCCGGCGCCCGCTGCGCGGCCGAGGAGACGGACCCCTCCCTCTTCCATCGCGCCCAAGTCCTCGGTCAAGAGATGGACGGCCGACCCCAGGTTGGCGAGGTCGAAGACGGCCACCAACCCCGGACGCCCAGCCGGCGCCTCTTCTAACGTCTCCGGATCGAGTACCCGCACCCGCACCCAGTGCGGCGCCACGAACAGGTCGGGGTCGCCGCCGGCGAGCGCCCGCGTGTAGAGCTGACTCGTCAGCTCGGTCATCCCGTACTCGCGCACCACGCGGTCGGCCGGCACCGCGAGGCGGTCGGCGAGCCGCGCCTGCAGCTCGCCGGGCGCCGTTTCCCGTCCTCGTCCCTTGAAGCCGCCGGTGTCGAAGACCGCGCTCCCGGCCGGCAGGCGGAAGCGCAGGTCCTGCCGCTCCAGCGTCTCCAGCCACTGCAGATGGGCGAGCGAAGTGCCGAGCACCAGCACCGGCCGCCCCTCGCGCTGGCGGGCCCCGGCCCAGGAGCGGGCGCGCGCCGCCTCGACGCCGCGCGGGCCGACGGCGACGGCGCTCTCCGGCCCGCCCCAGCGGGCGAGGACGTGGTCGATCATGAAGGCGAGGCTGGAGTCCGGGGCCTGCACACGCGGCGGGATCAGCGAGAGCATCGGAAGAGGAGCCGGCACGGGCAGGCAGAAGCCCGGGAAGGCGGCGTCGATCGTCTGCCGGTAGAGGTCCGGGAAGGGGTGTCGGTGGACGCTCCGCTCCTCCGGCCCCGCCGTCGTGCCGCTGCTCCTGAAGACCTCGACCGCCGGCGCCGCGGCCAGCTCCATCGTCTTGAAGGCCGAGGCGGGGACCGGCGGCACCTGCCGCCAGTCGGCGACCGTCGCGGGTGTCGCACCGCGCGCCGCGCAGAGGCGGCGGTAGGGCTCGATCCGCTCGTGCTGCCAGGCGAAGGCGGCCAGGGCCAGCTCGTCGAACGACTCCGCCCGCGGGTCCCCGACGAAGCGCGCTACCCGCTCGACGATCATGGCCGGGGATTCTGCCACGGCCTTTTTTGATATCTTTCGCGCGCTGTCCGCGGCCGGAGACCCGATGCCCGAGAGCTTCCCCTACGCCAAGAAGATCGAGATCGACAAGCCGCCGCGCGCCAAGGCGCCGAAGCAGCTCGCGGTCATCGACCAGACCGGCTGCACCGGCTGCGAGGCCTGCATCGCCTTCTGCCCGGTGGACTGCATCGAGATCGTCCCCGGCCCCGAGCACCGCGACTTCATGAAACTCGTCGAGGTGGACCTGGAGCGCTGCATCGGCTGCCAGCTCTGCGCCCGCTACTGCCCGTGGGAGACGATCCCGATGTGGAGCTACGAGGAGGGGATGGCGGTGGCGCCGAGCCTGACCGTCCGCTCGCTGCTCTACGAGTACGACCCCGACGAGATGCACGAGGCGGCGGAGAGCCGCGTCGCGTGATGCTCCGGACGCTGCGCCCCTAAGCTCGTTCCCCCGCGCGCCGCGACGCGCGCTCTTCTTATGGTCCCGTCCAAGGGCCCCTCGGGCAGCGAGGGGCTGGCCGAGCTGCTGCGCCGGCTGCAGCCCGATGCCGAGCGCCTCTTCGCGCGCTTCCGGCTCCCCGCCGCCGAGGCCGAGCGCATCCTCCACGAGGTGGCGCTCGTCCTGACCTACCGCTGGGACCGCATCGCTGACAAGGACGCCTGGCTCCTCGTCACCCTCCATCGCCGCTGCCAGCGCTGGGCCGAGGGGCGGGACCGCGCGCAGGGGCCGCCCGACTGAGGGGTTCCACAAGGCGCGTGGCAGCGGGGCTCAACGACGCGGACGCCGCCGATCCGGGCTGGGAGCTGCTGCGGCGGGTGGCCGCCGGCGAGGTGGAGGCCTTCGCGCCGCTGGTGGCGGGGCACGAGCAGCGCCTCCTGCGGCTCTGCGAGCGCCTGCTCGGCGACGTCGAGGAGGCGCGCGACGCGGCGCAGGAGGTCTTCCTCAAGGCCTTCCGCAAGGCGGGGAGCTACCGCCCGCGCGGCCAGGTCTACACCTGGCTCTATCGCATCGCCGTCAACCACTGCCTGAACCTGCTGCGCCGGCGGCGGGTGGTGCGCTTCATCCGCCTGGGAGAGGGAGCGGGCGAGGACGAGGCGCCGCCGCTCGAGCCCGCCGACGGGCGCGCCGGCCCCGAGGCCGAGCTCCTGGCCCGCCGGCGCTGGCACGCGACGCGCCGGGCGATCGAGCGGCTGCCGCCGGGTCAGCGGGCGGTGCTGGTGCTGGTGCGCTTCGAGGAGCTCTCCTACCGCGAGGCGGCGGCGGTCCTGGGGATCACGGAAGGGGCGGTCGAGAGCCGCCTGGTGCGGGCGATGCGCCGGCTCGAAGCGGCGCAGGATCGCGATGAATAGCTGGTTTCAAGGGAGGTGCGAGCGATGAGCGGGCACGACAGGGAAGAGCTGGTGCGCCTCTTGGCCGGCGAGCTGCCGCGGGAGCAGGCGGCGGCGCTGCGGGCGCGGCTGGCGCGCGAGCCGGAGCTGGCCGCAGCGTGGCGGCGGCTGGAAGGCGCCTGGCGGGACGCCGGGCCGGTGCCCGGCGCGCCGGTGCCGCCCGGCTTCGCGGGCGAGGTGATGGCGCGGGCGCGGCGCGAGGCCGAGGGGGCGCCCGTCCTTTCCTGGAGGCTCGCGCCGCTCTGGGTGCGGGCGGCGGGGGCGGCGGCGCTCGCCGCCGGGATCGTCGCCGGCGCCGGCCTCGGCACTCTGCGGCGGCCGGCGGAGCGCCCGTCGGCGGCGACCGCGGCCGCGGCCGTCGTCGAGACGGCGCCGGCCGGCGAGGAGGAGGGTGGCTTCCTCGCTCCCAGCCTGGCCGAGGAGTACTTGGCGGCGCTGGCCGGCGAGGACGGGGAGGGCTCGTGAGGCGCTGGGGGCTGGTCCTCGCCCTTTTGCTGTCGCTGGGGGTGAACGTCGGCATCCTCGCCACGTTGGCCACCCAGCGCGCGCGGGAGGAGACGACGGTCGCACCCCTCCCGGCGCCGCCACCGCCGGCGTTCGACCGGCGGCCGGACGACGGCCCGGCGGCGCGCCCGGGACCCGGCGGGCCGCAGCGGCGCCTCCAGCGGCTGGTCGAGGAGATGCGGCTCGAGGGCGAGGAGAAGCGGCGCTTCCTGGCGATCCAGCGCCGCTTCTTCGCGACCAGCCGCGAGGAGCGCCGCGTCCTCGCCGAGCTCCACCGCGAGCTGCGGCAGGAGCTCCTGGCCCCCGCGCCGCGCCGGGCGCGGATCGACGCCCTGGTCGAGCAGATCGGCCGCAGCTACGCCAAGCTGGAGGGGGCGATGGCCGCCAACGTCGTCGACAGCCGCGCCGTCCTGGACGGCGAGCAGGAGCGGCTGTTCCTGGAGTTCGTGCGCCGGCTGCGCGCCGGCCAGGGGCGGCGGTTCCCCCCCGGGCGCCGGCCGCTCGGGCCATAAAAAAACCCCGCCTCGCGGCGGGGTGGAGGAGGGATCCGGGAGAAGGAGCTGTTCCGTCTCTCGTCCGTTCACCCCTATATACGGCGGGACCGGCCCAAACGTTTGCGGCTGCTAGCATCCCCCCCCGGTGTCGCGCCCGCCGTCCCCCCTCACCCTCGGGCTCCTCCTGCTCCTGCCGGCCCCGCCGCTGGCCGCCGCGCCCCCCTTCCGGGACGCCGGGGAGGCCTGGGGGGTGCGCTTCCGCCACCACCACGCCGGCTCCGGGCAGCTCTACATGATCGAGACGATGGGCTCCGGGGTCGTCGTCTGGGACTACGACGGCGACGGCGACGAGGACCTCTTCCTCGTCGACAGCGGCCCGCTGCCGGGCTACACGGGCGAGCCGCCGCGCTCCGTCCTCTTCCGCAACGACGGGGGCGGGCGCTTCCGCGACGCGACGGCGGGGAGCGGCCTCGTGGTCTCCGGCTACGGCATGGGCGGCACCGCCGGCGATGTCGACGGCGACGGCGACCTCGACCTCCTGGTCACCAGCTTCGGCGCCAGCCAGCTCTTCGAGAACCGCGGCGACGGCACCTTCGCCGACGCGACGGCGCGCGCCGGGCTCGGCGCCGCGGGGTGGTGGACCTCGGCCGGCTTCGCCGACCCCGACCGCGACGGCGACCTCGACCTCTACGTCGCCAACTACGTCGACTTCGCCTTCGACAAGAACCCGGTCTGCGGGCTCAAGGAGCGGAACCTCCGCTCCTACTGCCACCCCGACGTCTACGAGGGGATCCCGGACCGCTTCTACCGCAACAAGGGAGACGGCACCTTCGAGGACGCCACCGCCGCCGCCGGCCTGCCGCCGGACAAGGGGAACGGGCTCGGCGTCATCTGGGGGGACATGGACGCCGACGGTTGGCCCGACCTCTACGTGGCCAACGACATGACCCCGGGCTTCCTCTTCCACAACCGCAAGGACGGCAAGTTCGAGGAGATCGGCCTGCAGTCGGGCACCGCCCTCTCCGACCTCGGCAAGCCGGAAGCGGGGATGGGAGTGGACCTGGGCGACCTCGACGGCAACGGCTGGCCCGACCTCTTCGTCACCCACCTCGACCTCCAGACCAGCGTCCTCTACAGCAACCTCGGCGGCCTCGCCTTCGTCGACGCCCGCTACGTCGCCAACCTGGCGGCGCCGTCGATGCACAAGGTGGGCTTCGGCACCGTCTTCGCCGACTTCGACCAGGACGGCGACCTCGACGTGGCGGTGGCCAACGGCCACATCATCCACAACGTCGAGCAGTGGGGGACCGGCACGACCTACAAGCAGCGCAACCAGCTCTTCGAGAATCAGGGGAAGGGGCGCTTCCGCGAGATCGAGGACTCCGGGCTCGACGCCGTCCGCTCCAGCCGCGGCATGGCCGCCGGCGACCTCGACGGCGACGGCGACCTCGATCTCGTGGTGAGCAACAACGACGACTGGTCGGAGCTCTACGAGAACGTCGCGGCTGGCGCCGGCGGCTGGCTCTTGGTGGACCTCATGGGGGCGAGTTCGAACCGCTCCGGCATCGGCACCCGTCTCGAGCTGGAGACCGCCGGCGCCCGCCAGCTCCGCGAAACGCGCACCGCCTCCTCGTACCTTTCGCAGAACGCCCTCGCCGTGCACTTCGGCCTCGGCGCAGCCCCCCGCGCCGACCGCCTCACCCTCCGCTGGCCCAGCGGCAAGGTGCAGCGCTTCGAAGCCGTCCCGGCGAACCGGCGCGTGCTGATCGTCGAGTAAGCCGGCGGGCCGCCGCCGCGGCTACGGGCCGCGCCGCCAGGCCGAGAGCCAGACGGCCAGCAGGCCGCCGACCGCGACGACGATGAGCGCCGGGTGCTCGACGAAGAACTCGCTCCAGCCGAGCGCGGCCGGAGTCCCGGGCTCATGATCCATCCGCAGGTGGACGAGCGCCGCCGCCGCACCCAGCGCCAAGCCGGCCAACGCCGCAGTCCGCACCGCCCCGCGCCAGCGCCACCCCAGCGCGCCGATTCGAAACAGCGCCGCCGCCCCCAGCGCCCCACCCACGAGCGCGATCGCGGCGGCCAGGAAGAGCGAGTAGAAGTCCGGCATGGCGAGGCTAGCCGCGCCCCGTCCGCCGCGCGACGTTCAGGACGTGGTGGAGGTTGTGGTAAAGGGTGAAGAAGAGCATCTCGCGGGTCGTGAGCTTGCCGAGCGCGGGGTGCGGCAGCCGGAGCCGGTCGAGCGCACCCTCGCCCCAGCGCGCGAGGGCCGATGCGAGCGCGGAGGCGGTGGCCTCGCGTTGCTCCATGAGCGCCCGGCGCGCCGTCTCGGGGTCGGCGGGCGCCGGCTCGGGGCGGGGCGCGAAGCGGCCGGCGGTCACCCCGCCCGCCAGCGCCGTGCGATAGGTCTCCCGGATCTCGGCGTAGCTCCTCGACTCCCGGAAGCCGACCCCGAAGCGAAGCGCCAGCGCCACCCGCGCCGTCCCGAGCGCCCGCGCCACAGGCCGGTTCGACTTGAGGAGGTGCCGTACGTTGTCCGCCGGCGACCAGGCCTCGCCGAGTGAGACGAAGAACTCCGCCGTCGGAAACGACTCCCAGAACGCGGTGCTCTGCTCGTGCAGGGAACGCAGCTCGTCGAGGAGCTCCTCCTTGGTGAACGGATCGTTCACCGTCGGCAACCGCGCTGGCCTCTCGAGCTGCACTCGTCGTCTTCCTCTCACGCCCGCTGGCGTTGCATTGCCGTCAACCCGCGGAAGAACTCCTCGGCCACCGCCCCCGGCTCGCCGACCAGGGCGCCGGCGCCTTCGCCGGGGAGCCAGTCGGCGGGGAGGTGGTCGCGGTAGGGGACGTGGAGGAAGCGGCGGTCGAAGAGGGCGATGACGCCGGTGTCGTGGGCCGAGCGGATGAGCCGCCCGGCGGCCTGCACGACGCGGGTCATCCCGGGCACCACGAAAGCGTACTCGAAGCCCTTCTCGAAGCGCTCCTCGTAGTAGGCCTTGAGGAGCTGCTGCTCGAGCGTCAGCGCCGGCAGGCACGGCCCGACCACCGCCACGCCGCGCAGCATGTCGCCCGGGTAGTCCACCCCTTCGGCGAAGACCCCGCCCGCCACCGCCAGCAGCAGCACGTCGCCGAGCACCGCCAGCCGCAGCGCGTCGAGAATCGCCTCGCGCTCGCGGTCGCCGTCCACCTGCCGCTGCACCAGGACGCGCTTGCCGCGCAGCCGCATCCGCCCGGCCACCTCGGCCAGGAAGTTGTAGCTCGGGAAGAGCGCCAGGCAGTTGCCGGGCACCGCCTCGGCGAACTCGGCCAGCCGCTCGGCCAGCCGCTCGTAGTTGGCCTCCCGCTCCTTGTACGCCGTCGCCACCGTCGAGTCGATCACCACCCGCCGGTTCTCGGCCGGGAAGGGGTTGGGCAGCTCGACGAACGCCGTCCGCCCGGCCTCGAAGCCCAGCAGGTCGAAGTAGAACTGCGGCGGCGAGAGCGTCGCCGAGAGCCCGATCGTCGCATGCGACCGGCGGACGACGCCGCCCAGAAAGCGGCTCGGGTCCTTGCACAGCACCTTCCAGCGGCTGTCGCCGCCGCGCCGCTCGACGTAGTGGCTGAAGGCCTCGTCGGAGACCACCAGGCCGTTCAAGAACCGCAGCACGTCGAAGTAGAGATCGACGAACGGGTCGTCGGCGCGGAAGGTGCGGGTCGAGCGCTGGTGCTCGAGGTAATCGACGAACGCGGCGTCGAGGTCTGGGCGCAGCATCCAGAGGCGGTCCTCGGGGAGCGGCACCTCGACCGCGCGCTCCCCCGGCGGCCCCTCTTCCAGCGCGTCGTCCACGGTGCGCTCGATGAGCGTCGCGAGCGCCATGCACAGGCGCTCGATCTCGAAGTGGATCGGCTCGCCGCCCCGCCCCACGACCTCCCCCGCCCGCCGCGCCTCCCCGGCCGAGAGCTCCGGGCTGTAGTAGCCGCGCCCGCGGTCCACCAGGTTGTGGATCTCGTCGATCACCAGCACCACGTCCGAGAGGTCGCGGTCGGGGCCGAAGTCGGGGAGCGAGACGTAGGGATCGAAGGCGTAGTTGTAGTCGCAGACCGTGACCTGCGCCCGCCCCAGGAGCTCGAGGCTCACCTCGAAGGGGCAGACCTCCGTCGCCTGCGCGGCGCGGAAGACGTCGTCCGGCTCGAGCGTCGGGTGCTCGTCGAGGAGCCGCCGCACCAGGCCGCTCCCCTGGAGCTTCAGTGCGTAGTCCTTGGCGTAGCGGCAGTACTCCTCGTGGCAGATCACCTGCTCGTTGGCGCACATCTTGGCCTTGGCGCGCAGGCGGAGCGAGCGGAAGGCGCCCTCGGTGTTGAGAAGGCGCAGCACCGCCCCCGCCATCTCCTGCTGCAGGGTCTTGGCGGTCAGGACGAAGAGGCGCTTGTCGTGCTCCAGGGCGTAGCGCAAGGCGGGGTAGAGCGCCGCCACCGTCTTGCCGATGCCGGTCGCCGCCTGGAGGAGAACATGCTCGCCGTTGGCGAGCGCGGTCCCCACCGCCGCGAGGATCTCCTCCTGCCCCGGGCGCAGCTCGCGGTAGGGGAAGGCGAGCCGCCCCGCCGCCGCGCGTCGTGCCGCCGCGGCCTCGGCTTCGGCCTCGTAGGCGGCGATGAGCGCGTTGATGCGGCGGTGGACCGCGTGCTCCAGGCCGCGCGGGTCGGCCGCCAGCTCCTCGCGCTCCACCTCGTCGCTGCCGATCGAGATGAGCACCAGCTCGGCGCGCACCGGCGCCTCCTCGCACTGCGCGACGATCCAGGCGTAGAGGAGGGCCTGCCGCTGGTACATCTCGCGCTGCGCCGGCGGCAGCGCGGCGCCGCGCCGCACCGACTTGATCTCCTCGACGACCAGCGTGCCGTCCGGCTCGCGGCGCAAGCCGTCGATGCGGCCCGAGACCGTCACCTCCCAGCCGCGGTGCGGGAAGCTGCACGCCACGCACACCTCGCGGCGGTAGCTCGGGTCGCCGGCCAGCGCCTGCTCCTGGTAGCGGCTGTGGATCGCCTGCCCCAGCCAGAGGCGCTCGTAGCCGCCGCGCTGCGAGAACCCGAGCGTGCGCAGCAGCCCCGCCTCCAGCAGGTCCGCCACCGCCAGCTCGAGCGTCCGCCGCTCCAGGTCGAAACGCGGGGGCATGGGCGTAAGTATGACGGAAAAAGGGCCCGGCGCCTCCTATACAATCGGCCGGATGCGTGAACGCAGTGGGGTGGCGCCGCTGATCTTGCCGCGGCAGGACCACCCGATCTCCCGCAAGAACATCAGCCGCAACGCCCTCAAGGTCATGTACCGGCTGCACTCGGCCGGTTACAAGGCTCACCTGGTGGGGGGGAGCGTGCGCGACCTGATGCTCGGGCGGCGGCCCAAGGACTACGACGTCGGCACCGACGCCCGCCCCAACGAGGTGCGCCGCCTCTTCGGCAACTCGCGGGTCATCGGCCGCCGGTTCCGGCTGGTCCACGTCTACTTCCACGACGGCGAGGTGGTCGAGGTCTCCACCTTCCGCCGCGGCGCCGAGCCGGCGGCGGCGGTGGAGGAGGGCGAGCCCGAGCGCGACGTCCTCATCACCAGCGACAACCTCTGGGGCTCGCCGCGCGAGGACGCCTTCCGCCGCGACTTCACGATCAACGCGCTCTTCTACGACGTCGCCGACTTCAGCGTCGTCGACTACACCGGCGGCATCCCCGACCTCCAGAGCCGCCTGGTGCGGGCGATCGGCGACCCCGACGTCCGTTTCCGCGAGGACCCGGTGCGGATGCTCCGCGCCTGCGAGTTCGCCGGCCGGCTCGGCTTCGGCATCGAGGCCGCGACCCAGGAGGCGATCCACCGCCACCGCCGCGACCTCGAGCGCGCCTCGCCGGCGCGCCTGACCGAGGAGATCGCCCAGCTCCTGCGCTGCGGCCACGCCGGCGCGGCGATGCAGTGGATGCTCGAGCTGGGCATGATGGAGGTGCTGCTGCCCGAGGCCTACGCGATGGTCTCGGCGGCGGAGCGCGGGCTGGGCGACTTCGGGCAGATCCCGCCCTCGATCGACGCCCTGGTCGGCGAGGAGCGGCAGCTCTCCGACACCGTCCTCGTCGGCGCCCTGCTCCTGCCCCAGGTCCTCCTCCGCCGCTACGACGTCGAGGCGCTCGACCAGCGCCCGCTGACCCGCGCCGCCGTCGAGGCCCTGGTGCGCGAGACCGCCTCCGGCTTCTTCCAGCGCTTCCCGGCCTCCAACGCCAAGGCGCTGCAGGTCGTGCAGGCCCTGACCGGCTTCTGGCGCCTCTGCGAGCCGCGCTGGAAGCTTCCCGACCGCCTCCGCTACACGCGCCGCCCCCACTTCGAGGACAGCCTCCTGCTCCTGGAGCTGCTGGTGCGGGCGACCGGCGAGGGCGAAGAGACGCTCGAGCAGTGGCGCGCGGCGGCCCTGCGGCGGGGCGCCGCCCCGGCCGACGAAGAGGAGGAGACCGCCGCGGCACGCGCCGGCCGGAGGCGCCGGCGGCGGAGACGACGCTGAGCGCGCCGGGCCGCCCGTCGCCGGAAGCTCACTCCTGCCGCAGCACCCGGCCGGGATCCGCGCCCGCCGCGCGCCGCGCCGGCAGGTAGGCGCCGGCCGCGGTGACGATGAGCAGGAGCACGCTGAGCCCCACGAAGGCGACCGGGTCCGTCGGCGTCACGCCGTAGAGCAGGTGACGCAGGAAGCGCGTCAGGGCCAGGGCGCCGAGCACTCCCAGGGCCACGCCGGGAACGCCGAGGCCGAGACCCTGGCGCACGATCATGCCGACGATGTCGCCCCGCCGGGCGCCGAGCGCCATGCGGACGCCGATCTCGTGCCGGCGCTGGCTCGCCAGGAAGCTGATCAGCCCGTAGATGCCGAGCGTGGCCAGCGCCAGCGCCACGGCCGAGAACGCCGCCAGCAGCTGCAGGTTGAAGCGCCGGCCCACCAGCGTGTCCGACAGCAGCCGGTCGACGGTCGCCAGGTGATACACCGACTGGTCCGCATCGACCTGCCAGACCAGCGCCCGCAGCACCGGGAGCATCGCCGCCGCCTCCGTCCGCGTGCGCACGACGAAGGTGACGCTGCCGATCGCCGACTGTTCGAACGGCACGTAGACTTCGGGGCGGGGGTCGCTGTCCAGCGCGGTGGGCCGCACGTTCGCCACGACCCCCACGATCTCGCGGCTCACCGGCCGCCCCATCACCCCGAAGGTCACGCGCTTGCCAACGGGATCCTCGCCGGGGAAAAACCGCCCGGCCAGGGCCTGGTTGACGATCGCGACCGCGGGAGCGTCGCTCCGGTCGCGTTCACCGAGCTCGCGGCCTCCGCGCAGCGGGATGCCCATGAGCCGGAAGTAGTTGGGCGAGGCCACCGTGGTGTAGACCAGCGCCGACTCGCCGGGGCGTGGTCCCGGCCTGTCCTCCCTGATCAGCTCGTCCTGGGGGTCGATCTGGTGCGGGTGCAGCGGCAGCGCCGAGACGACCGCGACCTCCTCGACGTCCGGCACCGACGAGAAGCGGGCCGCGAGCTGCGCCACCCGTTGCCGGCGCTGCTCGGCGGTGGGGTTGCGGTCCCAGAGGAAGAGCTGGACGGCGGCGCGGCGCTCGGCGCGGAAGCCCAGGTCGTTGTCGAGGAGGCGGACGAAGCTGCGGCCGAGGAGTCCGGCGCCGATCAGGAGCACGAGCGCGAAGGCGACCTCGGTGACCACCAGCGCGTTGCGGAGCCGGGTCGAGGCGGGGCCTGGGCCGGCGCCGCGGCCGCCGCCGCCGAGCGCCGAGAGGAGGTCGGGACGGGAGAGGCGGAGCGCGGGCCCCACGCCGCACAGGACCGCGGTCAGCAGCGTGACCCCCAGCGCGAAGGCGAGGATGCGCGCGTCCACGGCGATGGCGCCGGCGCGCGGCAGGTCCGGCGGCACGATGCGCGCGAGCAGGCGGACCCCGCCGAAGGCGACGAGCAGCCCGGCCGCGCCGCCCAGGCCGGAGAGGAGCACGCTCTCGGTGAGGAGCTGGCGCGCCAGCCGTCCCCGTCCCGCGCCGATCGCCGCGCGCACGCCGAGCTCCCGGCTCCGCTCCGTGCCGCGCGCCAGCAGGAGGCCGGCCACGTTGGCGCAAGCGATGAGGAGCAGCAGGGCCACGGCGCCCAGCAGCACCAGCAGGGCGGGGCGCACACTGCCCAGGACCTGCTCCTGCAGCGGCACCAGGTTGACGCCGGCGCCGGCGTTGGTGCCGGGGTGCTCGACGCCCAGGGCCGCGGCGATGCCGTCGAGCTCCGCCTGCGCGGCCGCCCGCGTCACGCCCGGGCGCAGGCGCCCGACGGCGGGCATGTAGCCGGAGGCACGCTCCTGGAGCTGGAAGGGGGGGAAGACCTTGGGGGCCCAGAGGTCCCTGTCGTCCGGATACTCCAGCCAGGGCGGCAGCACGCCGACGATCGGCACCCCCTGCCCGTCGAGCTGGATCTGGCGGCCGAGGATCGCCGGGTCCGCGCCGTAGCGGCGCTGCCACAGCCCGTAGGAGAGGAGCACCGCCCGTGGAGGGGCCGCCGGGTCGGCCTCGACGGCGTAGTCCTCCGGCGCGAAGCTCCGCCCGAGGACCGGCTCGACGCCGAGCGCGGCGAAGAACTCCTCGGTCACCCGCCACGCCGTCGCCGGCTCCGGCGGGCCGTCCCCCGTCAGGTCGAAGCCGAACGGCTCGGCCAGGCCGAGCGCCGCGAAGCTGCGGCTCCGCTCGCGCCAGGAGAGGAAGTTCCCGGAGGCCACCTCCTTCTTGAGCTCGCCGGCGGCGCGGTCGGTCTCCCAGAGAGTCATGACGCGGTCCGCCTCGCGGTAGGGGAGCGGGCGGAGCAGGACGTGGTCCGCGGCGCTGAAGATCGCCGTCGTCGCGCCGACGCCGATGGCCAGCGTCAGCACGGCCGCGCCGGTGAAGAGGGGGCGGCGCCGCAGCTCGCGCGCCGAGTGCCTGAGGTCCTGCGCCATCTCGTCCAGGGTTTCGCGCCGTTGCATCTGCTTCTCCCGCCGCAGGTCGCTCGCCACGCACGCCGCGCGCGTCGCCCGCAGGTCTCCGAACCGTCGCCGCGCCTCTTCGCGCGCTTCCCGGGGCGTCCACCCCTGCCGCTCCAGCGCCCGCGCCAGCGCCGCGAGGTGGAAGCGGATCTCCTCCTCCACCTCGCCTTCGATCTCGCGGCGCGTGCGCGACAGGAAGCGGAAGGGCCGGGGGCTCACCGCAGCTCAGGCCGGCGCCGGCGAGAGGATCTTCTGCACCGCGGTCACGTACTCGAGCCAGCCCCTGGTCTCCAGGTCGAGGCGGCGTCGCCCCTCCGGCGTGAGCCGGTAGAAGCGGGCGCGCCTGCCGTTCTCGGCGTGCCCCCACTCCGAGTCGAGCCAGCCGCGCTCCTCCATGCGGTGGAGCGCCTGGTAGAGCGCTCCGTCCTCGAGGGTGACGACGTCGTCGCTCCGCTCCGCCATCGCCGAGGCGATCGCGTAGCCGTGCAGCGGACCGCCCGCCAGCGTGCGCAGGATGAGCACGTGCAGGGTGCCGCGGAGGAGCTGGGTGATGACCTCGTTGCCCATCGGCCCTCCCTTCCCTGAGGTTCTTAGGCTAACGATACGCGCCGGCGAGGCGGACGTCAAGGAGGCGGGGCGCGTCATTCCCCCCGGCGCCGGTGGCATTTCCCCGCCGCGCTTGCAAATGGATCTCGGCTCCCGAGAGGCTCATCGCCGGTGGCGGCGGAGAGAAACCGCCGCCGCCGAGCGCGCGGGGCGACGGCGGCGGCGGCGGAGACGACGCTAGGCGTTGCTGCGCGCTGCGGTCCCGCTTACTTGCACTTACCGAACGGGCCGGCATTGAAGATGCTCTTCACCTCCGCCGGCGTCAGCACGCGGTTGAAGATTTCCAGCTCGTCGAGGTCGCCCCTGTAGAAGCCGGTGAGCGGCGATGCCGCCGTCCGGGTGCCGATGCGCAGCGGGCTGTTGTTCACCAGCGAGCCGAGCCGCCCCGTCGGGTTCGCCGAGCCGAACAGGACGCCGTCGTAGTAGAAGCGGATGCCGGTGGGGCTGAGCCGTCGCACCGTGACGGCGATGTGGTGCCAGTTGTTGGGGTCGCTCAGCGTCGGCACGACGGGCGCCGAGAGGTAGTTGCTGAAGCCCGATCCGAGACCGTCGGCTAATTGGAGCCCCAGCTGGTCGCCGTAGAGGAACAGGCTGTAGCCCTTGATCGCCGGGGGCGTGCCGCTGCGCTTGTCGACGATCACCGAGCTGAACGGGAAGGTGCCCCGGATCCAGACGTCGATCGAAAAGTCGCCCTGGCAGGTCGAGTAGTTGCCGCTGCAGCTCAGGGGCAGCCCCGCCGGGCCGAAGTTCGTCGCGATGGTCGACAGGCTCTGGACGTAGTCGTCGATGCCGTCGAAGCGCAGAGCCCTGGCCACCAGCCCTTGGATCGGGGTCGGGCCGTTGACGTGTGCGCCGAAGTTGCCGGTGGCGAGGTTGGCGGCCAGCGGCCCCGCCGCCTCGTCGAACGGATACCAACCGACCATCGTGGTGTTGGGCGGCAGGACGCAGGACTTCTTGGTCGTCTCGACCGAGATCTCGTCCACCCGCTGCTGCTGCTGGGTCTGCCAGAAGACGCCGGAGAACTGGCCCACGTTGGCGTTGGTGACGTCGACCTTCGGCGCCGTGGTGAAGTAGGCGGCGGGCGGGTTGACCCACAGCCGCATCCGGTCGTTGGCGCCGCTGACGTCGAAGTCGATCTGCGCCACCAGGTAGACCGTGGTGTTGGCGGCGGCCGGCACGTTCGAGTAGAAGCGGCCGGCGGCGTTCTGCAGCCCCCAGTTGCCCGCCGCCGCGTCCGACTGCGGCAGGTCGCCGATGATGAAGGTGCCGCCGCTCGAATTGCCCAGGGTCGCCTGGCTGGCGGGCGTGCCGTTGAGGCCCGCGGGTCTGATGAGGGCCCGCAGCACCACGGAAGTTCCCTGCGCGCCGACGATCGGCGCCACGGTTCGCGTGCAGGCATTCCCCGGAGTCCCGCCGAGGGTGTTCCCAATGGGAACGGGGACGAGGCCCGCGTAGGTCAGGCCTGGGGCGACGACGAGGCTTCCGCAGCCCTGCCAGGGGCCGCTCCACCCGGTGCCGCCGTTCAGGTTGTTGATGGCGGCGCCGACCGGATAGTTGAACGGCTCGTGGGCGGCGTGCGCCGCCGCGACGCCGGCGAGCAGGCAGAGCGCTGCGGTGACACAGAGGACGATGGACCGAGGACGACTGGTTCTCATTGCGTTCCTTTCTGAGGAGTGTGAGCTAAGGAACGCTGCAGCCAGCCGATTTCCCTCACAGCCGTCCCGCCGGGGGGCGGTCGCCGCACTTTCAGCTTCCAGGGAGGATTCCCATGAACAGGAAGCTCTGTCTCGCCATCGTCGGCGGGCTGGCGGTGCTCGCCGCCTACCCGGCTTCTCGCCGAGCGCCCGCTCGGCGACTCCGTCGTCTTCGCCACCGTGCCGGCGGTCCCCGGCTTTCCCGAAGGCATCGCCACCAAGGGTAACCGCGTCTACGTGACCGGCCCGGCCAACTTCGGGATCTTCACGCCGTCCGCCATCTGGGCCTACGACCGCAAGACCGGCGCTCTGGTGAACACCTTCCCGGTCACCCTTCAGGACCCGAGCCCGTCGGTGATGAAGGCGCTGTCGCCCGGCAACTTCGGGCCCGACGGCCGGCTCTACACGCCCGAGCCCTTCATGGGCGTCGTCATCGCCCTCGCCCTCGACCCCGCCAACACGCAGGCGGTCTACGCCGGCCCGTTCCCCGCGCCCGGCGGGCCGGGCTCGTCGCTCCTCAACGACCTGGTCTTCGACGACGCCGGCAACCCTCTACGTCACCGACTCCTTCCAGGCCACGATCTACCGCGTGCCACCCGGCGGCGGCGCGCCCGCGGTCTGGTTCGCCGACCCGCGCCTGGCCGGCGACCCGGCGGTGCCCTTCGGGGTGAACGGCATCCGCATCGACCGCAACGACAAGAAGATCTACGTCACGGTCACCGCCGAGAACGGCACCCTCGACGGCGTCGTCTACCGGCTGCCGCTGGTCGACACCCCGATCGCCGCCGACCTCGAGGAGTTCCACCGCTACCCCTTCCCCGACCCTTCGCCCGGCTTCCTCCCCGGCCCCGACGGCATCGCCTTCGGCAAGTCGGGCAAGCTCTACGTGGCGCTCGCCGGCACCAGCCAGGTCTCCGTCCTCGCCCCCGACGGCAGCGAGGAGGCCCGCTACTCCGGTCCCGCCGCCAACCCCGGCGGCTCGCCCGACCCGATGCCCTGGGCGAACCCCGCCAACGTCGCCTTCGACGACCAGAACGGCGCCCTGCTGGTGACCAACCACGCCAGTCTGGTCGTCCCCCCGGACCCGAACCTCTTCTGCGTCTTCGACATCTTCGTCGACGACAAGGGGGCGCCGGTGCCGTAGGGGCACAGAAGAACGGCCGGCACCGGCTGGAAAATCTCAGCCGCCGCGGGAGATCTCCCATGCATGGGGTCTATCTCCCGCGCCGGCGGCGAGATCCTCAAGCCTCGCGCCGATATCCTCGGCACCGGCCCGACCATCCTCAGGTCCCGCTGGGGGCTCTCCAGGTCTGACGGCGGATCACGAGCCTCCGCCGGAACATCTTGGAGACCCCGAGATTTATCTCTGAGACCTCGAGATAGATCTCCCATAGACGGAGATCTATCTTGGGCATCTGGAGATAAGACTCCTATGCATGGAGATCTATCTGCGGGGCCCGGAAATGAATCTCCTATGCACCGAGATCTATCTCCGGCATGCCAGGATCTATCTCGAGCCCTCCGAGATAATCTACCGGCGCCCCACGAAGGCGCCTCTCGTCGCCGCTAAAGCGCACTCCTCTCGGAAGTTACGGCGCGATTCGCCGGAATCAAAGCGGGCGGGTCCGCCCCTCACGGAGGTCCGCCAAGGCCTCCTCTTTCGGCCTTGGAGCCAACAGGCGGCGCCGTCCTCCTAGCTGGACGTCCCACACGGCGGCGCCGAACTCTTCGAACCACCTGAGGAAGGCGCTCAGGTCCTCCCGGGACAGCTCGGCGATGGCGCGCTCGATCAGGCCGAGACGGGCGTGAGACGATAGACGCGGGCAAGCTTGCTCGCCCCGCCTACATCACCGCGCCGGAGCGCCTCGCGAACCAAATCGAGCTTCTCAGCGTCTTCGAGCGATAGGTACGGCGACCATCCCTCATCCGTCTCGATGAGCTCAACCTCGACCTCCGCCGCGTAGTCCCCCTCATGAACGAGCTTCCGGTGCCGTTTTCCCATCAGACTCTCCTGCGCTTGAAGTCGTCCGTCCATCGCCGGGGGTCCGGTCTATAGGCGGTAATCACGACCGCGGGTGAAGACTGCCCGATCGGGACCCCCCACAAGACGTGAAGGGGCCTTCCTGCCTCATCTGCCTGCAGAACGAGGACACAGGGGCCTTTGGGATAGTCCGGGTAGTCTTCAACGACTTCGGCTTCCGAGATACCGGCGAGGACCTCGCGAACCAGAATACCATCCGCCGACAGCTCATCGTACCCGTGATCCGAAACGCGGACCTCGCGGCGCGACACCAAGTCGAGAACCCGCTCGAACGTTCGGCTCATCCGCTCAGCTTAGGGGACCGCCCGAATCACCAGCATCCCCGGGCCGACCTCCACCTCGTAGCTCTGCCCCAAGTCGAACCCGGCGGCGCCGAGCCAGCGCCCGGAGAGCCGCAGGTAAGGCGCCGCCCCCGTCGCGTGCCAGCGAGAGGAGATCATCCCGGCCCGCCGCCCCGCCGCGCCGGCCCGCCGGCGCCGATCCTTCACTACTTCCTCCCGCGCCGCCTCCTCCAGCACAGCGGAGACCGCCGACCGCACCTCCGCCTCGTGCAGCTCGAAGAGCCGCTGCTGCTCCGGCGCCAGCGGATAGACGGGAGGATCGAACAGGGGACCGGCCGGGTCCGGCAGAGGAGGGTTGCTAGACTGCTTCTTACGGCTGCGCATGGAGAGTAGACCTCCTTGTGTGGTCGAGGGCGCGGCAGAGCCATCAACTCTGTCGCGCCCGCCTTTAGGTTTTTGGCCCGCGCGCTACCTCACGGCGGGCGGGCTTCGCCCAATCTGTCTCCTAGTGCCTACGCCGAACTTACGCTATCAAGCGCTTCCGCATCGGTCAAGGAGCCGGCTGCTGAAGCCGCTCTAGAAGATCATTGAGGGAGCTGAGAAAAGGGCGCCACTCGCCCACGCGCCCGCCGCTCTGCATAACATCAGCTGGGATCTGAAATCGGTTAGCCAGAAGACGGCCAAGCTGGTCAAAGAAGAAGACGATCTCAGCCATGACCCATGAGGAGTACAGAAGGAAGTCCGCCACATTGGTTCCGAGTCGAGCTGCAAGTGCGGAATTTGTGATGATGGGTTGATCCGCGGGATCGTAGACCTGAACCAGAAAGCCGTCCGCTGCCGAGCAAAAAACTATGCGCGAATGTCTGCGATGGGTAAGGAGATCACGCACACGCTTTACGAAAGGCCACCAAGCCTCTGCCGAGTCAACTAGAGTGACTAAGTCCTGATTCAGCTGCGTACGATACGTCCGTGGGCTTCCGGCCTGAATGTCGGCGAAGCCAGGTAAGCCGATTTGATCCTTAGACTTTATGCGGTTGTCAGTGAGTATGATCACGGGGGCAACGGAGTCCATCAGCGAGGCCACATCCACGTGAAAGTCTTTGACCGCAAGTCCTGCGAAGATCCTCCAGAGATCATGTGGATCTGTCGACTGAAATTGTTGCCTGAGCCAGTGGATGAAGGAAAGACGTGAAAGGGCCTCGCTAAGTCTAAAGCTGGTATAGAAGACGGCACTCTTGAGTCGTGACTGCCGATCGGCGTCAGCCGTTTCTATCGATGCTAAGCGACCCAACTCCGACCCGACCAGCTCGAGGTTCGATTGCAGCACTGTCCGACCGTCATGCCAAACATCGAAAAGATCGCGCACATGCCGAATACGCTCGTGGTCCAACCTCGGTAGAGCGGTCACAATGTGCTGGCCCTGCGCAAGCGAGAAGCTGTGGCCATCTTACCGAACCGGGTTCCGCTGCCGTAGCCAGCCCGAGGTTAAAGGTTCCCGAGAACGATTCTAGCGGCCATTTCACCTAAACCGAACGGAGAGGCAAGCACGGCGATGGCGAGGCCCAGTGCAAAGGTAAGGAACAGCGTGATGGCCGGGGCGCCTACAAATCCGAAGACAAGCCACTCCGCGACAACGCGGATCCTGCTGGCAGCGGAAGGTGGTCGAGGACGACTGGACGCTGCAGCAAGCGCCAGTAGTGGCAGGCCCATTACAGGTATGAGCACGAAACGACGCCACGTGGGGTGTAGATCCATTATGCCGGCGTTCAAGACAAGACTCCCCCAGCAAGCGCACGCGATGGTCGCGGTGATTCGCTGAGCGATCGAGATTGGTTCCAAGTTCGCGATACCTATGCTTTCTACCGAGTCGGAGGCTGGCACTTGGCGGCAGTCGTACGGATCGCAGGCGATAACTCGTCGGGTAGTATGCTCCACCAAGGAGAAATATGAAAGAGCTTGACCGCGTCACCTTCGACCCAAACGTCATGGGCGGGAAGTCTTGCATCCGTGGCCTTCGCGTGACGGTGGACACCATCCTTGACCTGCTCGCGGTTGGGCACTCCGAAGAGGAGATTCTGCAGGCTTACCCCTACCTGGAGCGCGAGGACATTCACGCGGCGCTGACCTTCGGTCGGCGTTAACACTCGCATCCGCGCCCCAAGGCCGCGGAACCGAGAGAGTCTCTGATCCGTCATTTTCGTGACTTGCCCATGGGTCGCTACTAGCCTGCCGCTGTACCGCGGATAGGATACGCCCCGCCCATGTCCTGGTTCCGCGACCTCACCAGCTCCGCCGTCGGCAAGAAGGCGGTGATGGCCGTCTCCGGGATCGTGCTCTTCGGCTACGTCCTCCTGCACATGCTGGGGAACCTGAAGCTCTACGAGGGGCCGCAGAAGCTCGACGACTACGCGGGGTTCCTCCGTGAGGCCGGGTCGCCGCTGGTGCCGCCGGAGGGGCTGCTCTGGGTCGTGCGCGCGGTGCTGCTCGTGGCCGTCGTGCTGCACGTCTGGTCGGCTTGGGCGCTGACGCGGATGAGCTACGCCGCCCGGCCGGTCGGGTACGAGAAGCGCGACGCGGTGGTGATGAGCTACGCGTCGCGGACGATGCGCTGGGGCGGGGTGATCCTGCTGCTCTTCATCGTCTACCACCTGCTGCACCTGACGACCGGCACGCTCCACCCGCGGTTCATGCCCGGGGCGGTCTACCACAACGTCGTCACCGGGCTGCGAGTCTGGTGGGTGGCGCTCTTCTATGCCGCGGCGCAGGTGGCGCTCGGGCTCCACCTCTACCACGGGCTGTGGAGCATGTTCCAGACGATGGGGTGGAACCACCCGCGCTACAACCGCTGGCGACGCTGGTTCGCCGCCGCCTTCGCCTGGCTCATCACGCTCGGCAACCTCTCCTTCCCGCTGGCGGTCTGGAGCGGGCTGATCACGCTCCAGAGCGGCCCCTAGGAACCCGGCCATGGTCCTCGACGCCAAGGCCCCCCAGGGGCCGCCGCTCGAAACCAAGTGGCTCCGCCACCGCGACCACCTGCGGCTGGTCAACCCGAACAACAAGCGGCGGTTCACGGTGCTCGTCGTGGGCTCGGGGCTGGCCGGCGCCTCGGCCGCGGCGAGCCTCTCGGAGCTGGGCTACCACGTGAAGTGCTTCTGCTTCCAGGACAGCCCGCGCCGCGCCCACTCGATCGCCGCCCAGGGGGGGATCAACGCCGCCAAGAACTACCACAACGACGGCGACAGCGTCTTCCGGCTCTTCTACGACACGATCAAGGGGGGCGACTTCCGGGCGCGCGAGGCGAACGTCTACCGGCTGGCGGAGCTGTCGCTCAACATCATCGACCAGTGTGTGGCGCAGGGCGTCCCCTTCGCGCGCGAGTACGGGGGCCTGCTCGATAACCGCTCCTTCGGCGGCGCGCAGGTGGCGCGCACCTTTTACGCCCGCGGCCAGACCGGGCAGCAGCTCCTCCTCGGCGCCTACCAGGCGCTGTGCAAAGAGATCGCCTCGGGGCGGGTCGAGATGGTGCCGCGCAGCGAGATGCTGGAGCTGGTCGTCGACGGCGACGGGCGCGCCCGCGGCCTGGTCACCCGCGACCTCGTGACCGGCGCGCTCGAACGGCACGCCGGGCACGCCGTGGTGCTGGCGACCGGCGGCTACAGCAACGTCTACTACCTCTCGACCAACGCCAAGGGCTCGAACGTCACCGCCATCTGGCGCGCGCACCGGAAGGGCGCCTACTTCGCCAACCCCTGCTTCACCCAGATCCACCCGACCTGCATCCCGACCTCCGGCGACTACCAGTCGAAGCTGACGCTGATGAGCGAGTCGCTGCGCAACGACGGGCGGATCTGGGTGCCGCTCCAGCCCGGCGACAGCCGGCCGCCGAGCCAGATCCCCGAGAGCGAGCGCGACTACTACCTGGAGCGCCGCTACCCGGCCTTCGGCAACCTGGTGCCGCGCGACGTCGCGGCGCGCAACGCCAAGCGGGTGGTGGACGAGGGGCGCGGCGTCGGGCCGCAGAAAAACGGCGTCTACCTCGACTTCGCCGGCTCCATCCAGCGCCTCGGCCGGCGCACCATCGAGGAGCGCTACGGGAACCTCTTCGAGATGTACCAGAAAATCACCGGCGAGGACCCCTACGAGGTGCCGATGCGCATCTACCCGGCGCCGCACTACACGATGGGCGGCCTCTGGGTGGACTACAACCTGATGAGCAACCTGCCGGGGCTCTACGTCCTCGGCGAGGCGAACTTCTCCGACCACGGCGCCAACCGGCTCGGCGCCTCGGCGCTGATGCAGGGGCTGGCCGACGGCTACTTCGTCCTCCCCTACACGATCGGCGACGACCTGGCGGGCCGGCTCGGCGAGCCGCTCTCGACCGAGAGCGCGCCCTTCGCCGAGGCCGAGGCCGAGGCGCGCGGGCGGATCGAGCGGCTCCTCGCCGCCAAGGGGAGCCGCAGCGTCGATTCCTTCCACCGCGAGCTGGGCAGGATCGTCTGGGACCGCTGCGGCATCTCGCGCACCGCCCAAGGCCTCGCCGCCGGGCGCGAGGAGATCGCGGCGCTGCGCGAGCGCTACTGGCGGGAGGTGCGAATCCAGGGGAGCGGCGAGGAGCTCAACCAGGAGCTCGAGCGCGCCGGGCGGGTGGCCGACTACTTCGAGCTGGCCGAGCTGATGTGCCTCGACGCCCTCGAGCGCGACGAGTCGTGCGGCGGCCACTTCCGCGAGGAGCACCAGACGCCGGAGGGGGAGGCGCTGCGCGACGACGACCGCTTCGCCTACGTCGCCGCCTGGGAGTGGCAGGGCGAGGGGCGGCGGCCGGCGCTGCACAAGGAGCCCCTCGCCTTCGAGTTCGTGGAGCCCAGCCGGAGGAGCTACAAGTGATGGATGGCCTCCTAGTTACTGCCCTTGCCGTCGACGGTGTACGTGAAGGTTGCTACATAGTCGAGCCCGGCGGCAGCGCCGAAGTCGACGATCCGAAACTCGATGATGTTTTTGCCTTTCTTGAAGTGGGCGGGGTTGGCGTCAACGAACACGGTCGGCACGGTGAAGTTCGCCCCTGGACAGGCGAAGGGGCACCCCGCCACCGACTGCGCGCCCACGAGGTTGCCGTTCAGGAAGACGGTTGCGCCGTTGTCGGCGAGCAGCGTGACCGTCAGCGACGGGGCCGTGAACGTCGCCGGCAGGTTGAAATGCGTCCGGTAGATCGTCGTCTGTGGGTACAGGACCGGCAGACTGGCGAAGGTTGGGCCGAAATTGATCCATTTGGAGCCCGGGAGCCCTCCCCAGGCCGGGTGCGGCGCGATGATGAACGCCGGGGCGAACGTGGTCCCTCCATCGATGCTGAAGTGGTTGGCGCCGTCGTGCGCGCCGATCCCCCCTTGCCCGCTGATGAGCGTCTTCGTCTTGGTCACGTCCGCCGCGGCTGGTGCAGCCCACCAGGACACGGCAAGAGCCAGGACAATCACTGCGAAGGACCGGATCAAGACCTCTCTGCGCATGGGAACCTCCCCTTGTTTGGTGGTTTTGTGGATCGATGCCAATGTAACGTTGTCGCCTCTCACTTTGCCTCATCATCGTCATGAGATCGTCATGAGATCGATCAATGCGCAATGCGCGATAGATCAATAGACCATTCGTCGATCCTTCGCCGGCGACCTTGGAGGTCGACCTGATGGACCTCGTCCTCCACGTCTGGCGGCAGCCCGGCCCCGGCGCTCCCGGGAAGATGGAGCGCTACGAGGCGCGCGGCGTCAACGAGGACAGCTCGTTCCTCGAGATGCTCGACGTGGTCAACGAGGAGCTGGCCGCCCGCGGCGCGGAGCCGATCGCCTTCGACCACGACTGCCGCGAAGGGATCTGCGGCGCCTGCGGGTTTCTTATCAACGGGGTGGCGCACGGGCCGCTGCCGCAGGCGACGGTCTGCCAGCTCCACATGCGGCACTTCAAGAGCGGCGACGTGCTGTATCTCGAGCCCTGGCGGGCGAAGGCCTTCCCGGTGCTCCGCGACCTAGTGGTCGACCGCGGCGCCTTCGACCGGGTGATCCAGACTGGCGGCTTCGTCTCGGTCTCGACCGGCAGCGCCCCCGAGGCCAACATCATGCCGGTCCCCAAGGGGGTCGCCGACCGCGCCTTCGACGCCGCCGAGTGCATCGGCTGCGGCGCCTGTGTCGCGCAGTGCCCGAACGGCGCGGCGCAGCTCTTCACCTCGGCCAAGGTCTCGCACCTCGGGCTTCTGCCGCAGGGCCAGCCCGAGCGCTTCGAGCGCGCGGTGGCGATGGTCGAGGCGATGGAGACGGAAGGCTTCGGCGCCTGCTCGAACTTCGCCGAGTGCGAGGCCGTCTGCCCGAAGGGGATCTCGATCGACTTCATCGCGCGGATGAACCGCGACTACCTCAAGGCCAAGCTGCGCGGCGTTGCGCCGCGCCGGGAGTGGGGATGAAGACACCGCGCCAGCTCGGGGCGGTCAACCAGGGGCTCTACGTCGTCGTCGAGGACCCCGACGCGCACTACGCCCGCGCCAAGGCCGCCGGCGCCGAGATCGTCATGGAGCCGCGCGACATGGAGTACGGCTCGCGCGAGTACGGCGCCCGCGACCTCGAAGGCAACCTCTGGAGCTTCGGCACCTACCGGCCGGCGATCTAGCAAGCGCTTCGCGACTGAGGAGAACTCCCCAGTCCGCCTGAGGGATCTTCCTCATTGTCCCCCGTCCGCCGCGCGGCGACACTGGCGGTGGAACCTAAGGAGGGGGACATGCACCGCACATTCCGACTGTCGCACCACAGCCCGCGGCTCTTCGTGGCCGCTCTGCTCCTCGTCACCGGCGCCGCAGTGGCCGTCGAGCCGCCGAACGGCGGCTCGCCGCTCGCCAGCCGCGCCTATCGCGATCCCAACCTCTACATCTCCTCGGTCTACAAGCCGGTGGCGGGGCTCTCGTCGCCGCTCGCCGGCGGGCTGGCCGCCGACCTCTCGGCGCTCGGCGTCGCCACCGACCGCGGCTTCGTCGACGTGCGCTCCGGGAGCTGGGGGACGCTCATCCTGCGCCAGCCGCTGATCCCCGGCGCGGGCGCCGGCAACAACCTGAGCTGGGCGCAGATCGGGCTCCGCGAGCCCGACGGCAGCGCCGCCTTGAAAGACGCGGCCTGGACCGCCTTCAACGCCTGGCTCACCGCCAACCAGCCGGCGCTCGGCGTCGTCCCGGCCGAGCTCGGCAAGCGCACCGTCACCGCCCACGGCGGCGGGCAGCTCGTGCAGATCAACGTCCGCCGGCAGTTCGGCGGCGTGCCGGTGCGGGACAGCTTCCTCTCGGCGGTCGTGAACGGCGGCAACCTGGTCCTCTTCGGCGTGCGCAACTGGGGCGCCGTCGGCGTCGCCCCGCAGCCCACCGTCTCGGGGCAGGCGGCGATCGCCGCCGCCGAGGCCCACGCCGGCCGCGGCATCTCGGGCTACTGGAGCGCGCCGCGGCTCGAGATCGTGCCGCTGTCGGCCGGGCGCGACGCGCTCGCGCTCGGCGTCGGCGAGGGGCTCTCCCATCGCCTGGTCTGGGCGATCGGCGCCACCTTCTCCGGCGACCACGGCTCCTGGGAGGCGCTCGTGGACGCGCACAGCGGCGAGGTCCTCGCCTTCCAGGACACCAACCAGTACCTCAAGAGCGTGCAGGGCGGCGCCTTCCCGGTGAGCAACGACGGCGTCGGCATCGAGGGCCAGGAGCAGGCGGGCCAGCCGATGCCCTTCGCCGACATCCGCGACGCCGCGAACAACCTCTTCTTCACCGACAGCGGCGGCGACCTGGTCTGCGCCGCCGAGAGCTCGTCAATCCGCACCGCCCTCGCCGGGCGCTACGTGCGGATCAACGACACCTGCGGCGCGATCAACGAGACCGCGGCGAGCGGCGACCTCGACCTGGGTCAGGGGCCGGGGACGGACTGCGCGGTGCCTCCGGGCCATTCGCCCGGCGACACCCACGCCTCGCGCACCGGCTTCTACGAGGTGAACCGGATCATCGAGCAGGCCAAGGGCTGGCTGCCCGAGAACGAGTGGCTCCACGACCAGCTCCGCGCCAACATGAACATCAACAACACCTGCAACGCCTTCTGGAGCGGCGGCTCGGGGACGATCAACTTCTACCGCTCGGGCGGCGGCTGCCGCAACACCGGCGAGATCGCCGCGATCTTCGACCACGAGTGGGGCCACGGGATGGACAACAACGACGCCAACCCGTCGATCTCCGCCCCCGGCGAGGCCTACGCCGACGTGGCGGCGATCCTGCGCCTGAACACCTCCTGCATCGGCCGCGGCTTCCGCTCCACCAAGTGCGGCGGCAACGGCGACCCCTGCACCGAGTGCACCGGGGTGCGCGAGGTGGACTGGCAGAAGCGCGCCTCGGGCACGCCGCACAACCTCGACTGGAACCAGCAGGATCCGCTCGACCCCAACGGCGTCCGCGGCGGCTGCCGCATCAACGGCGTCGGCTCGACCTCCACCGGCCCGTGCAACAACGGCACGCACTGCGAGGGGTCGATGGCCTCGGAGGTCATCTGGGACCTGCTCAAGCGCGACCTGCCGTGCAACGGCAGCGGCTGGGACATCGCCACCGGCCAGTGCGCCGGGGGCGCGGCGCCGTCGATCGACGACGACACCGCCCTCGAGCTGATGACCCGCTACTACTACGTGGCGGGCGGGGCTCTCGGCAACTGGTACAACTGCAACCCGGTCGGGCCCGCGGGCAGCTACGGCGACGGCTGCAACGCCGACGGCGCCTACCTCAACTTCCTGGCGGTGGACGACGACAACGGCGACCTCACCGACGGGACGCCGCACATGGAGGCGATCTTCGCCGCCTTCGACCGGCACCAGATCGCCTGCCCGACGCCGGCCCCCGCCGACGCCGGATGCGCCGCCGCGCCCGCCGCGCCGTCGGTCAGCATCGCCCCGGTGCACAAGGGTGCGGTCCTCTCCTGGAACCCGGTCCCCGGCGCCAGCGAGTACTGGGTCTACCGGACGGAAGGGATCATGGGCTGCGACTTCGGCAAGACGCGGGTCGGCGAGACGACGGGCACGTCGTTCACCGACGGCGGCCTGCACAACGGCCGCGAGTACCGTTACGGCGTCGTCGCGGTCGGCGCGAGCGACGCCTGCACGAGCCCGATGAGCGCCTGCACCCCGGTCACGGCCGGCGGCAACGGCGCTTCGATGGTCTTCACCGACAGCCTGGCGCGCCTCACCGGCTCCTCGGGCGGCGACGGCGACGATTTCGTCGACAACTGCGAGACCTGGACCGTCGCCTTCGACGTCAACAACAACGGCGAGGTGCCGCTCACCAACGTGCGGGTGGCGCACGTCGAGAACCTCTCGCACCCCGAGATCCAGATCGTCGACACCCCGACCTTCTCGCCGTCGCTCGCCTCCTGCAGCGCGGCGCAGGGGACCTTCCGCTTCACCGCCGCCGGCCTCGAGGCCGACGACACGATCCTCTTCCGCATCGACGTCACCGCCGACGAGATCGCGCCTAACGTGATCTCCAAGACGGCGAAGTTCGTCGCCGCCGAGAGCGACTTCGTGCCGGTGGCCTCGCGCACCTGGAGCTTCGACAGCGACCGCGAGGACTGGACGGTGACCTCCGGCACCTTCGATCACAGCCCCGACCTGGACGCCAAGCTGGGGAGCGGCTTCCTGCAGTCCTCGAAGTTCCAGGACGACCAGTGCGACGTGGTCCAGTCGCCGACGATCCGGCTGACTGGCAGCTCCACGCTGTCGCTCTACAACCGCTTCCTCACCGAGGCGGGCGAGCCCAACGTGCTCGGCTTCTACGACCGGGCCAACGTCGGCGTCCGCAACAAGCTGACCGGCGACCGCACGACGGTGGTGCCCGACGGCGGCCGGCTCTACAACGCCTCCGGCCCGCACGGCGCTTGCGTCACCGCGGAGCAGGAAGGGTGGGCTGGGGCCGGCCCCGGCTTCCTCGAGAGCACCTGGACCGCCGGCGCCCTAAACCCCTCGGGCGGGTTCACCGGCGACGTCGTCGCCCTCGAGGTGGGCTACGGCACCGACCCGATCCAGGCCCTCGACGGCTTGCAGTTCGACGAGGTGACGCTCACCAACTTCCAGGCCCAGGGTCCGGACGGCTGGAACGACGTCTGCCGCGCCTGCACCCAGCTCGACGACGGCGATGCCGCGGTCGAGTACCGGGGCGGCTGGTTCACCGGGCTGGCCGCCGGCGCGAGCGGCGGCGGCTACCACTACCGCACCGGCGCGAGCACTGCCAAGGGGAAGCCCAAGCCGGCGGCGGCCGTGACCTTCACCGGCGACACGATCACCTACTTCTTCGCCAAGGGGAAGAAGGGCGGCACGGCGAACGTCTACCTCGACGGCGCGCTGCGCGAGACCCTGTCGTACGCCGGGACGAGCAAGGACCCGACCTTCGGGTTCTCGGTGACCTACAGCGGTCTCGGGGCGGGGACGCACGAGCTCACGATCGAGCACGCCTCGGGAACGGTCTGGGTGGACGGCTTCGAGTTCTGCGGCGGCGGCGGCGCGAACGCCGACGCGGTCGAGTTCCGCTCGGAGGCGCGGTCGAGCCAGCACGCGCTGGCGCCGATCGTGACGCAGACGGTGACGGTCGGACCCAACGACGAGCAGGTCTCGGTGCTGGTCGAGGGGCTGGCGCAGCCCCTCACCGTCCGCCTCCTCGACCCGCTGGGGCTGGTCGTGGCGACCGGGCAGGCGCTGGTCGCGGGCGAGCCCGAGTCGGGGCTCGACGCGGCGGTCGCCCGCGCGGGGACCTACACCGTGCAGGTGCTCAACCCGCTCGGCCTGGCCGGAACGGTGAACGTCGGCATCGCCCGAACGGTCCGGGTGCCGTAGAACCGGCAGTCGGATCGGCGACCCAGAGCCGCCCGGGGGGTGTCCCCTCCGGGCGGCCTTTTTACGTTCAGGCAATCGCTAGCTGGAAGGGAGTCAGGGCAAGAGAGCGCGGAGCGTGGCGTCGATCTCTACCCGTGAAGCGAGGCGGGGATCGGCGGCGAGAGCTTCGCGCAGCGCCTGCGCCGCGGACTCGCGGCGGCCGGCGGTCAGCTCCAGGCGGGCGAGCGCGAGACGAGACTCGGCGTAGTCGGGCTCCTCCGGCCGGCTGCGCAGGAGCCAGGAGCGGGCGTCGGCGGGGCGGCCGCTCTGCGCCAGCAGGACGCCGAGGGCGCCGGGGTGGGGGAAGCGCTCGGGGCCGGTGAGGGCCGCGGCGCGCTCGAGGTGCGCGGCGGCCGCCGCGGAGCGGCCGGCGGCGAGCTCCGCGAAACCCAGGCGGACATGGCGGTCGGGGTTCGCGGGCTCGAGCTCGGCCGCCGTGCGGAGGGCGGCCACGGCCTCCTCGATACGGCCCGAGTTGCCCAGCGCGGCGCCCAGGTTCGACCAGGCGAGGGCGCGCCGCGGCTGGAGGCGCGCCAGCTCGCGCCAGTGCGGGACGGCGTCGGCGGGGCGCCCGGCGCGGTCGAGCGCCTCGGCCAGCGCGGCGCGGGTCTCCGGGCCCCCCGGGTCGAGCGCGACGGCGCGCTCGAGGCGCGGTACGGCGCGGGCGAGGTCGCCGGCCGCGAAGAGCGCGAGGCCGGAGCGCACGGCGGCGAAGCGGTTCGTGGGCTCCTCGCGCAGCACGTCGTCGAAGCGGGCCAGCGCCGCGGCGTGGCGGCCGGCGCGGAGGAGCTCGTCCGCTTCCGTGAGCAGCTCGCGCAGGTGCGCGCGATCCTTGGGGTCCGGGAGGCCCGGGGGCGGCTCGCCGGCGGGACCGCCGGCGCCGGCGTAGCCGAGGGCGCGGAGCCGGGCGGTGGTCTCCGGATCGGGCGGGGCGGCGGCTCCCGACGCCGCGGCGGGCCGCTGCTCGGCCGCCAGAAGCGCCGCCCGCAGCGCCCGTGCCTTCTCACGCCCCGCGGCGGCCGCGAGGACGTTGCGCCTCTCGCCCGGATCGGCGCGCAGGTGGTAGAGCTCCGGCCGCGGCGCCACGATCAGTTTCCAGCCGCGGTGCCGCACCCCCTTGAGCGGCGCCCAGCCGTAGGATGTCCAGGGCTGCCAGGTCTCGACGTAGGCCGGCGGCGGCTCCTGCGCGTGGCCGGCGAGGAGCGGCGCCAGGCTCACGCCGTCCACCCCGTCCCAGGCGGGCAGACCGAGGAGGTCGAGGACCGTCGGCGCGAGGTCGACGAGCCGCACGGCGGCGCCGCTCGCTCCCGCCGCGATGCGCCCCGGCCAGGCGACGACGACCGGGACGAGGAGCGTGCTGTCGTAGATGAAGAAGCCGTGCGTCCCCTCGCCGTGCTCGCCCAGGCTCTCGCCGTGGTCGGCGGCGAAGAGGGTGAGGCGCGGGCGCCCGCCGCGAACGCCGCGCGCGTCGAGCCGTTGCAGTAGATGGCCGACCGCCTCGTCGGCGAGCGCCGCTTCGCCGTCGTAGGCGCCGCGCGGGCCGGGGCGGCGGAGGCGCGCCGGCGGCTCGTACGGAAAGTGCGGCTCGTAGAGGTGGACCCAGAGGAACCAGGGCGAGCGCGCGCTCTCGGCCCAGGCGGCGGCCGCGGCGACGGTCGCCGCGGCGGGGCGCTCGAGCCAGGCCCCCTCGCCCGCGGTGAGCCGGTCGTCGAAGCGCTCGAAGCCGCGGTCGATCCCGAACTGGCGCGACAGCGGGAAGCCGCCGACGAAGGCGCCGGTCGCGTAGCCCGCGCCGCGCAGCGCCTCGCCGAGCACCGGGAAGCCGCCGCCCAGCACCTGCCCGTTGTCCCGCACCCCGTGCCGCCGCGGCACGAGCCCGCTGAGCATCGAGGCGTGCGCAGGCAGCGTCAGGGGCGCCGGCGCGACCGCCGCCGGAAAGCGGAACCCGCTCCGCGCCAGCGCGTCGAGGTGCGGCGTCGCGTTCCGCCCCGCCACCCACCCGAGCGCGTCCGGCCGCAAGGTGTCGATCGTCAGCAGCAGCACGTCCGGGCGCTCCACGGGCTCCGCGGCTCGCGGCGCCTCGGACGACGGACGACAGGAGAGGAGGAGCGCGCAGCCGAGGAGGAGGCGCCGGAGCCGCTTCAAGCGAACAGCCGGAACCAGCGCGCGAAGAGCCTCTGCACGCCGGGGGTGAGCTTGCCGCGGCGCCAGGCGTCGGCGGCCTTCTTGACCACCTCGCCCTGGGTGGGGTAGGGGTGGATGACGCCCGCGATCTTCCCCAGGCCGACGCCGTGGGTCACGGCCAGGCAGAGCTCGCCGAGCATGTCGCCGGCGTGCTCGGCGACGAGGGTCGCGCCGAGGATGCGGTCCTTGCCCTTCTCGAGGTGGAGGCGCAGGAAGCCCTCGTCGGCGCCGTCGAGGATCGCGCGGTCGACGCCCGAGAGCGGCACGGTCAGCGTCTCGACCTCGTGCCCGGCCTCCTTCGCCTCCTGCTCGTAGAGCCCGACGTGCGCCACCTCGGGGCTGGTGTAGGTCACCCACGGCACGACCAGCGCGCTCGCCTTCGACCGGCCGAAGAAGAGGGCGTTCTGCAGCACGATGCGGGCGGTGGCGTCGGCGACGTGGGTGAACTGGTACTTCGAGGCCACGTCGCCGGCGGCGTAGATGCGCGGGTTGCTGGTGCGGAGGCGATCGTCCACCTCCACGCCCTTCCTGCCGTAGCGCACGCCCGCCGCCTCGAGCCCCAGCCCCTCGACGTTCGGCGCCCGGCCGGCCGAGACCAGGATCTCGTCGGCCGCGATCTCCACCCGCTCGCCGCCGGCGCGCTCGAGGACCAGGGTCTTGCCGCCCTCGCCGCTCCGCACCTCGGCGATCTTGACCCCCAGCTCGAAGGCGATGCCGTCGGCGGCCATCGCCTGCTGCACCAGCGCCGCGGCGTCGGCGTCCTCGCGCGGCAGGAGCTTGGGTGCGATGTCGATGACCGTCACCCGGCTGCCGAAGCGCGCGAAGGCCTGCGCCAGCTCGCAGCCGATCGGCCCGCCGCCGATGACCGCGAAGCGGGCGGGCAGCTCCGTGAGCGAGAAGACGGTCTCGTTGGTGAGGTAGCCGGCCTCTTTCAGGCCCGGCACCGGCGGCACCGCCGCCCGCCCGCCGGTGGCGATGACGGCGCGGCGGAAGCGGAGGCGGACGCCGTTCACCTCGACCTCCTCGGGCGAGACGAAGCGCCCCTCGCCCAGGAAGACGTCCACCCCGAGCCCCTGGAAGCGGCGGGCGCCGTCGTGGACGCTGATGCCGGCGCGCAGCCGGCGCATCCGCTCCATCGCCGCGGCGAAGCTGCCCCCGCCGGACGCCGCCGGCCCGCCGAACTCCCGCGCCGCCTCGCGCGCCTCCTTCCAGGCGCGGGCGGCGCGGATCACCGCCTTCGAGGGGACGCAGCCGACGTTGAGGCAGTCGCCCCCCATGAGGTGCCGCTCGACGAGCGCCGCCCGCGCCCCCAGCCCCGCCGCGCCCGCCGCCGACACCAGGCCGGCGGTGCCGCCGCCCACGGCGACCAGGTGGTAGCGCCCTGACGGCGTGGGGTTGACCCAGCCGGGCGGGTGGACGTTCTCGATCAGCGTCCGGTTGTGCTGGTCGGGGGGCTCGATGAGCGGGGCGGTCTCGCTCACCGCTCGATCTCCTGGCGCAGCGCGCGCCCCGCGATGCGGGTGATGTAGGTCGTCACCACGATCGTTGCCACCAGCCCGAGACTCAGGAAGACCCAGAACTCCGCCCCCTTCTGCACCTCGGCGCCGGAGGCCACGGCGGCGAGGCTGCCGAGCGCCTTGCCGTAGTAGACGTAGAGGATGGTGCCCGGGATCATGCCGACGCAGGCGAGGAGGTAGTCGCTGAAGCGGACGCGGGTGAGACCGAGGGCGTAGTTCAAGAGGTTGTAGGGGAAGACCGGCGACAGGCGCATCAGGAAGACGATCTTGAACCCCTGCCGGCCGACCGCGCGGTCGATGGCCTGGAAGCGCGGCCGGTCGGCGAGCCGCCGCTCGACGAAGCCGCGCGCCAGGTAGCGCGCGATCAGGAAGGCGCAGGAGGCGCCCAGGGTGGCGCCGATCACGGTGTAGACGGTCCCCCAGAAGAGCCCGAAGATGACGCCCGAGGCGAGGGTGAGGATGACGCCGGGGGCGAAGAGGACCGTGGCCAGGACGTAGCCGGCGATGTAGGCCACCGGCCCCCAGACCCCGAGCCCCTGCACCCAGGCGGTGAAGCGGGGGAGGACGTCCCCGACCTTGCTGCCGAGGAGGAAGAGCGCGGCGATCGCCACGACGCCGGCGAGGGCGTAGAGAACGAGCTTCTTGGTGGATCGGGGGGGCGCGCCTGCCACGGTCTTCTCTACGCGGGCGGCCGGAGGGGTGGATGGGGGTGGGTGGGCGCTAGGCCATCGCCCAGAGCGCGGCGGCGAGCATCACCCCGCCGAGCCCGACGAACATCGCGCCGATGGCCGCGAGGTTCCCGAGCCCCGTCCCCTCCTTGGCGGTCTTTCCCAGGACCAGCAGGCCGGCGCAGGCGACGACGAGCTGCAGGAAGACGAAGAGCATCGACACGCCCGCCGGCGCCGGCTCGTCGCCCCGGGCGAGCAGCAGGTTGGCGCCCGTGAGCACCACCCCGGCGAGCAGGATGCCGATCGCCGCCCAGTCCCAGCGCTTCGGCTTGGGGGGCTTCAAGGCGCGCAGGCGGTCGAGCGACGGCAACCGCGAAGCGGGCAGCTTCAACGCCTCACCTTCCATGGCTCTTCTCTCCTCCGGGACCGCAAGACCGGGCGGAGGATAGCACAGCGTTTCCGCCCGCCGGGCCCTTCACGCTGACACGAAGTCTGTGCAGATTGTGCACACTTTCCGCGTCAGTTCGCGGAAATCAAGCCTTGCGGCAGGACCAAGGGCCCCCTATGATGCCGCAAACGACGTCCACAGGAGACCAACGTGACGGCCAAGGAGATCCTCAGCAAAGCCGACAGTCAAAAGGTCCGCTTCATGCGTTTGCAGTTCACCGACATCCTCGGGATCGGCAAGAACGTCGAGATCCCGCGCAGCCAGTTCGAGAAGGCGCTGGACGGGCAGATCATGTTCGACGGCTCCTCGATCGAAGGCTTCACCCGCATCGAAGAGTCGGACATGCTGCTGATCCCCGACCTCGACACCTTCCGCATCAACCCCTGGGTCAACGCCGACGGCTCGAAGGTGGCGCGGATGATCTGCGACGTCTACAACCCGGACGGCACGCCGTTCCCCGGCTGCCCGCGGATGACCCTGAAGCGCCAGGTCGACCGCGCCAAGGCGATGGGCTACTCGATGGTCGCCGGCCCCGAGGCCGAGTTCTTCCTCTTCCAGCGCGACGCCAACGGCAACCCGCTGATCGAGACCCACGACGCCGGCGGCTACTTCGACCTGACGCCGGTGGACAAGGGCGAGGAGTGCCGGCGCGACATCATCATCGTCCTCGAGGCGATGGGGTTCGAGGTCGAGGCCGGGCACCACGAGGTGGCGCCCGGGCAGCACGAGATCGACTTCAAGTACGCCGACGCCGTGGACTGCGCCGACAACGTCACCACCTTCCGCTTCGTGGTCAAGAAGGTGGCGCTCGACCACAACCTCCACGCCACCTTCATGCCGAAGCCGATCTTCGGCGTCAACGGCTCGGGCATGCACTGCCACCAGAGCCTCCTCGACAAGAAGGGGAACAACGCCTTCTACGAGCCGAAGGGGGAGTGGCAGCTCTCGAAGACGGCGCTCGGCTACATCGGCGGCATCCTCGACCACGCCGTCGCCTTCTCGGCGGTCACCAATCCGCTGGTCAACTCCTACAAGCGGCTGGTCCCGGGGTACGAAGCGCCGGTCAACGTCGCCTGGTCGGAGAAGAACCGCAGCCCGCTGGTGCGGGTGCCGGCCAAGCGCGGCATGTCCACCCGCTGCGAGGTGCGCATGCCCGACCCGGCGTGCAACCCGTACCTGGCGCTGGCGGTGATGCTGGCGGCGGGGCTCGACGGCGTCAAGCGCAAGCTCGACCCGGGCCCGCCGATCAACAAGAACATCTTCACCATGAGCCACCGCGAGAAGCGCCGCCTGCGCATCGGCCAGCTCCCCGCGAACCTCTGGGAGGCGCTCGGCGAGCTGGAGAAGGACGCGGTCGTCAGCGAAGCCCTCGGCGACCACATCCTCGAGCACTACCTCCGCGCCAAGCGGCAGGAGTGGGAGGAGTACATCTCGCACGTCCACCCCTGGGAGCAGGAGCGGTACCTGGCGGAGTACTAGCCGGCACGCCTAGCCCTGGTGCTCGGGGCGGAGGAGGTCGAAGACGGTCTTGACCGGGGCGAAGGTCGCGAGCGGGACCTCGACGAAGACGGTGTTCCAGCCGGCCATGGCGCCGTTCCAGAGGCCGGGGCGCTCGAGGGCCTTGAGCGGGCGGCCTTCGTGGGACTTGGTGGAGATGAAGACCGTCGAAGGGTCCACGTAGCCGTCGAGGTCGTAGGGGCGGCCGCGGCGGTCGCGGAGCATGCAGTAGAGGTCCACCGGGTTGAAGTGGGTGGCCGCCGCGTGGATCGCCCGCTGGGCCGGGTCGCTCGGGTCGATCTGCGAGGTCTCGACGATCTGGGCGGAGACTCCGCCGTCGGCGCTCTCGACCCAGAACGGCCCGCCGCCCGGCTCGCCGGCGTTGCGCACCACGCCGCAGACGCGGAGCGGGCGGTCGAGGAGGTCGAGGAGGCGGCGCCGGCGCTCGTCGGGCGGAAGGGCGGCAAAGCCCTGCGGCAAGGGGCGGTCGAGCTCCTCGGCGAGGAACCGCTCCGCCGCCGCCCGTTCCGCCTCCCCCGCGCCGGCCCGGTCCAGCCGCGCCGCGATTTCGGCCGCCCGCTCCCGTAACGTCGCCAGCAAGCCGGTGAGCAGCCGCTTCCAGCGCACCACCGGGTACTTGCCGGCGTCGGGGAGCACGTTGTCGATGTTCTTGACCTGGACGAGGTCCCAGCCGGCGTCGGCGAGCGCCTGCAGGTTCCCGAGGAGCGCGCCGTGCCCCGCCGGGCGGACGAGGAGGGAGCCGTCGGCGAGGCGGAAAGGCCGGTCCTCGGGGTCGACGGCCAGCGTGTCGGTGGCGCGGCCCTGGTGCGAGAAGGTCACTTCGAAGCGGGTGCGGGAGAGCCTCTCGAGCTCCGGCCGCGCCCGCTCGACCACGTCGCGGAAGCGCCCCTCGTGCTCGGGGGAGACGGTGAAGTGGACGCGGCACACCTCGGCGCGCCGGCCGACGACGAGCGCGGCCTCGACCAAGTGCTCTTCGACCGGCGTCCGCACGCCGCCCGCCGTGCGGTGGAAGGGGATCGACCCCTTCGGCAGCTCGGCGTAGCCCAGCCCGTCCGGGCCGAGCAGGAGATCGACGACCGCCCGGCGCGCCTCCGGCGGCAGGTCGCCGGTGATGTCGATGCCGCGCTCCCGCGCCACCTGCGCGAGCGCGTCGAAGAAGGGGAAGCGCGGCAGCTCGGCGAAGAAGCGGCGCACCTCGTCGGTCTCCTCGCCGCCGGCTTGATAGGCGAGGAGCGGCTTGAACATCCGCGTCGCGGCGCCGGAGGCGGGGACGAACCGCCCGATCCAGCCCGCCGCGCCGGCGCGCACGGCGGCGTCGACGAGGCGGGGCTGCAGCCGCTCGGGGAGTACGCGGATGCCGTCGCCCGTGGTGCACGGCCGCACGAGACGCGCCGGCGGCGGCGGGCGGCGGAAGAGCGCGACCTGCCGCGCCGCCTCGTCCGGGGCGATGCCGAGCGCACCCATCTGCTCGCGGTCGCGGGCGGTGAAGAGGTCGTCGGTCATGCTCCCGCCCAGAGCGAACGGCTTAGGAGCTTCCGTACCGCGGCAGCTCCTCCAGCATCTCGCCGAGCCGGCGGGCGGCGCGGTCCCGCGCGGAGATGACGGGGTCGCTCACCGGCCAGGCGATCGCGAGCTCCGGGTCGTCCCAGGCGAGGGTGATCTCGTCGGCCGGGTCGTAGAGCGCGGTGCACTTGTACTCGACCTGCGCCTCGTCGCTGGTGACGCAGAAGCCGTGCGCGAAGCCGGCGGGGATCCAGAGCTGGCGGAAATTCTCGGCCGAGAGCTCGACGCCGACCCAACGGCCGAAGGTGGGGGAGCCGCGGCGAATGTCCACCGCCACGTCCCAGATCGTCCCCTCGATCGCCCGCACCAGCTTCCCCTGCGGGGTCGCGCGCTGGGCGTGGAGGCCGCGCAGGGTACCGCGCACCGAGCGGGAGTGGTTGTCCTGTACGAAGCGCTCGGCGATGCCGCCGTCGCGGTACTTCCGCTCGTGGTAGGTCTCGAGGAAGAAGCCGCGCGCGTCGGCGTGGACCACCGGCTCGACGACGACGACCTCCGGAATCTCGGTGGGCAGGAAGCGCGGCGCGCCGCTCACGTCGCTTGCAGCAGCCCCAGCCGCTCGCGCCGGTAGTCCGTCTGCACCGCCTCGCACCAGCCGCGGTTGGCGAGGTACCAGCGCACGGTCTCGGCGAGGCCCGCCGCCAGGTCGTGGCGCGGCGCCCAGCCGAGCTCGCGGCGGACCTTCGTGTCGTCGATGGCGTAGCGGCGGTCGTGCCCCGGCCGGTCGGGGACGAAGGTCTTGAGGTCGCGGTAGGAGCCGACGCCGCGCGCCGCGAGCGCCGGGTTGGCTGCCGCCGGCCGCTCGCGCTCGAGGGCATCGCAAAGGAGGTCGACGATCTCGAGGTTGGTCTTCTCGCTGCGGCCGCCGAGGTTGTACTTCTCGCCCGGCCGCCCCTTGTCGAGCACGGCCAGCAGGCCGCGGCAGTGGTCTTCGACGTAGAGCCAGTCGCGGACGTTGCCGCCGTCGCCGTAGATCGGCAGCGGCTTGCCTTCGAGCGCGTTGAGGACCATCAGCGGGATCAGCTTCTCGGGGAACTGGTGCGGGCCGTAGTTGTTGGAGCAGTTGGTGAGGAGGGCCGGCAGGCCGTAGGTCTCGTGCCAGGCGCGCACCAGGTGGTCGGCGCCGGCCTTCGAGGCGGCGTACGGCGAGTTCGGAGCGTAGGGCGTCGTCTCGGAGAAGGCGCCGGTTTCCGGCAGCGTACCGTAGACCTCGTCGGTCGAGACGTGGAGGAAGCGGAAGCGCGCCCGCTCCTCGGCGGAGAGCGCCGCGACGTGGTGGCGCGCCGCCTCCAGCAGCTCGTAGGTGCCGACGAGGTTGGTCTCGACGAAGGCGCCGGGGTCGTCGATCGAGCGGTCGACGTGGCTCTCGGCGGCGAAGTTGAGCACCGCCGCCGGCCGCTCCTCGGCGAAGACGCGGCGCACCGCGGCGCGGTCGGCGACGTCCCCCTGGACGAAGCGGACCTGCGGGTGGTCGAGGAGGTCGGCGAGGTTCTCGAGCCGGCCGGCGTAGGTGAGCTTGTCGAAGACGACGACGCGCAGACCGGCTTCGGCGAGCGCCAGCCGCACGAAGTTGCAGCCGATGAACCCCGCGCCGCCGGTGACGATCCAGGTCCGCATGCGAGGCCGAAGTATAGCCCGCGCATTTCAATAGACTCCGCCGCCGATGACCCCTACGCAGGCCGTCGTGCTCGCCGTCGTGCAAGGGGTCACCGAGTTCCTGCCGGTCAGCTCCTCCGGCCATCTGATCTTGGTGCCGCGCCTCTTCGGCTGGCCGGACCAGGGGCTGGACTTCGACGTCGCGATCCACGGCGGGACGCTGCTCGCCGTCTTGCTCTACTTCCGGCGCGACCTGCAGAACATCGTGGTCGGGTTCTTCCGCGGCCCCGCGGCGGTCCCCGACGCGGACTACGACCCGCGGCGGCTGGGCTGGGCGCTGCTGCTCGGGACCGTGCCGGCGGTCGTCTGCGGCCTCGCCTTCAAGGACCTCATCGCCACCCAGGCGCGCAACCCGCTGCTCATCGCCGGCACGCTGATCGGCTACGGCCTCCTCATGGGCGTGGCGGAGCGGGCGGGCGTGCAGCGGCGCGAGCTAACCGAGATCGGCTGGCAGGCGGCCTTGGCGATCGGCTGCGCGCAGGCGCTGGCGCTGGTGCCCGGCACCTCGCGCTCGGGAGCGACGATCACCGCGGCGCTCCTGCTCGGCTTCACCCGGCCGGCCGCGGCGCGCTTCTCCTTCCTGCTCTCGGTGCCCGTCATGGTGGCCGCCGCGGCGCTCGACGCCGTGGACCTGGCGACGGGGGCGGTGCCGGCGGAGAGGCTGTGGCTGATGGGGCTGGGGGTGGCGGTCTCGGCGGTCACCGGGTACCTGGTGATCGCCTGGCTCCTCGCCTGGCTGCGGCGGCGGAGCCTGCTGCCGTTCGTGGTCTACCGGCTTGCCCTGGGCTTGGCGATCCTGGCTCTTTGGGCATATTGACAACTAGCTATGCGGAGCGTAGGGTGCTGATCGCGGGGAGGTACCCACCTCCTCTCATCCCTCCCGAAAGGAGGAGCGCCCCCGACTGACGCTCCTCCCCTTTTTTGCCCGCCCACATCCCGGGCCGCTCGTCAGCTCCCCAGCACGTCCTCTTTGAAGTCCTCGCCCGGTCCCGGCTCGGGGCCGAGCCAGGTGGCGAGGATGGCGTCGGCGGTGGCGGCGCCGGGGAGCGTCCCCTTGGCCTTGCCGCCGACCTCGACGTGCGTGCCCTCGCCGGGGACGTAGGTCAGGGCGAGCTTCTGCCCCTCGCCGACGCCGTCCATCCAGGTGCAGAGGGTCGAGAAGTTCTTCTTGACCTCCGCCGAGGCCTTCGGTGTGTTGGCCTCGAGCCCCTCCGACCAGGCGTCGCACATCTGGTCCTTGCTGACGTCGTAGAGGAAGTGCATGACCATGCGGAAGGGTGCGTCGCCCGAGAGGACCTTCTGCGCCGACTTCTCTTTCTGCGGCAGGTAGAGACCGCCGACGTAGACTTTGATGACGAACTTCTTGCGCAGCCCCATGCCGTTGAGCACCAGGGTCTGGCCTTTGACCTCGGCCTTGTCGGGGAGCGTCACACCGGCCAGCGTGCCGGCGAAGGCCGGGACGGACAGGACGACGGCGAGCAGCAGCGAGAGGAGAATGCGCATCGTGTCCTCCTGAGGATGGGGAGCGGAGTCTAATCCAAACCTCCGACGCCGAGCTCGTCGCGAGCTCCCTGGCCGGCTCCGAGCGCGCCTTCTACGACCTGGTGCGCCGTTACGAGCGGCCGGTGTACGCGCTGGTGGTGCGCATGGTGCGCGAGCCGGCGCTGGCCGAGGACCTGGCGCAGGAGGTCTTCGTCAAGGCCTTCCGCGCGCTCGCGAGCTACGACCCGGCGCGGAAGTTCTCGAGCTGGCTGTTCAAGATCGCCCACAACACGGCGCTCGACCACCTGCGCCGCCAGGAGCTCGACACAGTGCCGCTGGAGGCCGGGATCGAGGACCGCCGCGACTGGGCCGAGGTGCTGATCGACCCCTCAGCCGTGGACCCCGAGGCCGCCGCCGGCCGCCGCGACCTGGCGCGGGCGCTCGAGCGGGCGGTCGGGCGGCTGCGGCCGGAGTACCGCGCCGCCGTCCTCCTCCGTTTCCAGGAGGGGCTCTCCTACCAGGAGATCGCCGAGGCGCTGGACCAGCCGCTGGGCACCATCAAGACCAATCTCCACCGGGCGCGCAAGGCGCTGGCGGTGCTGATGGCCGAGGCGGGATGGTCTCCCCCCGGCGAAACCGGGCGCGGCACCGGCGCGTAAGGCGGGAACGGGGACGAAGACCGTGCGAGCCAAGAGCGAAGACACCCTGCGGCGCTGGCTGGACGCCGAGCGCGACGACGACGCCGAGGCGGCGGAGGCCGCCCTGGCGGCGCTCTTCGCCCAGCTCCCGGCCGCCGCCCCGCCGCTCGGCTTCGCCGCGCGGGTCGCGTCGCTCTGCGTCGGCGGCGCTCCCGCGGGCCTCGGCGCCGCGGCGTCCGCCCGGGCGCGCGGTCCGCTCGCCACGCTCTGGGGGCGGCTGCTGCTCGGGCTGGCGCTGGCCGGGGCCGGAGTGGCGGCGCCGTTCGTCCCGGCGCTGCTCCGCGAGCTCTTCGGCGGTCTCGACGCCGCGGCGCTCCTCGGCGCCGTGCCCGGGCTCGTGGCCGCGGCCTGCGGCCGTCTCGTGGGAGCGCTCGATGGGCTGCTCGCCGTCGTCGATCTCGCCGGGGCGCTCGCCGCCCCCTTCCGCTCGCCGGCGATCGCCGCCGGCCTTCTCGGCTCGCTGCTCCTCGGGGCGGCGGCCTTCTTTCTTCTCAACCGACTCATCGGCACCGATAGGAGCTGGTCCCATGGCCACGTTCACGGATAGGACGTTCGACGATCGGCGCCGGGCGCACCGCCCCGGCCGCGGCTATGCCGCGCTGCCGGTCTTGCTGCTGCTCGCGCTGGCGCTCGTGCCGCAACTCGCGGCCGCCCAGGCCGGCCAGCGCGCCGAGCTGCGGCGCGCCGTCGAGCAGCGTTACGAGGTGCTGCCGATCCGCGACGGCGTGCTGCTCAAGCCGCGCGTCGAGCGGTTGGGCGTGCGCTCGATCGAGGTCGCCGGCGACACCCTGGCGGTCAACGGCGAGCGCCTCTCGGCCGAGGTGCTGCGCGCCTGGCTGGCCGAGGAGGCCGAGCCGGTCCTCCGCCTCCACCGCCTGCCCGCGCGTGAGCGGCGGGCGCTCTTCGGCCTCCCCGCCGACGGCGGCACGGCAGCCGCCCCGGCCGCGCCCGCCGAGGCGCTCCCCGAGGCGGTCCCGCCGGTCGAGTCGACCGAGACCCCCGAGGGGGAGGGGCCGTTGGGCGGCATCCCGCCGGTCCCGCCGGTGCCGGAACCCCCGGCGCCGCCGGACTTCCCCGATCTGCCGCAGCAGCGCTCCGGCTCGCGGGTGAGCATCACGCAGAACGTGGTCGTCGAGGAGGGCGAGGTGGCCTCCGAGGCGGTCGCCGTGGCGGGCTCGGTGCGCGTCGACGGCGAGGTGCGCGGCGACGTCGTGGCGGTCGGCGGCTCGGCGACGATCAACGGCCGGGTGGGCGGCGAGGTGACGGCGGTCGGCGGCAGCGTGCGGCTCGGCCCCAACGCCGAGGTCATGCACAACGTCACCAGCGTCGGCGGCCGGGTGGACCGCGCCGAGGGCGCCGAGGTCCACGGCGAGGTCAACGAGGTCTCGCTCTGGTCGGTCGGCGACCGGCGCCGCTGGCACCGCGGCTGGGACTTCGATCCCGACCACGACCGCGGCGACGACAGCGGGTTCGGGGAGTTCCTGGGCTCGATCGTCTGGATCGTCTTCCTCTCCCTGATCGGCGCGGTGGCGCTGCTCCTGGCGCGCGGTCCGATCGAGCGGATCGAGCGGCAGATCGCGACCGACGCCTGGCGCTCGGCGGCGGTGGGCTTCCTGGTGCAGCTGCTGATCCTGCCGATCACGCTGGTGGTCTCCATCGTGCTGCTCGTCTCGGTCATCGGCTGGCCGCTTTTCCTGCTCTACCCCTTCATCGCCCTGGGGCTGCTGATCGCCGCCTTCCTGGGCTTCGTCGGGGTGGCGCTGCGGCTCGGCCGCTGGGTCGAGGGGCGCGGCGGCCGCGCCTTCGTCAATCCCTACTTCGCGGTGTTCGGCGGCGTGGTGCTGATCCAGCTCGCCTGGACCGTCGGGCGCCTGCTCGGCATCATCGACGGCTTCCTCGGGCCGATCGCCGGCTTCACCATGCTGGTCGGCTTCCTGGCCCAGTACCTGGCCTGGACGACCGGGCTCGGCGCCGCGCTCCTCGCCTGGTCGCAGAGCCGGCGGGAGGGGCGCTGGGTGGCGCCGCCGCCCCCGCCGCCCGCTCCCGAGCCGGGGCCGGAGTACGGCCCCGACTACGGCACGTCGCCGGGGACGACCGCGCTGCCGGTTGATCAGATGGAGGGCTCGCCGGCCTGGCCGGAGGGGGAGCCCGGGCGGTAGCCGGCAGCCGCGGCCGCGGCGCGCTCGGCGAGCCGGGTGTGCCGCGCGCGGGTGCGGGCGTTGCCGACGGCCACGCGCAACGCCCGCTTCTCGCCGACCAGCACGGCCAGGCGGCGGGCGCGGGTCAGGGCGGTATAGAGCAGGTTGCGCTGCAGCATGACGTAGTGCTGGGTGTGCAGCGGCACGACGACGCAGGGGTACTCGCTCCCCTGCGACTTGTGGATCGAGCAGGCGTAGGCCAGCACCAGCTCGTCGAGGGCGGCGGGGTCGTAGGCGACCCGCCGCCCGTCGAAGCTCACCACCACGCGCTGCTCTGCCTCGTCGATTTCCGCCACCCGCCCGAGGTCGCCGTTGAAGACCTCCAGGTCGTAGTTGTTCCGCACCTGCATCACCTTGTCGCCGGCGCGGAAGCCGCCGCGCGACGGCCCCGCCGCCTCGCCGCGCGCCGGGTTGAGCAGCTCGCGCAGCACCCCGTTCAAGCTCGCCGTGCCGAGCAGACCGCGGTTCATCGGCGTCAGCACCTGCACCTCCTCGACCGGATCGAAGCCGAAGCGTTGCGGGATGCGGCGGGCGAGGAGCTCGCGCAGCGCCTCCAGCACCTCCTCCGGCGTCTCCTTCTCGACGAAAAAGAAGTCGGCCTCGCCGCGGTCCCCCCCGAGCGGCTCGAGGAGAGGCATCTCGCCCTGCCGCACGCGGTGGGCGTTGGTGACGATGAGGCTCCGCTCCGCCTGGCGGAAGATGGTCTGCAGGCGCGCCACCTCGACGGCGCCCGAGCGGATGAGGTCGGCGAGCACTCGCCCGGGGCCGACCGACGGGAGCTGATCGACGTCGCCAACGAGAACCAGCCGCGCGGCGTCCGGCAGCGCGCGCAGGAGGTGGGCGGCGAGCGGCGCGTCGAGCATCGAGGCCTCGTCGACGATCGCGAGGTCGCCGTCGAGCGGGCGGTCGCGATGGCGCTCGAAGCCGCGGCTCCTCGCGTTCCACTCGAGCAGGCGGTGGAGGGTGGCGGCCTCGTGGCCGGTCGCCTCGGCGAGCCGCTTGGCGGCGCGGCCGGTGGGGGCGGCGAGGAGGACGCGCAGCCCCTTCCGCTCCAGCACCTCGACGATGCCGCGCACCAGCGTCGTCTTGCCGGTCCCCGGGCCGCCGGTCACCACCAGCACCTTGCGCGTCAGCCCGAGCCGGATCGCCTCGCGCTGCTCGGGGGCGAGGGCGACCTTCTCCCGCTGCTCGAGCCAGGCGAGGGCGCGCTCGACGTCGAGCGCCAGCGGCGGCGCCGGCGTGGCGGCGAGGGCGGCGACGCGCTCGGCGATCTCGCGCTCGGCGGTGTAGAGAGTCGGGAGATAGACGGCCGCCGTGCCGTCCGGCAGCGGCTCGACGATCGCCTCGCCGGCGGCGCCGAGCGTCGCGAGCCCGGCCTCGACCCGCCCCGGCTCGACGCCGAGGAGCGTCACGGCTTCCTCCAGGAGCGCCGCCCGCGGCAGGAAGCAGTGGCCGCGCTCGGCCGCCTCGCCCAGGAGGTGGAGGAGGGCGGCCTCGACCCGCTGCGGCGCGTCCTTCGGCAGCCCCAGCGCGGCGGCGATCCGGTCGGCGCTGCGGAAGCCGATGCCGAAGACCTCGACCGCCAGGCGGAAGGGGCTCTCGCGCACCACCGCCATCGCCTCCTCGCCGTAGCGCTTGTGGATCTTGACCGCGAGGCCGGTGGCGACACCGTGCGACTGCAGGAACACCATCAGCTCCTGGATGCCGCGCTGCTCGCGGAAGGCGCGCCGGATCTCGCCGCTGCGCTTCCTGCCGATCCCCGGCACCTCGGCGAGCCGCTCGGGGCTGGTCTCGATGACCGCCAGCGTCTCCATGCCGAAGCGCTCGACCAGGCGCTTGGCGAGCCCCTTGCCGATGCCGCGCACCAGCCCCGAGCCGAGGTAGCGCTCGATGCCGACGACGGTCGCGGGAGTGACGGTCTGGTAGGAGCTGACGCGGAACTGCCGGCCGTGGCGGGCGTCCTGCTCCCAGCGGCCGGTCAGCCGCAGGCTCTCCCCGGGCTGCACGGCGAGGAGGTTGCCGACCGCGGTGACCAGCTCGCGCTCGTCCGGCACCGCCAGCCGCACGACGCTCCAGGCGCTCTCGGGGTTGGCGAAGACGATCCGCTCGAGGACCCCTTCGAGCAGGGCGGCGTCGGGCTCCGGTCCGGGCGCCCCGGGCAGGCGCGGCTGGCGGGGCTCGCTCATCAAGTCGAGAGCGGCACCACCTCCAGCTCCTGGCGGAGCTTGACGATGCTGCGCTCCGGGTAGAGGCCGGGGCGGAGCTGCACGCCCGGGTAGATCTGCGTCCCGCGCCCGACGACGCACCCCGGGTGGAGGACGCAGTTGCAGCCGGTCAGGACGCCGTCGCCGAGCACCGCGCCGAGCTTCCGCCGGCCGGTCGGGAGCGACCCGCCGCCGGGCAGGGGGATGCGGATCTCGCCGCCGTCGTGGCGGAAGTTCGAGAGGACGGTGCCGGCCCCGAGGTTGACGCCGGCGCCGAGCATCGAGTCGCCGACGTAGGAGAGATGCGGCACCTTGGCGTGGGCGAGGAGGATGGCGTGCTTGATCTCGACGTTGGCGCCGACGACGCAGTCCTCGCCGATCCAGACGCCGCCGCGGACGTAGGCGCCGGGGCGGACCTCGGTGCCGCGGCCGATGAAGACCGGCCCCTCGATCACCGCGCCGGGATGGAGCCGCACGCCGCGCTCGATGACGATCTTGTTGCCGGCGAGGTGGACGTCCGGCGGCAGCCGGACCTGGACGTCGTCGTCCGGCAGCGCCGCGAAGAGGGCGTCGAGCGGCTCGCCGAGCAACGCCCACGGCGCCGCCGGATCGAAGCGCGCGGCGAGCGGCGCGGGCAGCTCGGCGAAGAGTGTGGGGAAGGGCGGCGCGGCGGCGGTCAGCGCGGCGGGCTCGGGCACCGGAGGATTGTAGCGCTTGCTATCGTCGCGCCCCGTGTCGCCAGCGCCCGCGCGCCGCCCGCGTCTCCGCCCGCTGCCGGTCTCCTTCTATCGCCGCCCGGCCGAGGAGGTGGCGCGCGACCTCCTCGGGCGGCACCTGGTGCGCGAGCTGGACGGCGAGCGGCTGGTGCTGCGGCTGGTCGAGACCGAGGCCTACCTCGGCGCCCCCGACCGCGCCAGCCACGCCTTCGCCGGGCGGCGGACGCCGCGCAACGAGAGCCTCTACCGCGCCGGCGGCTTCGCGTACGTCTACTTCATCTACGGCATGTACTGGTGCCTGAACGCGGTGACCGGCGAGGCGGGGGTGGGGAGCGCGGTGCTGATCCGTGGCGGCGAGCCGGTAGCTGGGGAGGAGCGGATGCGCGCGCTGCGCGGCCTGGCGCGGGAGCCGCGCCCTGGCGACCTCGCCGGCGGCCCCGGGCGGCTCTGCCAAGCGCTCGCCATCGACCGCGCGCTCGACGGCGCGCCGCTCGGGCGGCCGCCGCTCTGGATCGCCGCCGGCGAGCCGGTCGCGGACGCCGAGGTCGCCGTCGGCCCGCGCATCGGCGTCGACTACTCCGGCGAGGCGGCCGCCTGGCCGCTCCGCTTCGCGGTGCGCGGCAACCCGCACGTCTCGCGGCCCCACCCCTGGCCGCGGGCACCGCGGCGCGTGTAGCGGCGGCCAAACGGACTGGGTCGGCGGCCGAATGGGCTGGGTACGCGGGCGAACGGGCTGGGTACACGGCACTGGGTCATTTTGAATTCCCCGCCGCTGCGGCCGTCCGCCGCCCCTTGACCTAGGCTACCCTCGACGGTGAGGAGGGGAGGAACGCTCCTCCCCCTCGAAACCGAAGCGGCCCGACGGAGTGCTTGCACACCCCGCCGGGCCTGACCACGCAAGGGGGTTAGCCCATGCGCAGCTCCGAGGAGTCTACCGCCCCGCCCATCCGCGCCCCGCTCGACGAAGGCAACGGCCTGCGCGAGACCTACGCCTACTTCCTCCCGCCTGAGATTGCGGACGCCCTCCGCCTCCTGAGCGGCTACGTCCAGGACCGCGCATTCGAGGGAGAGCGCACCTGGGACCACATTGCCGGCGCCGTCGCTATTGCGCAGCTCCGCGCCGCCGCCGTGGACCTGCGCCACGTCGAAGGCTTCCTCTGGATGGTCTCCGAAGACCCGGACTCCGATGAGCGCGAGCTAGTGCGGCTCTGTCGTCTCGCGCGGCGCCTTTCGGGGCGGGTTGCGAAGATCGCCGCCGCCATCGAAGGCGCGCTTAGGTGAGCGGGATGCGCGTAGCGGCGTACACCGTCCGCGCCGACGCGCATCAGGCGGTGCGCTGGCAGCGGAACGCGGCGGCGGAAGGCTTCCCGTCTGTCGGCGCGTGGATTGCCGTCACCGTCGAGCGCTACTTGAAGCTGCGCGCTCGCCCCGTCCCGCTCCACTGGCGCGAGGCGCGCTTTGTCGTCGCGCTGGACTGCGGCGACATGCAGGTGAAGGGCTCCATCTCGCCGCCGTTCGCTACCTTCCGAGGGACCGCCGCCGGGCCGACGCTGAGCAAGACCAACGTCCACACGCTGGTCTACCTAGAGCCGGGGAAAGCCGGCCGCGTCCTCGCCACCGTTCAATGCAGGCGCGACGCGCGCGTGCTCGCGGTGGAGCTGGCGCGGAGCTGGATGCAGGGGGAGCCTGGAGAAGCCTTCCGCGCGGCGCTGACGGGGCGCCGCCTTGACCCTTAGAGGCGCTATGGACTCTACTGACCGCATGCCGAAGAAGAAGGCACGTAAGCCGAAAGAGGACTTCACCCAGGTCGCCTTCCGCGTCTTTAAGGAAGCGATTGGGGAAGCGCCGCCACCCCGAGAGAAGGTGCTCCCCCCGAAGGCGGTGGCCGGCCAGAAGGGCGGGCTCAAGGGTGGCCGCGCCCGCGCGGAGCGACTATCGCCTGAAGAGCGCCGCCTCATCGCCAAGCGGGCCGCCGAGGCGCGCTGGCGGAAGCCGCAATAAGTCTTTTTGACGCCGTCATCTGACCGGCATCTTCCTCTCCTCGCCTTAGCGAGCAGTCCGCTCTCAAAAATCAGGCTCTAAACAAAATCAGGTTAGTAGTTTGCGCGTGGCATGCGCGGACGGCTCGCCAAGGCGAGGAGAGGAAGATGCCGGTCAGATGACGGCGTCAATGCCACGTGCTCAAGCATCTGCCTGCCATGGACTCACGGTTTAAACAAAAAACCTATGTTTTTCAACAGGTTATCCGCAGTGTCATGGCTTCATAATAATCCCATAGTAGGTCTATGATGGTGGAGAAGGGCCTTGGGACGGGGGGAGTTGACATCGCAAGGGAGAGGCCCCAGAATGGTAGCCGGGCTAGAGGAGAACCAAATGAGCGACACCATCCGGGCGATGGCCGACCAGCTCCTGGGCGAGCTCCAGACCAAGGTGGAAGCCCTCAAATCCACGCCTCAGATGGCCGAGGTCTTAGCCCTCCACCGCGCCTTGAACGGTCTCGAGGAGGTGATTCCGCGCGACCGCACGTCACTGGCCGGGCTGTTCGGCCTGGGCGCCGAAGCTGCGCCGGCCGGCGGTCGTCGGCTACAGCTCAAGCCGTGGGAGTTCAAGGGCCTCAAGGCGCTCGACGCGGCGAAGCTCTACCTCAAGCGGGCGGGGGAGCCGCAGCCGATCCAGAACATCGTGGCCGCCATCCGCGACCACGGCGGAGACCCCGGCTCCGCGGAGTCGCTGAAGATGGCGCTCACGCGCTCGACGCTGGAGGTGGTGAAGGTAGGCGAGGACATTTTCGGGCTGACGGAGCACTTCCCCCACATCAAGAGGTCCAGCAGGTGGAAGGGAAAGAAGGGGCCGGTGCTCGCTTCGCTGAATCCTGACGACATGGTGGACCCCGACGAGGCCGAGGAGGCCGCAGAGGGGGCCGAGAGCAGCGAACCTGAGGAGGAGAAGGAAGGAGGAAAGTGAGTCGCCGCGAGGTACAAGCTCGCGGCGACTCTGGGGACTACTGACGGAAGGCTGTTGCGCTGCCGTAGCTTAGCGGACTAGAGCGCCGGGCTGCTAACCTGGGAGACCCCAGTTCGAATCTGGGCGGCAGCGCCTTTACCGGCCGAAACCGGGTGCCCTCCGTGCGCATTCTAGTGCTCGGCGGGGGGGTTGACAAGCTCGAAATGGGGGGCTTGACAGACGGACTTTGCTCAAGCATAATCCGCCATTATGAACCGACTGAGCACCGCCCGCCGCGCCGCCATCGTCCGCTCCCTGGTGCACGGGAACGGCATCCGCCAGACCTGCCAGGTACACGACTGCTCGAAGGGCGCGGTCACGAAGCTGGTGACGGAGTTGGGGCCGGTGTGCGCCGCCTACATGGACGATAATCTCCGCAATCTCGCATGCAAGCGCATTGAGGTCGATGAGATCTGGGCGTTCTGCTACGCCAAGGCAAAGAACGTCCCGGAGGACAAGCGGGGCGTGTTCGGCTACGGAGACGTTTGGACCTTTACCGCAATCGACCCCGACACGAAGCTGGTGCCGACGTTCCTGGTGGGAAGTCGTGACGCGGGGACCGCGACCGAGTTCATGCAGGACTTGGCGGGCCGGCTAGCGGGCCGCGTCCAGCTCACCACGGACGGACACGGCATGTACCCTGCGGCCGTTGCGGATGCCTTCGGCGGAGCCGTTGACTACGCGCAGCTCCAGAAGATTTACGGCGGCGGGCCGACGGATGAGGCGCACCGCTACAGCCCGGCGAAGTGCCTGGGAACGGAGCGGCGGCGCATCCTTGGCGACCCCGACCCGCGCCACGTTTCCACCAGTTACGTCGAGCGTCAGAACCTCACGATGCGGATGGGGATGCGGCGCTTCACGCGGCTGACCAACGCGCATTCAAAGAAGCTGGAGAATCACGTCGCGGCGCTAGCGATCTACTTCATGCACTACAACTTTGCACGGCCGCACGAAACGATCCGCTGCACTCCGGCGATGAAGGCTGACGTTACGACGAAGCTCTGGAAGGTCGAGGACATGATCCGGCTGCTGGATGAGGCGCAGGAGGCGGAGCGGCTGAATTCAAAATGACCCAGTGCCGGGTACACGGACGAATGGGCTGGGTACGCGGGCGAATGGGCTGGGTACGCCGGCGAATGGGCTGGGTAGGCGGGCGAATGGGCTGGGTACACGGGCGAATGGGCTGGGTACCTCGGCGAATGGGCTGGGTACGCGGCCGAATGGACTGGGTCTGCGGCCCAACCGAGTGGGTTGGCCGACGAACCGAGTGGGTCGAGCCGCCGACCCAGCCAGTCGAGCCGCCAACCCACCCCATTGAGCCGCCGACCCACTCCATTCGCCGCCCCAGCTGTTCCATTCGCCGGCCGACCCAGCCAGTCGAGCCGCCGACCCTCCCCATCCGCCGCCTGACCCACGCGGTCCATCGACGGACCCAGGCGATCCCGCAAAGGTCTCCTGGAAACCGAGACCAAGGAGCCAACCCTTCCAAACCCTAGTAGTGATAGCGGAGCTGAGCGATGAGAAGGGAGTCGTCTTTGACTCGATAGACGATCCGGTGCTCGTCGTTGATGCGGCGCGACCAGTACCCTGCGAAGCCGTGCTTGAGCGGCTCCGGCTTGCCGATGCCGCTCGACGGCTCCCGCTGGATGTCTCGAATGAGCGCGTTGATCCTTGCCAGGACTTTGCGGTCGGTCTTCTGCCAGTCCAGGTAGTCCTCCCAGGCCTGCTCGGAGAAGACCAGCTTCACTCGGCGAGCTCGCGCTCCGTTCCCCGACCCCGTTCGAGATCGGCGATCGCCTCGAGCAGACGCTTCGCGTTTTTCGGGCTACGCAACAGGTAGGCCGTCTCTTCGAGCGAGTTGTAGTCCTCGAGGGAGAGCATCACCACGGACTCTTGGCCGCTGCGGGTGATGATGAGTGGTTCGTGACGCTCGCAAACATCGTCCATGGTTCTTGCCAGGTTGGCGCGCGCTGTGGTGTAGGAGATCGAATCCATCGTGAGTCACCTCCAAAGGCGTACAGGAAACTGTACAGCAGGCAATCCGGCCGGTCAAGGGAGAGCGGGGAAGCAGCTCGTCCCACCGCCTGCGCCAGAAAGGCAAGCGTCCGGCGGGCTCCGTCAAGCGGGAAAACGTCCGGTACAAGCGGGAATCGTAAAAGTACGTGGTACCACAGCCCGGGGCAAGCGGGAATCGTGAAAGTACGTTGGTACCGCAGCCCGGGGCAAGCGGGAATCGTAAAAGTACACCGTCCCACGCCGATTCCCTCTTGTACCGAGCGTTTTCCCGCTTGTACGGAGGGTTTTCCCGTTTGTACGAGGCGAGAGTACGTTCGCCTCGGGCCTTTTCCCGGTTGCGCCGGCCGTGAGGACGTTCGCCCGGAGCCCCGGGTCCGCTTGCTCCGGGCTTGCGGACAATCACCCTACGGTGCAGGGCGCTTGCTGCCAGGGTTTTCCCTCAACTCTCCGGGAGCCGCGCAGCGTGCGGCCGGGAGTAGCGGGTGCGGTAGCGTAGAAAGTGATGGGAGGGTCGAGCCTGCCGCTGGCGCGGACGGTGGCGCTGCCGTTCCGCTCGGTGGCGGGGGCGTACCGCGCCGCCTTCTCCGGGCTGCCGCGCACCGTCTGGCTCCTCGCCACGGTCACCCTGGTCAACCGCAGCGGCACGATGGTGCTGCCGTTCCTCACCCTCTACCTGACCGAGCGGCGGGGGTTCACGCCGGCGGGCGCCGGCGGCGTGATGGGCCTCTACGGCCTCGGCGCCATCGCCGGCGCCTACCTCGGCGGCTGGTTGTGTGACCGGGTCGAGGCGAAGCGGGTCATGGGCGGGAGCCTCGTGCTGGGCGGGCTCGGCTTCCTGGTGCTCGGCGAGCTGCGCGCCAAGCCGGCGATTGCCGCCGGCGTCTTCCTGCTCAGCGTCGTCGGCGAAGGCTTCCGGCCGGCGGTGGCTTCGGCGATGGTGCGCGCCGCGCCGGCGACCGTGCTCACCCGCGCCTACGCGCTCATCCGGCTGGCCACCAACCTGGGGATGATGATCGGCCCGGTGGCGGCGGGGTTCCTCGCCGTCCACAGCTACCGCTGGCTCTTCCTCGCCGACGGGGGCACCTGCCTGGCGGCGGCGCTGCTGCTCTGGGCGGCCTTCCGCGAGCGCGGCGGCGCGCGGGCGGCGGCGGCCGAGCGGCGCACGGGCGGCGAGGCCTCGCCCTGGCGCGACGGCGAGTTCCTGGCGGTGGTGGGGCTGACGCTGCTCCTCTCGATCGTCTTCTTCCAGCTCCTGTCGACCTACCCGCTGACCCTGCGCGACGTCCACGGCTTCTCGGAGGCGCAGGTGGGGCTGCCGCTCGGGATCAACACGCTGATCATCGTCTGCCTCGAGATGCTCCTGGTGCACGGGCTGCGCGACCGGCCGCCGCTGCGCGTCGCGGCGCTGGGAGCGCTCTTCGTCGGCATCGGCTTCGGCCTCCTGCCCTACGGCTCGGGCTTCGCCTTCGTGGCGGCGACGGTGCCGATCTGGACGCTCGGGGAGATGCTCTCCTTCCCGATGCTCCAGGGGTGGGTGGCGACGCGCGCCGCGGGCCGCGCCGAGGGGCGCTACATGGGCATGTTCACCCTCGCCTTCGCCGTCTCCTTCACCGTGGCGCCGATCGTCGGCACCTGGGTCTACCAGCACCTCGGGCCGCGCGCGGTGTGGACCGGGACGGCGGTGGCCGGCGCGCTCCTCTGCGCGGCGTTTCTCCTCCTCGACGCGCGGCTGCGGCGCCGACCGCTCGAGAAAAGGCCGGGGGAGCCGGCATCCGCCAGTCCCCCCGGACCGCCGGCCCGCGATCAGTCGCAGGGCGGCTTCCAGTAGCAGCGGTACCACCACCAGGGGCAGCCGAGGTACCAGGAGTACTTGCGGCGCCAGTACCAGCACCAGAGCGGGCGCCACGGGAACCAGAAGTGCCAGGGCAGCCAGGGGTGGATGAAGATCACCGGGTCGATGTGCAGCGAGCCGAGAGCCCGCTCGTCGATCTCGAGGCCCGCCTGCTTGGCGACCTCGAGCACGTTGAGCGTGCCGCCCTTCTTGCCCGCCGCCTCGACCGCCTTCGCCAGCTTGCCGAAGATGTCGTTGGCTTCGGCGTTGGCGCGGGTCACGGCATCGTTCAAGTCGGCCATGTCGGATCTCCTTCGGTCCAAGTCGTGCGTTGTGGGGGACTACGGTGGGAGCGTTGAACCGAGCCGCGGCGTCGTACGGAGGGGAGCGGCAGGAGGGCATCGTCTTCTTCTCGCAAAGAAGAACGCTGCGCGGGCGGCGTTCCCCTCAGTTGACCCCGCGACCGACATGCCGCAGTCTCCGGCAGGGAGGAATCCGCCATGGCCACGAAGTTGAGCTGGACCGCTTGCGCCGCTCTCGCGCTGTGCCTCGCCTTCGCCGCGCCGGCGGGTGCCGACCGCGGGGGCAACCCGCCGCCGCAGCTCGTCGTCACCCAAGTGGTGGCCGACCTCGGGACCGCCACGCTGGCGATCGAGGGGAAGAACTTCGGCGCGGACCCCCAGGTCTTCCTGGGCGGCCCGGGAGGGAGCTTCACCGAGCTGACGGTCCTCTCCTCGACCGACTCGACGATCTCGGCGCAGCTCGCGACGACGGACCCGGGGACCTACGTGCTCCTCGTCAGCTCCGGCCCGGCCGCGACGCAGATCTACGCCATCGACGTCACGCTCGGGACGCAGGGTCCCGCCGGCCCGCCCGGCGCCGACGGGGCGGACGGCGCGCCGGGGCCGCCCGGACCTCCCGGCCCGCCGGGCCCGCCCGGCCCCGAGGGGCCCGAGGGACCGCCGGGGCCGAGCGCGGTCCGCCAGGTCTTCGACAGCGCCGTCCCCACGCCGCAGCTCGTCGGCGAGTTCCTCTACCCGGCGGACGTGCTGATCGACGAGGGGGGTGTCCTCTTCTCGCTCGGCGTCGAGCGGCCGCGGCTGTTCGGGCGGGTGGGCGACCTCTACTTCACCGACGACACCTGCACCACCGGCCCCTTCATCACGGCGCCGGCCGCGTTCAACAACCTGCTCGTCATCGCCGCGCTCAAGGGCGGCAACGCCTACATCCCGGACACCACCGGCCCGCCGGTCGCCTTCACCAAGCGCTCGCAGATGAACGACGACGGCACCTGCCTCAACATCCCCGACGCCGCCGACAGCGGCCGGCCGGCCATCCCGATCAAGAACGTCGCGGGCTTCGTCCCGCCCTTCCAGCTCGGGAGCTGAGGGCAGGGAGCGCGAGACCGCTAATCGATGAGCAGCTCGCCGCCGGTGGCGCGGAGGAGGTCGGGTGGGACGATGCTGAAGACCGCGTGGGGAGTGCCGGCGGCGGCCCAGACGACGTCGAGGTCGAGGAGGCGAGGGTCGAAGAAGGTGCGCACCGATCGCGCATGACCGAGCGGCGGCACGCCGCCTATCGCGAAACCCAATTCCCGCCGGACGAACTCCGGGTCCGCGCGCTCGACCGGCTCGCCGGCCGCCCGGGCGAGGCGCCGCTCGTCGACGCGTCCTCCGCCGCTGGCGACGACCAGGATGGGCTCGCCGCTCGTCGTGCCGCGGAAGACGACCGACTTGGCGATCTGCTCGACGCGACAGCCGATTGCCGCGTGCGGCCTCCGCCGCCGAGCGCGTCGAGGCCGGCAGCTCCCGCACCACGCACGGGGGCCCGCGCTCGGCAAGCGCCCTCTGCACCCCTCGCCACCGCGGCGCGGAACTCCCGCTCACGCGCCCGGCGCCGGCCCCGACCGGCGCCGGCAGCTCGTAGCAGGCCTCGCGATTTGCCCCGGATACGCCTGCCATCCTCGGCTCATGGGCACTTGCCGGCGCTTCCAGCGTTGTGGATCGCCTGGATGTGCGCCTGGGTGAGAGCACCTGGGAAGCTGGAGGCGTTGACGTTGCGGGCGTTGAAGAACTCCAGCTCGTCGATGAGCCCCTTGAAGTAGCCCCCGCCGCCGAAGGCCGGGGCGCGCCGCCCGATGGAGAGATCCGCCGAGTTCGCGATATCGCTTCCGGGAAGATTGCCGTTGCTCAAGCTGTGCGTCCTCGGAACGAATGTGTGCACCACGTTCCCGTCGACGTACAGTTTCCCGATCTCCGGACACGCCGTGCCGGAGCCGTGCACCTGGACCGTGACAGCGATCAGGTGCCACGTGCCGTCTGCCACATTCGGACCGGGTGCCACGTAGTTGCTGCAGGGATGTGTGGCCTCCGGGCCGCACGCCGAGCCCGCCGGCTTCCCGTCCGCCATTTGGAACCCTAGTCTGCCGTTATACAGGAACAGGCTGTAGCCGACCGGCTTGCTCGGTTCGACCCGCTTGTCGAGAATCACGTTGACTCCCGGCTTGTGGCTGGTCTTGATCCAGGCATCGATGGCGAAGTAGCTGCAGAACTTGAACGGCCCGCTTTTCGGCCGGTTCGAGAGGTCGATCTCGTCATCATCCGGGACAGTGAGGTAGTCATTCCCATCGAGATCCAGGGCGTTCGAGACCAGTCCTGACGCGGGGCTTGGATCGTTCGGAGACGCGGCGTAGGCGCCGTCGTTCAGGTTGCCGACATAGTCGGCGGCGGTAGGTCCCGCCGTCTCGTCGAAGCCCCACCAGTTCAGCATGGTGCTCGGTGGGGTGGCGCACCCGGCCCTCCGCTTCGGCGAACGAGTCTCCTCGCGCTGGGCCCCAGCCGTCGCGGACAGGACCACGCTTGCTAGCAGCAACGACACTAGAGCTCTGGACATGACGCACCTCCCTCATCGTTCATTGAGTTGGCCTGCGCCGCAGCCGCACGGGGCTGTGGCTGCCAACAGAACGACATGAGACGCCCCATCCCCTCACCATCCTCCTCCCTGCGCCTTCGTCGTCCCTTCCGCCCCTAATGGCTGGAGGAGCCCCGGGTCGCCATAGGCGATGTCGGGCTCGGACTCCATCGCGACACAGATGAGCTAGGGGATGCAGCGGCCGGCCTCGAGGATGAAGGGGCTCAGGGCCGAGGTTCTGGAGCTCCAGTGATATTGCCCTCGAAGGCGGATCGCACCAGTCGGCGAGCGAGTAGTTGGTCCGCGCGAGCTGGGTGGGAAGCCTCGAGGGTGCGGAGTGCCCTTCAAGGATGAAGCGTAGCCGCGCGGCGGAACGTCATCGAAGAGCGCTGTTGAGCCCTTACTTGGACACCAGCAGACTCGTCAAGCTCTACCTCTCAGAACAGGCTCACGCGGAGGCGCAGCGCTTTCACCGCGCCTTCGTCGTCCCCTTCTGCCCCTGGTAGTGGCTGGAGGAGCCGGGGTCGCCGTAGGCGATCTCGGGCTCGGACTCCATCGCGACGAAGATGAGCTGGGCGATGCGGCGGCCGGCTTCGAGGACGAAGGGCTCTGGGCCCAGGTTCTGGAGCTCGAGGGTGATGTTGCCTTCGAACCCCGGGTCGCACCAGCCGGCCAGGGAGTGGTTGATCCAGACCCGGCCCAGGGTGGACTTGAGCTTCAGGTCGCAGGCGACCGTGCGCGGGATGCGGACGTACTCGATCGTCGAGGCGAGGACCACCTCGCCGGGGAAGAGCTTGATGTGCGGAGCGCTGAACTCCTCGGGCTCGCGGGTCGGGCAGATCCAGTGGTCGGAGACCCGCACGTCGTAGCTCGCGGCGTTGACCTGCCCCTCCTCGAAGGGGTCCACGCCGCCGCCGCGCGCCCATTCGCGGATCCAGCGGTCGGGCTTGATCACACGAAGCGGACCGGCGTCGTGACCTGCTCGCGGTGGATGGTGTCGACGAAGCGGATGAGGTGCCGCGACAGCGACATGAAGAGCGTCGAGGTGCGCGAGCCGCCGCCGAAGAAGCGCACGCCGCGCAGCAGCTCGCCGTCGGTGACGCCGGTCGAGGCGAAGAGGATCTGCTCGCCGGGGGCGAGGTCCTCGGTGCGGTAGATCTTGGCTACGTCGGTCCCCAGCTCTTTGGCGCGCGCCTCCTGGGCCTCGCCGAGCGGCCGCAGGCGGGCCTGGATCTCGCCGCCCAGGCAGCGCATGGCGGCGGCGGTGATGACCCCTTCCGGCGCGCCGCCGATCCCCATCACCGCGTGGACACCGGTGCCGCGCACCGCCGCGGCGATGCCGGCCGAGAGGTCGCCGTCGGCGATCAGGCGGATGCGCGCCCCGGAGTCGCGGATGTCGGCGACGAGCTGCCGGTGCCGCTCGCGGTCGAGGACGACGACGGTCAGGTCGCTGACCTTCCGCCCGAAGGCCTGCGCCAGGTTGCGCAGGTTCTCGGCCACCGGCGCGTCGATGTGGACCGACCCCCGCGCCGTCGGGCCGACGACGATCTTCTCCATGTAGATGTCGGGAGCGTAGAGGAGGCCGCCGCGCTCGGCGGCGGCCAGGACGGCGATGGCGTCCGGCGCGCCGGTGGCGCAGAGGTTGGTGCCTTCGAGCGGATCGACGGCGATGTCCACCGCCAGCGCCCCGTCCTTGCCGCGCGCCGCGCCGAGCTGCTCGCCGACGAAGAGCATCGGCGCCTGGTCGCGCTCCCCCTCGCCGATCACGACGCGGCCGTCCATCTCGAGCGAGTCCATCTCGCGCCGCATGGCCTCGACGGCGACGCGGTCGGAGTCGTGGCGGTCGCCGTAGCCCATGGTCTTGGCGGCGGCGATCGCCGCCTGCTCGGTGACGCGGATGAAGTCCTGCTCGAGGCGGCGGTCGAGCGACATCAACGGGCGCCCTCGAGGGCCGGTGCCGTCTCCGCCTCCTCGGGCGCCGGCTTGGCCTTCGCCCGCGGCTCGCGCGGCTGCCGCTCCGGCGGGTTATAGGCCGGGATGCCGGTGATCGCCTCGCCGATGACCAGGGCGTGGATGTCGTGCGTCCCCTCGTAGGTGAAGACCGACTCGATGTTGAGCATGTGGCGGATGACCGGGTAGTCGTCGACGATGCCGTTGGCGCCGAGCACCTCGCGCGCCAGCTTCGCGCACTCGCGCGCCACCCAGACGTTGTTGCGCTTGCCGAGCGAGACCTGATGGGGCTTCAGGCGCCCGCGGTCCTTGAGCCGGCCGAGCTGGAGGGCGAGGAGCTGCCCCTTGCTGATCTCGGAGACCATCCACACCAGCTTCTCCTGCACCAGCTGGTGGCAGGCGATCGGCTGGCCGCCGAACTGGATGCGCTGCTTGGCGTACTCGAGGGCCGTCCAGTAGCACTCCATCGCCGCGCCCAGGCCGCCCCAGGCGATGCCGTAGCGCGCCTGGTTCAGGCACATGAGGGCGCTCTTGAGACCCGTCGTGCCGGGGAGCAGGCTCGAAGCCGGGATGCGGCAGTCGTGGAAGCCGAGCTCGGAGGTCGTCGAGGCGCGGAGCGAGAACTTCCCGTGCTGGTCGGAGGAGGTGTAGCCGGGCGTGCCCTTATCGACCAGGAAGCCGCGCACCCCGTCGGGCGTCTTCGCCCAGACCACCGCCACGTCGGCGAGGGTGCCGTTGGTGATCCACTGCTTCGAGCCGTTGAGCACCCACGAGTCGCCGTCGCGGCGCGCCGTCGTGCGCATGCCGCCGGGGTTGGAGCCGAAGTCCGGCTCGGTCAGGCCGAAGCAGCCGATCGCCTCGCCGGAGGCCAGGGCCGGGATCCAGCGGTCCTTCTGCTCGGGCGAGCCGAAGGTGTAGATCGGGTACATGACGAGCGAGCTCTGGACCGAGACGAAGCTCCGCAGCCCCGAGTCGCCGCGCTCGAGCTCCTGCATGATGAGGCCGTAGGCGACGTTGTTGAGGCCGGGGAGGCCGTACTCGGCGATGGTGGCGCCGAAGAGGTTGAGGCGCCCCATCTCGGGGACCAGCTCGAGCGGGGTGCGCGCCTCGCGGTGGCACTCCTCGATGATCGGCTTGACCTTGTCCTCGACGAACTCGCGGACGGTGTCGCGCACCAGCCGCTCCTCCTCGCCGAGGAGGGGGTCCAGCTCGAGGAAATCGACGCCTGGGAAACGGCTCACGGGCGGGGTCCTCCTTGTCCCGGATCTCGCTGGCTCGGGCGGCTACTCGGTGTGGTGTTGGGGCGGCGGCGCGCGCGGCCGGCCCGAAGGATAGCACGCGGTCTGCGGCCGGCTCGGCGCGCGCGCGGCGCCGCTTGCGCTGAGGAGCGGAGCGTGCGGCGGGGCGCGCCGCCTCAGAGGCCCACGGGCAGACCAGAGCAGCGGACCGGCCGCCCGTCCACCGTCACGAGCGAGTAGCCGCCGCCGATGATCCCGAACATCCCCGCGGTCGTGGTGCCGAAGTTGAGGCCGGGAATGGGGACGCCGGCGAGACCGATGCCGTGCGTCAGGTCCCCGACCACCAGCCCGGCGGCGTCCATGACGCCGCTTCCCGAGTCGCCCGGGAGGCCATACCCGACCCAGTTGTAACCCGTGCTTTCCGAGGTGAAGTTGAAGACCAGGCCGAGGTCGGGGATGACCTCGCCGGTCTTGGCGATGCCCTGCTCGACCGCGAAGACATAACCGTGCCCGTAGTGGAGGACCGGCTGGCCGAGGGGATCGCCGCAGAAGACGCCGGTGGGCCCGAGCGCCCCCGCCACGCCGGGCACGACGTTGAACGCGCTGTCGACCTTGACGATGGCGAAGTCGCGGCCGATCCCTTGGTTGACGCGCTTCGCCACCTTGCCGATCGCCGCCAGCGTGGCCACCGGCTCCACGGTCCCGGTCGGGTCGATGCGGGTGGCCACCTGCATGACGACCGTGCCGCCGCCCGTCACGCAGTGACCGGCGGTGCCGATGTAAAGCGCGATGCCGTCGGTGAAAACGAAGTTCATCGAGCAGCCGGCCGGAAAAACCATGCACCCGCCGGCCGAGACCGCCCCCACGGAGACGTCGTCGGTCGCCACGTACGGCGGCGAGTAGCCGAGGCAGTTGAGCTCGGTCGCGCGCTCCTCGGCGCTCGGCAGCGGCACGTCGATGCCGCGCGGCCCGGCGGCCAGGATCTGCCGGTGGAGCTTTTCCGTGTACCAGGAGGGTGGCGGCAGCGCCAGCGTCGGCGCGCCCGGGTCTTCGACCGCCGTCACGGGATCGGCGGTTTCGAGCTGCTCTTGCGCCGCGGCCGGGTGCGCCGAGGCGAGAACGCCGCTCGCGAGGAGCAGGGTCAGGACGAAGGGCCGAGACGAGTTGCGCATGCTGTCTCCTTTCGGCGCGGGGTCATCGCGCGACCGGGAAGTAGGTCTCGACGGTCATCAGGTACTGCTCCGGCGTGTTGAGCCAGCCGCGCACCACCGCGCGCCACGGCCCCGCGGCCGGCAGGTCGACCACGGCGCCTTCGCGGGCCTCCTGCGAGAGCGCCTGGATGTCCTGGGACGCCAGCGTGGCCGTTGTGCTGTCGCCCTGGAAGAGGAAGAGATCGATGTCGTTGAGGAGGGCGAGCCAGGTGAGCTTCACGTCCAGGAACACCGCGCCGGCCCCCACCTCGAAGGTGTGGCTCCTGGTCGAGACGCTGTTGTAGGAGCCGACCGCGGGCTCGATGAGGCCGCTGAACGACTGCTCGACGACGTAGACGTCGATCTCCTCGCCGCTGCGGGTCTTGTGCTTCTTGACGCGCTTGATGCCGGCCGCCCGCTGCGTCGCCGCGTAGGCGTCGACGTAGCCGGCGCCGGCGGTGTAGACCGAATAGGGCGGCATCGGCCGGGCGGTGTCGGCGAGCACGCGCTTGACGGCCGCCGGCGGCAGGCCCGGGTTGGCCTGCAGCATCAGGGCGACCACGCCGGCCACATGCGGCGTGGCCATCGAGGTGCCGGAGAGGGTCGTGTAGTAGGAGCCGTCCACCGCGTGCGTGGTCGCCGCCGCGCTGACGATGTCCACTCCGGGCGCGGTGATCGTCGGCTGGTAGAGGCCGTCGCCGTAGACGCCGCGCGAGGAGAAGTCCGCCAGGGTCTGGCCGTCCTTGTTGCCGGCCGCCACCCCGATCACCCAGGGCGCGACGCTGTAGGGGTTGAGCGTGTCGCTCCCCGGCCCCGAGTTCCCCGCCGCGAAGAGCACGACCATCCCGGCGTCGACCGCCGCCTTGCTGGCGACGTTGATCGGGTCCTCGGGATCGAACGGCCCGCCCGTTCCCCAGCTGTTGGTGATCACCCCGATGCCGAGCTCCTCCTCGTGCTCCATTACCCAGTCGAAGCCGGAGAGCGCGGTGAAGATGAACAGGACGTCCCCGGTCCCCACGCCCACGAGCTGCGCCCCCGGGGCCACCCCGGTATGCGTGCCGCCGCTGGCCGAGCCGGTGCCGGCGACGGTGGCGGCCACGTGCGTGCCGTGACCGCTCGTGAGGTCGGTGTTCTCCTGGTCCTCGAGGATGACGTGGACGCCCGGCGCGGTGTCGTCCTCGCCCACGATCTTGATGTTCTGCACGACCTTGGCGCCATAGGGCAGGTCGGGGTGCGTGGCGTCGATCCCGGTGTCGATGACCGCCACCCGCACGCCGCTGCCGTCGAAGCCCAGCTCGCTCCAGACCCGCGGCGCGCCGATCAGGGGCACGCTCTCCGCGAGGAAGTAGTCGAGCCGGCGGTCGAGGTAGAGCGACCGCAACCCGGGAAGGGCCTGTACGGCCGCAAGCTGATCGGGCGTGGCGACGAGCAGCGCCATCGGCAGCCGCTGCAGGACCTCGCCCTTGGGGACGAGGCCGAGCACGGCCGCGGCGCCCGCCGCGTCCAGAGGCGCGCCGAACGTCGCTACGACGCGCAGCGTGTCGGCCGGCTGGGCCGCGGCGAGCGCCTGGGCGAGGACCGGATCGACGGTGGCGGCGTGCGCCGCCGGAGCGCCGACCAGCGCCGCGAGGAGAGCGGCGGCGAACGCAAAACGCCGCGGCGGCGCGAGCACGGGCCGGCGGCGGGTCATGGAGAGATGCATGGCAGCCTCCTTCTGGCCGAACAGTCAGCCAACACGCCATGAAACCGCGGCTGGCCTCGTGGCGGCAATGAGGTGTTTCCCTCAGTCCGGGGGGTCGCGCTCCCTCAGGCGCGGGGGGCCTCTTGACGACACGTGTAAGCACTGCTAGCGTGACGACAGATGTCGTCAGACAGGGAGCCCTTACGCGGCGCGATGCCCGCCAAGTCGATCGGGGACCAGGAGCTGGCGCTGCTCCGCCACGTCGCGGAGCAGGGGCCGTCGACCGTCGGCCAGGTCGCCGAGGGGTACGGCGCGCCGCGCGGGCTGGCGCGCTCGACGGTGCTCACCATGATGGAGCGGCTGCGCCAGAAGGGGCACCTCCACCGGCGGCAGGTGGACGGTGTCTACCACTACGTCTCGCCGGTGCCGGCGCACGAGGTGCTGCGCGGCGCGGTGAGCGCCTTCGTCGAGCGCACGCTCGCGGGATCGGTTTCGCCCTTCGTCGCCTACCTCGCCGAGAACGCCGAGGTCAGCGAGGAGGAGCTGGCGGAGCTGGAGGAGCTGGTCGGCCGCCTGCGGGCACGGAAGGAGGAGGGCTGAGGTGAGCGCCGATCTCCTCGCCGCGGCCCTCCTCCGCGCCTCGCTCCAGGGCGCGCTCGCGGTCGCCGCGGTGTGGGCGCTCTGCCGTCTCGTGCCGCGCCTGCCGGCGGCGCTGCGCTGCGCGCTCTGGTGGCTCGTCTGCTTGAAGCTCCTCGTCGCGCTCGTCTGGACCGCCCCGGTGCCGCTGCTGCCGGCGTTGGAGAAGAGCTGGGTGGGGAGGACGACGAGCGCGCCGGAAGCGGCTCTGCCCTCCGCAGCGCCTGTGCGCACGGTCGCCATAGCACCGGCGACGCCGGTGACGCCGGTGACGCCGCCGCGAGTCTCCTGGCCGCTCGTTCTCGCGGGACTCTGGACGGCCGGTGTGCTGACGCAGCTCGCGGGCGGCGCCCTCATGCTCCGTCGCCTGCGCGGCCGGCTGCGCCGCGCCGCGCCCGCCGGCGATCCGTCGCTGTCCATCCTCCTTACCCAGCTCCAAGCAACGCTCGGCCTGCGCCGGGAGGTCGAGGTCATCGCCTCCGACGAGATCGAGACGCCGCAGGTGGTCGGCCCGCTCCGACCGCGCATCCTGCTCCCGGCGCGCGCGCTGGCGCGCCTCTCGCCCGAGGAGCTGGCGCTCACCCTCTGCCACGAGCTGCTCCACGTCCGCCGCGGCGACCTCTGGCTCGGCTGGGTGCCGGCCGCGGCGCAGCGGCTCTTCTTCTTCCATCCGCTGGCGCGCCTGGCGGCGCGCAAGTACGCGCTGGCCCGCGAGGCCGCCTGCGACGCGGCCGTGCTGCGCGTCCTGCGGCCCGCCCCCGACCGCTACGCCCGCCTGCTCGTGCGGCTGGGGGTGACCGGCGAGGCCCCCCGCTTCGCCGCCGCGGGCGCGGCCCCTTCCTTCCGCACTCTCAAGAGGAGACTCGAGATGCTGCAGCAATCGATCGCCGGCAAGCGCTTCCACCGCGGCTGGTGGGCGCTCCTCGCCCCCGCCGCCCTGGCGGCGTTGATCCCCTTCACCCTCGTCGCGCAGGACGCGCCGGAGGAGCCGCCGGCAGCGCCCGCGGCAGCGGCCCCTTCCGCCGCCGCCGTGGACGACGATGCCCCCGCGGTCGCGCCGGGCTGGTGGGCCACTCCCGCCGTCGCCCCGGTCGCGCCGGTCGCCCCGGTGCCACCCGTGCCCGCGTTCCCCGCCCTGGCGGGGACGGGCGCCGTGCCGGCCATGCCCGCGGTGCCCGCGGTGGCGGCGGTGCCGGCCATTCCGGCGGTGCCGGCTGTCCCGGCGGTCCCGGCGCGCTTCGGCCGCGGTCACGCCTACGGCCACGACGAGGACGACGAGGCGTTCGTCGTCCTCCTCGGCGACGAGGACGACGCCATGGTCAACGGCACCGGCGGCGACTTCGCGCGCGCCAAGCGGGCGATCGGTCCGCGCGGCCGCGGCGTCTGGTTCGAGCGCGACGGCAAGGAGTACCTGATCCGCGACGACGAGACCCTGCGGAAGATTGAAGCCGCCTTCGCGCCGGTGCGGGAGCTCGGACAGCGGCAAGGGGCGCTGGGCAAGAAGCAGGGCGAGCTGGGGCGGCAGCAAGGGGAGCTGGGCAAGCAGCAGGGCGAGCTGGGCAGGCAGCAGGGGGAGCTGGGACGCGCGCAGGGGGAGCTGGCCGCCCGGCAGGGGCAGTTGCACGCCAAGCTGTCGCAGCTCCACGCGTCGCGGATGGCCAGCGAGAGGGAGGAGCGCGAGGCGCTCGACCGCGCGGTCCGCGAGCTGGAAGAGAAGATCCACGAGCTGCACCGCCAGATGAGCGACCAGGACCGCCAGTTGGAGCTCGTCGAGCGTCAGAACGAGCTGGCGCGCCAGCAGAACGAGCTGGCGGGGCAGCAGAACGAGCTGGCGCGGCAGCAGGGCGAGCTGGCACGGCAGCAGGGGGAGCTGGCACCCGTGGCGTATCGCCAGTTCCGCGAGCTGCTCGCCAGCACCCTCGCCAACGGCGTGGCGCAGCCCCTCGAATGACCCTCTGCTAGCCTCCGCGGCGCCGGCCGCTGCACGCCGGCGCCGCCCATGACCCCTCTCGACCTCCTGCGCGTCGTCGGCCCCGCGCTGCTGGCGCTCGCCGCCGCCTTCATCGTCGACCGCTTGTGCGCCGCCAAGGGCCTGCTGCCGCCGGGCTTCGCCGTCCCCTGGCGGCGCGGTGCCGCGCTGGCGCTCCTCGCCGGCGTCTTCTGGATCGGTGTCTTCGCGCCGCTCGGCATGCTCGGGCTCGAGACCGAGCAGGACCTCTCCGGCCTCACCGTGCCGCGGCTCTTCCTCCTCCACGGCATCTTGGTGGCGACGCTGGTCGGCTGGTTTCTCTTGGGGTATGCCGGCACCGCCCGCGCCGACCTCGGCCGCCTCTTCGCCGCGCAGTTCGGCCTGCTGGCGCCGCGGCCGGCGCGCGAGATCGGGCTGGGGCTGGTCCTGGGCCTCGCCATCTGGTCGCTGGCGCTGATGGTGCTGATGGCGGTCGCGCTCCTCGTCCTCGCCTTCGGCGGCGAGGACGCGCTGCCCAAGGCGCCGCCGGCGCTGGTGCCCTGGATCGCGGCGTTGCCCTGGGGCTTGCGCCTGCTGGTGAGCCTCTCGGCGGGCGCCGTCGAGGAGACCTTCTTCCGCGGCTTCCTGCAGCCGCGCGCAGGCCTCCTCCTCTCGACCCTCTTCTTCGCCCTCGCCCACGCCTCCTACGGCCAGCCCTTCCTGCTCGTCGGGGTGACCTTCCTCTCGGTCCTCTACGGCGCCCTGGTGCGCTGGCGGCAGAGCATCTGGGCGGCGATCGCCGCCCACGCTCTCTTCGACGCCGTGCAGCTGCTGGTCATCGTCCCCGCGGCGCTCGAGCTCCTGGGCCGGCAAGCGAAGTAGAGTGCCTCTCCCCCGATGCTAGACTCCGCGCGAGGTCGCTCCCCCGTGCCCGACGAGTCCGACGAGCCCCGCGTCCACCTCGCGATCGGCAGCCGGTTCGAGAACATCGAGCTCGTGCAGGTGGTGCTCGAGGACGCGCTGGAGGGGATGGGGGTGGACGGCGACACGCGCCACTGGGTGGGGCTGGCGGTGCGCGAGGCGGTGGCCAACGCCATCAAGCACGGCAACCGGCAGGACCCCGAGAAGCAAGTGGAGGTGGATTGGGGTGTTGAGGGGCAGGAGCTGGTGGTGCACGTGCGCGACGAGGGGGAAGGGTTCGATTCCGACCATCTCGACAGCCCTCTCGCCCCCGAGAACCTGCTGCGGCCCACCGGCCGCGGCATCTTCTACATGAAAAGCTTCATGGACGCGATCGACTACGCCCCCGGCCCGGCCGGCGGCACCGAAGTCACCCTGCGCAAGCGGGTGGCCGGCCGGCCGGCGGAGGCGCTCGGCATCCCACAGGAGGGACAATGAAGATCAACAGCAGGCAGGAGGGGAACGTCACCGTTTTGGAGGTGGCTGGCAAGATCACGATCGGCGCGGGGGACCTCGCCCTACGGCAGGCGGTGCACGAGGCGCTCGAGGGCGGGGCTACCAATCTAGTCATCGACCTCGCCAACGTCACCACGATCGACTCCTCCGGGGTTGGCGAGCTGGTGAGCGCTTACACCACCGCCACCAACCGCGGCGCCAAGCTCAAGCTCGCCCGCATCCCGGAGAAGGTCAACGACGTGCTGACGATCACCCAGCTCATCACCGTCTTCGACGTCTACGACACCGTGGGCGAGGCGGTGCGCTCCTTCGCCTAGGGCCCCGGCCAGCGTGCGCGGCCTCGGCGGGCGGCTGGCGGCGCTCGGCACGCGGGTCGAGGCCCGCCTGCCGGCGCTCCTCCCGGCCGCCGCCGAGCGCCCGGAGGAGGTGCACCGGGCGATGGAGTACGCGCTGACCGGCCGCGGCAAGCGCGTCCGCCCGGTGCTCACCCTGGCGGTGGCCGAGATCTTCGGCCGCAGCTCCCCCCCGGTCCTCGACCTCGCCTGCGCCGTCGAGATGGTCCACGCCTGCTCGCTGGTGCTGGACGACCTGCCGTCGATGGACGACGCCGGCCTGCGTCGCGGCCGGCCGACGACCCACCGCGTCTTCGGCGAGGCGGTGGCGATCCTCGCGGCCCTGGCGCTCCTCAACCGCGCCTACGCCCTCGCCGCCGAGAGCGCGCAGCGGCTGGCGCTCGCCCGCTACACCAGCGAGGACATGATCCACCACCTGGCGGCGGCGATCGGCAGCCACGGCCTGATCGGCGGCCAGGCGCTCGACCTCCTGTCGCGTCCGGAGGAGCTGGACCTCGACCGGCTGGAGTACATCCACAGCCACAAGACCGGCGCGCTCTTCATGGCCGCCGCCGAGCTCGGGGCGATGGCCGCCGACGCGCGGCGGAAGGACCTCGAGGTCGTGGCGCGCTACGCCAAGAACCTGGGGCTCGCCTTCCAGATCTCGGACGACCTCCTCGACGTCCTGGCGACGCCCGAGGAGACCGGCAAGGACGCCGGCCAGGACGCGGCGAAGGTCACCTTCGTCAAGCTCCTCGGCGTCGAAGGGGCGCAGACCCTGGCCGACGAGCTCCTCGGCTTCGCCGCCGCCTCGCTCGAGCCGCTCGGGCGCAAGGCCGACCCGCTGCGCGAGCTGGCCGCCTTCGTCCGGACGCGCGGGCATTAGACTGCCCGGGTGCCTCCGCCCGAGCCTCCGCCTGAGCCCCAGGACCTCGAGCGCGTGCGCTCGGAGCTCAAGCGCCTGGGGTACCTCTCGCACGGCTTCGAGCGCTTCCTCCTCCAAGACGCCCTCCGCCCCCGCCGCCCCGGCCTCGACCTGCTGCGGCTGACCGCCAAGGTCGGCCTCGGAGCCGGGCTGGCGCTCGCCGCGCCGCTGGCGGTGGCGCTGGCGGCGGCCAACAACGCCCCCGCCGCCGACCTCCTGCCGCTCTTCCTCCACCTGCTGCCGCCGATCGGCGTCGCGGTGGCGGTCGCCTTCCTCGCCCTCTGCGCGCTGCTCGTGCTCCTCCTCCGGCTGACCCACGTGCGGCGGATCGAGGCGCTGTCCTTTGCCGCGGCGGCGGCGACGGGGGTGGCGGCGCTGGCGCTCGCCGCGCGCTGGGCGGGGGAGTTCCTGGCCGGCAGCCCGGCCTGGCACCTCGCCCTCTTCGTCCTCGGCGCGGCGGCGGCCCTTTACCTCCTGGTGCGGCTGGTCCACTACGGGCTGCTCACCCTCGCCATTCAGCTCACCGACGCGCCGCCGCGCGGTCGGCTGGTCTCGGGGCGGCGGCTCGGGCTGGCGGTGCTCGCCGCGGCCGGATTGCTGCTGCTGCCCGCGCTCCTCGCGGCGCGCGGCGCGGGCGAGACGCGGCCGGGCGCGCTGCCGACGGCGCCGGGGGAGCGCGTCCTCCTCCTCGGCATCGACGGCGTGCTGGCGGAGGAGCTCGACTACCTGCTGGCGCGCGGTGACCTGCCGGCGCTCGGGCGGCTGGCGCGGGAGGGCGCGGTCCTCCGCTACGCGCGGCCGCCGGAGGTGCCGGCCGCTTTCTGGACCTCGGTCGCCACCGGGCTGCCGAGCCCGGAGCACGGCGTCGCCGCCCTCGACAGCTTCCAGCCGCTCGGCACGCGCACGCCGCTTGCCCGCAGCGGCCCGCTGCGCGCCTACTGGAGCGGCGTCGCGGTGCCGCTCGGGCTCGCCCGCCACCGCGCCGTGCTCGCCAACCGCCGCCGCGCCTTCACCGTCTGGGAGCTGGCCTCGCGCGGCGGCGCGCCGGTGGCGGCGGTGGACTGGTGGGGGACGTACCCGGCGGCGAAGCTCCCGGGCGTGGTCGTCGCGCACGGCGCCTACCACCTGCTGCGGCAAGGGGTGCCCGGCGCGGTGTCGCCGCCCGCGGCGGCGGCACGCCTGCGGCCTCTGCTCGCCGCCGGCGCCGCGCCGGAGGAGCGCCGTCTCCTCGCCGCCGCGCTGCCGCGCGACACGGCCGCCGCGGTGCTCGACCGGGCGCTCCTCCCGGACCGCTTCTATCGCCGGACCTTCGCCGCGCTCCTCGCCGCGCGCCCGCGCGCCGCGGCGCTCTACCTCCCCGGTCTCGACATCGCGGCGGACAACTGGCGGGGTGGAGGGGTGGCGCTCGCAGACCTCGTGCGCCGCGAGCTGCGGGAGACGGACGCATTGCTCGCCGCGGCGCTCGCGGAAAAAAAAGAGAGCGGGGTAGGGACAGTCGCGGTGGTGATCGACCCCGGCCGCCGGCGCCTCGACGGCGAAGGGCGAATCCTCCTCTGGCGCCGCGGCGGCTGCACGGCCTCGACGCGCGCCCCGAGCGGCGCGACGGCGCCCGAGGCCGTCGCCTCCGCCCTGCTCCGCGCCCTCGGCCTGCCGCAGAGCGACGAGCTGCCGCCCCCGCCATCTGTCTGCCGCTGGGAACCGCCACCCGCGCGCGTCGCGACCTACGGCACCCCAGGCGACCGCGGCGCCACCGCGCGCCAAGGCGAAGAGTACCTGGAAGGCCTCCGCTCGCTCGGCTATCTATAGAGGACGCGGCCCGGGCCGCTCCCACCACACGTCTTTCAAGCTCAGCAGCTCCCCGTTGAGGTAGGTCCGGTAGCCCTTCAGCTCGGTCGGCATGACAGCGACGTTGGTGCGGATGTAGAGGCTGATGTAGGGGAGGTCGCGGGCGAGGATCTCCTGGGCGGCGAGGTAGTAGGGGCGGCGCTCCGCCGGTTCGGTCAGCCGCGCCCCCTGGTCGATGAGCTGATCGAAGCGCGCGTTGATGTAGCGGCCGCGGTTCTGGCCGGCGGGGGGGAGGCTCGCCGAGTGGAGGACCAGGCGGTAGACGTGCGGGTCGAGGACGCCGAGGCGGAGCAACGCGAAGACCTGGAAGTTCCCCTTGCGCACGTCCTCGTAGAAGGTGGCGAACTCGTAGGAGCGGACGCGCAGATCGATTCCCACCTCCGCCAGCATCGCCTGGATCGCCTGCCCCTGGAGGATGTAGGGCTCGTTGGTCGAGGTCTTGTAGGTAAGCGTGAAGCGCGGCGCCGGGCCGTCGCCGTCGGGGTCGGGGTGGCCGGCGGCGTCGAGGAGGCGCCGGGCGGCCGCGGGGTCGTGCGGCACCTGCGGCAGGCCTTCGTGGTGCGCCCAGTGCGCGTGCGGGATCATCGTCTCGGTGACCCGGCCGAGCCCGCGCCAGAGGGAATCGACCAGCCGCTCGCGGTCGATCGCCAGCGCCAGCGCCCGCCGCACCCGCACGTCGCGCAGGAGCGGGTCCACGAGGTTGATGCCGAGATAGGAGTAGGTGGCCCCCGGCCCTTCGATCACGCGGTAGCGCCGGTCGGCGCGGAAGCGCGGCACGAGGTCCGGCGGCAGGTCGTTGACCACGAGCTGCACCGAGCCCTTGAGCAGCTCGAGCGCCCGCACCGTGGCGTCGGGCACGACCTTGAAGACGATCCGCTCGAGCTTCGGCGGCCCGGCGAAGTGGCCGTCGAAGCGCTTCAGCACGACCCGCTCGGGGGTGCGCTCGACGACGCGGAAGGGGCCCGTGCCGATGGGCCGGCGGTTCATCGCCTCCGGCGTCGTGCCCGCCGGCAGGATGCCCATCGACGTCGTCAGCTCGAGCGGGAAGGCGCCGAACGGCTCGGAGAGGTGGAAGTCGACCGCCGCCGGCCCCGCCGCCTCGACCCTCTCGACCTGCGGAAAGGCGCCGCGCTTCGAGGTGACGATGGTGCCGTCGAGCATGGTGCGGAAGGTCCAGACGACGTCGGCCGCGGTGAGGCGCCGGCCGTCGTGGAAGCGGACCCCCGGCTTGAGATGGAAGCGGTAGCGCCGCCCGCCGTCGAGCACCTCCCAGGTGGCCAGATCGGGAAGCGGGTTGCCGCGCTCGTCCTTCGTGGCGAGGCCGTTGAGCAGGGCCGCGAAGACCCGCGCCGACGACTGGTCGGTGGCGATGCGCGGGTCGAGGCTCACCGGCGCCGCCTCCAGCGCCACCACGAGCTCGTCGGCGGCCGGCACCAACGACCCGCGCTCGCGGGCGCAGGCGAGGCAGAAGAAGAGAGAGCAGGTAAGGAAAAACCGGAGACTTGTCATCCTGAGCGTGAGCGAAGGATCTGGGGGAAGGGCGGCCTCACTGACCCCCCGCCCAGATCCTTCGCTGCGCTCAGGATGACATAGCGCGTCGGTATACTCGCGCGACCGATGCTCAAACGACACGTTCTCTCTCTCTTAGGTGTGCTCCTATTCGCCGCCCCGGCCCTCGCCGCCGATCCGCCGAAGACCATCGTCCTCGGCTTCGACGGCGTCGACGCCGACTTGACCCGCCAGTGGATGGCCGAAGGGAAGCTGCCGCACCTCGCCCGGCTGCGCGACCAGGGAAGCTTCAGCCCGCTGCGCTCGACGATCCCGTCGCAGACGCCGGTCTCTTGGTCCACCTTCGCGACGGGCCTCAATCCCGGCCGGCACGCCATCTTCGACTTCCTCAAGCGCGACACCGCGACTTACAAGCCCAGCTTCGCCATGTACGACGAGGGGAAGGCGCCCTTCCTCTGGGGGGAGAAGACGCCCTGGCTCCTCGGTTCGATCCTGGCGCTGGCGTTGGCGCTCCTCCTCTTCCTGGTCTTGAAGCTCTTCCGCGTGCGGACGCGCCTCGCCGCCATCGTCGTGGCGGTCGTTGCCGTCGCGGCCGGTGTCGGCGCCGGCGTCGCCGCGGCGCGCTACCTGCCCAAGGAGCGGCCGCTGGCGATCAACCGCCGCCAGGGGGAGACCTTCTGGGAGCTGCTCGGCAAGGACGGCGCGCGGGTGCGCGTGCTGCGCATGCCGGTCACCTTCCCGCCCAAGCCGTACGAGCACGGCGAGCTGCTGACCGGCCTCGGCACGCCTGACATGTCGGGGCGGATCGGCAAGCCCTTCTACTTCACCTCCGAGCTCTTCTTCACCCCCAAGGGGGGCGGCGACTTCTCGGTCGAGGTGGTGGAGCTGGTGGACAACCGCGGCGTCATCGAGACCGAGATCAAGGGGCCGCCGAATGAGCTCTTCCCCGACCAGAGTGACTACGTCGTCATCCCGATGACCTTGACGGTGCCCGAGGACCGCTCGCGCCTCGAGATCGCGGTCTCCGGCACCGAGCTCGCCTTGAAGCCCGGCGAGTGGAGCGACTGGGTGCGCTTCACCTTCCCCTTCAATCCGGTCATCAAGGCGCACGGCATCGGCAAGTTCCGCTTGCTGTCTCTCGACCCCGAGGTGCGGCTCTACCTCTCGCCCATCGAGTTCGACCCCGAGCGCCTGCCCCCCGGGCTCGACATCACGTTCCCGGGGAAATGGGTGAACGAGCTGACCGACCGCTTCGGCCTCTTCAAGACGAAGGGGTGGACGATCGACACCTGGTCGCTCTCGAACGGCACCGCCGACGAGAAGCTCTTCCTGGAAGACGTCGCGCAGACGGTGGCGAAGGACAAGGAGATGCTCTTCGGCCTCCTTGAGGACGACGATTGGGACGTGCTGGTCGATTACTTCGAGTTCACCGACCGCGTCCAGCACATGATGTTCCGCTTCTTCGATCCCAAGCACCCGCTCTACACGCCGGAAGGGGCGGCCAAGTGGGGGGGCTCGATCCTCGCCTCCTACCAGCAGATGGACGCGATCGTCGGCGAGGTGATGAAGCGCATGCCGCAGGGGACGCGCCTCCTCGTCCTCTCCGACCACGGCTTCGCCTCGTTCCGCCGCAGCATGAACTACAACACCTGGCTGGCGAAGAACGGCTTCATGACCCTGACCGGCGAGGACGCCGAGCGCAAGAACCTCGAGGACCTCTTCGACCAGGGGGACTTCTTCGTCAACGTCGACTGGTCGAAGACC
>DATLOC010000052.1:0-131922 GCA_035536455.1 Thermoanaerobaculia bacterium | reverse complement strand
CTATTCAATTCGCGGAGGCGGCGGTTCTGGTCCAATGCGACGTGTTGGCAGGGTTGCATGCGCGAGCGCTAGCTGAGCTTGCGCGTGGGGAAGCGGTTTCGCGACCAGGATTGGAGTTTCCTTAATCGCCAAGCACATCGGCTGGCAGGACAGCGCGGCGCCGTCACCAGTGGTTTCGGGACAACCAGCGGGCATTGGCGAAGACGCGACCATCATTGGCGACGCGCAACCGAGTTCGGCCATCGCCGTACCGCCCGCAACGGACAGGACCAGCGCGACGAGCAGCAATCGAACGAAACGCCGGGCTTTATGCATCCCAGTTCCTTACGACAGGCAGTCGGCTGTTCGCCATGGGGCGGTGCGCATGGGTTCGATGCAAGCTGTGAATGATCCAGCCGAACTGCTTGTAGCAAATTGCATATCAGTGCGCGTGCGCACCCGAGCCTTCAGCACCCTGATTCGTGCCATGGTCACCATGGTGTTTCTTGTCCATGTCCTTGCAGCAGGCGCAGCCATCGCCTTTCGCCATCTTGTCGCAGCAGGCCATCTTTTTCTCGGCGGAGGGCGCCGGGGCGACGGCCGGCTGCGCTGCCGGCGCCGGCTCGGCAACGGCGACGGGGGCGGCGATGAGGTGGAGGACGATCATGCTTTGCTCCTTAGACCAGGCGCGACTGCTTCAACGCAGCACCAATGAATCCCGCAAACAACGGATGCGGGTCGAAGGGGCGGCTTTTCAGCTCCGGGTGAAACTGGACGCCGATGAACCAGGGGTGGTCGGGCCGCTCGACGATTTCCGGCAGCGCGCCGTCCGGCGACATGCCCGAGAAGATCAAGCCGCCCTTCTCCAGCGCGTCGCGATAGTGGACGTTGACCTCATAGCGGTGGCGGTGGCGCTCGCTGATCTCGGTGGCGCCGTAGACCGTGGCGACATGGCTGTTGGCCGCCAGCCTGGCCGGATAGGCGCCGAGCCGCATGGTGCCGCCCATGTCGCCATCGGCGGCCCGCTGCTGCAGCCCCTCCTCGCTCATCCATTCGGTGATCAGGCCGACGACCGGCTCGGCGGTTTCGCCGAACTCGGTGGTCGAAGCCGCGGCGATGCCGGCCAGGTTGCGGGCACCCTCGATGCAGGCCATCTGCATGCCGAGGCAGATGCCGAAGAAAGGGATCTCGCGCTCGCGGGCAAAGCGCACCGAGGCGATCTTGCCTTCGCTGCCGCGCTCACCGAAGCCGCCGGGGACGAGGATGCCGTGCAGGGGCTCGAGCTCGGCGGCGAAATCGGCGTCGGGATGCTCGAACATCTCGGCGTCCAGCCAGCGGATGTTGACCTTGGTGCGGTTGCCGATGCCGCCGTGGATCAGCGCCTCGTTGAGGCTCTTGTAGGAGTCGGGGAACTCGACGTACTTGCCGACGATCCCCACCCGCACCTTATGGGTGGGGTTCTTGACCCGCGACACCAGCGCCTCCCAGCGCGAGAGGTCGCGGTCGTAGTGGGGGAGGCTCAGCAGCTCGAGGAGGATGTCGTCCATCCCCTCGCGGCAGAACATCAGCGGCACCTCGTAGATCGTCGAGACGTCGCGCGCGGCGATGACCGCCCGCGGATCGACGTTGCAGAAGAGGGCGATCTTCTTCTTCATGTCGTCGGGCAGGGCGCGGTCGACGCGGCAGAGGAGGAGGTCGGCCGAGATGCCGATCTCGCGCAGCTCGCGCACCGAGTGCTGGGTGGGCTTGGTCTTGAGCTCGTCGGCGGCGGCGATGTAGGGGACGAGCGTCAGGTGGATGTTCACCGCGTTGTAGCGCCCCAGCTCCTGGCGGAACTGGCGGATGGCCTCGAGGAAGGGGAGCGACTCGATGTCGCCCACCGTGCCGCCGATCTCGACGATGACGATGTCCACCTCGCGCTCGGTGGCGACGCGCTGCATGGCCTGCTTGATCTCGTCGGTGATGTGCGGGACGACCTGCACGGTCTTGCCCAGGTAGTCGCCGCGCCGCTCCTTGTTGATCACCGACTCGTAGATCTTGCCGGTGGTGTAGTTGTGGAGCTTGCTGGTGGTGGTGTGGGTGAAGCGCTCGTAGTGGCCGAGGTCGAGGTCGGTCTCGGCGCCGTCGTCGGTAACGAAGACCTCGCCGTGCTGGTAGGGCGACATGGTGCCGGGATCGACGTTGACGTAGGGGTCGAACTTCATCAGCGTCACCGAGAACCCCCGCGCCTCGAGGATCGCCCCCACCGACGCGGCGGCCACCCCCTTGCCGAGGGAGGACACGACGCCGCCGGTGACGAAGATGTACTTGGTCATGGTCGCCGGTCTCCTGAGAAGGTTGCGGTGAGGGAAGACGTCAGCTCGCGCTCGGCGCGCGCCAGGTCCTCGGCGGTGTCCACGCCGGTCGCGGCGCGCTCGACGAGCAGCACGCGAATGGCGATGCCGTGCTCCAGCGCCCGGAGCTGCTCGAGCGACTCGATGCGCTCGAGCGGGGTCGGCGGCAGCGCCGCCAGCTTGAGCAGCGCCTCGCGCTGGTAGCCGTAGATGCCGAGGTGCTTGAGCGGCCCGGCGCCGCCGGGCACGCGCGCGAAGGGGATCGGCGCGCGGCTGAAGTAGAGGGCGTAGCCGCCGCGGTCGAGGACCACCTTGACGGCGTGCGGGTCCTCCAGCTCCTCGGGGGTCGCGGGAGCGGCGAGGGTGACCATCGGGTCGCCCGGCTCGTCGCGCAGGTGCTCGGCGACGCGGCGGACCGCCTCGGGGTCGATCAGCGGCTCGTCGCCCTGGACGTTGACGACGGCGGCGGCGTCCCAGCGGCGGGCGGCGTGGGCGATGCGGTCGGTGCCGCTCGGGCAGTCGGTGGGGGTCATCTCCCACTCGCCGCCGAAGGCCTCGACGGCGCGGGCGATGCGCTCGTCGTCGGTCAGGACGACCACCCGGTCGAGCCCCGGCGCCTGCGCCACGCGCCGGTAGACGTGCTCGATGAGCGGCCGGCCGGCGAGGAGGAGGAGCGGTTTGCCGGGGAGACGGATCGAGCCGTAACGCGCGGGGATCGCGCCCACGACACCGCCGCCGCCGGAAGGGGGCGGAGGGGTCGCCGGCTCGTAGGGGTGCACGACCTAATGTAAGGCGAAGGCCCCGGGGGTGTCAATCGCGGCCGGCGATCACCAAGCCCTATGCTTCGCGCCGTGGAGAGCCATGCCACGCTCGTCGCCACCCTCGCCGAGCCCCCCGGGCCGGAGCAGCTCGCTGCCCTCGCCGGGACGGCCGACTGGCTGGAGGTGCGGGCGGACCTGACCGGCGACCTCGACCCCGCCCCCCTCCGCGCCGCCTTCCCCGGCCCGCTCCTCTACACCCTGTGCAGCCGCGCCGAGGGGGGGGCGTTCGAGGGCTCGGCGGAGCGCCGGCGGCGGCGGCTCCTGCTGGCCGCCGAGCGCTACGACCTGGTGGACCTGGAGGCCGAGCGCGACGTCTCGCCCGAGCTGCTCGCCGCCGTCCCGCCGGAGCGCCGCCTCCTCTCCTGGCACGGCCCGGCGGCGCCGCTCGAGGACCTCCAGGCCCGCTGCGAGCGGATGACGGCGGTGCCGGCGCGGGCCTACAAGCTGGTGCCGGCCGCCGCGCAGGCGGGCGAGGAGCTGGCGCCGCTTCAGCTCCTGCACGGGCTCGAGCGGACGGACGTCGTCGCCTTCGCCTCCGGCCCGCTCGGGCTCTGGACGCGGGTCGTCGCGCCGCGCCTGGGCGCGCCGCTGGTCTACGCCGCCGCCGGGGCGCGCGCCGGGGCGCCGGGGCAACCGCCGCTCGCCCGGCTGCGCGCCGACTACGCCCTGCCGGAGCTGCCGCCGGTCGAGGCGCTCTTCGGCGTCGTCGGCAACCCGGTCGCCCACTCGCTCTCCCCCCGCCTGCACAATGCCGCTTACCGCGCCCTCGGCCTGCCCTTCCTCTACCTGCCCTTTCATGCCCAGTCGCTCGGCGACTTCTGGTTGGAGATCGTCGAGAGCGGCGTGCTGGAGGGGATGGGGCTGCCGCTGCGCGGCCTCTCGGTGACCGCGCCGCACAAGGAGGCGGCGCTCGCCCTGGCCGGCGCTGAAAGCCCGTTGGCGGCGCGCATCGGCGCCGCCAACACGCTGGTCTGCCGCGACGGCGTCTGGGAGGCCGAGGCGACCGACCCCGACGGCGTCCTCCTGCCGCTCGCCGAGCGCGGGATCGCGCCGGCGGGGCTCGCCGCGGCGGTCCTGGGGTGCGGCGGCGCCGGCCGGTCGGCGGCGGTCGGGCTGGCCACGGCGGGAGCGAAGGTGACGCTCTTCAACCGCGGCATCGAGCGCGGGCTCAAGGCGGCAGCGGAGCTGGGGCTGCCGTTCCGGCCGCTGGCGGAGCTCGATCCCGCCCGCTTCGACCTGCTGGTCCACGCCACGCCGCGCGAGCAGCGGCCGGGCGAGGCGATGCCGCTCGACGCCGAGCGCCTGCGCCCGGGAGCGGTGCTGATCGACATGACCTACGGCGAGGGCGCGACACCGCTGCTCGAGGCGGCGGCGGCGCGGGGGGCCGTGGCGATAGACGGACGGGAGGTGCTGCTGGGGCAGGCGCTGGCCCAGTTCCGGCTGATGACCGGACGGGAGCTGCCGCGCGAGGTGGGGCGGCGGGCGCTCGGCTTGGATGTTCGAGCCCTGGCTGAGGGCGTAAGCTCCGAGCGCCCGCCGGCCGGCGTCAGCGGACCCGGCCGCGCCGGACCAGGTTGACGATAGCGAGCAGGATGATGGCGCCGATCAGCGAGGCGAGCAGCCCGAGGAGCGAGTAGTCCCCGGCGTTGATCGATCCCGCGCCGATGAGCGGCCCGATCAGCAAGCCGCCGAGGATCGCCCCGACGATGCCGACCACGACGTTGAGGATGATGCCCTGCTGAGCGTCAGTACGCATGACGATGCTCGCCAGCCAACCGATGAGACCGCCCACGACGAGCCAGATGATGAAGCCCATAGACCCCTCCTTTGCCTAATTTCGGTGGAACGACGTCCTGCCCTCCCCCGATGATGCAACTCCCGGACCACGGCCCCCCCGAGCCGGCGCGCCCGCGCCGTGCCGTGCCGCACATCCGGGAGTTCCTGGCCGACAGCCTGACCCCCCTGGGGGTCTACCGCCGGCTGGCCCGCGCCTCGCCCACCCGTTTCCTCCTCGAGAGCGTCACCGGCGGCGAGCAGGTCTCCCGTTTTAGCTTCCTGGGCGCCGGGCCGCGCGAGCTCTACCGCCTCTGGCCCGACCGGCTAGAGGTCGAGCGCGACGGGCGGCGCGAAGCCCTCCCCGGGCCGCCCCTCGAGGCGCTGCGGCGGGTCGTCGCCGGGGTCGCGGCCGACCCCGGGCCCATCCCCTTCACCGGCGGCCTCGTCGGCTACTTCGGCTACGACCTGGTGCGGCTGGTCGAGCGGCTGCCGCGGCCGCCCGCCGACCCGCACGGGCTGCCCTGGGCGCTGCTGGCCCGCTTCGACACCCTGGTGGTCTTCGACCACGCCCTGCAGCGGGTGCTGGCGATCGCCAACGAGGTGGAGGGGGAGGTCGGGGTGGAGGAGGCCGAGCGGCAGCTCGAGGGGCTCGCCCGGCTGCTGACCGTCGAGGCCGCCGCCGGCGGCGTGGCGATGCCCGGCCGCCGCCCCGACCCGCCTGCGACGGCGCCGCCGAGCCTGCCGGGGCCGGAGTTCCGCCGCGCCGTCGCCGCCGCCAAGGAGCACATCGCCGCCGGCGACGTCTTCCAGGTCGTCCTCGCCCGCCGCTGGCGCCTGCCGCGGCGGGTCGAGCCGCTCGCCCTCTACCGCGCCGTGCGCATGGTCAATCCCAGCCCCTACATGGTGCTGCTGGAGACCCCCGACGTGGCGCTGGTCGGCGCCTCGCCGGAGATGCTGGTGCGCCGCTCCGGCCGCCACCTCGAGACCCGCCCGATCGCCGGCACGCGGCCGCGCGGCGCCGACGCCGAGGGCGACCGCCGCTTGGCCGAGGACCTCCTCGCCGACCCCAAGGAGCGGGCCGAGCACGTCATGCTGGTGGACCTCGGCCGCAACGACCTCGGGCGGGTGGCGGTGCCGGCCAGCGTCCGGGTGGCGAGCTTCCTCGACGTCGAGCGATACAGTCACGTCATGCACCTGGTCTCGTCGGTGGTCGGGGAGCTGGCACCGGGCAAGGACGCCCTCGACGCCCTCCTCGCCTGCTTCCCGGCGGGGACCGTCTCGGGGGCGCCCAAGATCCGCGCCATGGAGATCATCGACGCGCTGGAGCCGGAAGCGCGCGGCCCCTACGCCGGCGCCGTCGGCTACCTCTCCTACTCCGGCGACCTCGACACCTGCATCACGATCCGCACGCTGGTGGTGCGCGGCGACGAGGTCTCGGTCACCGCCGGCGCAGGCATCGTCGCCGACTCCGATCCCGCGGCCGAGGAGCGGGAGACCGAGAGCAAGGCGGCGGCGCTGCTGGCGGCGGTGGCGCTGGCCGAGCGCCTGGAGGAGAAAGACCCGCGAGGGGCGGCGTGATCCTGATCGTCGACAACTACGACTCGTTCACCTACAACCTGGTGCAGCTCCTGGCCGGCGCCGGCGCCGAGATCGAGGTTGTGCGCAATGACGCCGCGACCGCCGACGAGCTCCTGGCGCGCGCGCCCGAGGGGATCGTCCTCTCCCCCGGCCCGGGACGGCCGGAGGAGGCGGGCGTCTGCCTCGACCTCCTCGGCCGCCGGCCGCGGCTGCCGGTCCTCGGCGTCTGCCTCGGCCACCAGGCGATGGGCGTCGCCTTCGGGGCGGTAGTGGAGCGCGCGCCGCGGCTGATGCACGGCAAGACCTCACCCGTATTGCACGACGGTCGCGGCCTCTTCGCCGGCCTACCCAACCCCTTCGACGCCACCCGCTACCACAGCCTGGAGGTCAAGCCCGAGACCCTCCCCGCGGAGCTCGAGCCGGTGGCCTGGACCGAGGAGCGGACGCTGATGGCGATGTGCCACCGCGAGCTGCCCTGGTGGGGTGTGCAGTTCCATCCCGAGTCGGTGCTGACGGGGGCGGGACCGCTGCTGCTGCGGAACTTCCTGGACCTGTGCCAGAAGGAAGCCTCGTGATCGACGCCCGCGAGGCTCTGGCCCGCATCGCCGGCGGCCAGGATCTTGAGCGCGGCGAGACCGAAGACCTGTTCGGCCAGCTCATGGACGGCGCCCTCTCCGAGACGCTCAAGGCGGCACTGCTGATCGCCCTGCGGATGAAGGGGGAGGCGGTGGCGGAGATCGCCGGCGCCGCGGCCGCCATGCGCCGGCGCGTGCTGGCCATCCCGCACCGCCGCGTCGGCGTCGTGGACACCTGCGGCACCGGCGGCGACGGCCGCGCTACCTTCAACATCTCGACCGCCGCGGCCTTCGTGGTCGCCGCCGCCGGCGTGCCGGTGGCCAAGCACGGCAACCGCGCGGTCTCCAGCCGCTCGGGCAGCGCCGACGTGCTCGCGGCGCTGGGAGTTGAGGTGGAGGTCTCGCCGGAGGCCGCCGCGGCGGCGCTCGAGCGGGTGGGGATCGCCTTCCTCTTCGCGCCCCGCCTCCACCCGGCGATGCGCGAGGTGGCGCCGGTGCGCCGCGAGCTCGGGCTGCGGACAATCTTCAACGTCTTGGGGCCCTTGACCAACCCGGCCGGCGCCCGCCGGCAGGTCGTGGGGGTCTACGCCGAGGACCTGGTGGAGCGGCTGGCGCTGGTGCTCGTCGACCTCGGGACGGACCACGCTCTGGTTGTCCACGGCACCGACGGCCTCGACGAGATCACCACGACCGGCGCCACGCGTGTGGCGGAGGTACGCGGCGGCGAGCTGCACCTGGCGACGATCGCGCCCGAAGGGCTGGGGCTCGCCCGCGCCACGCTCGAAGATCTCGCCGGCGGCTCGCCGGAGGAGAACGCCCGCGCCATGGAGCGGATCTTCGCCGGCGAGACCGGCGCGCTGGCCGACGTCGTGGCCGCCAACGCCGGCGCCGCGCTCTACGTCGGCGGCGCGGCGCAGGGCCTGCGCGAGGGCGTGGAGCGGGCGCGCGAGGTGCTGGCCTCCGGCGCCGCCGCGGCGAAGCTCGAGGAGCTGCGGAGCTTCCGCGGGTGAGCGCGGCAAGCGCTCCCGACCACCCGACAAGCGCTCCCGACGTGCTGCTCCGCATCATGGAGCAGCGGCGCCGGAGGCTCGCGGAGGAGCCCATCCCGGACCTCGTCACGGGCCCGTATCTTTCGCTCCGTGAGAGCCCCTTCCTCTCCGCCCTCGCGGCGCGTCGCGGCCGGGCAGTGATCGCCGAGGTCAAGCTGGGCTCGCCGCGCCTGGGCTCGCTCGCCGGGCGCGTGGACCCGCTGGCCCAGGCGCGGCTCTACGGCGCCGGCGGCGCCGCCGCGCTCTCGGTCGTCGTCGAGCCCGACCACTTCGGCGGCAGCTACGAGCTGCTGGCGGCCTGCCGCGCGGCCTCGGGGCTGCCGGCGGTCGCCAAGGACTTCGTGGTCCACCCGGTGCAGCTCCGGTGGGCGAAGGAGGCCGGGGCGGACGCCGTGCTGCTGATCGCGTCGCTCCTGTCGGCGGAGGAGCTGCGCCGCTACGCCGGGCTGGCCCGCGGGTTCGGGCTCGTGCCGCTCGTCGAGACGCACGACGCCGAGGACCTGGCGAAGCTGGAAGAAGCGGAATGGGAGCTGGTGGGGGTGAACAACCGGGACCTGCGGACGTTCCGCGTGGATCTGGAAAACTCGATCGAGCTGCTGCCGCGGTTGCCGGCGGCGGCGCTGAAGGTGGCCGAGAGTGGGATTTCAGGTGGGGAAGACGTGGAGCGGCTGGGCGCGGCGGGGTTCGACGCGTTTCTGGTCGGCGAGTCGCTGCTGCTGGCCGACGACCCGGCCGCGCTGCTGGACGAGCTGGTGGCCGCCCGGTGAAGGTCAAGATCTGCGGCGTGACGAGCACCGAGGACGCCCTCGCGGCGGCGGCGGCCGGGGCCGACCTGCTGGGGCTCAACTTCTACCCGCCGAGCCCGCGGGCGCTGGACGCGGCGAAGGCGCGGGCGATCGCCGACGCCGTCCGCGCCGCGGCGGCCGGCGTCCTCCTGGTCGGCGTCTTCGCCGACCGGCCGCCGTACGAGGTCGAGGCGATCGACCGCGCCGTCGGGCTCGACCTCCTGCAGCTCTCGGGCGACGAGCCCGCGGCGTCTGTTCGGCCCCACGCGGCACGCACGCTCAAGGCGTTCCGGACGGCGGGCGCGCCATCCGAGGAGGCCCTTTCTTCCTACCCGGAAATTTGGGGCGTGCTCATCGACGCCCGCCACAACTCGCTCTACGGCGGCACCGGCAGCGCCTGGGACTTCGCCTCCGTCGCACCGCTCGCCGCGCGGCGCCGGGTGCTCGTCGCCGGCGGCATCCGGCCGGGCAACGTCGCCGCGGCGCTCGCCAGCGGCGCCTGGGGGATCGACGTCTGCTCCGGCGTAGAATCGGCTCCCGGCGTCAAGGACCCGCGGCTCCTGGCGCGCTTGTTCGAGGAGGTCCATGGCTGACGCGCGTACACGCCCCGAGCTGCCGGGCTACTTCGGCCCCTACGGCGGCCGCTTCGTCCCGGAGACGCTGATGGCGCCGCTGGCGGAGCTGGCGCGGGCCTACGACAAGGCGCGCCGGCAGCGCGGCTTCCAGCGCCGGCTCGACGAGGTGCTGCGCGACTTCGCCGGCCGGCCGACGCCGCTCTTCCACGCCGAGCGGCTGTCGCGCGAGCTGGGCGGGGCGCGCATCTACCTCAAGCGCGAGGACCTCCTCCACACCGGCGCGCACAAGATCAACAACGCCCTGGGCCAGGCGCTCCTCGCCCGCGGCATGGAGAAGGCGCGGGTGATCGCCGAGACCGGCGCCGGCCAGCACGGCGTCGCCGCCGCCACCGCCGCGGCCTTCTTCGGCCTCTCCTGCACGGTCTACATGGGCAGCGAAGACATGCGGCGGCAGCGCCTCAACGTTGACCGCATGCGCCTGCTCGGCGCCGAGGTGGTGCCGGTGGACGCCGGCAGCCGCACCCTCAAGGACGCCATCAACGAGGCGCTGCGCGACTGGGTGACCAACGTCCGTACCACCCACTACATCCTCGGCTCGGTGCTCGGCCCCGATCCCTACCCGCGGATGGTGCGCGACTTCCAGAAAGTCATCGGCGAGGAGGCGCGGCTGCAGCTCCGCCGCCAGGCGCGGGTGCCCCGCCCCGATCTCGTGGTGGCCTGCGTCGGTGGCGGCAGCAACGCGATCGGCCTCTTCTCGGCCTTCCTCGACGACCCGCGGGTGCGGCTGATCGGCGTCGAGGCGGCCGGGCGCGGCATCGTCCCCGGCCAGCACGCGGCGCGTTTCGCCGGCGGCTCGCTCGGCGTCCTCCACGGCACCCGCACGCTGGTGCTCCAGGACGCCGAGGGGCAGATCTCGAACACCCACTCGGTTTCGGCCGGGCTCGACTACCCGGCGGTCGGGCCGGAGCACGTCCTGCTGCGCGACCGCGGGCGGGTCGAATACACCTCGGCCACCGACGACGAGGCGGTGGACGCCTTCCACCGCCTCGCCCGCACCGAGGGGATCCTGCCGGCCCTCGAGAGCGCCCACGCCCTCGCCGAGGTAACGCGCCACGCGCCGCGGCTGTCGCGCGAGCGGGTGGTGCTGGTCAACCTCTCGGGGCGCGGCGACAAGGACCTCGAGTCGGTGATGGAGTTCGACCGCGCGCGGGCGGGAGAGGAGGGCGAGACCGGGCGGCGCCTGGCCGAGGTGCGGAGGTTCGGGCGGTGAGCCCGCTCGACGAGGTCTTCCGCCGCTGCGCCGAGGAGCGCCGGGCGGCTTTCATCCCGTTCCTGATGGCCGGCGACCCCGACCTCGGGACGACCGAGGCGCTGCTCGAGGCCGTCGCCGCCGGCGGCGCCGACCTGATCGAGCTGGGGGTGCCCTTCTCCGACCCCATCGCCGACGGCCCGGTCAACCAGCGGGCGGCGGCCCGCGCCCTCGCCGCCGGCACCAAGCTCTCCGGCATCCTCCACACCGTCGCCGCGGTGCGCGACCGGCTGGGGCTGCCGATCGTCCTCTTCACCTACTTCAACCCGCTGCACGCCCGCGGCCTCGAGCGCTTCGCCGAGCAGGCGGCGGCGAGCGGCGTGGACGGCGTCCTCTGCGTCGACCTGCCGCCGGAGGAGGCCGAGCGCGAGCTGGTGCCGGCGCTGGCGGCGCAGGGGATCGACACCATCTTCCTCCTCGCCCCGACCAGCACGCGCGAGCGGGTGCAGCGGGTGGCGCGCCTCGCCTCGGGGTTCGTCTACTACGTCTCGCGCACCGGCGTCACCGGCGAGCGCGACGCCCTGCCGCCGGACCTGGCGCGCGAGGTGCGCCGCGTGCGGCGCAAGCTCGATCAGCCGCTGGCGGTCGGCTTCGGCATCTCGACGCCGGCGCAGGTGGCGGCGCTGGGCGAGGTGGCCGACGGCATCGTCGTCGGCAGCGCGCTCGTCCGCCTCGTCGAGCAGATGGGCAACGACCCGGGGCTGCCGGAGGCGCTGGAGGAGCGGGTGCGGCAGCTCTCCGCTCCCCTCCGCCGCCGCGCCGAGCGCCGGCGGGCCTGAGCGGGGTGAGCGCCCAAGCCGTCGCGCTGGAAGTCCCGGCGCAGGTCCACGGGCACGTCCTGCTGCGCGTTCCTGAAAGCGCGCCGGCGGGCGGCTGGCCGCTCCTGGCCGGTTTCCACGGCTACGCCGAGACCGCCGAGAAGCACCTGGCGCAGCTCGCGACGATCCCCGGGTCCGAGGGCTGGGCGCTCTGCGCCGTCCAGGCGCTCCACCCCTTCTACACCCGCGGCAACGAGGTGGTGGCGGGATGGATGACCCGGTTCGCGCGCGAGCATGCGATCGCTGACAACACCGCCTACGTCGCCGCGGCGGTGGCCGCCGCGCGTGCGCGGCTGGGCGCCGCCGCCGCCGGCCGGCTCGCCTTCCTCGGCTTCTCGCAGGGGGTGGCGATGGCCTACCGCGCCGCCGCCGACCACGCCCGCCGCGGCGTCGGGTGCCAGGGCCTCGTGGCGCTCGCGGGCGACGTGCCGCCCGAGCTGGCCGACATGGACCTGAGCGGCTTTCCGGCCGTCCTCATCGGCCGCGGCACGCGCGAGGAGTGGTACTCGGAGGAGAAGCTGGCCGCCGATCTGGCGCTCCTGGCCGGGAAGGGCGCGACGGCGCGCGCCGTCCGCTTCGAGGGCGGGCACGAGTGGACCGACGCCTTTCGCCGCGCCGCCGGCGAGTTTCTCGGCGGCGTCCTCGCCTGAACAGACCCCGAGAAACAGAGAGGGCGCCCGTTGGGGGGCGCCCTCAGAGAAGTCCAGTGAGACCGAGGGTTACTGGGCCGGCGGGGGCTCGGTCGTGCCAGTCGTCATGTCGGTGGTCATGTCGGTGGTCATGTCCGTCGTGCCCGTGTCCAGCGGCTCGGTCGTCATGTCCATCCCGGTGTCCGTCACGGCGTCGGTGACCGCATCCGTCCCGTCGTCGTCGTCCCGGTCGCCACAGGCCACCATCGGCACCATGACCCCGGCCAGCAGCAGGCACAGCATGCTGAAGTGGATGAACTTCTTCATCTGTCTTCTCCCCTTTGTAATTGACTGGATGATATGAGACGGGATGGCGACGATCAGCTCTGGTCGCCGACCTTGATCAAGTTTATCACCCTCTTGACGCCATCGGTGGTGCGGGCGTGCTCCTCGGCCTCGGAGCGCGCTTCGGCCTTCTCCACCCGGCCCTGCAGCGTGACCACGCCCTCGTTGGTGTCCACGTCGATGTTGAACGGGTTGATGTCGCCGTCGGCCGCCAGCTTCGACTTGACCGCGGCGGTGATCGCGGCGTCGTCGACCTGGGTTCCCGCGGTGGTGGTGGAGCTGCAGGCGACCAGCGAGGTCACGGCCACGACGGCCAGCACCAGCAGCAGGATACGGTGTGCGCTTGCCTTGTTCATCTCGTCCTCCTCACGTTGCAAGACTTGGTTTCCTTCCGGGCTCATAGGCACAGACTGCTCTACGGAGGACCAAGAAAGCAGGTTCTGTGCCATTCGCCCGGGAAGGTAGTCGTCGCAGGTGAGGTCGGGGCGTGCGGCGGAGTATACGCAGGCAGCCATCCCGCCTCAAGAGGGGAGTCAACCCCTACTCCAGCTTGTAAGTATTCAGCCGGTTGTAGAGCGTCTTGAGGCTCACCCCGAGCACCTCCGCCGCCTTGCGCTTGTTTCCGCCGTGGAGCTCGAGGGTGGCGAGGATCAGGCGCTTCTCGACGTCGGCGATCGAGGCGCCGACCTGGAAGTGCAGGCTCCTGGCGCCGCCCGAGTCGCCGCCCAGCTCGTGCGGCAGGCAGCGGAGGGTGATCTCGCCGTCGGCCATGATGTAGGCGCGGTGGACGACGTTCTTGAGCTCGCGCACGTTGCCCGGCCAGGAGTGCTCGCGGAACCGCTCCAGCGCCTCCTCGGAGAGCGTCTTGGCCGTTCCCTCGTGCTGGTTGAGCTCGGAGAGGAAGTAGTGGGCGAGGAGGTCTACGTCGTCGCCGCGGTCGCGCAGGGGCGGCATCAGGATTGGGAAGACCGACAGCCGGTAGAGGAGGTCCTCGCGCAGCTTGCCGTCCTTGACCGCCTGGTGCGGGTCGCGGTTGGAGGCGGCGACGACCCGCACGTTGACCTCCACCGGATGGTCGCCGCCGATGCGCATGAAGCCGCCGGTCTCCAGCACCCGCAGCAGCTTGACCTGGAGCTCGATCGGCATCTCGGTGATCTCGTCGAGGAAGAGGCTCCCGTTGTTGGCGCGCTCGAAGTAGCCCTTGTGCAGGCGGGCGGCGCCGGTGAAGCTGCCGCGCTCGTGGCCGAAGAGCTCGCTCTCGATGAGGGTCGGCGAGATGGCGCCGCAGTTGAGCGGCAGGAACGGCGCCCGGACGCGGCGCGACAGCAGGTGCAGGCTCTGCGCCGCCAGGTCCTTGCCGGTGCCGCTCTCGCCGACGAAGAAGACGGTGGCGTCGGTCGGCGCCACTCGGGTCATCATCTCGTAGACCGCGTGCATCGGCGGCGAGGCGCCGAGCAGCAGCTCGAGGCGGTCCGACTCGCGCTCCTGCGGCTGCGCCGCGGCCGCGGCGGAGGCCGGCGCCGCCGCCGGCCGGGCGCTCGCCACGTTGGCGAGGATCGCCTTCAGGCGGCTGATGTCGAGCGGCTTGGTGAGGTAGTCGCTGGCCCCCAGCCGCAGCGCCTGGACTGCGCTCTCGACGTCGGCGTGGCCGGTCATCAGCACGACCTCGGTCGGCCGGTCGCGGTCGAGGTCCTTGAGCAGCTCGGTGCCGCGCCCGTCCGGCAGGTAGAGGTCGATCAGCGCCACGTCGGGAGTGCGGTGGCTGACCTGCGTGCGCGCGTCGCGCAGGTTGGTGGCGATGTTGGTGGTGAACCCCTGCGCCTCGATCAGCTCGGCGAGCGCCGAGAGGAAGTTCGGGTCGTCGTCGACGGCGAGGGCGTGTGGCATTCGATGGTGGGCTCCCGGGAGCCCAGGAAGCTCCCTAGCGGTTAGCTGCCGGCCATTGTAGCTCGTAGGCGGTCGGCCGGCCGGCCGGACCGTGGCGCCGCATCTCGCCGCCGCTCGCCGCGAGCAGCGCTTCGGCGACCTCCAGCGTGGCGGGGTCCTCGGCCGGCCTGGCCCGCGGCTCGATCCCGGCCTGCGCCGGCGCGGCCGGTTCGCCGGCGATGGTCAGGCAGAGCTGCCCGTCGCCATTGGCGACCCGCAGCGCCAAGGCGGTGCCGCCGGCCGCCCCTTCGAGCGCGGCCAGCCCGACGAGGAGGAGCGCCTGCTTGAGGAGATGCCGGACACCCAGGACCGTCGCCGGCTCGTCCGGACCCTCGAAGTCGATCTGCACCTGGCGCTTCCGTGCCGGCGCCACGAGGAGGGCGGCGAGCTCGCCGACCAGCTCGCCCAGGTCCATGCTCTCGGGCTCCGCCGAGCGCTCGGCGGTCTGCGCCAGCCAGATCTCGATGCCGCGGTGGAGGCGCGACAGCTCTTCGCGCAGGACGCGCAGGTAGCGCGCCTGCCGCTCGCGCGCCTTGGGGTCGGAGGCGAGGCTGCCGGTGATGGTCTCCTTGAGGATCTCAAGGTTGAAAACCATCGAGTTGATCGGCGCCCGCAGGTCGTGGGCCACCGCCGGGGTGATGGCGGCGACCGCCCGCATGTGGGCCGCCAAGCGCCGCTCGTCGGCGCGGTCGGGCTGTTGTGGCGTCATGACGAGGACCCTCCGACCCGCGAAATATTTACATCGACCGAGCGGGGCGTGGGGCTCGGTGACGACGCGGCAGATTGCATGGGTGTCGGAACGAGGTAAGCAAGCGCGGTGCCGAGCCGCGGCTCCGGCACGACGCATGCACCTGGCCCCGGCGCCATGGAGAGCGCGACGCCCACCGCCGATCCGGCCGCCAGCGCCCGCGCCGCGGGGCTGCGCTACGTCAGCGACCGCGCTCCCGGGATCCGCCGCCGGCGGCGCGGCAAGGGCTTCGCCTACCTCCTGCCGGACGGCACCCCGCTGCGCGACCGCGCCGAGCGGAAGCGGATCGAGAAGCTCGCCATCCCGCCGGCCTGGACCGACGTCTGGATCTGCCCGCAGCCGAACGGCCACCTCCAGGCCACCGGCCGCGACGCCCGCGGCCGCAAGCAGTACCGCTACCACCCCGACTGGCGCAACGTCCGCGACGAGACCAAGTTCGGGCGCCTGATCGCCTTCGGCGAGGCGCTGCCCGCGCTGCGCCGGCGGGTGGAGGAGGACCTCGGCCGGCAGGGGCTGCCGCGCGAGAAAGTGCTGGCTGCGGTGGTGCGGCTCCTCGAGACCACGCTCCTCCGCGTCGGCAACGAGGAGTACGCGCGCGCCAACAACTCCTTCGGCTTGACCACGCTGCGCGACCGCCACGCCGAGGTCGAGGGGTCCACGGTGCGCTTCGCCTTCCGCGGCAAGAGCGGCAAGGACGTCCAGGTGGACATCCAGGACCGCCGCCTGGCGCGCGTCGTCAAGCGCTGCCGCGAGCTGCCTGGGCAGGACCTCTTCCAGTACGTGGACGACGAGGGCGCGCGGCAGACGGTCGGCTCGGGCGACGTCAACGCCTACCTCCGCGAGGTGACGGGGGAGGAGTTCTCGGCCAAGGACTTCCGCACCTGGGGCGGCACGATCCTGGCCCTCGGCGCGCTCAGCGCGCTCGGGGGGAACGGCGGCGCCGGGGAGGCCAGCCGCAACGTCGTCCAGGCGGTCAAGGAGGTCGCCGAGCAGCTCGGCAACCGGCCGGCGATCTGCCGCAAGTACTACATCCACCCCGGCGTCCTCGACGCCTACGTCGAAGGGGTGCTGGCCGGCGCGGCGGCGGCCGCCGAGATCGTCCGCCACCCGACCGACGGCCCCGCCCTCTCGCCGCTCGAGCGCCGCACGCTCGATCTCCTCCGCGAGCGGCTGCAGGCCGCCGCGGCGTAGCGCTCTCTTCCTACCCGTTGACGATCTCGCCGCCGTTCGGGTGGAGCACCTGCCCGGTCATGTAGGAGGCGTCGTCGGAGGCGAGGAAGACGAAGGACGGGGCGATCTCCTCCGGTTCGCCGGGACGCTCCATGGGCACGTTGCCGCCGAAGGTCGCGACCTTCTCCTCGTCGAAGCTGGCGGGGATGAGCGGCGTCCAGACCGGCCCGGGGGCGACGCCGTTGACGCGGATGCCGCGCGGCGCCAGGTTCTTGGCCAGCGACCGGGTGAAGCTGACGATCGCGCCCTTGGTCGCGGCGTAGTCGAGCAGGTGCTCGCTGCCGCGGTAGGCGGTGACCGAGGTGGTGTTGACGATGGCGCTCCCCTTCGTCAGGTGGGGGAGGGCGGCCTTGGTCAGGTAGAAGTAGGCGAAGATGTTGGTGCGGAAGGTGCGCTCGAGCTGCTCGGCCGGGAGGTCCTCGAGCCGCTCGCAGGGGTGCTGCTCGGCGGCGTTGTTGACCAGGACGTCGAGGCGCCCGAGCTCTTCGACGGTCTGCCGCACCACCTCGCCGCAGAAGTCCTCCTCGCCGAGGTCGCCAGCCAAGAGCAGGCAGCGCGCCCCCTCCGCCTCGACGCGCCGCGCCGTCTCCTCGGCGTCGCCGTGCTCGTCGAGGTAGGCGATCGCCACGTCCGCCCCTTCGCGCGCGAAGGCGATGGCGACCGCCCGGCCGATGCCGCTGTCGCCGCCGGTGATGAGCGCGACCTTGCCCTCCAGCTTGCCGCTGCCGCGGTGGTGGACGGGATCGTCTGCCTTGGGGCGCGGCCGCATCTTCGATTCGATGCCGGGCTGGCGGTCCTGGTGCTGGGGCGGCTTGGTAGTTTTTTTGGGCATTTCAAATGCGACGGGCGCTCCCGGAGGAGCGCCCGCCTCGGCCCAACCGGACTCCCGCGTCTTAGCGGACGAGGGCCTCCACGTTGATGTGGCTCTCGGCCATCTTGGTCAGCTTCTCGTCGGTCAGCTTCTCCTCGCTCAGGTTCTGCTTGAGGAGGGTCAGCGACTCCCGCTCGCCCAGCATCTCGGCCCAGGTGCAGAGGCTGCCGTAGGTCGCGATCTCGTAGTGCTCGACCTTCTGGGCGGCGGCGATCAAGGCCGCGTCGCGCGTGGCGTCGTCGCCGCGCAGCTTGACGGTCTCGTTGCCTTCCTTGATGAGCCCCTTCATCCCCTCGCAGGTCTTCCCCTTCGCCTTCTCGCTCAGCCGCTCGAAGACCTTCTCGAGCCGCCCGATCTGCCCCTCGGTCTGCTTCAGGTGCTGCGTGAAGCCGTTCTTGAGGTCGGGGGCGGTCGCCGCCTCCGCCATCTTCGGCAGGGCGTTGAGGAGCTGGTTCTCGGCGTCGTAGATGTCCTGGAGCTCATGGACGAAGAGTTCTCTCAGTGATTCGAGCTTCATGCAGTGCCTCCTTCGGCTGAACTGTTGATCAGATTGACGCGGCGCCCGGGGCCGTGACCCGCTGCATCCTCGTGATGTGCGACCGCCGGGCGTCGCGCCGGCCGCCTGAAGAGGTTTCAAGAAGCGTGCCGGAAAGGCGCGCTAGCGGCCCGGCGCCGGGGGCTCGGGGATGGTGATGTCGACCGCCGTCACCGGGCCGAAATCGGTGAGCGGCCGGTCCCGCCCTTCGGGGGGGCCGACGACCAGGATCGCGAACTCGCCGGGGCGCAGGTGCTTGGCGGCGGCGGCGCGCACCTGGGCGGTGGTGACCGCCTCGATCCCCTGACGGTAGCGCGACAGCCAGTCGAGCGGGTAGCCGTAGTACTCGAAGGTGAGCTGCTGCCCCAGGATCTTGCGCGGCGAGTCGGAGTTGAAGACGAAGGAGTTCAAGATTCCCTGCTTGGCCTTGGCGACCTCCTCGTCGCTTGGGGGCTTGGCCACCATGTTGCGCGCCTCCTCGAGGAGAGCGTCGATCGCCGCGCCGGTGGTCTCGCGTTTGGTGGTCAGGAAGAGGGTCGTCGTCCCCGGATGGTCCCACTGGCTGCCGACGCTGCCGGAGACCGCGTAGGCCAGCCCCTTCTGGGTGCGGATCGTCGTAAAGAGGCGCGAGGCGAAGGACCCGGAGAGCACCTGGTTCATCACCTCGACGGCGTAGAAGTCCGGTGCATCCTTGCGGATCCCCTGGTGGCCGATGGCGACGCTCGACTGCGCCAGGTCCGGCCGCTCGATCAGGTAGACCCCCGGCGGCACGCGGTCGCGGAAGGCGACCTCGGTCGCGGTGCCTGCCTGGCCGCGCGGCCAGTCGCCGAAGGCCTCGCGCACCAGGGCCAGCGCCTCGGCGGTGCGGAAGTCGCCGACCAGGCCGAGGACGATGCGCTCGGGGTGGAAGTGCTCGCGGTGCCAGGCGGCCAGGTCGGCCGGCCCGATCGCCGCCACCGAGGCGTAGGTCGGCTGCTGCACGTACGGCGACTCCGGGCCGTAGACGATCTCCTCGAACTCGCGGAAGAGGATGGTCAGCGGGTCGTCGTTCTGCCGCGAGATCTCGGCCACCACCTGGTTCTTCGCCACCTCCAGCTTCAACGGGTCGAAGGCCGGCTCGCGCAGCACCTCGGCGAAGAGCTTCAGCATCTCGGGGAAGTCCTTGGTCAGGCTGGAGAGCGAGGCGCGGCCGGAGGTCTCGCCGATCGAGGTCTCGATCCGCGCGGCGCGGCTCTCGAGCAGGTCGTCGAGCTGGTCGCCGGTGCGCTTCTTCGTGCCGCCGGTGCGCAGCACCTGGCCGGTCAGCTCGGCGAGCCCGGCCTTGGCCGCCGGCTCGAGGCGCGAGCCGGTGCGGATGACGGCGGAGGCCTCGATCAGGGGCAGCTCGTGGTCCTCGAGCAGGAGGACGACGAGGCCGTTGTCGAGCACCACGCGCTCCGGCACCGGGATGCGCTGGTCGGGGAGCGGCGGGAACTTGAGCTGGTCGACCTTCTCGACCTGCGCCGCGGCGGGGGCGAGGGCGGAGGCCAGGAGGCACGAGGCCAGGAGGAGCGTGCGGGTGGTCGGTCTCATCGGCCTTCCTCCGGCGGCGCGGCGGCCGCCGGCTGCGGCGGCGGCGCCACCGTCTCGACGACCGCCACCGTCCGGTTGACGTCCTTGAACACTTCGTTGGCGACCCGCCGGATGTCGGCCTTGGCGACCTTGTCCAGCCGCTCGATCGAGCGGAACAGCTCCCGCCAGTCGCCGTAGAGCCGCTGGTAGCCGGCGAGTTGGATCGCCAATCCCTGATTGCTCGCCAGGCCGCGGAGGAGGTCGGCCTTCGCCCGCGTCTTGAACTTCGCCAGCTCGTCGTCGGTCACGTCCTCGGTCTTCAAGCGCTCGATCTCCTCGCGCACCGCCGCCTCGACCTGCGCGTTGGTCACCCCGCGCGCCGGCACCGCGTAGACCGCCCAGAGGTTGGGGTACTTCTCGCCCGGGAAGCCGGAGAAGGAGGCGGCGAAGACCGCCAGCCGCTTGTCGCGCACCAGGGCGCGGTAGAGGCGCGAGGTGCGGCCGTTCGAGAGCACGTCGTCGATGGCGTCGTAGACCGCTTGGTCGGGATGGGTGGAGGCCGGCTTGTGGTAGCCCTCCAGGTAGAAGGGCTGCGACGGATCCTCGAGCGCCACCCGTTTCTCGGCGATCTGCGGCGGCTCGACGGTGCGCAGCACCGGCGCCGGCGGTCCCGGCGGGATGCGGCCGAAGTACTTCTCGAGCAGCGGAATCAGGGCGCCGGCGTCGAGGTGGCCGACGACCGCGGTGATCATGTTCTGCGGCGCGTAGTAGGTGCGGTAGAAGCGCTCGGCGTCGGTCAGGGTGAACGACTGCAGGTCGCTCATGTGGCCGATCGTCGGGATGCCGTAGGTGTGGGCGTTGTAGGCGGTGGCGAGGAACTGCTCGACCAGCCGCTGGATCGGCTGGTCCATCGCCAGCCGCCGCTCCTCCTGCACCACGTCGCGCTCGGTGTAGAACTCGCGGAAGACCGGGTCGAGGAAGCGCTCGGACTCCAGGTAGGCGAAGAGCTCCAGCTTGTTGGCCGGCAGCGAGTAGTGGTAGCCGGTCTGGTCGGCGGCGGTGAAAGCGTTGAGGCCGACGCCCCCCTCGCGCTCGATGATGTCGCCGAACTCGTTCTTGACGACGTAGACGGCCGCCTCCTCCTGCTCCTTCTTGAAGGCGGCGAGCAGCGCCTCCACCCTCTGCGGGTCGGGCCGCGGCGCCAGGCGCTCGGCCTGGTAGGCCTGGTAGGCGGCCTCCAGCTCCGCGATCTCCTTCTTCTCGGCCGCGGCGTCGGTGGTGCCGATCCGCTCGGTGCCCTTGAAGGCCATGTGCTCGAACATGTGCGCCAGCCCGGTGATCCCCGGCACCTCCTGGGCCGACCCCACGTCCACCAGGGTGAAGAACGAGAAGACCGGCGCCGTCGGGCGCTCGACCAGGATGAAGGTCCAGCCGTTCTTGAGCTTGTGGACGCGGGTCTTGGCCTCGAAGGAGGCCAGGTCCTGGGCGGCGGCGGGGCCGGCGGCGGCCAGGAGCAGGCCGAGGAGGGCGGCCGGCGTGGAGAGGGCGCGGAGGGGTCGTGGCATCTGGAGTCCTCGCATGGCTGGCGCCGTCTTCTACGGTGAAACTCGAGCCGGAGTTTAGCGGGAGGAACCGAACGCCGATTTTCGGCTATACTAAAACAAAAGGAGAAAAGACATGCGAAACTGGCGGACCGTCGTCCCGTTGGTTTTCCTGCTCGTCGGCCTCCTCCCGGCCGCCGCCGTGCAGGCCCTCCCTAACGGCCCGCAGGCCCAGGTCACCGGTGCCGGGGCCGCCGCCGCGGTGCGCATCGCCGCCTCCCGGCTGCAGGTCGACGCCGGCGAGCTGCAGGCCGTCTCCGAAGCGAAGGTCGAAGACTACAGCCGCGTCAAGGTCGTCCACCCCAAGAGCGGCCGCATCGAGGTGGTCGACCTCGACGCCGCCGGCCGCGAGGCGCCGCGCGAGAGGGTGGAGCAGATGCTGGCGGAGCGGCGGCGCGCCGACTTCGTCGGCAAGCAGGAGAAGGAGCTGGTCGAGAAGGTGCGCGGGCGCCCGGCAGACGAGCGCACGACGGTCGTCGTCTGGGTGAGGACGCCTGGGCCGCCGCCGCGGGACGACCGCGAGGGGGCCACCGCCGAGAGCGCAGACGCCGCGCGGCGGGGATTTCGCGAGCACCACGTGAGGGCGACGCAGGGGCTGCGCGACTACGCCCGGGGCCAGGGCTGGAAGGTCGAGTACCAGGCCGAGAACGCCCCGGTGCTGGTGGTCAGCGTGCCCAACAACCAGCTCCGGTCGCTCGAAGCCCGCGGCGAGGTGGACGCCATCTACCTCGCGCGCGTCTACCGCGACGAGCTCAACGTCTCGGTGCCGGCGATCGACGCGCCGACGGTGTGGGGCCGCGGCTTCACCGGCACCGGGGTCCCGATCGCCGTCGTCGAAGGCGGCGCCATCTACTTCGGCCACGACAACCTCGCCGACGGCACCTACTGCAACACCCTGGCGAACTCGCCGATCGCCGCCCACGCCTCCGGGGTGGCCGGGATCATCGCCAGCACCCACGCCACGAACCGCGGCACCGCCCCCGGCGCGCCCGCCCTCCTCAGCGGCAACGCCCAGAGCAGCGGCGACGCTCACATCATGGCCTGCACCGACTGGGCGATCAACAACGGCGCGCGGGTGATCAACTACAGCTTCGGCGTCGATTCGTCGAGCGCGCTCGTCGGCCTCGACCGCTACGTCGACTACGTCGTCCGCTTCCGCGCGGTGACGATGACCAAGTCGTCGGGGAACAAGAGCTTCACGTGCGGCGGTCCGGCCTTCAACGTCACCAGTCCCGGGAAAGGGTGGAACATCATCACCGTCGGCAACTACGATGACATGGGCACCGCGGCCAACGGCAACGACGTGATGAACACCACCGACCCCGGCGGCTCGTGCTTCGGGGACCCCGCCTCACCCCACAGCGACCGCGAGAAGCCCGAGGTCGCCGGCCCCGGTACCAACATCACCACGACCGCTTGCACCGGTCCAAGCACCTGCAGCGGCGGCGGCACGGGGACCAGCTTCGCGGCACCCCACGTGGCGGGGTGCGCCGCGCTGCTGATGCAGCGCAACAGCGTGCTCCGCAGCTGGCCGGAGTCGGTCAAGGCGGTGCTCATGGCCTCGGCCGTCGTCAACCTCGAGGGGAGCACGCGGTTGAGCGAGCACGACGGCGCCGGCGGCATCGAGTGCGACTCGGCCGACGACGTCGTGAGCGGAGCGGCGGGGGGCGAGCAGCACGGGACCTTCGTCAAGACCGACTTCCCGAAGACGTACACTTTCACCGCCACGACCGGCCAGACGGTGCGCGTCGTCATCGCCTGGGACTCGAACGCCAACGCCCCCTCGGGCGGGACGGCGCCGACGACGGACGTCCTCAACGCCGACCTCGACCTCGTGGTCACGGGTCCCGGAGGGGCCTGGATGGGGGGGTCGGCTAGCTGGGAGAATTCCTATGAGATCGTCGAGTTCACCGCCCCGTCCAGCGGCACCTACACGGCGCAGGTCAATGCCTACCGGTTCGACGGCTCCTCCGAGTACCTGGGGGTTGCCTGGTGGCGGGGGACGCGTGAGAAGTAGCGCCGCTCCCGCGGCCGGGACGGCGCGGCGGACGCCGGTCTTCGGGCCGGCGTCCGTCCTCGTCTGCCTGGCGCTCTTCGGCTGCCGGTGCGCCGCCGCGCCGGCGCCGGCGCCCGCGGCGGCGCCGCCGGCGGCGCAGAGCGCCGGCCAGGCCGAGCGGCCGGTGCAAATCGCCTCCGTCGCGCCCGCCGAGGGCGCGCAGGTCGCCGCCGATGCTGTCGTCATCATCGTGCGTCTCGATCTGACGCGCGGCGAGCGGCCGGTCTCTCCCACCTCGCTGCGGCTGCTGCTGGATGGCGAGGACGTGACGGCCGCCGCGCGGGTCGGCGCCACGGAGGACGTACCGCCGAGCCAGGCCGACATCTCCTACACGCCACCCGCTCCGCTGGCGGCCGGCGAGCACCGCGCCGAGGTGCGGTTCGTCGACGACCGGGGCGCCGCCTACTCGTACGCCTGGAGCTTCACGGTCGCCGGCGGCTGACGCGCAGAGCCGCCAGGAAGTCCGGGAGGGAGCGGGTGTTGAGGAGGTCCGCGGCGGTCAGCCCGGCGCGGCGGGCCTGCTCGACGCCATAGCGCATGTAGTCGAGCTCGCGGATGCGGTGGGCGTCGGTCGAGACGACGATCTTGCAGCCGAGGCGCTTGGCGAGGAGGAGGTTGGCGTCGCTCAAGTCGAGGCGGTTGGGGCTGGAGTTGAGCTCGACCGCCACCCCCAGCTCGGCGGCGCGCGCCAGGACGGTCTCCAGGTCCAGGTCGACCGGGCGGCGGCGGTTGATCATCCGCGCGGTTGGGTGAGCCCAGATCGACACCGCCGGGTGCTCCAGCGCCCGCAGCACCCGCGCCGTCTGCTCGGCCGCCGGCAGGTCGAAGCGGCTGTGCAGGGAGACAACGACGACGTCGAGGCGGGCGAGGTGGTCGTCGGCCAGGTCGAGCGAGCCGTCGGCCAGGATGTCCACCTCTAGGCCCTTGAGGAGACGGATCTCCGGGTGCCGCGTCGCGACCGCCCCGATCTCGGCCCACTGCAGCTCCAGCCGCAGCTCGTCGAGCCCGCGCACCATCGGCAGCGCCTTGCTGTGGTCGGTCAGGGCAATGTACTCGTAGCCTTTGGCGGCGCAGGCGGTGAGCATCGACTCGATCGTCTCCGAGCCGTCTGACCAAGTGGAGTGGAGGTGGAGGTCGCCGCGCAGGTCCTCCAGGCGCAGCAACTCCGGGAGGACGCCGCGCGCCGCCGCCTCGATCTCGCCGCGGTCCTCGCGCAGCTCGGGGGGGATCCAGGGGAGGCCGACGGCGGCGTAGACGTCCGCCTCCTCGGCGCCGGCGAGGCGCTCGACCTCCTTCTCCCCTTCCAGGCGGTAGACGCCGTACTCCGAGACCCGCTTTTTCTGGTGCAGGGCGCGCTGGCGGAGCTTGACGTTGTGCTCCTTCGACCCGGTGAAGTAGACGAGCGCGGCGCCCCAACCCTCCGGCGGCACGACGCGCAGGTCCACCTGCAGCCCCGAGCCGAGGACGACGGTGCCGCGCGTGTCGCCGGCCATCAGCACGCGCTCGATCTGCGGGTAGGCGAGGAAGCGGGCCATGACGGCGGGCTGGCCGGCGGCCCCGGGCTCGCCGACGGCCAGGAGGTCGATGTCGCCGATCGTCTCGCAGCGTCGGCGGTAGCTGCCGGCGACCTCGACCCGGGCCTCGGGCGGCCCCAAGCGCAGGTAGGCGAGGAGCGGCTCGACGTGCCGCTCGGCGGTGGCGAGGAGGAGGCGGCCGGTGTACTGGCGCGCCGCGGCGATCCCGTCGAGGATCTTCTGCTGGCTCTTGGCGCCGAAGCCGGAGAGAGGGGCGATCCGCCCGCCGCGCGCCGCTTCCTCGAGCCCTTCGACGGTCTGGATCCCCAGCTCCCGGTAGAGGCGGAGCGCGCGTTTCGGACCGACGGCCGGGAGGCGCATCAGGTCGATCAGCGAGCGCGGGATCTCGGCCAACAGCTCGTCGCGGTAGGCGAGGGTGCCGGTTTGGACCAGCTCGCCGATATGCGCCGCCATCTGCTTGCCGATCCCCGGCAGCGCGGTGAGCGGCCGCGCCTCGGCGACGAGCCGCTCCAGCGGCTCCGTCTGCACCTCGACCGTGCGCGCCGCGTTGCGGTAGGCGCGGATCCGGAAGGAGTCTTCCTGCCGGATCTCCAGCACGTCCGCCACCTCCTGGAGCACGCGCGCGATCTCGGCGTTGGTCACTGCGGGGATGTTACGAGGATGAGATCGAGGCAGGCTCGCCACCGGCTGCCCACCCGCGCGGAATCCCCACGCAGCCGCCGGCAAGCCGCCTCAGGCGCGGGATTCGTGCAGAGGACGTGCCACGGGATTACTTCCCCTTCTCGAACCCCAGCGAGACGGAGTTGATGCAGTAGCGGAGGCCGGTCGGGGGTGGGCCGTCTTCGAAGACGTGGCCGAGGTGGCCGCCGCAGCGGGCGCAGTGGACTTCCGTCCGCCGCATGCCGAAGGCCCAGTCGCTCTCGGTCTCGACGTTCTGGGGCGCGATCGGCTGCCAGAAGCTCGGCCAGCCGGTGCCGGACTCGAACTTGGTCACCGAGGAGAAGAGGGGCAGGCCGCAGGCGGCGCAGACGTAGGTCCCCTTCTCGTGGTGGTCGTGGTACTTGCCGGTGAAGGCGCGCTCGGTGCCCTGCTTGCGCAGCACGCTGTACTGCTCGGGGGTGAGCTGCTCCTTCCACTCGGCGTCGGTCTTCTCGACCTTCTGGATGGTCGCGGTCTTCTCGTTCACGGTCGGACGTCCTTTCGCGGCGGTCTTTCGCGGCGCGGCGTAGAGCGCGGCGCCGGCGACGACGACCACCAGGCAGACGATGAAGGCGATGAGCTTCTCGGACATTCTCGGTTCCTCCACGCGATAGTACGAACGCGCCGGCTAGCCGGACTGTTCCAGCTCGGCCGGATCGACCCCGTGCTGGGTAAGGAGGGCGAGGAACCCCTCCTCGTCGAGGGTCTCGACCCCGAGCTTCCGCGCGGCCTCGGCCTTCGAGCCGGCGTCCTCGCCGACCACCACGTAGTCCGTCGCCTTGCTCACCGAGCCCGCGGCCTTCCCACCCAGCCCCTCTACCAGCTCCTGCGCCCGCCGGCGGGTGATCCGCGCCAGGCCCCCCGTGAAGACGAACTTCTTCCCCGCCAGGGGCGCCTCGGGCTCCGCAGCCGCCGCCGCCTTCGCCGCCGGCGGCCCCTCCTTCAGCTTCATTCTGGCCAGCAGCTCGTCGAGCACCGCCGCGTTGCCCGGGTCGGCGAAGAAGGCGGTGATCGCCTCGGCCATCCGGGGCCCGACCCCCGGCACCTCCTGGAGCGCCTCCGCCGACGCCCCGCGCAGCCCGGCAAAGCTCCCGAAGTGGAGCGCCAGGTCGCGCGCCACCGTCTCGCCCACCTCCGGGATCCCCAGCCCGTAGAGGAAGCGCCGCAGCTCGGCGTGGGAGGCCTTGGCGATCGCCTCGACCAGCTTTTCCGACGACTTCTGCGCGAACCCCTCGAGCGGCAGGAGCTGCTCGACGCCGAGGCCGAAGAGGTCGGGGAGCTGCCGCACGAGGCCTGCTGTGACGAAGAGCTTCGCCGTCTCGTCGCCGAGCCCGGCGATGTCGAGAGCGTCGCGCGCCGCGAGATGGACGATGCGGCCGGCGAGCTGCGCCGGGCAGCGGAAGCCGTTGGGGCAGACGGTGAAGGGGCCGCGCTCGACGAGCGGCGTGCCGCAGGAGGGGCACTCGGCCGGCATCCGCCAGACCGGGGCGCGCTCGTGCGCCCGGTCGGCCTCGTCCCCCTCGGGCTCGAGCCGCTCGATGACCTGCGGGATGACGTCCCCGGCGCGCTGCACCCGCACGCGGTCCCCCTCGCGGATGTCCTTGCGCGCCACCTCTTCGCGGTTGTGCAGGGTGGCGCGCGAGACGGTGACGCCGCCGAGCTCGATGGGCAGGAGCAGCGCGACCGGCGTCACCACCCCGGTGCGGCCGACGCTGGTGACGATCGACAGCACCTTCGTCACCTCCTTGCGCGGCGGGAACTTGAAGGCGAAGGCCCAGCGCGGGTGGCGCGAGGTCCACCCCAGCCGCTCGCGCGCCGGCAGGTCGTCGAGCTTGACGACGACGCCGTCGATCTCGTAGCCGAGGTCGTCGCGCCGGCGCTCCAGGTCGCCGTGGTAGGCGACGATCTCGTCGGCCGTCGCCGCCCGTTCCGTCAGCTCGTTGACCCGGAACCCCCAATCGGCGAGCGCCGCCAGCACGTCCCCCTGCGTCGTCTCCGGGAACCCCTTGGCCAGCAGGACGTCGTAGGCGTAGAGGTCGAGCGGCCGCGCCTTGGTGATCTGCGGGTCGAGCTGGCGGAGCGCCCCGGCGGCGGCGTTGCGCGGGTTGGCGAAGGGCTCCTTCCCCTCGGCCAGGAGCCGCTCGTTGAGCTTCTCGAAGTCGCGAACGCGCATGATGACCTCGCCGCGCACCGCCAGGAACGGCGGCACCGGGCGAGGGCGGTCGTGCAAGCGGAGCGGCACCGCCGGGATGGTGCGGACGTTCTCCGTCACCCCCTCGCCGACGCGGCCGTCGCCGCGCGTCGAGGCCTGGTGCAGGCGCCCCTCGCGGTAGACCAGCTCGATCGAGGCGCCGTCGAGCTTGGGCTCCAAGGTGTAGGCGACGTCGGCCTCCGGCCCCAGGCCCTTGCGTACCCGCTCGTCGAAGCGGCGCAGCGCCGCCTCCGCCTGGTCGGAGTCGAGCGACAGCATCGGTGCGGCGTGCTCGATCGTCGGGAAGCTCGCGAGCGGCTGGCCGGCGACGCGCTGGGTGGGGGAGTCGGGAGCGACCAGCTCCGGGTGCCGGTCCTCCAGGTCGCGCAGCTCGCGGAAGAGGCGGTCGTACTCCTCGTCGGAGACCTCCGGGCTGTCGCGGACGTAGTAGAGGTAGTCGTGGTGGCGGATCGCGGCGGCCAGCTCGTGGATCCGCGCCTCGGCGCGCTTGCGGCTCAATGCCTTCCCCCGTGTGGCGGCCCCGTCCGGGGCCGCTAGACTCTAGCGGAAGGCGCCGCTCCGGCCGGCATCTTGCAGACCGGCGTCTCCGGGAGGAACCTCGCCCTTGCCACGACGCACCCGGAGACAGCGGACGGCCACGCTCTGGAGCAAGCAGGGGCTCACCTGGAAGGATCTCGCCCGCCGCATCTATCAGGACATGAACGAGGACAGCCTCTACGGCCACTGCGCCGAGCTGGCCTACTACTTCCTCTTCTCGGTCTTCCCGCTCCTGGTCTTCCTGACGACGCTCCTCGGCTACATGGCCGGCGAGAGCGCGGCCCTGCGAATGGAGCTCTTCGGCTACCTGCGGCGGATCGCGCCGTCGGGCGAGGTCTTCGGGCTCCTCATCAACACGCTCAACGAGATCACCCAGGGGCGCGACGGGGTGAAGCTCTACCTCAGCCTCGTCATCGCCCTCTGGGTCGCCTCGACCGGCATGATCGCCATCGGCCGCACGCTCAACCGCGCCTGCGGCCTGCGCGAGACCCGCCCCTGGTGGAACCGGCGGCTGACGGCGCTGATCCTGACGGTCATCTTCTCGGCGTTCATCATCTCGGCCCTGGCGCTGATGCTCTACGGCCACGCTCTGGTCGGCTTCATCGCCGACCGCCTGGCGGTGGACCCCTTCCTCGAGACCCTCTGGAGCTTCCTCCAGTGGCCGGTGGTGCTGGTCTTCCTGCTGGTGTCCTTCGAGATGATCTACAACTACGCCCCCAACCTGGGCAAGAGCCCGCACCGCGTCTGGGGGACGCCGGGGGCGGTCTTCGGCGTCGCCCTCTTCGTCCTCGCCACCTGGGGGCTCCGGAGCTACCTGGCGCAGTTCGGCGCCATCAACATGGCCTACGGCTCGCTCGGGGCGGTGATCGTGCTGCTGCTCTGGTTCTACTTCATCGCCCTCGCCATCCTCATGGGCGGCGAGGTCAACTCCGAGCTCGCCCGCGCCCGCGGCGAGCTGCGCGAGCGCCAGGGCCTGCCGGCGATCGAGCCCAAGCCCCCCCGGCGCCCGCGGCGGCTGCCGCGCCTCACCCGGCCGGGCCGGCGGCGCGAGGCGTCGGGCTAGCCCGCCTCCGGCGGCGCCTCGGCCGGCGTCTCGGCCGGCTTCTCCTTCTCCTCCTTCTCCCGCTTCCGCGCCCCGCGCTCCGCGTGCGGCTCGATGCTGAAGCCGTGGAGCAGGGGGTTGCGCTTGCCGTACCGTCCCCGCAACGCGTAGGCGATCCGGCCGTACAGCTCCGCGACGAGCCCCTCGACCTCCCGCTTCCGCCGCATTGCCTCGCGCAGTCCCGCCTCTTGCTTGTTGGCCTGGTAGAGCAGGTCGTCGAGCTCCTGGATGTACCGGCCGAGCTCCGCCTGCTCCTGCCCGAGGAAGGCCGCCTCCTCGGGATGGGCTTTCAGCCCCTCGAAAAGCCCCCGCCACGTCTTGAGCCGATCTCCAGTTGACTGCATGTCTTTCTCCTCTCGCCGAGGATCGCTCCCCAGCCGCCGGCGAAAGCCGCCGGAGAGCCGGGAAGATCATCCGGATGCTCGGGATGATCATCCGGAGCCGCGGGAAGATTATCCCGAATCTCGGGATGATCATCTGGAGCGACGGGAAGATTAGCCGATCTGACGGGTAAATCAACCGGCTAACCGGGAAGATCATCCAGATTATCAGGAAGATCATCCCGGCATGCAGGAAGATCATCTCGCTGCTCGGGAAGATCATCCCGGCAGTCGGGAAGATCATCCGGAGCGTCGGGAAGATCATCGGATACCCGGGTAGACAATCCGACGTGCCGGGGAAGACCTCCGGAACCCCATAGGTTACGTGCTACACTGATCCTGTGGAGGTGCGGGGATGCGCAACCTGACCCTGGCGATCGAGGACGAGGTGCTCGAGGCCGCGCGCCGGCTAGCGCTCGAGCGTGGAACGACCGTCAACCAGCTCGTCCGCGACCATCTGGCCCACCTGGTGACCCGCGAAGACCGCCGCCGCGCCGCCGCCGAGCGCCTGAAGCGCGCTATGCAGGAGGAGCCGACCGAGGTCGGCCCCCGCACCTGGACCCGCGAGGACCTCCATGCGCGGTGAGGCGCCTGCCTTCGTCGACACCAACATCCTTGTCTACGCCTTCGACAGCACCGACCCGGCCCGCCACGGTCTCGCGGCGGACCTCCTCTCCCGCCTCATGGACGAAGACCGCCTGCGCCTCAGCGTGCAGGTGCTCCAGGAGCTCTACGTCACCGTGACGCGCAAGGCCCGGCCCCCGTGGACCCCCGACCGCGCGCTCGCGACCCTTGACGACCTCGCCGCCTGGCCGGTCGTCGCCAACGATTTCGCTCTCGTCCGCGAGGCGATCCTCCTCTCCCGCGACACCGCCGTGTCCTTCTGGGACGCCCTGATCGTCGCCGCCGCCGCCCGCAGCGGCGCGGGCACCCTCTACACCGAAGACCTCAGCGACGGCCAAGTGCTCCGCGGTGTGCGCATCGCAAACCCCTTCACCGCTCACGTCGTCCCCGGTGCCTAAGAACTCATGGTCTTCGACCCCCGACAATCCGTGCGCCCGCGAGATCGCCGTCGGCGGCTCCGGCACCTGAAGACCACTATGATCTACATTCACATCCTCCAACAAAGGCGGTCGGGGCGTGGGGAGCCCGGCAGACTTCCTGTAGCTTCGGCGACAGCGCCACGCCGGGCGAAGCTCTTTGCGGCGGGTCGGCGGTGCGCCGCCTCCCGCTCCGCAGGACCGCATAGACGACGCTGTTGAGCCGACGCGCCCGCCGATCACCTGGGCGTAGGTGCCCCCGCCCGACGACAGCCGACTCTGGCGTCTGCCTTAGCAACTGTCGTTCTGAGCCTTAGCTCGGCTCCCGTGAAGCACTCTAAGATGACGCTCAGGCGCCGTATTCGCGCTCCTGCTCGCGTCCTGCTATGATCTCGTAACTACAGAGAGGAAGCGGCGGCAGTTTTATCGGGCAGCACGGAGCATATATATGGACAGTCGGACGACCCTCCGCGGGCCTCGCGAGAGTCGTCCAATCCTAGAAGCAGAGGTTAGGCCCCTGATATCTAAGCTCCGTCTACTCTGCCAGTGACGCAGCTCGCGACCACTAAAGGTCGCGAAGTTCCAAGAGGAGATCATCCATGGCAGATCCGAGACCAACACCTCCTGAAAACCCACTCGAAAAGGTCCGTCCCTTGAAGGACATTAAAGACTCGATCAACGAGGGCAAGGACGCTGTTAGAGATGCGGAAAACCCCGGGGGCGACAAAGGCGAAAAGGGAGAGAAGGGGGAAGGCGGGGAAAAGGGTGAAGGGGGCGAAGGCAACAGGTAGAACCATCCTCGAGCTTGTCGACGGACGCCCTCGTGCGGGCGTAGGGGGCGTCCGTTGACCTGGAGTGAGATGCAATGAATATTTTTAAAGTTCCTATAACGCCTCTCCTCACCACGCTCCTCACTACGGCTATGTTAGTAGTGTGCGTAGCCTCTTGCCAGGAGCAAGCAGCCGATTCAGGGGTCACAGACGAAGAACTCGCCGCGGAAATAGGCGCTGATCTAATGTCAGATATAGTAGCTTCAAGCGCAGTGGATGTATGGAAGAACGGTGTCTCGGTGAAAGATGGTGTCGTCACGCTCTCTGGAACTGTCTTCGAAGAAAGCAAAAGGGTCTACATAGAAAACCTTGTGAAAGATCAACCTGGAATACGCGGCGTGGTTAACAACATCGTGGTAGATGAAGAGGCGCCTGCGTTGAAGGGGCTTGGAGACGAACTTGAGAAACACAAATCTGGTGTTCCTTGAGGCTGCGCATAACACGGCCGATGAAGTGGACGCTATCGCACTTTTCGTGCGGTTCCGCCGCTCACCTTCAGCACGTTAGGCGGGTAGGGGCCGGGCGAGGATGTGGGATATGTTCGGAAAACTCTTCCGTGGCAACGCGGAGCGACTGAAGAGTGTTCCCGAGGACCAATACCTCGAAGTGCCGCCTTTTGGCCAGGTCCTCGTTCTTGATCTAGCGACAGGTTCCCGCACGCCGCCAGGGCAAGCAGTTGCGAGCCGGCTGATGAAGTTCGCAGATGCGCCGACGCCCTTTGTGGCCATTCTTATTGACTTTGGCGACCGCGACTATCGGTTTTCAAGCGCCGACCTCGGGATCCTCGGCGCGACGATCGCGGCGTGGCACAGAGGGTGGGTTGCTCCATGCGCCATTGTTATTCGGCATTCGTCGGCAGATGCCTTACAGAAGCTACTGGATATCATCCAGTTCAGCCAGCTGCGCGAGCTTCGGATTGTCGAAACACGGGATTTTGGCATGGCTCACATTAGGGAGCAGCTCGCGAGCCATGGCGCCTAACCCGGCATCATAAGAAAGTCGCATCCTACTCCTCGATGTTCGAACGGCCACTCCACCCCGTGTTGCACTTGGCGGTCTCCTCCGCAGGGGAGATGCTTGGGTTGATCACAAGATCCGGGCATCGAGCCCGCATGGGAGGAGACCACGATGGAACGATATCTCGGATTGGACCCCACGCCGAGAGCTGCACGATCAGCGTGCTCTCGGAGGCGGGCAGGAGATCCGGCGCGAGGTGGTGGAGACCAACGGCCGGGCGCTGGTGAGCGCGCTGCAGCAGACGCCGGGCCATTTGCATCTCTGCCTCGAGGAGGGGGAGTGGAGCGGTTGGCTGCACGAGATCCTCTCGCCGCACGTGGCGAGCTGGTGGTGGTCTGGCCGGAGGCCAAGCGCGGGGCGGTCAGGGGAGGTGTGGGCTTGACATCGCTTTCTATGGATTAGGCTTGCAGCGGATGCCTGACGGCACCGCTGAAGCCCAACTCGTTTGGCGGCGCTACAACCTTGAATCGACCAAGCGGGGGCTTCTCTAGAAAACGACCCACAGGACGGTGATGACGGACGCTTCTGACGCTTACGAGCGATTCGTGCAGCAGGTGATGGAGGCGCTGATCGGCGTTGAAGTCCACCACAAGCGAGTCTACGTTGGACGCGTCTCCGGACGCGAGATCGAAGTGGACATTTCATTCGAGACATCGATCGCGGGCGCCAGACTGCTCTGTCTGGTGGAGTGCAAGTGCTATAGCAAGTCGGTGTCGGTTGATGAAGTGGAGGAGTTTCACTCGAAGCTCGATGACATCGGAGCCCATAAAGGTATCATGGTTACAACGGTGAGCTTTCAAGATGGTGCGGTCAAAGTGGCCAAGGGACGCGGCATTGCCTTGGCGTTGCTGACGAGGAGCCATCTTCCTGGTGAGCTTCGGTACGTGGCTTTGGCGGCAGCGTCTCCTCGACTCTCTATTGAGACGAATGAGGGGTTCTGGCAAGGCAATCTCCGTGGTCCTCTGGGAAAGTACGGTGGCGGATTCCGGTTCGAGAGCTGGCCCCAGTTTCTCAGTGTGCTATTCCTCGATGAGTTTGAAAAAGAGCGGCTTGAATGGGTCGCCCGGTGGGAGAAAGAGCATGGGCCGAGTCAATAGGAATCGGGTGCGACCCTTGAGCTTCGTGAACGGCGTGATTAGGGACTGTGATGAAGGCGCACCGCTCAGGAGCGAGTCCTGTTACTTCCCCTCCTCCAGCTCCATCTTCAGCGCGAAGAACTTGAGGAGGTCTTTGAGGGACAGGATCCCGAGCAGCCGGTCGCCGTCGACGACTAGCAATCTCGAGGCGCCGGTGCGGCTCATTCGGGAGAGGGCGCGGATGGCGTCGGTGCCGGCGGGGACGGTGTTCTCGGCGTCGCAGCGGTCGGCGATGGCGCCGACCGTTTGATTCCGCCACTCCTCGCGCGGCAGCTCCTTGATCCGCCGCGTCGTGATGCATCCGGTCAGCCGCCCCGCCTCGTCCACCACCGGGTAGAACTTGAAGTGGTGGCGGTAGACATAGTCGTCCACCCGGGCGAGGGGCGCCTCTGCCCTGGCGATCGGCGGGCCCAGCAGTGCGACAGGGCGTCGCCTAAGCAACTGTCGTGCTAAGCCTTAGCTCGGCTCGCGTGGCACTCCGAACGTGGTGCTCAGGCGCCGCATTCGCGCTTCCGCTCCTTCCTGCTATGATCTCGTAACTTATAGAGAGGAAAGCATCAGAAGCAGAGGTTAGCGCAGGAGGATTCATGTCACGAAACTACACCTGCTCTATAGGATGGGCGGCGACGGTTGGCTTCCTTTGCCTCGCCTTCCTTGCGCCGGAGCGATCCGCCGCATGCAGCTGCATCTGCTACTACCCGACTTGGGGCTTCGTGAGCGGAGGGGGCCTCATTCCAAGCAACTCGGCCGGACTCCTCTGGTGGGGAGAGTTCGAGGGGTCCAATGGCACAGACCAGGCTCTCCCGGTTCAGATAGCTAGCGCTTCGGGAGAACCCCTGTCGGTTGACTATGAGCTGGTGTCTCCGAGGGGGCGGAGAATTCCGTGGTGGATGTCTAAACCTCGGAGGCTATGGCTATTTCGGCCTCGAGACGGCTTCAAGATAGGAAAGAGTTACATCTTCACTACAAGGCCAATATGTCAAAGGTCTATCGGAGGAGTGGGTGGGATCAGTTCGGAGGAGCAACGGATCAGCGTCACGGTCAGTGACCAAGCTGCGGTATCTCCTGCTGGCCCGGTGACGTTGAAGATCGGCGAGCCGATCACCGATCTTTTGCAGGTCGCTGCGAGCAGTTGCAGCGCGTACGTGAACGCCGCGCAGTTGCCTATTGAAATGGACCTGCCCGAGGCCATGAGGGCATTTCGTGATCAGCTTTACTTCGAGACGATTATCGACGGGACCGACCGCTGGGGCCCATCTGACAGTCTATGTACGCTCGTACTTCCCGGCGCCAGTTGGCGCGGAAAGGGAGTTGACCTCCTGTTTAGCAGCTGTGGTGACATGCAACTCTCGTTCACTCCGTGCGAAGAGGGCTCCGGTGTCGAGGAGCTGTTGGAAGATCCGGCGGTACGGAGCAAAGCGGGCCTGGCCGCTGGCCGCCACACCGTCGAGATGCGTGCGAGCCTTCCTGGCACTGACGTCTTAGCAGTGACTTCCAAAGTCGAAGTCGAGCTCAGGTGTCCGGAGGAGCCTGACAATCCCCGTTGATGGAGGCCTCGCAATTCGCCGAACGACTGGAGGTGCAGGCGAATGTGAGCCATTTAAGTAGCGGTCTCGCTTCACGCTTTGGCAGCGGGCCCCAGGATGATCATTGACCAGAGGGCTGAGGGAAGGCAGGCAACGGCTTTGGCCTCACCACTCTTGTGAGGAACGGCATCGGTCTTCCTCCTTCGCGGCGACCTACTTCCCCTCCTCCAGCTCCATCTTCACCGCGAAGAACTTGAGGAGGTCCTTGAGGGACAGGATCCCGAGCAGCCGGTCACCGTCGACGACCAGCAACCTCGAGGCGCCGGTGCGGCTCATGCGGGAGAGGGCGCGGACGGCGTCGGTGCCGGCGGGGACGGTGTTCTCGGCGTCGCAGCGATCGGCGATGGCGCCGACGGTCTGGCGCTGCCACTCCTCGCGCGGCAGCTCCTTGATCCGGCGCGTCGTGATGCACCCGGTCAGCCGCCCCGCCTCGTCGACCACCGGATAGAACTTGAAGTGGTGGCGGTAGACGTAGTCGTCCACCAGCTCCTGCACCGAGATCTGCCGCGGCACGGTCACCGGGTCGGGGTGCATGAAGCGCTCGACCGGCTCGCCTTCGAGGGCGCGGCGCAGGAGGAGCTGTTGGTAGGACATGCGCGCCGCGTTGCGCAGGAACATACCGATCAGGAACGACCAGACGCCGCCGAAGATCTCGCCCTGCAGGACCTGCCAGACGCCCCAGGCGATGAGCGCGAAGCCGAAGGCCGACCCGATCGCCGAAGAGATCCGCGTCGCCTGGCGCAGGCTGCCCTTCCAGGCCCAGAGAGCCGAGCGCAGCACCCGCCCGCCGTCGAGCGGGAAGGCGGGGATCAGGTTGAAGGCGACCAGCACGCCGTTGATCAGGCCGAGGTAGCCGACGACGGCGACGACGGGAGCCGGCCAGCCGGCGGCGCGGCCGAGGAGCGCGGCGCCGCCGCCGGCGAGCGCCAAGGCCACCGACACCACCGGTCCCGCGATCGCCACCAGGAACTCCACCTTCGGCGTGCGCGGCTCCTCGGCCATCTCGGCGACGCCGCCGAAGAGGAAGAGGGTGATGCCGCGCATCCGCACGCCTAGCCGCTGCGCGGTCACCGCATGCCCCAGCTCGTGGAGGAGGACCGAGGCGAAGAGGCCGAGCGCCCCCGCCGCCCCCATCGACCAGGCGAGCACCGGCGACAGGCCGGGGACGAGCGTCGGGAAGGCGCGCGTCGCCAGCGACCAAGTGACGAGCAGGAAGACGACGAACCAGGAGAGGTCGAGGCGGATCGGGATGCCGAAGGCCCGGAAGAGCTCCAGCCGGCGAGTGAAGAGGCTCACGCCTCTGCCGCCTGCGAGAAGCGTTCCCGCATCCGGGGCGCCGGGAGCGCGACGCTCACGGCGCCGGCTCGGCGAGCGGCGGGCAGATCGCGTCGCGCCGGCGCTCCAAGTCCTCGACGACCGCCCGCTTGAAGCCTTCCGGCCCTGCAGTCTGAATCAGCGCCTCGCGGTAGGCGTCGAGGTCGAGCGCCTCCAGGCGCATGCGGACGGTCTTGAAGAGGCGCGGCCAGCGCTCGCCCGGCGCCTGGATGTGGTGGAGGCCGCCGCTGTAGGCGAGCACCAGGCGGCCGCCGCCGATCGACTCCAGGATGTCGGCGACGCCGCCGCGCACGGTCATCGGCTGGCCTTCGACGTCGAGGCCGGTCGCGCGCTTCATACGCCCTTCGGGGAGGATGATGACCATGGCGTCGGGGTCGATGCGGTCCAGCACCTCGTCCCAGGTTTCGTCGCGCCGCCGGGTGATCGAGATGACCTGCGCCGCGATCAGCTTGAAGAAGCCGCCGACCAGCAGGCGCCCGGCGGTCTTGTCGGCGATCGGCACCACCCCGTGGCGGGCGATCCGCCAGAGGAAGTGGAGCGGGCAGCCGCCGGCGAAGAGCGGCTCGTAGAGGCTGGTGTGGTTGAGCACGGCCGCGAGCCGAATGTGGCGCCAGGGGTCGGGCGGGACCTCGCCGATCCAGCGCATGTCGATGCGGTAGAAGAGGCGCGCGACGAGCTTGATGGTGACGAGCAGCAGGAAGACGAGGTAGGGGCGCAGCCTGCCGAAGAGGGGGGACCCGGGGCTGGTCACGGAGGGGCGAAGGATATCCTTGATACCATCCCGCCGTCGCATGGCGAGCCCCCCTCAGGCCCCCGGCCCGACCCGCCCCGCCGTCTCCGCCATCGTCACCACCTTCAACGAGGAGCAGCACATCGCGGGGTGCCTGGAGTCGCTCGCCTGGTGCGACGAGGTGCTGGTCGTCGACTCCTTCTCGACCGACCGCACGCCCGAGATCGTGCGCGGCTTCCCCAACGCCCGGTGCGTGCAGCGCACCTACTTCGGCTCGGCCTCGCAGAAGAACTGGGCGATGGACCAGGTGGCGCACGACTGGATCCTGATCTTCGACGCCGACGAGCGCTGCACGCCGGCGCTGCGGCGCGAGATCGAGGAGCTCCTCGCCGCCGGCCCCAGCCACCACGCCTACACCATCCGCCGGCGCGTCTACTTCCTGGGGAAGGTCATCCGCTTCTCCGGCTGGCAGCACGACCAGGTGGTGCGGCTGGTGCGCCGCGGCACGGCGCGCTACCCCAACCGCCGGGTGCACGCCGACATGATCACCCAGGGCCCGGCGCCGCGGCTCCGCCACCCGATGGAGCACTACATGACCGACAGCCTGGACGACTACGTCCGGCGGATCGAGAAGTACAGCTTCTGGGGGGCGGCGCAGAACTGGAAGGAGGGGAAGCGCTCCGGCGCCGTCGAGGTCTTCGGGCGGTCGGGCTGGCGGTTCCTCCGCACCTACGTCTTCCAGCTCGGCGTCCTCGACGGCCTGCACGGCTTGGTTTTCTGCATGCTCCAGGCGTACGGCAGCTACCTCAAGTGGGCGCTTCTCTGGGGCTGGCACGTCAACGCCCGCCGCGGCCGCCAGCCCAATCTGCCGATCTTCGACGACGACGAGACGACCTGGCGCGACCTGCCGGCGCCGGCGGAGGGGGAGCGCCCCGCGCCCGTGGCGGCGGGGGAGAGGTGAAGGCGCTCCTCGACCGCCTGCGCGCGCGGCAGGGGGAGATGGTGGAGCTGCTGCGACGGCTGGCGGTGGCCGAGAGCCCGTCGCACGTGCCGGCGGCGCAGGAGCCGGTCTTCGCGCTCCTCGAGGAGACGCTGGCGCCGGCCGGCTACCGCGTGCGGCGGCTGCCCGGGAAGGCCTCGGGCGGCCAGCTCTACGCCTCGCCGGCCCGCCGCCCGCGCGCCCGCCGCGCCCAGCTCCTCCTCGGCCACTGCGACACCGTCTGGCCGCTCGGCAGCCTCGCCACGATGCCGGTCGCGCTCGCCGACGGCCGCCTCACCGGCCCCGGCGTCTACGACATGAAGGCCGGCCTGGTGCAGGGGGTCTTCGCGCTCCGCGCTCTCGCCGAGCAGGGGCTCGAGCCGCCGCTCGCGCCCGTCCTCTTCGTCAGCTCCGACGAGGAGGTGGGGAGCGAGGAGTCCACCGCCCGCATCGAGCGGCTGGCCCGGCGGGTGGCGCGGGTCTTCGTGCTCGAGCCGTCGCTCGAGCCCGGGGGGCGGCTCAAGACCGAGCGCAAGGGCAACGCCCGCTTCACCGTCACCGCGCACGGCAAGGCCGCCCACGCCGGCCTCGAGCCGGAGAAGGGGGCGAGCGCCGTCCTCGAGCTGGCGCACCAGGTGATCCGGCTCCACGCCCTAGGCGACCCGGCGAAGGGGACGACGGTGACCGTCGGCATCTTCGAGGGCGGGATCCGCCGCAACGTCGTGCCGCCGGAGGCCAAGGCGGTGGTGGACGTGCGGATGCTGCGCTTCGACGACTTCGCGGCGCTGGAGCGGGCGATCCGCGGGCTCGTGCCGGCGATCCCCGGAACGCGGCTGGAGGTCGAAGGCGGGATCGACCGGCCGCCACTCGAAAGGACGCCGGGCAACCGCGCCCTCTGGGAGCAGGCCCGGGCGGTGGCGGCGCGGCTGGGGCTCGATCTCCAGGAGGGCACCGCCGGCGGCGCCTCGGACGGCAACACGACGAGCGTTTTCGCGCCGACCCTCGACGGCCTCGGCCCGGTCGGCGACGGCGCCCACGCGGCACACGAGTTCGTCTGGGTGGACCGCATGCCGGAGCGGGCGGCGCTGCTGGCGGGGCTGCTGATGGAGCCGGAGGCGCCGGCTGGCACGGAGCGTGCCTTCCTTTTACAGGAGAGATGAGAGCCGGAAGCACCACCGTCCGCAGATCCGCCCTCCTGGCGACAGTGCTAGCGCTCGTCGCCGGCGCCGCCCTGGCCGCTTCGCTGCCGCGCAAGGCCCCCACGTCCTCGACCGCCCTCTCCGCCAGCGAGCGGAAGGCCGCCGAGCGCCGGCTGACCGAGCTCGGCTACTGGGCCGGCCCCGTCGACGGCACCTGGGACGAGGCCTCGCGCCACGCGCTCGTCGCCTTCCAGAAGCTGGAGGGACGGCCGGCCACCGGGCGCCTGACGCGGACCGAGTGGCAGGCGCTGCTCGCCGCCGAGCGGCCGGCGCCGCGCGAGAGCCGCTACGCGCACCTCGAGGTGGACCTCGCCCGCCAAGTGCTCCTCCTCGTGGACGACGAAGGCCGGGTGGCGAACGTCCTGCCGATCTCCTCCGGCAGCGGCAAGCCGTTCTACGAGAAGCGCTGGGGGCACGGCGTGGCGGTCACCCCTTGCGGCCGCTTCACCGTGTACCGGAAGCACACCGGCTGGCACGAGAGCCTGCTCGGCATGATGCACAACCCGATGTACCTGGTCGGCGGCATCGCCATCCACGGCAGCCAGGACGTCCCGCCGCGCCCCGCCAGCCACGGCTGCATCCGCATCCCCATGTTCGCCTCCCAGCGGCTGACGCGCATGGTGCCGCTCGACACGCCGGTGTGGGTCTACGGCTGTCCGGAGGTCGAGGAAGTGATCAAGGCGCTGGCGGACATCCCTCAGTAATCATTCGGAGCCCGGCGCGAACGCCTGCGCGCCTAGCCGCGCAGCGCGGCGGCGAAGATCCCGGGGAGCGCGAGCGGCGAGGGGTGTGCCTCGAAGCGGGTGAGGCGGGGGAAGAGCTCTTGCTGGCGGCGGTGGGTGATGAGCCAGGGGGGCTTGGGGAAGGGGCGGAAGGGGCCGCGGACGACGCTTTTCTCGACGCGCGAGAACATCAGCGTGTTGTGCACGACGCCGGTGCCGGACTGGATGTCGCGCGCGGTGTGGCCGGGGTAGGCGCCCCAGGGGGGCGCGACCAGGGCGTAGCCCACCGCCGCCCAGTGGTTGAGCGAGACGGTGCCGTAGCGCAGGCTGGCGATCGCCCGGTCGAGTGCGTCGGCCATGCCCGGCTCCCTGAGGGTCGCGGGGTGGACGATGACCGTCGCGTTGAGCGTCCCCCAGAGCCGTTCGTTGCAGAAGGCGACTGCCCGCTCCAGGAACTCGGCCGCGCCGCCCGCCGGCAGCGCCGTTTCGCCGGCCAGGCCGCAGAAGGCCTCGGTGGTAAAGCAGATCTCGTCGCGGCGCTCGGGGTCGAGGCCGGAGATCAGCGTCCAGGGGAGCTGCCCGTCCCCTTCCGCGCCGAACCGCTCGGCCGCCGGGTGATCGCCGACGAAGGCCCGCCAGCGCTCCGCCGCGCCGGGGTACCAGGCCCGCCGCGCCGGGATGTTGGCGAGGAGCGCGCGCACGGCGTCGAGGAGCCGCCCGCGCCCCTCCCAATCGGCGTGCTGCACGACGACGCGCAGGGCGTTGCAGTTGAAGCCGGCGTTGGTGGCCAGCATCGTCGCCAGGTACTCGGCCTGGTAGGCGTGGTCGGCGTCGCTCCAGGGGCCGGGGACGACGATCACCGGGCTGACGTTGCCCAGCTCCGCCGTCACCGGCTTGGCGAGGAGCGGCGCGCCCCGCCGCTTGCGCTCCTCCCCCTCGGTGCCGGGGCCGAAGACGATCGCTTCGTAGGTGCGGTCCGAGCCGGTGATGTGGATCTCCTCGATCCCGGGGTGCCGGCAGAGGTAGGCCCCTTCCTCGGCGCCGCCGTGCACCAGCCGGAAGAAGCCACGCTCGACGAGCGGCCGGAAGCCCTCTTCGAGCAGCGCCCCGAGGTGGGCGTTGGCGGGGTTGGTCTTGTAGACCACCACGCGGTCTTCGACGAAGAGCTTGTAGAGCGCGTCCATCGGCCCGATCGAGGAGACGTTGCCGGCGCCGAGCACCAGGACCACGCCGCCCGGCCGCTCCGCCGCGTGGTAGGAGACCGCCTGGGTCTCCGGCACCTGCGCCGCGGTGACGCCGGGCTGCATCCAGACCTCGGCGCGGACGCCGCCGTAGAGGAGCCGGTCCCAGACGTCGAGCGGGACGATGCCGGCGACGGCGCGGCCGTCGGGCCGGGTCCACACCCCTCCCGGGATGCGCGGCCGGCCGTGGCGCTCGATCTCCGCCAGCGAGCGGGCGAGGAGCCGCAGGTTGCGCAGCACGAGCTGCGGCCCCATGAGCCACTCGACGCCGGTCGGCGGCGAGCCGGGCGCGAGCCCGGCGGCGGCCGCGGCGGCGGTAGCCCAGCGCTCCGCCACCGGCAGGAAGCTGCGGCGGAGCTCTTCGAGGAGGGCTCGGCGCTCGGCGACGCTCACCCGCGGCCAGGCGGCCTTGCGGGCCTGGACGTCGGCGATGGCGCGGTCGAGCGCCGGACGCGCGGTAGGCGGAGGGACGAGCGGTGTGGCGAGGGTCATGACGTGCAGGAGTTGCTGAACCTACCAGAAGACCTTGATCTGGTTGATACTCTTTTCCCACTTGCCCCGCCTCCTCGCCGCCGCCTGTCTGGCCTTCGCCGCCGTGGCGGGGACCCTCCGCCTCCGCGCCTACGACACCTTCTGGCACCTGGCCGCCGGGCGCTGGATTCTCGAGCACCGGCGCGTGCCGCGCGTCGACCCCTTCAGGTTCACTTCCGAGAACACGCCGTGGGTGGACCACGAGTGGCTGTTCCAGGTGGGGATCGCGGCGCTGGAGCGGCTGGGCGGGCTGCCGGCGCTGGTCGTGGCGCGGACGCTCCTGATCGTGGGCATCGCGGCGCTCCTCCTCCGCGAGCTCAAGCGCGCCGGGGCACCGCTCGCGGGGGCGGTGATCGTGGTGGTCGTCGCCGTGCTCGGCGCGCGCGGGCGCTTCTTCCTGCGGCCGGAGCTGGCGAGCCTCGCGGGAGTGGTGCTGCTCCTCGCCCTCCTGCAGCGCGTGCGGCGCGTGGGAAGAGCCGGGTGGGGAGAAGTGGCGCTGCTGGCCGGGCTCGTCGTCCTCTGGGTGAACTTGCATCCGGGCGCGCTGCTCGCGCCCCTGCTCGCGGCGGCCTACCTGCTCGGCGCGCGCCTCCCCTGGCGCGCGCGCCTCCTCCTACCTGCTCTTTCCGCCCTCGCCCTGCTCGCCAACCCGTACGGCGCGAAGGTCTTCACCGTCCCCTTCGGCATCGCCGCCGGCTTGCGGGGCCTGCCGGCCGTCAACCCGGAGTGGCTCCCGGCGTGGGAGGCGCCGCAGCCCTACCTGATCTTCGGCTTCGTTGCCCTCCTCTCACTGGCGGCGATCACCGTCGCGCGCGCCCGGAAGCTCGACGCGCCGAGCGGGCTCGTCGCGCTCCTCCTCGCCGCCCTGGCCGCCACCGCCGTCCGCCACCAGGGGATCTTCTTCCTCGGCGCCGCTTTCTTCGCCGGGGAGTGTCTCGCCGACGTGCGGCGCGCGGCGCCGGCGCCGTCACCGCGGAGCGCGCGCCCGGTCCTCTGGCAGGCCGCCGCCCTCGCGGCCTGCGTCCTCGCCGCCGCCTGGTGCGTCCGGCCGCCGTCGTCCGGCCCGCTGCGGCCGCGCCAGGGCCGCCTCGTGCCGGGGCTCGGCCTCGAGCCGGGGCGCTTCCCCGAGAAGGCGGTGGACGTGCTCGAGCGCCGCCGCGGCGTCGGCAACCTGTACAACGACGTCGCCTTTGGCGGGTACCTGCTCTGGCGGCTCTACCCGCCGCGGCGGGTCTTCATCGACGCGCGCAACGAGGTGCGCCCCGACCTGCTGCACGAGCTGGCGCGGGCCCGCGCCGACGAGCGCGCCTGGCGGGAGCTGCTCGACCGCTACGCCATCGACGCTGCGTTGGTGCGGAACGACCGCCGCCTGCGCCCGCTCGTCACCTTCGACGCCGCCGGCCGGCCGGTGCGCGTCGAGTACCACACCGCCACCGACCTCCTCTTCCCGCCCGATCGCTTCGCCAAGGTCTACGAGGACGACGTAGCGGTCCTTTTCGTGCGCCGCGACACTCGGTAAGAAACGCGCGGAGCGCGGACCGAGCGCTACGCCGCCGCGGCGCGACCGGCTGTCTACTCCCCGCCGAGCTGGGAATCTCGACTTGCGCGAATCCTCTTACATCAAATTAAGCTGTCAAACTTGGCCGACTTCCTTAGTGACCATCGACGATAACGCTGAACAGCCAAGTAGCAAGGAAGTGAACTAATACCGCTAACGCGAAGGATCCAAGATAACCTAGAAGTTTCGCCGTGCCTATTTTGAGGTTGAGTCTTGGAAGGTTCCTCTGGGGGATGAGGTTCAAAGGAGTCATTTCAGGGTCACCCAATGACCAGTACATGTAAAACAAACCACCCAAAATCACTTTACCCAAGACCAATGGAAAAAGCCATCGCTCGACTTCGACTGGGGCCTGTTTGACCAGAAAGCTAATATACACTGGCCACTGAAACACGGCGTACAAAACTGAGGCAACGGTAAACCACGCGCCTCGCCAACCAAAGCGGAGTAGGAAGAGAACCCCTGAAGCGAAGAAAACCAGTGAGGCCAGGCAGGCGGAGGGGCCAACCCAGAAATACCTTAGCCTCGAGCCTGGAGCACTGTCAGACGCGAGACCAAACAGACCCACATCGATTAACACTAGAAAGAAGGCTAGAGCTACAAGAAGGACTGCCGCGTAGCCCGCGCGGAAACTCGTTCCAGAGTAGAACGCTATGCAGAATCCGAGGACTAGAATGCTCTGCAGATCAACTAGGACCAATTCAACCGGCTGGGGCGGCGAAGTTGCCCATCGAAGTACGTACAATGATGCCACCACGAACCATTGAAGCATCCAGAATAGCAGGGGAGCTCTAGTATCAGGCTTCCTATGCCAAAGTATTAATGCTGAGATTGCGACTACCGTCGCAGCAACTAAGTTGAGAGCGTCCGCTTGTCTGGTCAGCGACTCTAGAATCGTTGATCCCGAAATCGCCATTGTCATCTCCCGGAGCTGGACGGCCAGTAGCGCTTACAGTGGTAGCGACTGCTCGACATCGGGAATCGAGCGGGCGTCCAGTTCTTTCGAAGCCTACGTGTTACAACAGTTGCCAAAGATTGTCAAGCGTCTATGAGTTCATTGAGTCGCCTCCCCCAAAGGTTCCGCGGGTGGCATAACACGCAGTGCTTCGTGCGTGACCGGCGACCTCTCAGTAGTCTCGGGTCCGGGCAATGCGGTCAGCAACGGGATATCCCACTTCCCGCACTCTAGATCCGAGGCCCCGTGTCGCGGTCTTAACTGCTACAAGCCGGCTGTCTTACTCATAGCTACGCCGCCGCGGCCGGCTCTGTCGGCGCCTTGCGCAGGACGATCCAGAGCACGATGTAGACGATCGTCCCCGGGAACCCCGCCGAGCAGAGGGAGAGCAGGACGTAGAGGGTCCGCACCGTCGTCGGCCTCCAGCCCAGCCAGTCGGCGATCCCGCCGCAGACGCCGGCGATGATCTTGTGTCGTCGTGAACGATGCAGCGGCATCGGAACCTCCTCTCGCTCCCGGCGAGCCTACGCCTCGGCCGGCACGGCCGGAACCTCCTCTTCGCGGATGCGCCGGCGGACGAGAGGCAGGAGGGCCAGCCCGGGCAGCGCCAGGAGAGCAGTGATCAGGAAGTAGGTGTCGTAGCCGAGCCGCTCGACGCCGATGCCGGAGAACGCCCCCGCCACGTCCCGCCCCAGGGAGAAGGTGGCGGTGAGGAGGGCGAACTGCGTCGCCGCGTGCTCGCGGTCGCAGAGGTTCATCAGGAAGGAGAGGAAGGCCGCCGTGCCCAGCCCCTGGGTGAACGACTCGACGACCGAGGCGCCGTAGATGCTCTGGCGCGGCAGGTCCAGGGCCGCCACCGCCACGTAGCCGAAGTTCGAGACCAGCTGCGCGACGCCGAACCAGAGGAGGGCGCGGAAGATGCCCTTCCGCTTGATGTACCAGCCCCCGAGGAGGGCGCCGGCGATGGTGAGCGCCACGCCGAGGGTCGAGGAGATCCAGCCGATCTCCTGCGGGCTGAGCCCCTTGTCCACCCAGAAGGGCTCGATCATCCGCCCCATCGAGTTGTCGCCGAGCTTGTAGAGCAGGCCGAAGAGGAGCACCGGCACCATCTCGGCGCGCAGCGCCCAGCGCAGGACGGTGGCGTCGAGGAACGAAGCGATGAAGAGGGTCGCGGCGACGACGGCGAGGGTGATCCAGAGCGCCCCCCAGTCCTTCAGGTAGGCAATGTAGAGCAGCGCGGCGCTGAGCACGAGGAGGATCAGGCGCGCGGTCCAGAACTCGCTCGCCTGGCGCGCGGTCGGCGCGGGGCGCTCGCGCGGCACCCGCGGTGAGCGGAAGGCGACGACCGCCATCGCGATGAAGAGGACGGCGGCGCCGAGCCAGAGCACCCGCCAGGGGAAGTAGTCGGCGAGGATCAGCATCAACCCGCCGCTCGCCAGCAAAGCGGCGCGGTAGGCGGCCACCCGCGCGCCGTTGATCGGGCCGCTGTCGGCGGGGGTGGCCACGTCCACGGCGTAGCCGTCGATGGCGATGTCCTGGGTCGCCGAGGCGAGGGTGAAGGCGAGGAGCACCACCCACAGCCGCCAGTCGGTCTGCGACGGGTCGAGGACGAGGAGCGCGACGGTGATGCCGACCAGCGCCATCTCGGCCGCTGCGACCCAGGTCTGGCGCGTGCCGTAGCGGTCGACGAACGGCGCCCAGGCCGCCTTGATCGTGTAGGGGAGGAAGAGCAGCGACATCAGGCCGATGTCGCGCAGCTCGACGCCGTGCAGCCGGAAGTAGACCGGCCAGACCTTGTAGGCGATGCCGAAGGGGAAGCCTTCGGCGAAGTAGAGGAGCGAGATCCAGTAGAGCTTGCGCCGCAGGTCCATGTGCGCGGAGTGTATCGCCGCGCGCCGCGGTGCTACTCTCGGGGGCCGAACCATCAGGAGGGAGCAGGATGGCCGCCACCCAGAGCATCCCGACCGTCGACCTCAGCGACTACGCCTCCGGCGACGCCGCGACCCGCGACCGCTTCGTCCGCACCCTGGGCGACGGGCTGCGCGAGTTCGGCTTCCTCAACGTCGAGGGGCACGGCGTCGAGCAGCAGCTGATCCGCCGCGTCTACGACCTCTGGCGACAGTTCTTCGAGCTCGACAACGCCGCCAAGCAGCAGTACGACCAGAAGCGCGGCGGCGCCCGCGGCTACACCGCCTTCGGTGTCGAGCACGCCAAGGACAACCCGCACCCGGACTTGAAAGAGTTCTGGCACGTCGGCCAGGAGCCGCGCGACGGGAAGCCCCTGCCGTCCGACTACCCGGCGAACGTCTGGCCGTCCGAGGTGCCCGAGCTGCGCGAGCCGATGGTCCGCCTCTACCGCCGCCTCGAGGACGTGGCCGCCGACCTGCTGCGGGCGCTCGCCGACTACTTCGAGCTGCCGCGCGAGACCTTCGCCGGCATGATGGACTTCGGCAACAGCATCCTGCGCGTCATCCACTACCCGGTGGTGCCGCAGGGCGTCGAGCCCGGCGCGGTGCGCGCCGCCGCGCACGAGGACATCAACCTGATCACGCTGCTCTGTGAATCGACCGACTCGGGGCTCGAGATCCTCTCCCGCGAAGGGGAGTGGCTGCCGGTGCAGTCCGGGCCCGGGCAGATCGTGGTCGACGCCGGCGACATGCTGTCGCGCGTCACCAACGAGGTGGTGCCGGCGACGACCCACCGGGTGGTCAATCCGCCGGACGGCTCGGGCCGCGAGCGCTACTCGATGCCCTTCTTCGTCCACCCCTACTCCGACTGCGACCTGACGATCCTGCCGCGCTTCGTCTCCGAGGACCGGCCCCCGAAGTACCCGCCGATCACCGCCGGCGAGTTCCTGGAGGAGCGGCTGCGGGAGATCGGGCTCAAAAAGTAGGGGAGGCCGCGTGGAGGACCCGGGGCGCCCGCGCATCCGGCCGCCGGCCGTCGCCGGGAGCTTCTACCCAGCGGATGCCGAGACGCTGCGCGCGACCGTCGAGGAGTTGCTCGCGGAGGCCGGGCGCGCCGCCCCCGCCGCCCGCCCCGGCCCGCCGCCCAAGGCGGTCATCGCCCCGCACGCCGGCTACGTCTACTCGGGACCCGTCGCCGCCGTCGCCTTCCGGGCGCTGGCGGCGCGGCGTACGCCGCCCGACAAGATCGTGCTGATCGGCCCCTCGCATCGCGTGCCGGTGCGCGGCCTGGCGCTGCCGGGATCCGAGATGCTGGCGACGCCGCTCGGCGTGATCCCGATCGACCGCGAGGGAGCGGGGGCGGCGCTGCGGCTGCCGCAGGTCCTGGTGCAGCCGGAGGCGCACGCCCGCGAGCACTCCCTGGAGGTCGAGCTGCCGTTCCTGCAGCTCCTCTTCCCGGACGCCGAGGTGCTGCCCCTGGTCGTCGGCGGGGCAAGCCCCGAGGAGGTGGCGGAGGTGCTGGAGCGGGTGTGGGGCGGCGAGGAGACGGTCGTCGTCGTCAGCTCCGACCTCTCGCACTACCTGTCGTACGACGAGGCGCGGGCGGCGGACGCGGCGACGGCGCGGCAGGTCGTGGCGCTCGCCGGGGCGCTCGCTCCCGACCAGGCGTGCGGCGCGCGGGCGATCAACGGCCTGCTGGTGGCGGTGCGGCGGCGCGGGCTGGCGGCCGAGCTGCTCGACCTGCGCAATTCGGGGGACACCGCCGGGCCGCGGGACGAGGTGGTGGGGTACGGGGCGTTCGGGTTTTCTGAAGGCGGCGTCGGTGCCCCGCCGGAGGCGGCGTGAGGGGCGTGCGCGAGGTGGTGGAGCCGCTGGCCGCGCCGGACGCCGCAGCGCGCGGGCGCCTTCTCCTGGCGCTCGCCCGCGCGGCGATCGAGGAGGCGCTCGGCGCCGGCCGCGGCGCGGTCTGCGACGAGCCCTGGCTGCGCGAGCCCGGCGCCTGCTTCGTCACCCTACGGCTCGACGGCCTGCTGCGCGGCTGCGTCGGCTCGGTGCGCGCCGTCCGCCCGCTCGGCGAGGACGTGCGCGCCAACGCCCGCGCCGCCGCGCTCGACGACCCGCGCTTCCCGCCGCTGCGCGCCGCGGAGCTGACGGGGCTCGCGGTCGAGCTGTCGCTGCTCTCGCCGCTCGAGCCGCTGCCGGCGGCGACCGAGGAGGCGCTCCTCGCCGCCCTCCGGCCCGGCGCCGACGGCGTCGTCCTGGAGGTCGGCAGCTTCCGCGCCACCTTCCTGCCGCAGGTCTGGGAGCAGGTCCCCGAGCCGCGCCAGTTCCTCGCCGCGCTCAAGCAGAAGGCCGGCGTGCCGCAAGGCTGGTGGGGGAGCGGCGCCCGCGCCTGGCGCTACGGGGTGACCAAATGGAGCGAGTGAAGCGCCGGCGCGCCGCGGCGGCGCTCCTCCTCGCCGTCGCCGCGCCGCCTCCGCCGGTGCCGTCCCCGTCGGTGGCGCCGATGCCGCGCGGCGAGGTCGTGCCAAGGGTCGTCTGCGCCGCCGATCCGACGACCTCCTACGCCGTCTACCTGCCCAAGGCCTACACCCCCGAGCGCAAGTGGCCGGTCGTCTACGTCTTCGACTCGCGCGGCATCCCGATGGACCGCGAGATGATCGAGCTCTTCCGCGCCGGCGCCGAGCGCTACGGGTGGGTGGTGGCGAGCGCCAACGAGTCCACGACGCTGGGGGCGATGGACGCCAACATCCAGCGCATGCGCTCGATGTGGGTGGACACCCACGCCCACCTCGCCCTCGATGACCGCCGCGTCTACGGCTACGGCTTCTCGGGGCTGAGCCGCACCGTCGTCACCCTCGCCCTGGCCGCGCCCGGTACCTTCCACGGCGTCATCGGCGCGCAGGGCGGCTTCCCCGGCGCGCGCCCGCCGGCGGCGAAGGAGCAGGCGCTGCCCTTCTTCGGCACCGTCGGCGACCGCGACTTCAACTACTACGAGATGCTGGAGCTCGACACGCGCCTCGAAGAGCTGGGGGTGCCGCATCGCATCGAGGTCTTCGACGGCAGCCACGAGTGGCCGCCGGAGGAGCTGGTGACGCTCGGGATGGGGTGGCTGGAGCTGCTGGCGATGCGCGACGGGCGGCGCGCCCCGGACGCCGCCCTGGTCGAGCCGCTCTGGAGCGCCGACCTCGCCAAGGCGCGCGAGCACGCGGCCGCGGGCCGGCTGTGGGCCGCCTGGCGGGCCTACAAGGCGCTCGCCGCCGATTATCGCGGTCTGCGCGACACCGCCGACCCCGAGCGCAAGGCCGCCGAGCTGGGCCGGAGCGAGGCGCTGCAGCGCGATCTGAGGGAGCGGGTGCGGCGCGACCAGCGCGACCGCGAGGCGCTGGTGCGCGCGCCGGCGGCCTTCGAGGCGGCGGGCCTCGAGCCGCGGCCCGGCGGCGTCCAGAAGCTCCTCGCCGACCTCGACGTGCCGCAGCTCCAGACGCGCAAGGCGGCGAGCGACGCGGAGGAACGCAAGTCCGCCGAGCGCGTCCTCTACGCCCACTACATGCAGGCCGGGATCTACCTGCCGCGGGCGGCGATAGCGGCGGGGCAGTGGGACCGCGCCATCCTGTTCCTCCAGACCGCCGCGGCGATCAACCCCGAGAGCCCGCGCATCCCCTACCGGCTCGCCACCGCCTGGGCTGGCAAGGGGAACCGCGACCAGGCCTTCGCCGCGCTCGCCAAGGCCATCGCCATGAACGGCACGACGCCCGCGGAGCTGGAGTCCGATCCCGCGCTCGCCACGCTGCGCCAGGACGAGCGCTTCGGCGCGCTCCTCGCCGAGCTGCGGCGGATGCCGCCCGCCGAGCCGCGGTGAGCGCGGCCGCCCGCCCGCAACGTCAATCCCCAAGCCGCTTTAGCTTGTCCCCTCCCCCGCGATTGCTCTAAGCTGACCGCGCATTTTCCGCGTAGTGCCATGTAGTGCCAGGAGGGGGGGAGGCGTCTGCGCGCACGATGGTGAGGCCCTGGATCGCCTTGGCGGTAGCCCTGCTCGCGGCGGGCGGACCGGCGCCGGCGCAGGAGGAGCCCGCGGACGAGTCCGGCGCCCAGGCCGCCTCCGACGGCGGCTTCGCCTTCGACTTCGGGATCGAGGTCAAGGCCCACCACCGCGACAGCGACGCCAACCGCTTCCCGGTCAACTTCCCCTTCCGTCCGATCGAGCTGCCGCCGGGGCAGAGCCGCGCCTTCCTGGAGACCGTGGACGCCGGCAGCCACCTCGAGGTGTCGAGCGCCACGCTGCTCCTCAACGCCGCCTGGCGCGAGAGCTTCGCGGCGCACGCCAAGGTCGACTTCGTCGACCGCTACGACCGCAACCCCACCTCGACCGACCGGGAGTGGGACATCGACGAGGCCTGGCTGCGGCTGGGGCGGGAGGCGCCGGTCGCCACCGTCACCGAGCGGCTCGGCGCCTACTTGAAGGCCGGGAAGTTCGGCAAGTTCGAGCGCCAGGACGACCGGCATCTCGAGAGCTACGGCCTGGTCTCGACCGCTTTCAACCGTTTCGAGGACGCCGGCGTCGAGGTCGGCGTGGACCTGGGCTACCTCTACCTCAAGGGCTCGGCGACGCGCGGCAACCCGGTCTTCATGCGCGACCCCAACGCCCTGGCCGGCGACAACGGCACGCCCGTCTTCCGCCGTCCCAACCCGCAGCCCGACTTGAAGAGCGGCATCGTCGTCCCCTACGACGCCGAGATCGAGGACCTCGACCTCGGCGACGAGCTGGAGCTGGGGGCGGGGATCGGCTTCCGGGCCGGCGACGCGGCCGGGCGCTTCGGCCTCGACCTCCTGGCTTGGAGCTACGGACGGAAGCTCGCCGAGACGGTGGAGCTCCACGGCACGTTCTACGGCGGCGATCTCGACCTCCTCGACGGCCCGGTCCACCGCCCCACCCCTTCCCCCGACCTCGCCGGCGACGAGAAGCGGGAGGTGGGCGCCAATCTCTGGCTCTACGCCGGCGGCCTCACCCTCTTCGCGCAGGTCGTGGACCAGGAGCTGGCCGGGCTCGATCGCACCGGCGTCGAGGCCGAGCTGGCCTGGGCGTTCGACCTGCCTCTCTGGGGCGCCGTCGCCGGCCGCCAGCTCTTCCCTTTCGTCGCCCCCGCCGTCCGCTGGTCGCGCCTCGACCCCGACTTCCGCAACCACCCGCAGACGCCGAGCCCGAGCTTCGCCTGGGAGTGGGAGAAGCTCGACTACGGGGTGCGGCTGGGGGTCCTCGAGGGCATCGAGCTGACGCTCGAGCGCGCCGACAACTCCTTCACCCTCGGCTCCGGCGCCGAGGCGAGCAACGACGAGACGCTGGCTACGCTAAGGTGGCGCCTGTGAGACCCGGCCGGCTCGCTTGCGCCGCGGCTTTCGCCGCGCTCCCGCTCCTCGCGCACGCCGGCGCCGCCGAGGAGCTGCGCGGGAAGATCCAGCTCCTGGGCAAGGGCGGCAAGCCCGCGCAAGGGAGCGACCTGCGGCACGCCGTCGTCTCCTTCCAGCCGGCGGCGGCGCACCGCCCGGCCCCGGCGGCGGCGCCGCTCGAGATGGTGACGCGCAAGAAGCAGTTCGAGCCGCGCGTCCTGGCGATCACCTCCGGCAGCCGCGTGCGCTTCCCCAACCTGGACCCCATCCTCCACAACGTCTTCTCGGTCACCTCCGACCACGCCTTCGACCTCGGCCTCTACCAGAAGGGCCCGGGCAAAGAGAAACGCTTCGACCAGCCGGGGGTGGTGCGCGTCTTCTGCAACGTCCACCACGCGATGGTGGGCTACGTCGTGGTGCTCGACACGCCGTTCCGCGTCCACCCCGACGGGCTCGGCAACTTCACTCTGACGGGCCTGCCGGCCGGCGCCGGCAAGGTCACCGTCTGGCACGAGCAGATCGAGCCCTGGACGCTCGACCTCACGCTGCCGCACCCGGGGATGATCGCCGCCCGCCTGGAGGTCACCCGCCCGCGCCTCCCCGCCCACATGAACAAGCTCGGCAAGCCCTACAGCAGCCGTGACCGCTACCGCAACTAGGCGCGAAGGCGTTCGCGCCGGGCTCAAATCGACTGGCCGCGGCCTGTCGCTGGCCGCCCGCATCCTGCTGATCACCGGCGTGTTGATCCTGCTCGCGGTCGGCGTGGCGGTGGCGGTCACCGCGCTGCTGGCGCAGCGCGTCGCCGAGGCCACGGTCGAGGCGGACCTGCGACGCAGCGTCTCGGTGCAGGAGAGCTTCGAGCGCCAGCGCTACGAGCGGCTGGGGCTCATCTCGCGCGTCTTCCTGAGCGACGACGACGTGACCGCCTATTTCGCCGAGGCGGACGCGGTCTCGCTCCTCGACCTCCTGGGCGAGCGGCAGGAGGACCTCGGCTTCGACTTCGCCATCCTCCTCGATCCCGAGGGGCGCGTCCTCGCCCGCAGCGACCGCCCCGACGCGGTAGGGGAGGACCTCTCGCGCCGGCCCTTCATCGCCAAGGCGGTGGCCGACTTCGAGGCGGCCGGCGTCTGGCGGGAGGGGGACGGCCTCTTCTACGCCGTCGCGGTGCCGGTGGCCAAGGACTTCACTCTCCTCGGCTACCTGGTCTCCGGCTTCGCCATCACCGAGGAGGCGGCGAAGGAGCTGGAGGAGGTGAGCCGCACCGACGTGGCGTTCGTCACCGCCGGCGACCGGTCGCGGATCGTCGCCACGACGCTGCCGGGGGCGGCGGCGCGGGCGCTCGGGGAGCGGCTGGAGGAAGCGCTCGCCGGCGGCGATGGCGAGCCGGCGGGGGCGCGGCGGCTGGAGCTGGCGGGCGCGCCCTGGCTGGCGCAGGTCTCGCCGCTCGAGGACGCCGCCGGCCAACCGGTCGGCGCCACCATCGCCTTGGCCTCGCTCGACCGCGCCCTCGCGCCCTTCCGCCAGATCGAGATGGCCCTCCTCGGCGCCGGGCTCGCCGCCGTCCTCCTCGCACTGGCCCTCACCTGGTTCTTCACCCGCCGCGCCCTCCGCCCGGTCGAGCGGCTGGCCGCCGCCGCCGAGGCGGCGCGCGAGGGGCAGTACGACCAGCGGATCGAGGCCGAGCGCGGCGACGAGGTGGGGCGCCTGGCGCAGGCCTTCAACGAGCTGATGGCCGAGCTGCGCGAGAAGCGCGACATGGAGCGCTACGTCACCGAGCTGTCGAGGAACCTCCCCGAGCCGGTGCAGGCGGCGCGCGCCGCGGTCGGCCCGAGCGAGGAGCGGTCGGTGCTGCTCATGGCGGTCGAGCTGCGGCGCTACGCCGCCGCCAAGGCCGACTCCGACCCGCGGAAGCCGCTGGAGCTGCTGTCGCGCGACCTCCGCCGCCTGGCCAACGCCGCCGCCGCCCGCCGCGGGCGCCTCGAGACCATCGCCGGCCACCGCGCCCTGCTCTCCTTCGAAGGGCCGTCGCGCGCCTTCGGCGCCCTGGCGGTCGCCAGCGAGCTGCTCGACGGCGCCGCCGGCGGCGAGAGCACCCTCGTCGCGCTCGCCGCCGGCAAGGTGATCTCCGGCCCGGTCCACTGGCGGGAGCAGCCGGAGCAGGGTCTGGTGGGGCTGCCCGTGCAGCAGCTCGAGAGCCTGCTGCGCGAGGCCTCGCCCGGCGACATCGTGCTGTCGCGCGAGGTCTACCGCGAGCTGCACGAGCAGTTCGCGGCCGCCGGCTACGAGCTGGCCGAGCGCCGCGGCCTGGTCTCGACCCAGCCGCTCTACGTCCTGGACGGCGCCGTGGCGGCGCGGGTCTCGGGGGTGCAGCCGGTGACCGCCGCGGCCGACGTCGCCGAGCGCGGCGAGGCCCTGGCCTCGGTGGCGGCCGACGCGCAGCCCACCCTCTCCGGCATCGCGCCGGGATCGCTCCTCGGCCAGCGCTTCGAGATCCTCTCGGTGCTGGGCGCCGGCGGCATGGGGATCGTCTACAAGGCGCAGGACCGCGAGCTCGACGACTTGGTGGCGCTCAAGATGCTCAAGCGCGAGCTGTGGGGGGACAAGAGCCAGCTCGAGCGGCTGAAGAGCGAGATCAAGCTGGCGCGCAAGATCACCCACCCCAACGTCCTGCGCACCTACGACTTCGGCGAGATCGACGGCGTGCCCTACATCTCGATGGAGTACGTGCGCGGCGTTACCCTGCGCTACCTGCTCGACGAGACCGAGAGGCTGCCCTACTCGGCCGGGCTGCGGCTGGCCAAGCAGCTCTGCGCCGGGCTCGCCGCGGCGCACGCGGTCGGCGTGCTGCACCGCGACATCAAGCCGGAGAACCTGATCCTCGAAGCCACCGGCAACGCCAAGCTGATGGACTTCGGAATCGCGCGGCCGGCGCAGCGGGAAGGGCCGGGGCAGACGCAGGCGGGGTGGGTCGTGGGGACGCCGCAGTATCTCTCGCCCGAGCAGCTCCAGGGGCAGGAGTCCGACGCCCGGGCCGACATCTACTCCTGCGGCATCGTGCTTTACGAGCTCTTCACCGGCCGCCTGCCCTTCGCCGGCGCCACCCCGGTCGAGATCATGTTCCAGGCCCTCAAGGAGGAGCCGGCGCCGCCGCGCGCAGCCTGGCCCGAGGTGCCGCCGCGGCTGGAGGCGGCGATCCTGCGCTGCCTGCAGAAGGACCCCGCGGCGCGCTACCCGACCGTCGCCGACCTGCTCCACGACCTGGAGGGGCTGTCGGCATGATGCCGCTCGACGGTCTCGGCGGCGCGGCCGGGCTGCCGCTCGACGGCGGCTCCCACCGCCTGGCCGAGGCCGAGAAGATGCTGGAGATCGGCGCCAAGCTGGCGGAGACGCTCCAGCTCGAGCGGGTGCTCGAGACGGCGCTGGAGGAGGCCGAGCAGCTCTGCCAGGCCGAGACCAGCTCGATCTGGGAGCTCGACCCGGAGCGCGGCGACGCCGGCGAGTCGTTCCATACCCGGGCGCTCCTCGCCGTGCCGCTGGTGGCGCGCGGGGCGGTGATCGGCGTCCTCCAGCTCCTCAACCCGGTCGGGCGCGAAGGCTTCGACGGCGAGGACCTCCGTCGCATGGAGCTCTTCGGCGGCCTCCTCGCCAACCCGCTCCAGAACGCGCGCCTGCACGCGGCGCAGCGCCAGCAGTTCCTCGACACCGTCACGATCCTGGCCGAGTTCGTGGAGAAGCGGGACCCCTACACCGGCGGCCACTTCCGCCGCGTCGCGGCCTACGCCGTGCTGCTCGGCCGGGAGCTGGGGCTCGACCGCGAGACGCTCGAGGAGCTCAAGTACGCCGCCACCCTCCACGACATCGGCAAGATCGCCGTGCCCGACGCGATCCTGGGCAAGCCGGCGCCGCTCGACGAGGTCGAGGCCGAGGTGATGAAGCGGCACCCGGCGGTGGGCTCGGAGATCGTCGGCCGGCTGCGCAACCTGCGGCACGTGCTGCCGGGGGTGCGCAGCCACCACGAGCGGGTGGACGGCCAGGGCTACCCGGACGGCCTGGCCGGGGAAGAGATTCCGCTCGCCGCCAAGATCATCGCCGTCGCCGACACCTTCGACGCCATGACGACCAGCCGCCCCTACCGCGCCGCGATGGCGCCGGACGAGGCGGCGGCCGAGATCGCCGCCCAGTCCGGGAGGCAGTTCAGCCCCGCCGTCGTCGAGGCCTTCTCCGCCCTCCTCGCCCGCGGCGAGCTGTCGCTGGCGTGGGGGAACGAGGTGCTGGAGGCGCTCTCCCCGCAGCCGCCCGGCGAGGGGCCGGCGCGCTAAGCCGGCCGTTTCGCGCGCCCGCCCATGCTGCGTCTCCGTTTCGCCGTCGAGGGGCAAGAGCGCGTCGTGCCGCTGGTGCGAGACCTGCGGCTCGGGCGCGGCGCCGACAACGACCTCATCCTTCCCGACAGCTCGGTCTCCCGCCACCACGCCGACGTCCGCCGCGCCGGCGACGGCTGGGTGGTGGAGGACGCGCGGAGCACCAACGGCGTCCAGGTCAACCGCCTGCCGGTGCAGCGGGCGCCGCTCCACCCCGGGAACCGGCTGACGGTCGGGGTCTTCGAGTTCGCCGTCGAGCTCTCCGCTCCCGCCCCGTCCCGCCCGCCGGTGGCGCCGCCGGCCGAGGGCCCGACCTCGGTCGCCCCCCTCGCCAACGCGACGCTCGTCCGGCCGCTCGCCGACTTCGAGAAGCGCCAGGCCCTCGACCAGGCCTACGAGAACCGCATCTTCGGCTCCATGACGCGGCTGGCGCGGCTCCTCCTCGCCTCCGACGCCGTCGACGAAGTGCTCGACCAGGTCCTCGACCTCGCCTTCGAGGCGCTGCCGGTGGACCGCGGCTTCATCCTGCTGCGCGACGAGGAGGCCGGCGGCGAGCTGGTCTGCGAGCTGGCGCGCAGCAAGGGGCGGCGCGAGTTCCGGCCGCGGGGCGAGGTGCCGGTCTCGCGCACCATGCTGCAGGCGGTGATGAGCGAGCGGGTGGCGCTGGTTACCTACGACGCCCAGGCCGACCAGCGCCTGTCGGGTGGCGAGTCGGTCCGCATCCACCAGATCCGCGCCGCCATGTGCGCGCCGCTCTGGTCGGAGGAGCGGATCATCGGCGTCGTCCAGGTGGACTCCCCCGTCAAGGCCGGCGCCTTCACCGAGCGCGACCTCGACTTCCTGACCGCGCTCGCCAACTACGCGGCGGTGGCGATCGAGCGGCTGCGCTACGCGCGGCAGGCGGAGCTCGAGCGCGAGGCCCGCGGCCGGCTCGAGCGCTACCACTCACCGGCGGTGATCGAGGAGGTGCTGCGCGCCGGCGCCGCGGGGGAGAGCCGGCGGCTGCGGGTGGCGCAGGCGACGGTGCTCTTCGCCGACCTGGCCGGCTTCACGCCGTTCGCCGAGCACGCCCCGCCGGAGGAGGTCGCCGAGCTGCTCGACGCCTACTTCAACCGCGCGGTGGACGCCGTCTTCATTGCTGGCGGCACGCTCGACAAGTTCATCGGCGACTGCGTCATGGCCTTCTTCGGCGCGCCAGTGCCGCAGGAAGACCACGCGGTGCGCGCGGTGCAGGCCGCGGTACGCCTGCAGGAGGCGCTGGCGGAGTGGAACGCCGAGCGGGCGGCGCTCGGGCAGCCGCCGCACCTGGCGCGCATCGGCATCAACAGCGGGCCGGTGGTGGTCGGCGACATCGGCAGCAGCCGGCGGGTCGACTACACGGTGCTCGGCAACACCGTCAACGTCGCCTCGCGCCTCGAGGCCCTCGTCGCCCGCCCCGGCGATATCGTGCTCGGTCCCGAGACCCACCGCCTGCTGGCCGGCGCCGTCCCCACCGAGCCGCTGGGCGAGCTGCTGCTCAAGGGACTCCGGCAGCGGATCACCGCCTATCGCGTCCTCGCCGCCGGCCCGGTCCTTGCAGAGCGCGGGGCCGGGGACGGTCCTCCCCAGCAGGGCCCGGAACCGGAGGACGCCATGACCGAGATCAACGTGCAGCGCCGGCGGACCAACCCCTGGCCCTGGCTCCTGGGTCTGCTCGCGCTGGCCCTGCTCATCTGGGTGCTCGTCGGCTCGATGAGCGACGGCCCCGAGCCGTCGGCGACCGGCGAGGGCACCACCAAGGGCGCCGCCTCCGAGGGCCCCCCGCCCGAGCGCCCGCCGCTGCCGCCCATGCCGGTCGCCTGACCGGCCGCCCCTCCACCTGCCGGGCCGCCCCTTTCCATCCGGTGAGGGAAACGGCGCCCTCTTCTCGTCTAACTGGTAAGCCGCGAGGCCGGTAACGGCCGCGACGGTCCAGCGCCTAAGCAACAAGATGGGAAGAAGGTGGACCATGACGAACCCTCGGTTCTCCGTGTCGCTCTCTCTGCTCGCCGTCCTCAGCGCCCTGGCCTCCTCGCCGGCGGCCGCCGAGGCGTCGGTCAAGTTCGTCTCGATCGACCAGGACCAGGCGACGGCCGAGGCCGACGAGGCGCTGCGCCAGCTCCTGGAAAGGAAGCTGGGGCGGGAGCTGAGCCCCAAGGCCTTCAAGTACGGGGAAGCCACCAACCGGCTGGCGGAGTGGAGCGCCGGCGACGGCGCGTACCTGGCGCGGGTCACGCCGTACGTCTATATCGCCGCCGAGATGCTGGGCGCCGACTTCGAGGTCCTCGGCACCTACGTCAGCAAGGCCACCCGCGGTACCACCTACCACTCCTACTTCGTGGTCAACCGCGAGGCGCTGGCGGCGGTGCTGCCGCAGCTCGGCGGCCAGGCGCCCGACCTCGACGACCTGCTGCGCTTCATCCGCGAGCGCGCGGCGCAGAAGCGGCCGGCGCGCTTCATTTACCACAGCGCCTTCAGCACCTCGAGCTATTTCCTGCCGGCGCTCTTCTTCCGCCGCAACAGCATCTTCTCGATGCCCGAGTCGCGCGGCAGCCTGATCGCCATCGGCAGCCGGCAGCTCGCCGACGCCGGCAGCACCGACCTGGTCAAGGAGGTCGCTGGCGGCGGCGCGGACTTCGCGGCCGTCTGGGACGGCACCAAGGTGAAGTTCGCGGGCGGGCGCGAGCACGCCGGCCTGGGCGAGAGCGTCCACTTCATTCAGCTCCCCAACGTGCTGCCCAACGACCTCCTGGTTTGCTCCCGCGCGCTGGCGAAGACGGCCGCGCGCAAGGTCTTCCCGCCCGGCGCGTCCACGCGGCTCGCCGTCGGCCGCGACGACTTCGAGGCCTGGTTGGACATCCACGGCGCCGCCGAGGCCCGCGACGCCCTCGCCGGCCTGCGCTGGCTGGCCCGCGACCAGCGGCTGCCGGTGACGGTGCGCATCCAGCGGGGGACCGAGGGCGGCGACGACAAGATCCCGGACGGCTACCTCGAGGCGGCCGGCCAGGCGGCGCGCCTCTCGGGCACCGAGCTGGTGCTCTACGACGCCAGCTTCCACCGCATCGTCGACTACGAGTGGACCCTGCACTGGGTGCGCGAGGGGCACATCCGGCTGCGCAGCGAGATCCCGTCCTTCGGCGTGGCGCAGGAGTTCCGCATCAGCTTCCAGCCGGCGGCGGCGGGCGCCGACGAGCAGGATCTGACGCAGCGCATCGGCAACATTCTGGCCTCGCGGCTGCACCGCATGCGCCAGGTCTGGCCCTACGAGAACGACCGGCCGCTGGTGATCCGCGACGTGCCCTTCTCGGTGGACGCGACGAAGAGCGTCAGGATCCAGAAGGTCGAGTGGAAGGACCCGCTACGCAACGACTACGCGGAGGGCCGTTCCAACGAGGTGCGGGTCGAGAGCGCCGACTTCTACCGTTTCCGGCTCGACCAGAAGGACTTCCGCCTGGCGATGGACGAAGGCGGCGAGGCCGCTCGGCTCGACCCGATGAGCCCGCTGGCCTATCGCGTCCTGCTGGAGCGCAAGCAGGAGCCGCAGACCGTCTTCCACGTCTTCAATGTCGTCTTCTTCGCCCTCGTCGGGCTGTCGGGCACCGGCACGGTCCTGGCATTCCGGCGCTCGCGGCGGGCTTGAGCGGAGGGACCGCCATGGGCTGCGCGCTCTCGCTAGTGTCGAACGACCTCCACCCCGAGGACCTGCACGACCTGTCGCTCGACCTGCGCGACGACCTCGCGGCGGCCGGCGTCGAGGCCGAGCCGGTCGAAGAGAAGGCGCCGGGGGCGACCCGCGGCGACCTGATGACGATCGGCAGCCTGGCGCTGACCCTGGTCACCAGCGGCACGGCGGCCGCCCTGCTCAACGTCGTCCGCGCCTACTTCGACCGCAGCGCGTCGGCGCCGGTCGTCGTCGAGCTGACGCGGCCCGACGGCGCCAAGCTGACGGTCCAGGCCGGCAGCCTGCGCGGCGCCGAGTTCGAGCGCACGCTGTCGCTCGCCAACCAGTTCCTGGGGGCTCCGGCGCCGTGAGCGAGCAGCGCTACGCCGTGCTCATCGGCAACAGCAGCTTCCCCAGCGAGGCGAAGCTGCCGCCGCTGCGCTTCCCCGAGAACGACGTGGACGCCCTCCACGAGCTGATCACCTCGGAGGAGCACGGGATCTTCACCCAGACCTTCGTGCTCAAGAACCGCTCCAGCCAAGAGGTGCGGGAGCGCGCCAACGAGGTCCTCAACCTCGCCGAGCGCGACGACTTGGTGCTCCTCTACTACGCCGGCCACGGCAAGCTCAACCGGCGGGGCAAGCTCCACCTGGCGACGGTCGACACCCGGCTCTCGACGCTCGAGGCCACATCCTTCCCGGTCAGCAGCCTGCGCGACTTCATGGAGATCTCGCGCTCGAAGCGGATCGTCGTCATCCTCGACTGCTGCTACAGCGGCGCCGCCGGCGGCGTCTTCACGCGCGGCACCACCGACGACTCGCTGCAGCAGTTCGCCTCGGGCCGGGGCATCCAGGTGATGACGGCCTCGACCGGCATCGAGGTGGCGGAGGAGCGCGAGCAGGACGGCCACGGCGTCTTCACCAAGCACCTGCTGGCGGGGATCCGCGGCGGCGCCGACGAGGACGGCGACGGGCTGGTCTCGGTCGACGAGCTGTACCGCTACGTCCACCGCCACGTGGTTCAGGACAGCGCGCAGGTGCCGACGATGCTCAACCTCGAGAAGGCCGGCGACCTGATCATCGCCAAGAGCGGCCGCAAGCCGCGCGAGGAGCGCAACCGGCAGATCGCGGAGAGGCTCTTCCGGCTCGCCCAGGAGGGCGTCGTCACCCATCGCTTCATCGGCGACGTGCTGGCCAGCCTCGAGACCCGCTACGCCGTGCGCACCTCCCGGCAGAAGGAGCAGCACGACCTCCTCGAGCGCTGGATGGGGGAGAAGCTCGGGATCGGCGAGCTGGTCGAGTGCTGGAACCGCCTGGGGCCCGAGGAGGCGCATGCTCCGCTCACGATCCCCACGCCTCCTGAGCCAGTACCAGTGCCGCCCGCGCCCGCTCCCGTCGTCGTGGATCGACGCGACGAGCCGCGCCGCGCCTCTTGGACTCTGCGGTCGATCCTCGCCGCCCTGCGCGCGGCCCCGGCGCGGGCGCTCGCCAGCGGGCTGGACGGCCGACTCGGACTGAGCCTCCTGCTCGCCGCGGTCTTCACCTTCAACCTGGTCGAGACGAACCTCGAGACCCTGGCCGCCAGCTCGGCTGCGGGGCAGCGGCTCGCCGAGCTGGGGAACGACTTCGCGCTGGCGAGCCAGAAGCTGGAGGGCGACCTGGGGCTCGCCAAGAGCCTGAACTTCGTCGATCACGACGCCGCGCCTCGCCTCTCGGCGGTCGTCTACAGCGCTTCCTACTTCTTCGTCTTCCCGGCGCTCTGCGTCGCGGTGGCGCTCGGGCTGGCGCGCCGGCGGGAAATCGCGCCTTTCCGCGTCTACGCCCTGGCGCTCGCCGCCGACTACGCGGTGAGCCTGCCGTTCTTCCTCCTGCTGCCGATCCCCGAGCGCTGGGCCTTCCCCGGCTCCGGAGCGATCCTCCTCTCCGACAGCTTGAGCTCGCACCTCATCGACGCCATCCGGCCGATGAGCGGCCTCGACAACTGCTTCCCGAGCTTCCACGTCTCGATGACGGTCATCGCCATCCTGGTCTGCTTCCGCTTCAAGGCGCGCTTCCGGGTGGCGGCGCTCGGCCTCGGAGCGACCGTCGTCCTCTCCACCCTGGTCCTCGGCATCCACTGGGTGGGCGACATGATCGCCGGCACCGCGGTGGCGGCCTTCAGCGTCGCCGTCGGCTCCTACATCGACGCCCGGCTCGCCGCGCGGCGGCCGCGCCCGGCGGCGGAGCCCGCGCCGGAACCTTCGCCGATCTCCGCCGTACATAGGCTCGTACACCTACGGCCGTAAGGCCGACGGAGGAGATCGAGATGTCGCGAGCCGCGCTCGCGGTGGCCGCCCTGCTGGCGGTCGCCGCCGTTCCCGCATCCGCCCAGTCCGCCCTCACCCTGCCGCCCAGCGGCGACAACCAGCGCTCGGTCGTCACCCAGTACATGGGGCTCGTCTCGGCGAGCATCGACTACAGCAGCCCCGACGTCACCAGCCCGACCGGCGAGGACCGCCGGGGCAAGATCTGGGGCCAGCTCGTGCCCTACGGCATGACCGACCTGGGCTTCAACGGCGGCAAGCCGAGCCCCTGGCGGGCCGGCGCCAACGAGAACACTGTCTTCACCGTCTCGCACGACGTGCAGGTCGAGGGGCAGCCGCTGCCGGCCGGGCGCTACGGCCTGCACATGATCCCCGGCCCCGAGGAGTGGACGGTCGTCTTCTCGAAGAACTCCAGCACCTGGGGGAGCTACTGGTACGAGCCTTCCGAGGATGCCCTGCGCGTCACGGTCAAGCCGGTCAAGAACGAGTACCGGCACTGGCTGACCTACGAGTTCGAGGACCGGCAGCAGGACTCGAGCGTCGCGTCGCTGCAGTGGGAGGAGCTCAAGGTGCCGTTCAAGATCTCGGTGCCCAATGGCAACGAGCTCTACTTCGAGAAGCTCTCGGACGAGCTGCGCGGCGCCCCGGGCTTCGACTTCCAGGCCTACGAGAACGCGGCGCAGTTCGCCCTGCAGCGCGACATCCACCTCGACCAGGCCCTGGTCTGGGCCGAGAAGGCGAGCGGCCCGCCGCTGGGGCGCGAGACCATCTCCACCCTGACCACCAAGGCGCAGGTCCTCGACAAGCTCGGCCGCGGCGAAGAGGCGCTGCAGGCGGTCAAGAAGGCGCTCGACCTGCCGTCGGCCTCGGCGACCGACATCCACATGCTGGGCCGCCAGCTCCAGGCGCAGGGGAAGACCAAGGAGGCCGTCGAGGTCTTCAAGCACAACGCCAAGCGCTACCCGGGCGTCTGGCCGACCGAGGTCGGCCTGGCACGCGCCCACTCGGCGCTCGGCGAGTACGCGACGGCGCTCGAGCACGCGAAGACGGCGCTGGCTCAGGCCCCCGACCCGCAGAACAAGCAGACGCTCGAGCGGGCGGTCAAGATGCTGACGGAAGGGAAGGACTTCAACAACTAGCGCGGCCGGGGGACGGGCGCCGGCGAGGGCGGCAGCTCCGCCGGCGCCCGCTCCAGGTTGGCGCAGCCGAGCGGCTCACCCCCTTCGCAGGCGTGGCGGTAGAGGGCGACGGCGCGGCCGTGGTCCTGGATGACGCCGTTGCCCTCGGCGTGCAGCGTGCCCAGGTTGACGCAGGCCAGCAGGTCGCCGGCGTCGCAGGCCCGCTGGTAGAGGTCGGCGGCGCGGTAGGCGTCCTGCGGCAGGCCCAGGCCGTCGGCGTAGCGGGCCGCCAGGTTGTAGCAGCCGCGCGCCTCGCCGCCGTCGCAGGCGCGGCGGTAGAGGGCGACGGCGCGGGCCTCGTCGGCCGGCACCCCGCTCCCCGTCGCCGCCATCACCCCGAGGTTGACGCAGCCGCGCGCCTCGCCCCCTTCGCACGCCGTTTCGTAGAGCGCCGCCGCCCGCGCCGGGTCGCGCCCGACGCCCGTGCCGTCGTCGTAGAGCACCGCCAGCTCGTGGCAGGCCTCCGCGTCGCCGGCGTTGCAGGCGCGGCGGAAGCGGGCCGCGACGCCGGAGACGTCGGCGGGCTCGTCGGCCGCGCCCTCCTCCGAGAGCAGGATCAAGTTGCGGCAGGCGAGCGTATGCCCGCCCTCGCAGGCGCGGCGGAAGAGCGCGGCGGCGCGGCGGTCGTCGCGCGGCACGCCGTCGCCGGCCGCCAGGAGGTCGGCGAAGTTGGCGCAGCCGACGGCCTCGCCGGCGGCGCAGCTGCGCTCGAAAAGCGCGGCGGCCGCGGCCTTGTCGATGGCCATGCCGTGCCCGTCGCGCTGGAAGATCCCGAGGTTGAAGCAGCCGGTGGGATCGCCCGGCCGGCAGGGCGCCCCTTCGCAGCCGCGGCGGTAGAAGCCGGCGGCCCAGACCTCGTCGCGCGGCGTGCCGACCCCGTGCTCGTACAGGTAACCCAGGTTGGTGCAGGCGAGGGAGCTGCCGCCGTCGCAGGCCCTGGTGTAGGCGAGGAGCGCCGTGGCGGGATCGGCCCGCACGCCGCGCCCCTTCTCGTACATCAGGCCGACGTTGAAGCAGGCCGAGGCGTTGCCGCCGTCGCAGCCCTGGCGGTAGAGGGCGGTGGCGAGGCGGTCGTCGGCGGGCCCGCCGCGGCCGGTGGCGTGGAGGAAGGCGAGGTGGGTGCAGCCGGCGGCGTCGCCGCCGTCGCAGGCGCGCTCGGCGAGGAGCCGCGCCCGCGGCTCGTCGCGCGGGACGCCCTTGCCGTCGAGGGCGAGGAGGGCGAGGTCGGCGCAGGCCGCGGCGTGGCCGTCGGTGCAGGCGTCGAAGAAGATCTCGCTCGCGCGCTTGGCGTCCTCGGGGAGGCCGCGGCCTTCGAGATGGAGCAGGCCGAGGCGGTGGCAGCCCGCGGCGCGGCCGGCCTCGCAGCCGCGGGTGGCGAGGGCGACGGCGTTCGCCAGGCGCACGGTCCTCTCCATGCTCTCGCCGCCGCGCTGCACGGCGAGCCGCACCTCGTCGCCCGGCCGCCGCTCGGCGAGCGCCTGCTCCAGCTCGCAGACGGTCGCGACCGGCCGCCCGTCGAGGGCCTCGAGAAGGTCCCCGTCCCGCAGCCCGGCGCGCTGCGCCGGCCCCTTCGCCTCCACCTTCGCCAGCGCCACCCCGCCCCCCTCCGCCAGATCGCGCCCCTCCGCCCCCAGTGTCGCCGGCCCGTCGCCGGACTCCAGCTCACGCCCGGAGCAGGCGAGCGCCAGGAGCAGGCAGAGCGAGAGATGGACGCGGCTCATCAGGTGCCGGGTGGGGTAGGATCCGTCGCCGGTCCGTTCATCCTACCGAAGGCCCCCCGCGAGAGATCCATGCCGAAACGTAGCTCCGCGCCGCTCCTGTTGCTGCCTGTGCTGCTGCTGGCGCCGGAGATCGCCTGGGGCAACGGGGGCGCGCAGCTCGTGGAGCCGCGGGAGGTCCACCTCGGCGACCTGCGGCAGCTCACGCACGGCGGCGAGAACGCCGAAGCCTATTGGTCGCCGGATGGGAAGGAACTCGTGTTCCAGGCGCGGGCGCTGGACGAAGGGTGCGACCGGATCTACCGCATGAACGCCAGCGGCGGCGGCGCGCCGCTGCCCGTGTCGAGCGGCGCCGGGCGCACGACCTGCGCCTACTTCAACGCCGACGGCTCGCGCGTCCTCTACTCCTCGACCCATCTCCTCGCCGGCGACGCCTGCCCTGCCCCTCCCGACCGCGCGCAGGGCTACGTCTGGCCGGTCTACGAGAGCTACGAGATCCTCCTCGCCCGCCCTGACGGCTCCGAGCCGGTGCGCCTGACCGAGAACGCCGCCTACGACGCCGAATCGACCGTCTGCGCCAAGGACGGCTCGATCGTCTTCACCTCGACGCGCGACGGGGACCTCGAGCTCTACCGCATGGACGCCGACGGCAAGAACGTGCGCCGGCTGACCGAGGCTCCCGGCTACGACGGCGGCGCGTTCTTTTCGCCCGACTGCTCCAGGATCGTCTGGCGCGCCTCGCGGCCGCGCGACGGGGCCGAGCTCGACGACTACCGCCGCCTTCTCGCGCAGGGCCTCGTCCGCCCCGGCAAGCTCGAGCTCTGGACGGCCGAGGCCGACGGCTCCGAGGCGCGGCAGATCACCTACCTCGGCGCCGCCTCCTTCGCCCCTTCGTTCTTCCCCTCGGGCGAGCGGGTGATCTTCTCCTCCAACGCCGGCGACGCGGGCGGGCGGGAGTTCGACCTCTGGGCCGTGAACCTCGATGGCAGCGGCCTGGAGCGGATCACCTGGACGCCCGGGTTCGACGGCTTCCCGATGTTCTCGCCGGACGGCACGCGGCTGGCGTTCGCCTCGAACCGCAACCAGGGCGCGCCGGGGGAGACGAACGTGTTCGTGGCGCAGTGGGTCGAGCCGCCGCAGACCGCGGCCGCGAGCGCCGAGGCGGTCGCAGCCGCACCCGCCGACCGGTTCGCGTCCGACGTTCGCTGGCTCGCTGCCGATGCCCGCGAGGGGCGCGGCATCGGCACCCGCGGCCTCGCCGAGGCGGCCGATTGGCTGGCCGCCCGCTTCGCGGCGCTCGGTCTCGAGCCGGCCGGCGACGAAGGGGGCTTCTTCCACCGTTTCGAGGTGCCGGTTGAGGTCGCGGTGGGGGAGGGGAGCGGCGTGACGCTCGACGGCACCGCCCTCGCCCGCGCCGACTTCCAGCCCCTCTCCTTCTCGGCGGCCGGCGCTGCCGCGGCGCCGGTCGTCACCGCGGGCTACGGCATCACCGCCGCCGAGCTGGGCGTGGACGACTACGCCGGCGTCGAGGCGCGCGGCAAGGTGGTCGTCGTGCGCCGCTTCACGCCCGAGAGCGGCCCCTTGGCCGCCGACGAGGCGCAGCGCCGCTACGGCGACCTGCGCTACAAGGCCTGGAACGCGCGTGAGCACGGCGCCGCGGCCCTCCTCGTCGTCGATCTTCCCGTCCCCGTCGAGCCCGGCGCCGAGCCGCCTGCCGAAGCGCCGCTTCCCGAGCTGCGGGTGGAAGGCTTCGGGTCGGAGGGCGACGCCGGCCTCCCGGTCGTCTTCCTCTCCCGCGCCGCCGGCGCGCGCCTCTTCACCGGCGAGCACACGGCGCGGCTGGAGGTCGAGCTGGCGCGCCGGACCGAGCCGGCCGTCAACGTGGTCGGCGTGCTGCGCGGCCGCGAGCGCGCGGCGCCCGTTCTCGTCGGCGCCCACTACGACCACCTCGGCCTGGGCGGCCCGGGGTCGCTCGAGCCCGAAGCCAAGGAGCCGCATAACGGCGCCGACGACAACGCCTCGGGCACCGCGGGGCTGCTCGAGATCGCCCGCCTTCTCGCCGGGCGCCGCGGCGAGCTCGGGCGCGACGTCTGGTTCGTCGCCTTCTCCGGCGAGGAGCGCGGCGTCCTCGGCTCGACCGCGTTCGTCCGCCGGCCGCCCGCCGGGCTGGCGCCGGACGCCCTCGTCGCCATGCTCAACCTCGACATGGTGGGCCGCCTGCGCGGCGACAAGCTGACGATCCTGGGCGGCGAGTCGGCCGACGAATGGCCGGCGCTGGTGCCGCCGGTGTGCGAGAAGGCCGGCCTCGCGTGCAGCCTCTCCGGCGACGGTTACGGGCCCTCGGACCACACGCCGTTCTACGCCGCCGGGGTGCCGATCCTCCACTTCTTCACCGGCACCCACCCCGACTACCACCGGCCGAGCGACGATGCGGAGCGCGTCAACGCCGCCGGCGGGGCGCGCGTGGCGGCGGTCGTCGCCGACGTCGCCGCCGAGCTCTCCCGCCGCCCCGCCGCGCTGACCTATCGCGCCACCCCGTCGCCGCCGCCGCAGGGCGACGTGCGCAGCTACGGCGCCTCGCTCGGCACCGTCCCCGACTACGCCGGCGACGGCCGCCCCGGTGTGCTCCTGGCCGGCGTCCGCCCCGGGAGCCCGGCCGAGACGGGCGGGCTGCGCCGGGGCGACCTCCTGGTCGAGCTGCGCGGCTCGCCGATCCAGACCATCCACGACCTGATGTTCGTGCTCCGCGCCGCCAAGCCGGGGGAGAAGGCGACGGCGGTCGTCGAGCGCGACGGGAAGCGCCTCAGCCTGGAGGTGGTCTTCGGCGAAGGCCGCCGCATGCGCTAGGCCGAACAAACCCTGCGCCGTTTTCTGCGTATCAAGCTCGCACGCCGCAAACTAGGAGAAGCCTCGCCATGACGAAGACCCTGCCGCTCGCCTGCGCCCTGCTGCTGGCCGCCGGCGTCGCCGCCGCCGCCCCCCCGCGCACCGTCGCCCCCGAGTACAAGCCCAAGCTGGAGCAGTTCATCGCAGCCAAGGGCAGCAAGCCCGACTCCGAGCGCCTGCAGGAGCTGTTCGACGTCTACTGGGACTTCGCGATGCACGAGTTCCCGGAGTTCGCCACCTACGTCGGCTTCCCCGGCCAGAACGACCGCTGGACCGACCAGTCGCTGGCGGCGCAGGAGGCGCGGGACGCCCTCCTGCCGCTGGCCGTCCAGGCGATGCAGACGATCGACCGCGCCAAGCTCTCGGAGGCCGACCGCGTCAACTACGACCTCTTCCTGCGCGACGTCCAAAGCAACGTCGAGGGGGACCGCTTCCCGGGCGAGTACCTGGCGATCAACCAGATGGGCGGCGTGCAGCAGGGTCCGGCCGACATGCTGGTGCAGATGCCGAAGACCAACCTGCAGCAGGCCGAGGACATCCTCGCCCGCCTGCGTGAGGTGCCGACGGTCGTCGAGCAGACGCTGGTGATGCTGGAGAAGGGCCTCGCCGCCGGCGTCACGCCGCCGCGCGTCACCCTGCGCGACGTGCCGCAGCAGGTGCAGAACCTGCTGACCGACGACCCGGCCGCCAGCCCGCTGCTCGAGGCCTTCAAGGAGCTGCCCGAATCGATCCCCGCGGCGGACCAGGAGCGCCTGCGGCGCGAGGCCGCCGAGGCCTATCGCACTCGCCTCCGCCCGGCCTACGAGAAGCTGCACGCGTATCTCGTCGGCACCTACATCCCCGGCTCGCGCGAGACGATCGGCATGAATGCCCTGCCCGAGGGGCAGGCCTGGTACGCCTTCAACGCCAAGCAGTCGACGACCACCGACCTGACGCCGCAGCAGATCCACGAGCTCGGCCTCTCCGAGGTCAAGCGCATCCGCGCCGAGATGGACAAGGTCATCGCCAAGACCGGCTTCAAGGGGAGCTTCGCGGAGTTCCTCACCTTCCTGCGCACCGACCCGCAGTTCTTCTTCGACAAGCCCGAGGACCTGATCGCCGCCTACCGCGACGTCGCCAAGCGCGCCGACCCCGAGCTGATCAAGCTCTTCGGCAAGCTGCCGCGCCTGCCGTACGGCGTCATTCCGGTCCCCGCCTACGCCGAGAAGTCGCAGACCACGGCCTACTACAACGCCGGCTCGCTCGACGCCGCCCGCCCGGCCTACTTCTACGCCAACACCTACGACTTGAAGTCGCGCCCGAAGTGGGAGATGGAGGCGCTGACCCTGCACGAGGCGGTGCCGGGGCACCACCTGCAGATCGCCATCGCGCAGGAGCTCGAGGACGTGCCGGACTGGCGGCGCTACCAGGGCTACACCGCCTTCGTCGAGGGCTGGGGCCTGTACGCCGAGAGCCTGGGCGAGGAGATGGGCTTCTACAAGGACCCCTACGCCAAGTTCGGGCAGCTCACCTACGAGATGTGGCGCGCCGTCCGCCTGGTGGTGGACACCGGCATGCACTCCCTGGGCTGGACGCGCGAGCAGGCGATCGACTTCTTCAAGCAGAACGCCGGCAAGGCCGAGCACGACATCACGGTCGAGGTGGACCGCTACATCGTCTGGCCCGGTCAGGCGCTGGCCTACAAGATCGGCGAGCTCAAGATCAAGGAGCTGCGCGCCAAGGCCGAGAAGGCGCTGGGGGCGAAGTTCGACGTCCGCGCCTTCCACGACGAGGTGCTGGGCAACGGCGCCGTGCCGCTCGCCGTGCTGGAGAGCAACATCGACGAGTGGATCGCCGGCGGCGGCGCGGCGGCCGCCGCCGACGCCTCGTCGCCGTAGCGCTGCGGCCTAGTGGAAGCGGAGACCGACGGCGATGACCGCCTCGGTCTCGTCGGCGATCACGAATTTCCCCTGCACGTAGGGGCGGATCGCGCCGCGCTTGGCGCCCGCCCCGGCGATCAGGTTGAGACCGATCTCGGTGTCGTCGTCCTCGTTGAGACGCTGGAGGCGGGGGTCGTCGAACTCGCGGAAGATCACCGCCAGGCCGCCGCCGGCCCAGATCGCCAGCGGGGTCGCGACGTCGAAGTCGTAGTGCGCGTCGGCGTTGAGCGTCCAGAGCGAGCCGTCGTTGACGAAGACGTACTCGAGGTTGGGGTTGAAGTACCACTTGCGGCTGATGTCGGTGAGCAGCTCGACGCCGATGAACCCCTCTTCCACGTCGGTGTAGAGGCCGGCGCGGACGCCGGGGTCGATGTCGGCGGCGGCGGGCCCGGGAAGCAAGCACGCCGCGGCCGCGGCGAGTGCCAGGGCCAGGGCGAAGCCTTTCGATCTCTCTCTCGCTCTCATCGCATGTCTCCTTGTCGGTTCGGTTGCCGGACCGTGCAAGGGGGCTGCCACCCTTATGGCTATTCGTCACTTGAACAGGACGGGGTCGGGGTAGCATCCCCGCCGCCGTGGACCTCCACGCCCACTACTGGACCGTCGCGCCGCGCCTGCAGCACCGCTGGCGGCCGCTGGCGCCGCCGCGCTCGCGGCCCTGGGAGGCGTTCGTCGACGATCCGGCGGTGGGACAAGTGCGGCTGAGCGGGCGGCTGGCGGCGGAGGACGGGGACGGCGGCGACCTGCTCGTCATCCTCCACGGCATCTCCGGCTGCTGCGACAGCCCCGGCGTCGTCCGGACGGCCCGCGCCGCGCAGGCGGCCGGGCTGGCGACCCTGCGGCTCAACCTCCGCGGCTCGGACCGGCGGGAGCGCGACTTCTACCACGCCGGCTTGACCGCTGACCTGCACGCGGCGCTGGCGAGCCCCGAGGTCGCGGGCTTCCGGCGCATCCTGCTGCTCGGCTGGTCGCTCGGCGGGCACCTGGCGCTGCGCCTGGCGACGGAGGACGCCGACCCGCGCCTCGCCGCGGTGGCGGCGGTCTGCGCGCCGCTCGACCTCGCGGTCGCCGTCGAAGCGATCGACCGGCCGGCGCTGTGGGCCTACCGGCGCTCGGTGCTCGGCGGGCTCAAGGAGATCTACGCTGCCTGCGCCGCCCGCCGGCCGGGGCCGCTGCCGCCGCGCGAAGCGGCGCGGATCGGCCACCTCAGGGAGTGGGACGAGCGGATCGTGGCGCCGCGCCACGGCTTCGCCGGCGCCGCCGACTACTACGCGCGGACGAGCGTCGGCCCCATCCTGGGGAAGCTGCGGCTGCCGGCGCTCTGGCTCGGCGCCGCGCGCGACCCGATGGTGCCGGCGGCGGCGGTGCGGCCGAGCCTGGAGCGCTTCGCCGACGGGCGGGTGGACGTGCGCTGGCGCGCGGTCGGCGGCCACTGCGGGTTCCCCGAGCCGGTCGAGGCCGAGGTCATCGCCTGGCTGCGCGAAGCCGCGTCAGCCTGAGCGGAGCAGCGCCGCCAGCGTCTCGATCCCGTCGACCAGCCGCGGGCCGGGGCGGCTGAAGCAGCCGTTGGCGTCGACCGGGAAGACCCGCCCTTCCCGCACCGCCCGCAGCTCCTCCCACTCCGGCCGGCCGCTCATCGCCGCGACCTGCTCCCGGGCGCCGGCCTCGTCGAAGCCGCAGGGCATCGCCACGACGACGTCGGGATCGGCGGCGCGGACCTCCTCCCAGGTCAGCCGCCGCGACGGGCCACCGGGGGAAGCGGCGGCGTCGATGCCGCCGGCGAGGGCGATCATCTCCGGCACCCAGTGGCCGCCGGCAAACGGCGGGTCGAGCCATTCGAGCGCCAGGACGCGTGGCCGCGGCCGGCCGGCCGCCGTGGCCCGAACCGCCGCCAGCCGCTCCTCCAGCCGCCCGACGAGCGCCGCGGCCTCTGCCGCGTGCCCGACGGCGGTGCCGACGCGGCGGATGTCGGCGAAGACTTCGGCGAGGGTCCGCGGGTCGAGCGACAGCAGCTCCGGGCAGCGGGGGAGGGGCTGGATGGCGCCGTCCACCTGCGCCGTCGAGACGGCGCAGACCGGGCAGAGCTCCTGCGTGACGATGAGGTCGGGGGCGAGGTCGGCGATGCGCGCCTCGTCGAGCGTGTAGAGACTGGCGCCGCTCCCCACCTGCGCCGCCACCGCCTGGTCCACCTCGGCGGCTTTCATCCCGGGAGCGAGCGCGCTGCCGGTGAGCGCCGGCCGCGTTCGCGCCTCCTCCGGGTAGTCGCACTCGTGGCTCACCCCGACGACCAGGTCGCCGGCGCCGACCGCGAAGAGGATCTCCGTGCCGTTCGGCACCAGCGAGACGATGCGCACGGCGGCGGAGTGTAGCCCCTCCGGCGGGCGGCCCTGGTACGATCGCGACCTCTCATGGGACGCGGCCGATCACGTGTCGCGGGGAAGCCCGCTCCCCGCCATCGCGCCGCCGCCGCCCCGCCGCCCGCAGCCGCTCCACCCGTCCGCGCCGCTCTCGCCGCGGCGGCGCTCGCCGTCTACGCCGCCGGCTGCTGGCTGGTCTGGCGCGAGGCGCCGATCGACGACGCCTACATCAGCTTCCGCTACGCGCAAAACCTGGCGGCCGGCGAAGGGCTCGTCTTCAACCCCGGCGAGCGGGTGGAGGGCTACAGCGGCCTCTCCTGGGTGCTGCTCCTCGCGGCCGGCGACGCCCTCGGCGCGCCGCCGCCAGCGCTGGCGAAGGGGCTGGGCGCCCTGCTCGGGGCCGGCACGGTGCTCTTGGTCGGCGCGCGGCGGCGCCTGTCCGATCTCGTCGCCGCCGGCCTCCTCGCGCTCTCGGTCCCTTTCGTCTACCACTCGGTCAACGGCCTCGAGACCGCCCTGGCGGCGTTCCTCGTTGCCGCACTGGTCCTGGTGCCGCCGGACTCGGCGGCGCGCCGCGCCGGCCGGCACGCCGCGGCGGCGCTCCTCGTCCTGACCCGGCCGGAGGGCCTCCTGGCGGTGCTCCTCTGGACCGCTGTGCTGCGTGTCGCGCGGCGCGCCCCGCTCGGCCGGCACCACCGGCTGGTTGCCGCGACCGCCGCCGGCGCCTTCCTGCTGCAGCTCGCCTTCCGCGGGCTCTACCACGGCGACTGGATCGCCAACTCGGCGCGCGCCAAGCTCCTGCCGCTCGACTTCGCGCTGCCGGTGGGGCTCGCCGACCTCGCCCGCTTCGTCTGGAACGCGGGAGGATGGGGCGTGCTGCTCGCGGCGGCCGTCCTGGCCGCCTTGCGCCCGGCTCCCGAGGAGGGCACGGAGGACGCGGTCGCGACGTGGCCGCCGGCGCGCGCCGTCGGCCTCTTCCTTCTCGCCTTCGCGCTCGCCCTGGCGGCGAGCGGCGGCGACAGCTTTCCGCTCTGGCGCTTCTACGTCCCGCTACTGCCGCCGTTCTGCCACCTCGCCGGCCGCGGCCTGGCGCGGCTCGCCCCGGCGGCCGGCGCGCGCCGCGAACGGCCGGCGCGCCTCCTCGCGGCGGCAGCCGTCGTGCTGGTCGTCGCCGCCAGCCTCGCCGCGACGGTCCCCGCGCAGCGCCGCGCCGTCGCTGCCGAAGGGACCTGGGTGAGCTTCTGGTCCGAGGTGGGCTCGGCGCTCCGCGCCGCCGTCCCCCCCGGCACCCGCATCGCGCTCTGCCCGGTCGGCGCCCTGCCGTACCACTCCGGGCTGCCGGTCGTCGACATGCTGGGGCTGACCGACCGCCACGTCGCGCGCGTCGCGCCGGACCGGAGCTACGTCTACCCCGGCCATCAGCGGCACGACGGCGCCTACGTGCTGGCGCGCCGGCCCGAGCTCGTCCTGCTCGCCAACGGGCCGCAGGTGGCGGCGCCGGGCGACCGCTTCGCCTGGCATCTCGTCCGCTCGTACGAGCGCGACCTCGCGCGCAGCGACCGCTTCCGCCGCGACTACCGGCTGGCGCACCTGCGCCTGCCGTCAGGCGACTACGTCCAGCTCTTCGTGCGGCGGGACGCGGCGGGGCGGCTCCCCGCGCTCCTCTGATCAAGCCCCGCTGCTACGCTTCGATCACATGAAACTCGTGTCCACTCCGATCGCCAGCCTCGCCGCGATCGTCCTGCTCGGCACCGTCGCGGCGGCGCCGCCGTCGGACCCGCCGGAGGCGCGGGCCGGCGCCGCCGGCACGCCGCGGCTGGTCGTCCTCGGCACGGTGCAAGACGGCGGCCTGCCGCACGTCGCCTGCACCTGCGTGCGCTGCGAGCGGGCGCGGCGGGAGCCGGCCTTCCGCCGGCACGTCGCGAGCCTCGCCCTGCACCTGCCGGCGAGCGACAAGGTGTACCTCCTCGACGCCACGCCCGACCTCGGCGAGCAACTCGATGAGGTGGCGCGGCTGCGCGGGCGCCCCGCCGCGGGGCGCGTCGACCGCGCGCCGGTCGACGGCGTCTTCCAGACCCACGCCCATATCGGCCATTACCTCGGGCTCGCCTTCTTCGGCTTCGAGACGGTCCACACCCGGCGCCTCCCGGTCTGGGCCTCGCCGCGCATGGCCGACTTCCTGCGCGGCAACGGCCCCTGGAGCCAGCTCGTCAAGCTGGAGAACGTCGAGCTGCGCCCGCTGCGCGCCGGCGAGCCGGTGGTGCTGGAGGACGGGGTCTCGGTGACGCCGCTCCAGGTGCCGCACCGCGATTGTTGCGGTACCTTTCTGCCGGATCGCGCTTCGAGCCTCCAGACCTAAGCGGCCCGGCTACCCGGCTTCGCCAGAGACGATCGGGGAGCACCTCAAGCGGCACCGGCTAGACCTTGACCTCCGGCAAGCGGAGGTTGCCAGGAGGCTTGGCGTCAAGATCGGGACGCTCAGGCTCTGGGAGGGTGGGTGGAACCGCGTCTCCGTCCGCTACCTGCCTGCGATCTCGGCGTTTCTTGGGTACGACCCTGCGCCGGAGGTGACTTTGCTCGGCTCACGCATCCGAGCGGCGCGTCGCCGCCTGGGTCTCTCTCAGAGGAAGCTTGCGCGGCAGTTCGGGATGGACCCGAAGACCGTACAGCAGTGGGAGGCAGGGAGAGTCAGCCGCAGGACCCGCAGAGTCGAAGCACTCCTTGAGGGCTTCGTGAAGTCGGCCTTGGGCGAGTGACTGCTCCTGGATCAGCTCTCGTTCGCTACGATTCGGCCATGAAGACAACCGTCCTGGCGGCGCTCGTTCTCGCCTCGGCCGTGTCTATTGCGGCCAATCCTCTGGCGCCTCCCGGTCCTCGGGTGGTGGTGTTGGGAACTGCACAGGACGGGGGCATACCCCACGCAGGCTGCACGCATAGCCTCTGCGAGGCGGCCCGCAGGGACCGCTCACTCGCTCGGCACGTCGCCAGTCTCGCGATCCACTTCCCGAAGAGCGGCCACGTGTACCTCGTGGACGCCACACCGGACCTGCCGGAGCAGATTGAAGAGATCCACGGGTTCCGCAATCACCCCGAGGGGAGAGTAGACCGCGCACCGGTGGACGGTGTATTCCTCACCCACGCCCACATCGGCCACTATCTCGGGCTGGCCCACCTCGGCTTTGAGAGCCTCAACACCAGTGGCATTCCGGTTTACGCCTCGCCGCGCATGGCCGCGTTCCTGCGTGGTAGCGGTCCCTGGAGCCAACTGGTCCGGCTCGGCAACATCACTCCTCGGGAGCTTGAGCCTGGGAAATCGGTCGAGCTGGAGGAAGGGCTCTCTGTCGAACCGATCCAAGTCCCCCATCGTGACGAGTACTCCGACACGATGGGGTTTTTCATTCGTGGGCCGAGAAGGACCCTCCTCTATGTGCCGGACACTGACTCCTGGCGCACCTGGTCTCGGCCGCTTCGGCAGGTCATCGAGGAGAAGCGCGTGGACATCGCTCTCCTGGATGGCACCTTTTACTCTCCGGATGAGCTGCCAGACCGTGATGTCACCAAGATCAAGCACCCGCTCATCACCGAGTCGATGGATCTCCTGGAGCCGCTCGTTACCGCCGGGAAGCTCCGGGTCCACTTCATCCACCTCAACCACTCAAATCCCGCGCTCGACCGCGATGGGCCGGCTAGGAAGATGATCGAGGGACGGGGGTTTCGGGTGCTTGAGGAGGGAGAGGAGTTCGGTCTTTAGAAGCTGGAGCGCAGCCGTCCGCGTTTGGAGCGGCTAGTGCACCGAATTCACATCCTGCGGGCCTTGCTGCCACGTCACTCTCAGAGGACGGAACCTCGACCGGGCTATCCCACCTGCTCTTTGGCGGCGGCTCAGTTTGAGTCGCCGCTTCATTGTGTTAGAAGAAGACCAGCGGCAACGAAGGGAGAACCAATGGCGACCTACCGCAGGCGGCTGACCAGCGACACCTGGCACTGGTGCAGGAACTGTAGCAACTGGCCGACGAGGAAGGGCAGCTTCAAGGGGCGACCTACGAAGCCACAGTCGGGCGACCTCTGCAACGAGTGCAAGGCGAAGCGCAAGGCCGGCAGGTGCCGGTGACTGGCAGCCTCAAATGAGAGACGACAAGCCGAATCCCGATCGAGGCCCGAAGTGGAGGTACGCGCTCGTCCTGGGTCTCATCACTCTCATCTACTGTGTGTCGTTTGCCTCGGTAGTCATTGCCTTCCGCATGGGCGTTCCTCCCGGTGATCCTCTGGACTTCGGAGACTTCGCCACACTGCAGTTCAGTTCGGTCGGGATCGGTCTTGTCCTGATTTCTCTCATCGCGGCGGCAGTAGCGCTCCTCGGGTACGACAAGCTGAAGAGCGACCTTCGGAAGGAAGTCGAGGCCTCGACCTCTGGTCGCATCCATGCTCTCGAACAGGAACTGCGAGGCCGAGCCTATGCGATTTACGGCTTGCTCCTCGGCGCGCTGCATCTCGCCCGAACCCAGGCAGATGAAGAGGGCGACTACCTCAAGGAGGCGACCTTTCTCTCTCGAAAGGCGTACGAGACCCTCAAGAATCTCGAGGGGACCGGCAAGTACATGGCGCTCAACAACCTTGTCTACTACTCCTGTCTCCTCGGTGACGAGTCGAAGGCCGATCTTCTCCTGCAGCAAGCGCGAGAGCTTCGGGACGTGGGTCAAAAGTACGAGGATTCGGCGTACATCTCGCCGTACCTCCTGACGTTCTGCCGCGCCGTTTCTACGTATGGGTCCGATCCCAAGGAGATACGGCAGGCTCTGTCGATCACCGAGATCGTGGAGAAGCGGAGTCTCACCAGTCTTCAAAAGAAAGAGGCCGCTGACATCGCGGCCTCACTTCGCGCAAAACTCCCAGAACCGTCCGACGGGGCGCGCTAGGTCATGCTAGGCATCGGGCTCGATGATGGTAGCGCTCATGGGGACTTGTTCCTCTTCGCTCATGGGGACTTGTTCCTCCTCTCTGAGGGCGTACGGGTTGGCCATCATGGCGGGGTGCCGTTAGGGTCGATGGCAGTATGCGTCGGCGGCGATGGCTCCTCGAGGAGCGTCGCCTCTACCGCGTGTGCTCGTCGAACGTGCTGCGTTGCCGGCGCTCCAGGCAGATCGAGACGGTGCTGGAGCCCGAACAGCAGACCGAACAAGATCCAGATCACTCTCCCTCCTTTCATCCTAACGGGCACCCCTGAGTGCCCAGGAAATGAAGTCCCGCTGCTGGGAGCACACGGCCCGCCGTGCTGACCCACTTCTGTTGTGGCTCGCCCTCGCGCACACCGCCCCTAAGGACTGAACGTCGTCGATGTGCATACCCACGGGTTGTGTTTGCGCGTCTTCTTTAGTCATTATCTCAAGGCAGCAAGGGGCGAGTCAATAGGCACTTTGTCCACAGGTCAATAGGAACGTTGGTCTCCGCTCAGCTCTACCCATGCGGCGATCTACCCATGGCGATGACAGTGTGACTACGTGCAGCGTCTTCGTGAGACCGAGACAACGACAATAGGCGTGGGCAACACCAAGCTCCGGTGTGCCCCGAAGGTGAGCACTGTCAGGCCGGTTGCTTGGCACCTAGTGCTCCGTCAGCGGGCGCTCGCCCGGCCGGTGCCAGTGCCGGAGGACGTACTCGCGGATCGCCTTGAAGGCGCCCTCCTGGTAGTTGCGCTTTCGCACGGCCTCGCTCGTCAAGTACCAGACCGCCCGCAGCTCGGGATGGACCCGCCACCCCTCCAGGAGCTGGAAGACCCGCTGCCCGAGCGCGATGGCCTCGATGAACCGTTCCTGCGTCACGAGGACCTCCATGAGATCGACCGAGACGAGGACGTGCTCGGAGCGCATGTTGTGCTTGAGGAACTCCGCGGCCGTGCGACGGAACGTACTCACCGCACCCCGCACGTCTCCAAGCTCGCGGGCGATCCGGCCTTCCAGCCAATGCAATCGAAGCTGCGTCCAGGCATCCCCGAATTGCCGATAGAGGGGACGGGTGAAGGTGAGGATCGCCACGGCATCATCCACCCGCCCGGCTTCAACGAGAAACCAGGCCAGGTTGTGCAGGCCGCACAGTTCAAGCCGCGCGTCCGGAATCCCGGCGATGAGTACGAGTGCCTCTCGAATCCAGGTGATTCCTCGCTCGGGATCGGCGTAGCCGAGGTAGAGACCCTGTTGGAGGTGGAGGCGCGCTGAGGCCCCCTCGTCCTCGATCTCAAGGAGCAGCTCCTGAGCGCGCGTGAGCAGCTCGGCCGCCTCCTCGAAGTACCCGAGGTCTGCCCGAAGCGATGCTTGAAAGGAGATCAGGTTGGCCTCTTCGATGGGGTCGCCGGAGCCCTCCTCCAGCACCTCGCGCGCCGCGGCGAGGGCTTCGGCCGCACCCTCGAAGTCCGCCGCGAGCCGCTTGGCGTTCCCCAAGATGCCGAGGCTCTGGCACCTGAGGTCAGCGAGAAACGCGGCCGTGTACTCCTGTGGCTGCAAGGTGGCGTGGACGGAGAGTGCAAGGGTAGCAAGCGCGACGGCGTCTTCCGGATCGCTCGACCATGCTTCGCGTGCTTCTTCGATCACCCGGTCAAAGAAGCCCCAGATGTGGAAGCGGCTGTCGGCCTTTGCGATCGCAAGGCGCTCCTCGGGCTTGAGAGCGGCGACTTCGCTCCAGAGTCCACGCGCCCTGACGTGCTGCTCGGCGATCTTCTCCTTCAGGGGGCTTGGGTCGAAAGCACGGGCGTAGACGAGCTGGAAGGCTTGCTCGAAGTTCATCGGCGGCTTCGGGACCAGGAACTGCCCGTCCCTGAAGGCAAGCCCGAAGCGAGTAGCTACCTCCTCCGCCACCACCTGGCACTCGGGACAGCGAGAGAGCAGGTGGTTGACGATGGGGGTGCTCTCCTCGGGGGAGAGCTCGAAAAAGAGGAACCGCTCCAGAACCTTCCGGGACAGGTGCTCGTCGGCCATCGGCCCCTCCGGTGCGAGACTTCCCTAAAAAGCTAGGTATCCGGAAGGCCCAAAAAAGTGACACCGGAGGCAAGAAAGACCGCCGGCGAGCGTCGCCCGCCGGCGGGATTTTGCAGCAGCGCTACCTCGAAGTGGCTACCCGTTCGGGTCCATTCCGCCCCGACTTGGCGGCGGCGGGGGCGGTGCGTCGGCAGCTACCGACGCCTTCGGCCCGCGGGGCGCTGCAGGGGCCAGGAGATCCTCGAGGAGCTCGAACACCTGGGTCCAGAGCCTGGAGAGGATGGCCCCCGCCGGTCTGCCGGCGAAGGCGTCCGAGCGGCCTGCGGCGACTGCGGGTGCTGCGGCTGTAAGCATGACCGTGAGGGCCAGAAGCCCGACTACCGCGCGTCTGCGTCGCATCACTTTTCCTTTCGAGCCGGAGGAGAAGACGCGCCGACCAGGGCGGCCGGCGGCCGTGTTTCCTCCGCGCCTAAAAGGCAAGTGCTAAGGAGCTATGGGCGGTTGACTGGCGCGGGGCACGACAGGAGCCCACCTCGGGGAAAAGTTGCGCAGATATAGTCAGCGGTACATGCCACGCCGTACCGTCTGGCCTGCGCCGCCCGAGATCGGGGTCGCGCGGGAGCAAGCGGCTGCTTTCGAGGAGCTGCTGCCCCGAGTGCGACCGCGCCTTAAAGCGATCCTCGGCCGTTACCGCATTCCGGCGGAGGACGCGGATGACCTAGTCCAGGAGGCGCTCTTGTGCACCCTTCGGCGGTGGCAGGAGATCAAGGCCCCGGAGGGTTGGCTTCTTGGTGTGTTCGATCGAATGTGTCGCAGCTACTGGAGCAAGAGGAGGCGCAGCCGGGTCGAATGCGTCGAGAATCTGGAACTCGAACGCCTCGCCGGCGTCGTGCCCGCGCCGCAGATCGCGCGAGAGTGCGCGGTTGATGTCACGCGGCTTCTTGCGAGTCTGCCGCCCCGAGCCGCGGCGGTCTTGTGGCTGCGATATGGCGAGGGCATGGTGAGCGTGGAAGTTGCCGCCGCACTCGGCTACCGATCGGGGAGTGTGCGGACGGTTTCCTCGCGTGCGATCGGTCGACTCCTAAAGATGCGTTCCGAAGCCGTAGCGAACGCTCCGTGTACCTCCACGACCCAAGTGAGTGGTAGGGTCTGAGGTAGTGGAGGAGCGTGTCGAGCCTCGGGGTGCAGCGGAAGCCTGCACCGGCTGCGGACAGCCCACCGTTGTGGCGCTGTGTGATGGAGAACGAAAGGTGCCGCTTTGTCCCGAGTGTCAGCCCCTCGTGCGGGAGAGCCCGGGGACCCCCGAGCTGCTGCTCGCTCCATCCACTACCATTTAATCCGCAAGGCTTCTCGTGACCCTCCGGCTCTATTCAGCGACCGTCATTCATCATGACGCAGACGGCCGGGTCCACGAGCAGAGGTTTCCGATCCGCGCTACGGAACACGAAGAGGCCTGCGAGATGGCGTTTGCCTATGTGCTTGAGGTGCTGAAGCTCAAGGAGTTTGAGCTGCGGATTGTCGGAGGTTAGAGCATGGAAAATCCGTCGGAACCGCAGCTGAGGTGTTAGCCGATCCTTGAGTCTGTTACCTTGAGACACGCAACTTATTAGCGATACAGGCTCACCTGGACTGCGCTGTATAGCAGTGCCTCATACGCAGGTCTGATGGAGGGAGTAAACACATCTAGGACTTTCGCAGCCGCCTGCAGAAATTGCGTGCTCTCGGCAGTTCCTGCCCGGATCTCCTCTCGAGCCTGATAAATCATAGCGACCGCTGCAGCTTCCTTGCTGTCCCGCGACTGTGCTATAGCAATCGCATTTCGGTAGTGAAGTCGTGCCGTTTCAGGCTGTCCCCGGCGGTACGCAATAAGTCCAAGGTCTGCCGAGGTGAGAATTTCCCACTCGTATGCTGGACCAGCGTCTGGGTGTGAAGATATTGCTAAGGGTAGCTTTGCAAGAAGCTCCTCCGCAAGTGATAAGCGTCCGAGTGCGGCATTACAAAAAATCAACTGCGTCAGCACACGTGGATCAGTAGGGTGCGCGACCTCGATGACTTGCATAAACTTAATCGCAGTCTCTAGCTTCTCCAAAGCTGTTGCAGCCACCCATGACCCAAAGAAGGCGGGTCGCGTAGAGAATGGTTCATCGAGCAACCATTTCCACGATAAGTCGAGTGCATCACTATACCGTCCTTCTTGGACCGCCTCCCAGGCGTTCGCTTCGTATGCGCGCGGGACCTCATGCTGATCCCGTGGCCGCTCGAAGGACCGAACATGCCTAGCCATCCAGTTGGCTTGGGCGAGTGTGTTCTCTGTTGGGTCTTCGAGTGCAATGCTAAACAGGCGCCGCATGCCTCGTCGGTCTCCGTGCTCGTGCTCCAGAGTCCCGATGGCGCCGGCCAGCTCAGATATATGGCGCGGGTGATGACGTCCACTTGTAATGAGCGATATTCCCTGTTTGATGTGGCGACTGGTTCGTCCCGCGATCTGACCGGCAACAATCTCGGCTGCTAGTAGCCAGGGATCAGCATTAGTGCGGGTGACTCGTCGGAGAAGATCGTGCGCTTGCTCAGCCTCATCCGTATGAAGGAAAAAACGGGCTGCAGATCGCAGAACAAACCGACTGTCCGGCGCCAGAGCAAGTGCGCGCCTGAGCGCTTCGCCCGCGGGGCCATTCTGGCCTAAGATTGAATAATCCCGCGCGAGGTCCACCCAACGAATAGGATCCCGCGGATACATCCTTAGGTGGCGCTTTCCATGTGCGATTCTTTGGTAACGCTCGGAAGGCTGAATGTCTGGAGGATCAACTATGGTAGTGGATTTGTCGGCAGGCATGAGAATCTGCCCTGCCAATTGTCTAGAGATTTCGGTAACGCCGTTATGGCTTAAGAATGATGCAGCATCCAAGGCTACTTCCGGCTTTCCCGCCACAAAGGCAGCATCGACGAGATCGGCAGCATGAAAGACCGTACGGTGCCTCTCCCAATCTTGGCGGAGCTCCTCGATTTCGCCGGGGGCGAGCTGTAAGTGGTCGTGCCCTCCCGCGGCGTCAGGCGTGTCAAGCACCCCCATTTGGGCTGCGACTCGAAACGGACGCCATCGCGGCACAATCAAGCGGCGGGTGTCATCAACCGGTTTGGGCAATCTGAGCCCCCGCGCGAAGAGCGCGACTCTCGGCCTGAGCGGACAGCTTGTTAAACAGCGAAACGTACCGGCGCACCGCATACGAGCTGGTACTAGCAGCACGGTCACGTGGGTGACCTCGAAGAGAAGGATCGGGATCGGTCATTTCCTGGACAGCGCGGAGGAGTTCATTCACCATTGCAGGCTCGTCGCAGTGCCGCTTTACCTCTTCACCACAAACATGGAGGACAGTGGCATGCGCTTCTCGGATGAAAGGCATGACTGACTTGAAGTCATCAGACCAGGCATCGGGGCGAAACTGCGGCTCCAACTGCATCAGTAAAAGACTCGTCAGGTTATGACCAGTAAATAGCTGCACAGCCAAGCTTCCCAAGTGATATATGTCCGCTGCCCTTCTCAATCCCCAACTATAGTCGAACGCACCATAAAGTTGCTCAGGTGGAGCATAGCCCAGTGCTCCGGGTATACCTAGGGCTGAAGTTGGTCCGGTAACACCACGTCGCTCAGCACGACCCAAATCCCCCAACTTCATCTCTCGGCCATTCTGCATGGTCAGAACATTTGACATCTTTAAATCTTGGTGAGTGGTGTGTGAGGCATGAAGTTGCTCGATGCCATTCGTGGCATGTTTAAGCACGCGAAACACCCAAGCAAGATCAAAGTCGTTAAGTCGCGCTTGGAACTCGCGGATGTCGCCCTCCGCTGGTTCGAAAATGAGATAAGGTACGCGCCCGAGTACGCCTGCTTCTGGGATGTCGACCTCGCCATGGTCAAGTAGATTTATGATCCTGCTGAGGCGACGGTTTCCGCACTCGGCTAGCAGATCTCTCTCAAATACATACGAGTCGAAAAATGCCTTCAGAATGTCAGCGAACGAGCCAGGTATACTCGCGGCCACATGGAAGTTGAGTGCTTTAAGGAAGCCGCGGCGGCCGCTCGTGTGCACAGCATGGTAGCAGATAGAAAAGTGGCCGCCGGTGGCTCCTTTGCGCCTTGCCACAAGTTCCTCGACCCTCCACCCATTCGCTAGTTCCCTTCCAGCCAGGTGAGCCGCTGGCACCTCGTCGATGGGAGGTAGGTCATCATTGGCAACGCCTGCGGCTAGTACCATCGTTTCCTCCAAGCTAGGCGGTCTGGAAAGGGGATCGTCTCGTTCTCTGGGCCTGGGTCGGAAAAGCGGCGTAAGTATAGCACTTCAAGCCCGCCCTAGGCCTACGAGAACACGATGGATGGTGCTGCGGCCAAACACAAAGGGGACCCCCGTACGGAGGGGGTCCCAGAGAAGGTGCCTAGCTGTCGGCGACGGCGGAAGCAGACGGAAGCGCAAGCTCTACCTGGTTGGACGGGGCCGCGCCGGCAGGAAACTGCCGTATCGTCTCCATCCGAGCCCGCTCTCGCCAGAGCTCCCGTTCTAATTCCTCTTTGGTGAGCTTCGCGACCGCTGCCAGTGCGTCGATTGCCGCTGCGAGGTAGTCGCCGACGACGCACTCAATCGCACCGAGGAGCTCGGCGGCCAGGTCGGGCGCCAACTCCTCCTCGAGCAGCCCGTCGTGAAGCTTTGGTACGGGCAGCCCGTCGTGGACCTCGTTGAGGCCGGCGACGATCGCCGCGAGCTTCTCCGAGAGCGTGCCGAGAACCTGCTGTGCCTCGGGGACGGAGTAGCGCGTTCTCGGGGCGCGGCCGCTCAGGGTCAGCGAGAGGGTGCCGAGGAGGACGTCGACCGTCATCTTCGCCCCGTTTGCAAACCCCGCTCGTTCGAGCCAACGGCCGCGTAGGCGGATCATCGGAACGCTGTCCTGCTTCTCGGAGTGAGACCATCCGGGCTCCCGATGGCCGCTGTAGAGTCCAACCGTCAAAGTCCTTCGCTTCATGCGTGTTCTCCATAGAAGCCCGGGCCACCGGGCGCATGCCTGCGGCACTTGCCGCGGCGGCCCGGTGTTCCTTCTCTCCTGTCTGCGGGCGCTACGCTCGTTCGCGTCCGTCCTAGGTCTTCCCACCTCCGCTCTGGTAACCCTCGGCAGATCCATTCCGCCGGGGAAGTAGAAGGCGCTCTTGGACTGGGCAGTAAGAAGGGAGCTAGTTCGATTGGAAATGAATCTACGAGGTACTATCTACAGGCAAGAGTAGTCGAGCACCGTTAGGCGGGGTAGAGGTAGGAAACTGCCGCCAAAGGCAACCCCCCTTAATGGAATATTCGAGCAACTACATCTGTTTCTTCGATTTAGGAGTATAATTGGGCTTCCTATGTCAGTCTAAAACGAGCAGAAGGTGAAAGCTCATTTCTGCTTCAGACTAAGTGGAGGTATTTCCTATGACAATCACAGCGACTTTTATTGGAATAGACAAACATCACGATCCCAACATCCGAGAACTGACGGGTGCGCGACGCGACGCTCTCGCCTTGCATTCGCTGTTTAAAGACACGCTTCCAGAGATTCGCGACTCGCTACTGGTAGATGAACAAGCTACTCTCGCCGCGGTAAGAGATCACCTCGTCCGTACGTTAGAGCAGGCGGGTCCTGATGATGTTGTGCTGATCTCCTTTTCGGGTCACGGAACCCATGATCATCGCCTCGTATTGCATGACACGACTATCTCCGACTTAGCAGGTACATCTCTGCCGATGGAGACCCTCGCTGATCTTTTTAGGAAATCCTCCGCTCGGGTAATACTCTGCATTCTAGATTGCTGCTTCAGTGGTGGCGCTCCGGCAAAAGTCCTCGAGGACAGTCCTCTAGCCAGGACCGTTATTGGTCTTCAGGAGCTCGCAGGCGAAGGCAGAATACTTGTGGCTGCGAGCAAGGAGAATGAGTCTGCATATGAGTTTCCCTTGCATCGGCATGGTCTGCTTACAAAGGTCCTAATCGACGTCATGCAAGAAGACGACGGAGAAGGGGGTAGAGACATTCTGTCTGCCGGTGCAACGGTGCTGGCGAGGGTTAGAGCTGAGGCGGAACGGCTAGGTGTCATTCAGACGCCAGTCTTTCTTGGCAATGTAGTAGGTGGTCTAGTCTTTCCGCGTCTAAGGCGCGGGGATCTTTACCTGGCGGCGTTTCCGGAATATGGAGGTATCCAGGTTACCGCGGACCTTGGTGACTTGAGTGCATTCGGCATTCGCAGCGAGGTCATCGCCGAGTGGCGAAGCCGGTTCCCAGGCTTAAACTCACTGCAATTGCAGGCAGTCAATGACTATCATATTCTCGAGGGCGGATCTGCGCTGGTAGTCGCTCCTACCAGTTCTGGTAAAACATTTATTGGAGAAATGGCAGGTCTAAAGGCGGTACACGAAGGCCGGAAGGCCGTTTTTCTGTTGCCGTATAAGGCCCTTGTGAACGAGAAGTTTGATTTATTCAGAGCCGCGTACGAGGAACGGATTGACCTGCGGGTTGTACGCTGCACTGGTGACCATGGCGATCAAGCGGAGTTGGTGGTACGAGGTCAATACGATCTCGCCATCTTGACGTACGAGATGTTTCTAAACCTGAGCGTGGCGGTGCCACATATACTCCAACCAATTGGACTCATTGTCGTAGACGAAGCGCAGTTCATTACCGATCAGTCGCGCGGTATCAACCTTGAGCTGATATTAACAAACATCATTGCCGCTCGAGAGCGTGGTCTGGTTCCCCAGGTGCTTGCCTTGAGTGCGGTCATTGGAGATGTTAACGGGTTCCACGAGTGGCTGGACACTCGCTTGCTCGTTACTTATGAGCGGCCAGTCCCTTTGACCGAAGGCGTCTTGGATCGTGCTGGAATGCTCAGATATAGAGCCGAGGATGGATCTTCGCAACTTGTGCCTTTTTTGCCCTCTGGATCTATTCAACAACGACGGACGAAGGCTGGAAGTCAGGACGTCATTGTTCCGCTTGTCAGGAAGCTCGTCAGCGACGGGGAGAAAGTTCTCATCTTCCGGAACACCAAAGGCCCTACTCAGGGATGCGCGCAATATCTGGCGGAGGCGCTAGGCCTGCCACCAGCGACCGAAGCCATACGCGAGTTGCCTGAACACGACGCCTCCAGTACGTCAGCCTCTCTAAGGAGGAGTCTCCAGGGTGGAACGGCATTCCACAATACGAATCTTACGCCCGGCGAGCGTGCTACGGTCGAGCACTCGTTTCGTGATCCTGCTGGAGCCGTGCAGGTTCTCGTGGCAACGACGACCTTGGCGGCCGGAATCAATACTCCCGCTGATACAGTGATCCTGGCTGAGATGGTTTTTAGGGGCGAAGTAGACCAGCCGTTCACAGTGAGCGAGTACAAGAACATGGCGGGCCGCGCCGGCCGCCTGGGGTACACCACGGCAGGCAAGAGCATCATACTCGCGGAACATTCGATAGAGCGAGACCGGTATTTCGATCGCTATGTACTTGGCAGTCCAGAGAGGTTAACGTCGAGCTTTAATCCAGATCAGATAGAGACTTGGATAGTTCGGTTGCTGGCACAAATCAAGCAGGTTCCCCGGAGCGAGGTTGCGGCTCTTTTGAGTCACACGTACGGAGGGTACCTAGCCACTCGACGCGATCCGTCTTGGCAGTCAGGTATCCGGTTGCGCGTAGACCAGTTGCTTGCCCAGCTGCTCTCCCTCGGACTCGTGGAAGAGGAGGAGGGCGCGATCGGCCTCACTCTCCTCGGAAAAGCATGTGGCAACAGTGCTCTGTCCTTCCGTAGTGTTCTCCGTTTAGTGGAGGCCTTGCGTGCCCTGCCCCCAGAGCGTATTTCTCCCGTGACTCTGATGGGTCTCACCCAGTCACTTTCAGAGGCTGACGCGTATACGCCTCTGGCCAAAAAGGGTACGCGGGATCGGGTGTGGCCTGGCAGAATCGCGCAGCATTACGGGCAGGAGATCGTTCGATTGCTGCAGCGGGGCGCGGGAGATGAATTCGTGTATTTCTCCCGCGCGAAGAGGGCCAGTATTCTTTGGTCATGGATCCAGGGTGTAGCAGTATCCGAGATCGAGGACTCTCATACGGTAAACCCATTCTTTCCGATCGAGTATGGAAACGTCCGGGCATACGCCGACACTACACGCTATCTCTTGCGGTCAGTTGGGAATATTGCGAATCTGATACGTCCCGCTGATGAGAGTGTTCTCGACACTCTGCTCAAGCAACTAGAGTTTGGTCTTCCGGACGTCGCTCTACCGTTACTGGAGCTTCCCATCCAACTCACGCGCGGCGAATATTTGGGTCTGTGGCAGCGTGGCCTCTCGACACCACAAGCGGTTCTAGAGACAGCCGAGGAGGTTTTGGTTCCACTCCTTGCGCAGCAGAGTCGCGCGCGGCTCAATATCTTGCGGACGGGAGGGGGTTAAGTTGCTTGGCCCTTTCCAGTGAAGTCAGGGCTTCGCCACCCGCACTTGAACACTTTGCTGTGCCGTGCTCCCGCCGCTATCCTCGCATGTAACGGCGATGGTATAGGTACGTTCTAGGCTTCCTTTCGAACGCGCCGCTCGCAGCCGCACGTGGTGCGCATCAACCACAATCCAGTCGGGAGCCGTGCCGGCCGGAGGATTGCTGCTGGTTACGGCCAAAGTGCAGGCGTTCGCAGGGAGCGCGCAGTTGTCGGAGAGCTCGTAGCTGACTGTGACATCCCTCATCTTGTTGTCGGATGGCCAGAGAGCCGCGGGGTTCGCCGACAGGCCTGTAAAGACCGGGGAAGGGTTGACTGCCGCAATCGTTACAGAGGCCGAGTTAGTCTCTGGATTGGGGTCGCTCTGCGTGGCAGCGACGCTAGCGATACTGGTAAGAATAGTGCCGTCGGCTACCATACAGGCAATAGCAGCCTGAAGCGTGACCGACACTGACGAACCAACTGCGAGGGAATCTAAGGACACCGATGGGACGCTAGTAGATCCTCCGCATGCGCCGGCAGTCGTGGTGCAGGAGGTCGCCGACAGCCCGGGCGCCAGGACGTCGGTGATTAGCACGTCACTCGCACTGCGAAAGCCGCCGCCGTGGTTCATCACTGTCAGGTTGTACGTAAGCTCGGCCCCGGTTGTGGCTGGATCTGGCACGACGCTCCCGGTTACCGCAAGGTCGGTGCCACTGCTTATAACGAGAACATTATTCTCATATGGGGCGGGCCCGTACCCTGAGACGAAAACGTTCCCGGTCGTCGGATTCGCCGCAACCGCGAAATACGTTCCTCCCCTCCAGGCACCGTGATGGAAGTGACTCACCACGTCCATGCGCGTAAACGTCTCTCCAAGCACGGCATACCAATATTGATTGTGCGGGTCGGCCGCCACGGCGTAGACACTCTCAGCAACGCTAGGCTGAAAGTAGGTCAGCGACATGCCGCGTGGAAACGAGGTATAGGCGGTATCCCAGGCGCCGCCGGGCGTATGGTGAAGCGCAGCATAGAGGTCGTGCGTGACCGGATTAGCTACGATCGCACCGGGAGCTCCGAGAAGGCTGCCAGCATCGCAGTGTGAGAGGAATCCAGAATTGAATAGATTCGTACCATCGAAGTACACGATGGCGCAACGTCCTTCCTGAGGTCCTTCGAGCCCCACGTAGATCTCGTTTGATACCGAATCTACCGCGATTGAGTTCGCACGTTTCTCGAGGCCGACCGCTATCGTGGTGTTGGCCAAGCCGTCAATCACAGTCAGAGCATTCTCCCCAGCGACGAAGATTTTGTTCGTCGTTGTGTTGACGGCGAGGGCTACAGGTCCGAGGCCGACGTCAATTGTCTCCGTCGCGTTGGTCGCACCATCGATTACTGTTACTGTGCTGTCCGCCTTGCTGGCAACGTAGATCTTGTTGGTTACAGGATTGACCGCCACCGCGACTGGATCATCACCAACGCTGACTGTCTCCGTCGCGTTGGTCGCACGATCGATCACTGTCACGTCGTCGCTTCCGAAATCCACCACATATACTCGATTGGTTATCGTGTTAACATCCAAGGCAACCGGTAGAACACCGACCGCTATCGTTTCGCTGGTGAAGGTCAGATCCTCGATCACCGTAACCGTACCATCGTCGCGATTTGCCACGTACACTTCGTTAGTCGCGGGATTCACCGCGATGGCGAAGGCGCCTAAACCAACGGGTATCCGCGCCCTAGCTGGCGGTTGTGGCTGTGCCCAGGCGAGAACGGGAACCAAAGAAATGAGTAGTGATGCAAGGCCATACCACCTTAGCGGTCTTTGTTGCATCCCATGAATTGAGCGTAGGTCTTGAATGACGCCGGTCATAAAGCCTCCAACCGGAGATTTCGGACCCTGAGCAGGTCCAACCGAGGACGATCGCCGGCTTCCCTGGTGAGACGGAGTGGTTGCAGACGAGCATCGGCGAAAAGGGGGCACATACCCGCCTTGTGAACGCGGGCGCGGCCATTGGATGCTTGCATATAGGGTCCTCTTATAGGCGGAACAGAGAGAGTGCGCTAGAGATTCCCGCCCTGGAAGCAGGTCTCGAGCGGCATCATGCCGGCGCACCTCCACTCTCCAGGATCTCCCTGACTGGGGGAGCGTGCCCTCTGGACGCAACACACCCCGCTTGACTGGCGGGGTGTGTGAGTAACTAGAACTGGTTGTCCTCAGAGTTCTGGTGTGGAGTGCACTCAGGATTCCTTTGGAGCCAGTCGAAGATCTCTTCGAGTAGGTGTCTCAACGCAGATTTGTGGGGCTCACTTGCCGTCTCCGGTAGGTTTGTGCTAGTTCGACCTCCGTCCCGTTGTGGGTCGCCATGAGTTCTGCACGCTGGTAAACTCTTGCTCATTGCTCGCCCTTCATTCGCTTATAACGGGCTCTCGCGTCGGCGAAGAAGTTCGGGTTTCTGTCGTACTGCTCTACGAGCCAGTCAATACATTGATCGCTGTATTGCGGCGGAGTTCGCTGGAAAGGTCGGTGAGCCAGTTCTGGGTACTCTGTCTCCAGTGAATGCACGATGCGAACTGCCTGGATATCGTGAGTGTTGATTGTGGTGCGACCCTCTAGGCGTTGATTCACCCTGCCTATTAGCTCCTTTCCCCTATGGGGCCATGTATCGTCCGCTTGCGTTGGATACACCGCCGGCGCAGTCGGATCCCCTACAATTCGGGCAACGTCCGAGGGAGCTTTAGTGGAGGGCTGAAGAGTGCTACCTGGGGGACCTGTTAGCACAACATGGTCGGCGGGCGCGGTCGTGACCTTCCTGATACCATCCATCCACCGCCGTCGTGTCTGTTCAACCTGCGGATTGATGATTGCTGCTAGGTCGTCTGGATTCGCAGGTTCGCTCTTGGCTCCGTGCCGGACATAAATTGTTCCGTTCTGAAACGCGACCTTCTCAATGTTTCTTTCGTTCACATAGGTGCCGGCCTTCGTGAAAACCATCGGCATCCCAGCGTCTTGGATAAGCACTACAGCTATTCGCCGATCCTGGCGTTCTGCCTCCCCAATCTCCCATTCTGCAAACTGGCGGCCTGTGTACTTCGCCAACTGATCAATCAGCTTTGCAGGATCATGCGCCAGTAGATCTGTTGGATCGAAGTCCGTCGGGGAGCCGTTGTTCGCCACTCCTACCAGAATGACACCGCCGCCGGAATTTGCCATAGCAACAATGTCCTTGACGATTTCGCAAACGTCGCCAAGATTGCCAAGGTCAAGTTTGGCTTTGAAATCGACATACTTGCGCTCTCGGGGAGCCGTCAGTCCGCGCTCTAGAATGGTGTCCGTCCTCATCGTGTGGCTAGTATGCGCTGGTCCCCCCCATGCGCTCAAGCTCGAGAGTTTTGCCGGAGAGAAGTACACCCCAGCTTGTGGGAGGCGGCGAGACGAGTGTCTCGCCACCTCCTTAGAACTGCAGCTGTCGTTATGGAGAGTTGTACTGGAAGCCGAAGCGAATGCGGGCGGCTGCGGCTCCAGCCTCAGTGTAGAGGATAGAAAGGAGATCCCCATCGCTGAATGTCACGCTGCTCGCCGTGTTGGCGCAGGTTCTGAGTGAGTCGGAAACAGTGCAGGTCAGCGCTGTGTTGACCCCGTTCCTTCGGATCGTGATGGTCGCCGATCCTCCACTGCCAGGCGCCACCGTTAGATTGACGACCAGGTTGCTTGCTGTACCCGAGGGCAGCGGAACGTTCGCGTTATCCTGTGTCGCGCTCGTAGTAACGCCCCATGGCATCAGGAAGGTGTTGTTGCCGGTGTTGGGGTAGTTGCCGCCGATGGCTGATCCGCTGATGCCGTTCTCGCCCGGCGAACCAGCCGGACCAGTTGCGCCAGTCGGACCCTGAGGGCCTGCTGGGCCGATCGACCCCTGATCTCCGGTGGCGCCGGTGTCGCCCTTTTGCGCGATGAGATCCCACGCTGTCGGCCACATATCCGGCGGATTATCAGTGTTGTTGTCCGTCAGACTAATGTAGCTTGAACCGTTGAAGCTCACGCCATCCCCCGCGCGGTACGTTGTGGAACTGTCCCAGGCACCCGCCCAGCTGATGCCAATGATCTCGGGCGGATCCGTACTCGCGACGACAAAGTTGTCGTAGGTGGAACGAGCGGCCGTACTTCCCCAGCCGGAGTATCCCACAAGACCGAAGCTTCCGGAGGTGAAGCTTGAGTCAGTCGCGGTAAGGATCACTGTTGCGATACCGGGGCGATCGACACGAAATTCCAAGGAGGACTCGGAGAGCGTTAGCCGAAGATGGTAGGGAAATGAAGAACCTTTGGGGACCTCGGATTGTGCTAGCTCCGAGTAGACACCATCGACAAGTTTAAAGATGATGACGCCGTCGGTGGCACTACCCTGCGCGACACGGGCAGCATAGTAGTTGTTGGCATCGCGTACGCGTGCGAGAAGCCGCCCGTCTACACCGGAGAACCCGTCGACTGGTGTCCAGTCAACGTCGATTGTCTGTTGGGCTAAATCAAGGCTAGCAACAATCACTCCATCCTCGATCTGAGCAGCGACCACCTGCTCCGCGCGGCCACTGTGTACTTGGAGCATTGAGCCAGTGACTACTTCCCACGGCAGCCCGAGGGACGAGGAGTCCGCGCGATTGAAATCATCCTGGAAGACGACTTGTGCTTGTGACGGCGCGGCGACTAGAACTACGAGGAGAAGAACTGCTGTGCGACATCGCATGGGGTTGCTCCTTTAGATAACGATTGGGGTGGGGTGTCTCGGTTAATACCGTCTCAACCAGCCGCGTACGGTGGCAGTAAAGCTGCGCACAGTGCGTGAACATTCGGAGTCTCTATGTCATGCCATTGAGGTATGCGCATGTGTCGCGCAATCTCCAGCGCCACTAATGAATCAGAACCTCGATGGGAAGACTACCATGTTGCCGGCTTTCCACGACCGTCCACTAAATGCCCCAGTGGCGTAAAGACACGCAAGAGAGTGGCCGGCAGTACCGAAGGCAGCATAACAGCGCCTGCCGGGCGGCGCGGCGACTTCCCCGGTCAGGTCGCCGCCTGCGCTAAGCTCCGGCAGCGTTCAATCGACCAGCGGCTGCCGCGGCGCCGCGAGCCGCTAACGCAACACCCCCCGCCGTTGTGGCGGGGGGCTGACGGAGATCTACTTCTGGCGACCTCGGATGTTCCGCGGTACACTAGAATGTACTACGGGATTTGTCCGAAGCCAGTCGTAGATCTCTTCAAGAATGTGTCTCGGTCCAGACACAGGATGAGTGTGTGCAGATAGACTTGCCGCCTCCGGCAGCTTTGTACCGCTTCGAGTGCTGTCCCGACGTGCACTGTCTAGGCGCACAAACCTGCCGCTTAGGGACAGAGAGTCTTCCATATTAAAAACGAAAGACCTCACCCGACGCGTAAGGCCGGTGGGCTCTTCGCGTTCGGGTGAGGTCGCGGAACCCGCCCACCTACGAACGACGCCTGCGGTCTTTACAAGCTCGCCTCAGGCGTTGCCGACGAGATCCTAGGCGTCCAGGTTGCGAAAAGGTGCTGCGATTCACGGTGTCTTACCTAGTGAACCCGCTCATGGCTGGGGCCGTTTCCCAGACCCGCATCTCCCCGAGGATCGGCTCTGCCACCATCGCTTGTCGTCCTGCTTCTGTCACCGCCCTTTTGAAGGCGGTCGGCGTTGTCACCCTTATCAACGACTTGACGAGGTGCCGAGCGCGGTTGAGCCACGGGCTTCGGTTCGGCGGCAGGCTTGGAAGTGGCAGCCTCGGCGCCTTCGGGAAGTGTGCATTGAAGTGCGGCCGGGGTGGTTGTCGAAGGCCTTGCTTCAGGGGGCAAAGTCGCGTCGCCAAGTCTCGTGGGCCAAGCAATGTCCACGCCCAAGCCAACGAGCCTCGCGGCTACGCGTCCAAATTCTCCGGCGATCGTTTTGGCAGACTCCTTTACCACGGTTTTGGTAACGAAGTCCTTCAGTGCGGTCGACGGCTCCGAACCTCGAGCGCCGTAGTCACCCTCTTTGGCCGAGACACTTGCCGGGATCGTGAGAAGAACCAGAGCCAAGAAAAAAACCTGGAACTGGATGCTCCTCATGAGCTTTCTCCTTTCTGGCGTTACAACTGCCAATGCTTGGGGAGAGCAAGCGCTTTGCCAAGAGTCTTTGCCGTCCAGCTGGCTAGCGTCACCCTATGTCGTGCGGCCTGAGAGGAGCCATGTGAGGACGCTTCCGTCCTCTCTGCGTCCGCTGCCGTTCTGACGCGAGCATGCCAAAAAGTCCTTGGTACTCGCTTCAAGACAGGGGATCCTTACGAACCATCCGAATGTTAGCTGTTTTGCCGAATGCGCATGAAGCTCTTTGACTCCTGGCTTCTTGGCCTCTATCTTGATCGCAAACCCTTTGATGCGGGAGGTCACGATCGATGCAACGAACAAAGTCCGGCCTAGGGAGGCCTCAGATGCTTAAGATCTATCGAATCGCGACGGAGCTTGCGGAAGAGCAAGGCGAGACCATCTCGCAGAACGTTCACCACCATATTGAGGAGCTGCTCCGCAAGGCGACGGAGGCCAACACGCTTACCACTCCATCCGAGGTGGCGACATCACGCATGGCCTTGATCGGCGCGGCCGTCCAGGCAGCGCTGGGGGAACAGGCCAAGCAAGTCGGGGTTCGCCACCTAAAGCAAGGCTGGCTTAAGTATCTCGCTTACGGCGGCAATTGTCCTCCACACGAATGTCTTTTCCGGTCGGTGATCCAGCGAGAGGCCGTCCTGCGAACAACTCTACCGGTTTTTGACCTACTGAAACTTAGGATAGAAGAGTAGTGGCGTTCGTTCAGGCTGCTCCCTTTTCATTTCGCGATTTCTTGCGCTCAATCCTGCCCGGCTTGATCGCTGCCGGTCTGTTTGTCCCCTATACAGGTGCATCGCGAAACGAGGAACTGGTACTTGGCATTGCCCTCTTGAGCTATGTAATATACACACCACTCTCTAAGTTGGCGAATGTCTTCCGCTTGATGCCAATTGTTGGTGGCAGGGTCAGAGCGCTCGATGAGGATCTCGAATTGCGCAAAGGAAATTGGGACTACAAACGTCTTTTCTATCTTGCGACGACCGAGGAACGGGAATATCTCTACCTTACGGCAGCCTACCTAGATTTCTATAGGCTCACCGCTTTGTACTTCCTGGCTTATCTCGTAACGCAGCTTGCGATGCTTGCGGTTGCACTGGGAGCTGTCATCACAACGCCAGATCGCTGGTACGCGGCGGTCAAAAACGAAGGAACTCCCATGCTTGGGGGATGGGATGCTCCGACGTCACTTGTGGCGCTGGTGGCGTTCGTTATCCTGTGGTTCCTCCTCGCTGACTTTCTGAATGAATACAGAATCCTCTTTGGAGACCAATACGACCAGTTCGCACGACGATATCATGCAGAGAGCGGAGGTGTTGTGACTAGTATTTGGGGTAGAGTTACGAAAGAGGGCTTCGCTGTGGACGGTGCGATAGTCACTCTCAAAAGGAGTGAGTGGCAGCGCTCTGAAAGAACTGACAAAGCTGGTCGCTTCCGGTTTAGTCAGGAATATCAGTCTTGTTTTGAGCATGGTTGTACGCTCTCAGTGGCCTTCCAAGGCCATCGTGCCTCTCAGGAACTGCTGAAGGGTGATAAGTGGATCCCACCCGTTGAACTTCGTCTTGTTCCCGAAGCGAAGGGAGATCGAGGAGAGGGAACGGGGTAGGGTCCGCAGTTAGACGAGAAGTGACCGAGCAAATGTACCACGCGAAGGACTCTGAGCCGCAGACGAGGAAGGACTAGGGACAACGCGGGACGCGTCACACCCCGCCTGAGGACGGGGTGTGAATGTGAGAGATTCTAGTTCTGGTGCTCTCGTATACTCTACGGTACACTGAGATGCATCGTGGGGTTCCGGGATAGCCAGTCGTAGATCTCGTCGACAACGTGTCTCGGTCCAGAAACAGGATGGATGGGTGCGGGTATACTTGCCGCCCGCGGCAGCTTTGTACCGCTCCGACTACGTGCACCCTCGCAGTAAGCTGCCGCCTCCGGCAGGGGTTAAGGAGTTTTCCCACCTCTAAAGGGCCGTCGTCCCCACCATGTCATGCGCTCTTAACCGTTAAGGAACGAACTCAACCTGCAGTTCATGAGAACCAGTGGGCGAGATGAGCAGTTGATCGACACGTGCATCGCGACTGAGAGCCGTACCCCACCCGGGGCTGCTGCCACAACCGAAGTCGGGTCCGTGTGGGCGCTTGTCGCCTACGGGGCTGCCGCTCCCATCAAGTCCGAGCGTGTAGAGCCTCTGCGTTCGCTGAAAGCACCGCGTAACGGGCGGAGGCTGCGGCGGCACAAAACCCCCGGGTCTACCAGCGATGACCTGCTGCCTCCGTTCGGTCACGTACATCCATTCCCAGAAGGCAACGCGAAAGCTCGGTTCTGCCGCGCCGGTGGCAGTCACCGCGCTAAGGATGCGGCCATGCCCACTTGGGGGGAGGGAGCGAAAGATGCGAAACGTCTTTCCATCCTCGACAACGGTGAACGGACCCGGCGGAACCGGCGGGCGCACGTTACCCGAGCCAATATTGGTCACGCCGCCTGAGGTCCCATTCGGAAAAATAACGGCGGAGGCCACGACCGCCCCCGAACTGAAAACGACGAGAAACCGACGATTCACTGGATCGTAGGCACTTCGAATGGTGGAGGTCTCTGCCCTGATCTGATCTTCATAGAGCACTCGTCCATTCGCGGCGAGCAGTAGAAATCTGATCGCGTGGAGCTCTGGCCAGGCTACCATATAGCGCACATTGCCGTCGCTTGACTCGCCAAACACGCTGGAGATAGTGACATTCGCAAAACTCGTCCCGCTCCTTAGCAAATCAGTGCGGCGACGCAGGATTTCATCCACACGCATCAAATCGCTCTCGGCTGGAGCGAACGAAATACGTAGGACGCGAATTGACTGGTCAGATTCTACTGTGGCGAGTATGACGGCGGAATCCAGTGGGGAGGACACAACGTCGTAATCAACGACGTTTGCGCTGCCTTCGGTGACACGCGTCGGTATGAGCGAACTCGAATACGGATGCATGTCCGCAAAATTGCAGAACTGGCGAAAGACAGCCCCTTCCTGCAGCCACGCCACGAAGAAGCGCCCGCGGTCACCCAGCAGCGGCGAGCCTTCCGTCATCGTGACGATCTGTGGTGCCTGGCCAGCGCGTTCGCCGAGCTGAACAATAGATGAGGCAGGAATGGTCTCGACTCGGTCCGGAGGGCTGCTGGGGCGTTCCAAAACCGCACCCATGACTCGCCCAGAGTCGGCGTCCACCCATACGCCAGCGCCGTGCGCGATATGATCGACCCTCCCGCTCTCATGCAACCGGACCTCAGTCCCCAAAGCCGAGCTCGGGTTGAATCCTTTCGGGATTTGCACACACGCCGACAACAACAACAGAGCACCGAGCAGGCGCGTGCTTCGTCGACCCACGCTGCGCGAAAGTGTTGATAAGGAAATGATGGCTGCGGCTGCGGCGGCTAACGGCAGCCGTCCTAGAGTGCGGAGAACGTATCCGAATGGTGCTATGACCCTTGTCATGATGTGGACCTCCTGCATAAGTCGCTGGCATGATGCTGGGGATTCTTGGGTGTAGGCTCGTTACCCGGCTCTGCGCCTCCCAGCGTGCCGCGGCACAGGGCATAACGTAGGAGCCCCGCCAAATCCCTCACGGCCGGTAGGGAGAAAGGTGCCAGGAGCAGCACCTGTGTGATGAGGAGCTCGTCGAACCAAGGGAGGCAAAGAACACACCCCGCCTGGCGGCGGGGTGTGAACCGATCTACTCCTTAGCAGTCTCGGGAAGTCCCGAGTACACTGGTAGGTACTTCGGGATTCTTCCGAATCCAGTCGTAGATCTCTTCAAGAATGTGTCTCGGTCCAGATACAGGATGAGCGAGTGGGGGTGTATCTGCCGACTCCGGCAGGTTTGTACCGCTTCGAGAACTGTCCCGACTACGTGCACCTGACGCCTCCGGCAGGTTTGTACCGCTTCGAGATCTGACCCGCTTACGTGCACCTGATTGAATTTTGGGTAGATGAGCCAGTAGAGAGAAGGGGAAGGCCAGCTCAACCTCAACGTTTTTGTCCTCTACCTTGCGGTTCGAGGTCAGAATTTCCAGGTGTTCGCGCCGTTCTTCTCCCGTCGCCATCTCATGGCTCAACAAGGCGGTAGAGGCCAGTTCGAGGATTTCGGAGAGCCTCTGGCCGTATTCGGCGGCGCTGGTGTCATCAGCGAGTCTCTCCTCGAGGTCTCTTCTCTCGAAAAGCAGCCGTGTTTTCCTGCTCTCGAAAGTTTCCTTGTCGAGCGCCCCTTCAAGGTAGGCATCGACGAGTCTATCCTGGCGGGTCTGGAGCGAGGTGAGCTCGCGCTTCAACGCCTCCCGTACCTCTTCCTCTTTCCCCTCATGCTCGCCGACAAGATCGGTCACGGCCGCGTCAAAGCTCTTGCGCTGCTCAGGGGAGATCCTTAGCGATGCAAGCGCCTCTCGGATCGCACCCTCAAGCGCTTCCTCCCGGACACAGGTCCGCGAGCATGAGTGGCAGCGATAATAGGCGTGTCCCTTTTGGCGCTCTCCAATGAGAGAGAAACCGCAGCGAGCGCAGCGAAACATTCGGCGATAGATGAAGACGTGCTTCTTGATCGCCTGTTGCGCTTTGTCGTGAAGCCTTCGTTGCACTCGATCGAAGAGAGCCTTCGGGATCAGTGCCTCGTGTGCTCCCTTGTGCAGCTCACCTCGTTTTTTGTAGAGCATGAGGCCGATGAAGAAGGGATTGTTCAGGAGCGTGGCGAGCCCGCTGACCGTGAGCCGCCCGCCGCGCTGATTCCGCAGTCCTCGTCGGTACAGTTCGTCGCAAAGAGTTCGCAGCGTGTAGCGACCGCTACCATAGAGTTCAAACGCCTGCCGGACGAGCGGCCCCTTGACCGGGCAGATAGTTTTCTTCTTTCCTCCTCGGCCAGGATTGATATAGCCGAGCGGTGCCGCCCAGGGCAGGAGTCCCTCAGTCAGTCTGCCGTTGATTCCCTTGTGGATCTCCTCCCGGAGGTTTCTGATGTAGTCGGTGGCGAAGACCGCCTGGATGTCGGCCATGAGGCGCCGGCCGCGGGAGCCGAGCTCCAGGTTCTCATTGGCGAAGTGAATCGAGACGCCGCCGTCGGCTAACTCGCTGATCTCCGCCCAGTCGTAGTAGTTGCGGCTTGAGCGGTCGATCTTGTGCATGATGAGCCCCTGCGCCTTGCCTCCGCGGAGAAGCTTCACCACCTTGGCGAAAACCGGCCGTCCGCGCTTCGCTGCCGTCTGCACTTCCTGAAACCACTCGATGATGTCGAGACCCTCGCGCTTCGCATAGCGAGAGATAGCGCTGTGCTGCTCAGTGAAGGAGGCGCTCGCCTCCTCCTGCTTTGGATGTGAGACACGAATGTATGCAAAGCACTGCTTCATACATCGGTGTCTTGTTGGCTTGTAAATGATCGACCATCCTCAATCCTACGAGCCCGGTACTGCTCTGTCAAAGCCGCGAAGCGTTCTCGCTCTTCAGGATCAGAGGCAATGCGGCCGTGCAGACGCACGATGAAGTCTAGGTAACGCCGCAAGGCGGCGCGTGCCTCCTCCTGCTCTTCGGGCGTGAGGCCAGGAAAGAGGTCGGTCATTGTGAGTGGCGATGTGTGCATCGCCAAAGGGTAGATTCGAGTTTGTTATCGCACAAGACTTCGTTTTCTGCCGTATGCCGGGTTCGGCAGAATGCGGCGTCTTCCGCTCGATCACGGCGTCCGTACTCTGTGCTCCATGACGCTACAGTTTCAACAAGCAGTGAACTTCCATCGCAATCTTCCTGAGGACTTGTGGTTTGCGCTGGAGGGCTGCGGGATACCGTCCGCGCTCATCCATGCCCGCCTCATCGGGTGGGACGGAGAGCAAATCACCATTCCTGTTTTCTCGCGCGATCGAACGGTCGTCGCTTTCGAGCACGCGGTTTTCGATGAGCAGGGCCGTCTCTCCGTGCTGCCTCAGGAGGGAGAGCGCTCTTACCTCTACGGCGAGCCCGTCCTCAATCTCAATCCGCAGCAAGTCATCCTCACCGAGGGAGTGGTCGAGAGCTTGCTCCTGTCGGGCCAGGGCTTCAACGCGCTCTCGGCGACTGGAGACGGTTTGTCATTCCGGCCCGAGTGGGCGCCGGCGTTGCGCAAGGCCCGAGGGTGCTTCATCTGCTTCAGGCGACACGCCGAAAGCATCGGCTCGGCGCTCATCCTGCGCGATCTCGTTCCAGAGGCGCGGATCGTAACGCTTCCGCCGGAGGTCGGTCACGGCGGCGGGCTCTACGAGTTCTTTGTGGAGCTGCAAGGGACGAGAGCGGACTTCCGGGCGCTTCTGAAACGAGCGGCCGATTCAACCGATGCCTGACAACGCCCCCAAGAGAACCCGGATACGGCCGGCTGTCTCCGCCATCTTGTCCTCCGGCGAGCTCCTCGAGACGGTGTTTGACCCCGCCACTCCCGCAACTGGATTCGTAGTCTTTGATGGTGCCGGCTGGCGAGTGGAGAAGCGAGTCGAGCTTCCCTCCGGCGTGAGTCTTGTTCCGTACTCCCCGGAGAACAATCTGCTGACCCATCGGGTCGTGCTCTTTCCCTCTGCTCCGGATGAGTACGGCTCCGAGGAAGAACTCCTCCTTGACGTGCGGCGCTTCATTCACCGCTACGTCGACCTCGGCGAACTCTTTGAGGAAGTCTCCGCCGCATACGTCCTCTTCACCTGGATCTACGACGCGTTCAACGAGGTGCCGTACCTGCGGGTCCGCGGTGATTACGGGAGCGGCAAGTCCCGCTTTCTCCTCACCGTCGGCTCTCTCTGCTACAAACCGATCTTCGCCTCGGGCGCCTCGACCGTCTCTCCAATCTTCCGCATCCTTGATGCCGTCCAGGGAACTCTCGTCATCGACGAAGGCGACTTCCGCGCTTCGGACGAGAAGGCCGACATCGTCAAGATCCTCAACAACGGCAACGCCCGCGGCTTCCCGGTACTGCGAAGCGAGCAGACACCGTCTAAGGAGTTCAACCCGCGGGCCTTTCACGTCTTCGGCCCCAAGCTCATAGCGACCCGTAGCCTCTTCGACGACCGGGCGCTTGAGAGCCGTTGCCTCTCCGAGGACATGGGGATGCGGCCGCTGCGAAAAGACATCCCGATCAACCTGCCGGAGAGCTTCGAGGAGGAGGCGCGGCAACTCAGAAACAAGCTTCTTCTGTATCGCCTCCAGACGCGCGGGAAGAGCAGAGACCTCACTGCGGCCCTGCCCCCAGGTCTTGAGCCACGTCTGAGCCAAATTCTCGTCCCGCTTCTGTCGACCGTTTCAAGTGAAGAGACGCGAGAACGGCTCCTCTCGCTTGCCCGCCGATCAGGCCAGGCGCTTTCGGCCGAGCGCGCCATGGCGATCGAGGCCGAGGTGTTGGCCGTGCTTCACGAGCTGCGCGCGGAGGGTCTGCCGCTGTCGGTTTCCGAGATCACCAAGCGCTTTGCCAATCGGCACGCTGCGGAGTACGAGTACGTCGTGACGCCCCGCTGGATCGGCTCGGTACTGAGGCGAAAGCTCATGCTCACTCCGCAGAAGCGCGGTGGCACCTTCGTTATCCCGGCCAGCGAGCACCCCAAACTCGCACGACTCTTCGAGAAGTACAGCGTGCCCTCGGAGCAGGACATTGGGGACGTTGGGGATGTCCCACAGGAGGACGGCACCGCCAATCTAGGCACGGAAACATAAGGCTTCCTGGCCTGCCCGCCCCGTAGAACGTCCCCAACGTCCCCAACGTCCCCAACGTCCCCAACGTCCTATTCTCCTCCTCCCGAAACCTGCCGACCCCGGCAGCTTTTTACGCCTTGCATTTGACGTCGTGTCAAGTAAGTTGTCACGGTGGATATGACATTCACACCATTACAAAACTATCTCCGTACCCACCGTAGGCGAAATCACCTGTCGCAGGACGAGGTTGCCTTCCTCATGGGTGTCGCGACCGGCAGTCGGGTCACGCGGCATGAGGGGAGTGACCGGATTCCCACGTTACAGGTCGCGCTTGGCTACGAGCTGCTCTTTGGCGTACCCATGCGGGAGCTCTTCACCGGCGAAGTGCACAAGGTCGAATCCATTATCAGAGAACGCTTACCCGAGCTGATCCGGCATACCAAGGAAGAGAGCCCTGAAAACTTGCAGAAGCTCTCCTTTCTCCAAGGTCTCGCTGGGCGGCTTGCAAGGCAAAATGAAAAGCATTCACACAGTGAGGACGTTAGCGCTTGACCCCACGACACCCGGCTTTGCTTTTGCGGCGCTTGAAGGAAGCGGGCACTTGGTTGACTGGGGGCTGGTGCACATGGCGACACAAGACGATGCGGCTTACCGAAGCCGGATCGAGAAGCTCCTGGACCGGGTGAACCCACAGGTCCTCGTCGTCGAGGACATGAGCGACTCTCGACGCGGCGGGCGAGCACCCAGGCGCGCGGACATTGCAGAAGAGTGCGCCCGAGCCCGCGGCATTGAGGTAAAGAGAATCAGTCGCGCCGACGTCAAGCGAATGTTTGCCGCGTCAGGAACGACTAAATGGGAGATCGCGGTTGCGGCCTCGCGCCTCTTTCCTGAACTTTCCCCGAGCCTCCCGAAGAAGCGGCGAATCTGGGAGACCGAGGACAGGCGCATGGCAATCTTCAGCGCGACGTCGTTTGCGCTCACGTTCCTGCGAACACGAGAAGTGGAGGAGAGGTAAGTAGGTTACGGTGGATTTGACTAGGGTGTCCTTACGGAGAGGACACACAAGCTTTCCCCGCGAAGAACGGGGGAGCTTTGGTGTGCGTCAGAAAAGGACGCCTTGGAAGGAGTGGGGCGGTCCATCACGATGGGCGGATGCACTCCGACGACCGCATCACTTACTTCGCCCGCACCAACCACCGCAACACGCGGACGCTCTTTGGCATTCGGAAGCGCGATCGGCTCATGCACCTCTACAGCATCGGCCGCACCGGCACCGGCAAGTCCACACTCCTCAAGACCCTGATCCTCCAAGACCTCCAGGCTGGCGAGGGATTGGCGCTCTTCGATCCGCACGGCGACCTGGTCGAGGAAGTGGTGAAGCTCGTGCCCGAGGCGCGACGGAAGGACGTTCTCTACCTGAACGTCCCGAACAGCCGCTGCCGCTTCTCCTTCAACCCCTTCGCCGGCATCCCCTCAGGTAAGCGGCCGCTCGCGGCCGCCGGCATGGTCGAGGTCTTCAAGAAGCTCTGGCCCGATGATTGGGGACCGCGGCTTGAGCACCTGCTCCGGAATGTCGTCTTCACCCTCCTCGAGACGCCAGGAGCGAGCCTCGCCGACATCCCGCGACTTCTCGCCGACCGGGACTACCGGCGAGGTGTGGTCGCCGGCGTCACCAACGAGCAGGTCCGCGCCTTCTGGCGCGACGAGTACGAGCGCTACAGCCCCGGCATGCGGGGCGTGGTGGTAGCGCCTCTCCAGAACAAGGTGGGGGCGTTCCTGACTGACCCGCGGCTGCGGGAGATCCTCGGGGCTGAGCAGTCTAGCTTCGACCTACGGGAAGTCATGGACGAAGGGCGGATTCTTCTCGTGAACCTCGCCCGCGGCCGGATCGGCGAAGGGCCGGCAGCGCTCCTGGGATCGCTCTTGGTGTCGTGCCTGAGCCTTGCCGCTTTCGGCAGAGCAGAGTGGCCACAGGAAGGGCGCCGCGACTTCTACGTCTACCTCGACGAGTTCCACACCTTCGCCACCCTAACCCTGGCGACCATGCTCTCGGAGCTACGGAAGTACCGGGTGGGGCTTGTGCTCGCGCATCAGTACCTCTCCCAGCTTGAGACGGAGGTGCGGGATGCAGTGTTCGGGAACGTGGGGACGTTCATCGCCTTCCGCGTCGGTGCGCTCGACGCGCCGATCATTGCTCGGGAGCTCGCACCCACGTTCGAGCCAGAGGACCTGATCTCCCTGCCTAACTACCATGTCTACCTCCGGCTGATGATCCGGGGGGAGCCGAGCAAGCCGTTCAGTGCGAAGACATTCTTGAAGACCCACGGCGACAATTCCTAGAAGATTGAGGTATCTCATAGCTAGTGTCGAATGAGCTTGACCGAAAGAGGCTTTGCCGCCATGATGACTTCATGAATTCCCAATTGCTCCCGCATGAGGCCCGACGGCCAATTCGACTAGGTATCGCTCTCGGAGTCGTACTTCTACTTGTCAGTGCGACGCTCGTGGCGCAAAACGATGAGCTTGACCGCTCGCCTGACACTACGTCGACGACCGAAAGCGACCGAACTGTTAAGAGTGTCTTCTCAACGACGACTGCAGTCATCAGCTGGCCGTCGCTTGATGAGGCTGGTTCTTCGATGCGCAGCATACTTCCCGAAGAGCTACTTGCACAGATCGATGCCGCGCCACTTCCAGTATTGCTCCCTGCAGATCTCTCCTCTTCCTCACCCCTGCGCATCTCTTCCAGTAGCAACTCGCTAGCTGTCTCCGTGCGGACGGCGGAGCGTCCTTTTGTTCTGTATGGCTCGCGCGTCTTTCATGCCATTCCGGATCTACCAGTAGAATCGTCCTCAGAGACACAGCTCGTGAGTAGGGATCGTGAGCACCGTGCAACCATCTCTGGCGACGAAGGGGTTTGGACAGCGGCATGGAACGAATTTGGTGTCGCGTATATGTTGCGCATGGGTTGCTCAGACTCTGATGTGGACTGCGAGGATCGTATTCGAGAGCGAGTAGCGGCGCTCGTTTTTGTAGGGGGTGACCGTTGAGACTTTCCTACAGAGGGACGTGTCTCCTTATAGCCCTTCTTGCCTCAAGGACGGCGTGGGCGGCGGAGTTTTCATATCATCCCGCGGGCGATCTTAAAACTAATCCAATTGACTCTGAGGCCGCAACGGGCGACGGCCACGTTACCTGTACGAACTATATACCTACCGCCACGTTTCCACTGCAAACCGGGCCCGGCTACTTGAATTCACAAGTGTATAGCGATGGAGGCAGCTGCGACCTCGATGACGGGTGTTGCGACGCCGCATGTAACCAATGCACTACTGCGAACTTTTCTTATCCATGGCGCGACAACTTTTGCGAGTGGCGCAGGGGTGCCGGTGGGGGGACACCGCTTTGCCCTAACGACGCAAATCGAAGACATCATCAAGGACAGGATATTAGGGCTGCCACTTGTGCGGATGCGCAACATTGGGTAGTTGCCGCCGCAGGTGGAGAAGTTATCCATCTACCTCAGGCTGGCGAGCAATGGCTCGACATTGAGGTAGCTGAGGGGGTGGTAGATAGTTACCTGCACATGACAAACATTCAAGTAGAAGACGGCGAGCGAGTTAACCCGGGTCAACTTCTGGGGCAAGTGTCGAACCAAACGTTCACGACGCGGCATCTGCATTTTGAGCGCAGAATGGCTGCGTCGGGGCATACCTTTACGCCAGTTTCGCCCTATATTGCACTTCTGGACGCCTATCGTAAGATCATCGGCCGTATTGCACCTGGAGCTCGTGTAAAGGCCACAGCTGCAATACAGGTTTATAGTAGCCCCGTGGGATCGGTTATCGGTTCAAAAGCATCCGGTTCAATGGGGACTGTCTTGGGCAATACTCAAGAGGCCAGTCAAGACGGCTACTGTTGGATTTGGAAACAAATCGAATGGGATGGCGGCCTGATCGGCTACTCAAAAGACAACTATTTAGTTGCCGTCGCCCCTAATAACCTCGTCCAGGTAGGCCACGATGGACTTATCATACCCGTTGGTTCGGAAACAAATGCAGGTGCGGTGACGATTCGAGGCCTCGTTAGTTCACCAGATGCTCGGAGCGTTGCGCTGGAAGTTGAGCTCCGGCCGGTGGATCAATCATTTACCGGTTCAAAAACGCACGAGAGCGGGCTGCAGGCCAGTGGCACTACTGCCAGCATCTGCGCCTCCGGCTTAAGTAACGACGATTACCATTGGCGTGCGAGAGTGCGGGACAGTGCGGGGAACCTGACGCCCTGGCGTTCATATGGCGGCAATGCTGACTCTGCGACCGACTTCTCTGTGCAAGCGGCGGTGTGCGCCGTCTGTTCGGCCTCAAGTAGCGGAGCGAGCAGTATCCGTGTTGTCAGCGACACCTTGTGCAGTGTGCCGGTTCTGGTCGAACTCGAGGCGAGCCCCTCGACTGGTCCTGCGCCGCTGAATGACGTGAGCCTCACGGCGACAGTTGGAGGAGGAGCGACAGGAACGATCAACTATACTTTTTACTGCAATCGCTCTGACGACGGAACGAACATTACTCCGGGCTATGCGGCGAAGTACAATGACACACCGGCGAACCCGAAGACGGCTCCTGGAATTTGTGATTACACCGCAGCCGGTACCTATACTGCAAAGGTTATCGCAGAGCGCGGTTCGTCTGCCGATGAGGACCGAATCACGATTACGGTTACCACCTCTGGGCTTCCGGTGCCAACGGTCACCACCTTGGCGGCGACTAGTGTGACGCAGACGAGCGCCACGTTCAATGCAAGCGTTCATCCTCAGAACTCTCTCACGACGTTCTGGTTCGACTACGGGCCCAATACCGGCGTTGGTCTGACCACTGTAACGAGGACTCTTGCAGCCGCGACAAGCCCGTCCGCAGTGAGCATTACGCAGGACGGTCTCTCCTGCGGTCAGCAGTACTTCTATCGGTCGCGTGCGTCGAACGCTGGCGGGTCAGCGACGCCGGGGAACCTTATCTCATTCGCTACCGATGCTTGCGGGAGTGGAGGTTCGGACAACGTGCAGCTTGTCGTTGACCCGAGCTTCGAAGCCGGCGATGGCGGATGGTGGGTTGCCGACGAAGACTTCTACATCGATGATCGGTTTACGAATGAGCGCACCGGGCGCTTCTACGCGTACCTCTCAAACTCCGACGGGTCACGAGGCAACAATCTCAGCGGGGGAGTAATTTCCCCCTACATCACCATTCCGGCGAATGCCACGGACGCCGACCTTCGCTTTTGGTACAGCATCACAAGTGACGAGACGACAACGAGCACGGTTTTCGATAAGGTCGAAGTCTACCTTGTCCGGCCGCCGGATCAATTGAATCTCATCACCACGATTTCAAATTTGGATGAGAACGGAACGTCCTACGACCTGGAATCGAGGGATCTTTCCTCGTCCTTTTACGGTGATACAGTACAGATCTTCTTCGCCGGCTTTACAGATGGAAGCCTGCCGTCGGTCTTCCGTATCGATGACGTGACTCTTGATGTGGACGTGCCATCCGGCAGCGCCCCTACCGTCACGACTGACCCGGCAGACCAGGTGACCGCATCGTCCGCTCGGCTCAAGATGACTGTAGATCCTAACAGCGCGAGCACCACAGTCTGGTTTGATCTGGAGGCCGGGGACTCAACCCCGAACGACGACACCGAGCACATTTCCATTGGCGCCGGCTCGCAGTCGGAGTCAGTGAGCATTTCTGTCTTCGACCTGCAGTGCGCCACGCTCTACTACTTCCAGGCGGAGGCATCCAACTCCTTTGGTTCTGACAGCGGCAGTGTTAGGTCGTTCACCACTGCCGCGTGCACTGGCGGCTCGCCCAATGCCGATACTGATCCCGCAGAGAACATCACGCAGACCTCTGCTGTCCTTACCGCTGATGTAGACCCCAACGGCCTCTCGACGCAGGCTTGGTTTGCCTGGGGAGGCACACCGGACTTGGGGCAAGAGACATCTCATCTGTCGGTTGGCTCTGGAACGGGCAATGTTGACTTCTCGCAGACGGTCTCAGGACTCTCTTGTGGGACGACCTATTACTTTGAGAATCATGCTTCAAATTCCGCCGGCCACGACGATGGCGTCACTCTCGAGTTTACGACCGATTCCTGCAGTGGTCCTCTCCCCGTCATAACAGTTACTGCGATCGATGATTTGGCAAGCGAGGCAGGGCTGAGCACAGGAAGGTTTCGAGTTACGCGAACAGGAAGCACCAGTGGAGCACTAGGTTTCTCGCACTCGGTTAGCGGCACTGCGACCAACGGAGTGGACTATGAGGACTTGGGTGCACCGCTGGTGATTCCGGCAGCAAGCGCCTCGATCGATGTCATAGTTCAACCCAAGCAAGACTCGCAGGAGGAACCCAGCGAAACGGTGGTATTTACCATCAACCCACAAAGCAGCTACGCGGTGGGTACACCGAGTAGTGCTACCGTGACTATTACAAGCGACGATGGGTTATGTTCTATCACCAACGTCACTAGCACGCCCGGCGGCGATACGTGGGCGAAGAGCACGCAGAGGCTTATCACTTGGGAGGCGAGTCCGGGCTGCCAGGACTTTGGGTTGATTCTCAGGAACTCGGGTTTTTTCATCGGTTGGATCCAGACTTCGGTTGTGGAAACTCAGCTGCTCTGGACCCCTCCCCAATGGCTTGTCCCAGGACCGGATTTCACGATACAAGTCGTTAGCATCGACACAAGCGGTTACCCACACGGTGGGAGTTCAGGCACTTTCACCCTGGTGAACCTCTCCGTACTGCCCTCCGTCGTCTTTGAAGATGATTTCGAGGGTAACCTTATGAGCTGGTTAGGTGGAGGCTGGCCCACCCAAAACCTCATTTCCCACAGCCCTACGCACTCGCGCACAGACAGCCCTGGCTCCTATGAAAATGGCGTGAATACATCGCTCTTCACGCCCTTAATCGATGTTAGTGGCCGCACGTCACTGTCCTTGACGTTTTGGCACCGCTTCGCGCTAGCAGAGTTCGACAATGTAAATGTCTGGGCAAGAAGGGACGAGGGGGCGTGGACCCACCTCCGCGGTTTCTCTGGTACGCAATTGGACTGGCGCCCTGTTACGCTCAATCTCTCTCAATTCATCGGTACAGTGCCGATCCAAATGGCTTTTCAGCTTCTTTCAGATGGTGCACTCACGGCTGACGGCTGGTATATCGATGACGTTCGGCTTTACGAGCCAAGGCCGACCGATTTCTACACCGTGACGCCCTGTAGGCTCGCCGACACCCGTGCGACGTCGTCACCGCTTAACTCCGGCGTTGCGCAAACATTCGCTGTGGGCGGAGTATGCGGAGTTCCTGTGACAGCCAAAGCAGTGTCAATCAATGCTACCGCTGTAGGCGGAGGCTCCGCTGGGCACATCATCATATTCCCAGCCGACCAGGCCGTGCCACCGACAAGTACGATCAACTTCCAAGCTGGCCAGATACGGGCTAACAACGCTGTACTCGGCCTGTCGGCAGACGGGCGTCTTGCGGCGCTGGCGGGTCTCTCTGGCGGGTCCGTGCATCTCATTCTCGACGTCAATGGCTACTTCGACGAGCTGCATCCGATGGTCGGTGTCTGGGAGGGCACAATAGCCACCTACGCCTCGGTACTCTACATCGAGAAGGGTCAGAGCGGGTTCACGGCGCGCGTCTCAATGGAAGGTGCAAACGAGCCCATAGAAGATCTGACGGTAACCCTCGTTTCGGAGACGGAGTTTCGCGCCATTCGACCGCTGGACAACAACGCGGAGCTTCGACTCGTGTTGGTGCAATCCGGGCCGCAGAAGTGCCTTAACGGTGAGTATATTGAACTGGGCACGAGCCGGCCGATTTCACTTTGCAAAGGCTCCTAGCGTCCCTCAGATGCGGCGTGGCAGTGGGGCCGTCAACGTAAGCGGCCAGGGGGTGGCTATGCCGAGAAACGCTGACGTAACCGTTCTGTCCCACTGGCACACCCTGTTTGAGAACTTCTCTGCTTCTACGCAGGAGTTCTACCAAGCCGTCGAAGCAGCTGTCCGCGAGCGCAACCTCCCAGAAGTCGAACTCTCGCGAGTCCTCTTCAAGGAAGGCGGCATCGGCACAGCGCAACGCGAGTACCTACGGGTGCAGCGAAAGCGTGTCGCCTTCGACATCTGCTCGGCGCCGTACGGCAAGGGCCACTTCTTCTCCTGGTGGCTCGCCAAGATCCCTGCCAAGTACGGACTTCTCATCGTGGCAGCGGCCATCCTCGTCGGGCTGCCAGTGTGGGCGATCTTCGCGACGATTCTCATGAAGATCTTCGAGGGTGCCTGCTTCAGCTTCGTTCTCGGCCCGCTCATGTTCCTGCTCGGCATCCCGGTGATCCTGCTTGCACTGGGCTTCTTGGTCGAGCGCGGCATAGTCGGCGACGAAGAGTGGGTGCTCTCGATTCCATGGGTCGGCTACCTCTATACCGTGGTTTTCAATCCGACTACCTACTACCGCCAGGACACCGCAATGATGTTCCGCGATTCGATCCGGTCAGCGGTGAACGAAGTCATCAACACCCTGCGGACGGAGAAGGGACTACGCGGTCTCGGCGAGCAGGAACTCGCGCCCGAGGGTGAAGTAACGGCATAGCATCCGGCATCAATGGAGAGCCTGGTAGAGAAGCTCGGCCGCCACTTCTACACATGGGAACGCCGCGGCCGCGGCTGGCGGAGCTACCCGTACCCCGTCCCGCTCGAGCCGGCGTTTCGGCCATTCCGGTATCTCCGTCAGACGACCGCCCCTGCCGTTGACGACGGCAGGCATCACACTCCGTTCTCGGCGCTCCTGGAACGCTGGTTCGGCGGCCGGCAGGAGCTGCCGCCTGCTCGGGTGGAGGAGGAGCCGCCGCCCCAGCCGCGGCAGGACGAGAGCGAGCTCGTCGAGGTGCAGCTCCTCCCTCCCGGTGATCTCTCGGTCACACCAGCCTTGAGCCAAGCCTGGCTCAAGAGTCTTGCGTCGCTTCGGGCTCCGGCTTCGTTTGAGCTAGTGGCGACCGGCGGCAAGGTGGCAGTGCTTCTCTCCTGCCGCAGTGACGACGCGCCGCTTCCCTTCGCGCAACTCAGAGCGTTCTTCCCAAAGCTCGGCATTCGCGAAGGCGAGGATCTTCTTCTGTCCGTGTGGGACCAAGTCGCGGAGGGAACCTTCTCCGTTCTGGAGTTCGGCTTGGCCCGCGAGTTCATGGTCCCGCTCGCCCAGGGCAAGAGCTTCTCGCCTGACCCCCTCACCTCGATCGCGGCCGCGCTCGCGGAGGCCAACGCTGGCGAGCTGGCGCTCGTGCAGGTTCTTTTCGAGAGAGTGTCGGCGCCGTGGCCCGAGAACATCGTGCGATCGGTGCTGACGCCTTCGGGCGAGCCGTTCTTCGCTGACGCCCCAGAGGTCACAGCCCTGGCCCGCGAGAAGGCATCAGCACCGCTCTTCGCTGTGGCGGTCCGCGCTCTGGCGCTGGCGCCGACCAGTGAGCGCATGTGGACGCTCCTGCGCGGCATTGGCGGGGCGCTCGCGTCCGCCACGCAGGGCGGCAACGAGCTGGTGCCGCTTGGCATGGGCGATCTTGATGACCTTCTCGGCGACGTGCTGCTTCGCACCACGCACCGCTCCGGCTGTCTTCTGTCGCTGCCAGAGCTTGCCACGCTCGTGCATCTACCTTCCGAGTCGGTCCCGGGCATCGTCCGGGAGACCGGCCGCACCAAGGAGCTGCCCGCCGAAGCGCAGGGCAGCGGTGTCCTCCTCGGGTATGGCGTCCACCAGGGAAAGCAAACCGAAGCCCGGCTCTCTGACGACGCGCGCATGCGCCATCTGCACGTCATCGGCGCTCCGGGCACCGGCAAGTCAACGCTCCTGGTGTCCCTGATCCTTCAGGACATCGCCGCGGGCAACGGCGTCGGCGTCCTGGACCCGCACGGGGACCTTGTCGATGAGGTGCTCGCTCGGCTGCCGGAGGAGCGGGCTGAGGATGTCATCCTCTTTGACCCAGCCGATCCCGAGTACGTCGTCGGCTGGAACATGCTCTCCGCCACCTCAGAGGCGGAGAAGGAAATGCTCGCCTCAGACTTGGTGGCCGTGTTTCGGCGGCTGTCGACATCCTGGGGCGACCAGATGACGGCGGTCCTCGCCAACGCGATCGGCGCCTTCCTGGAGTCGCGCGGCGGCGGGACGCTCCTCGACCTCCGGCGCTTCCTGGTCGATCCTAGCTTCCGCAAGCGCTTCCTCGAGACGGTGCCTGACGCTCTGGCGCGGGAGTTCTGGACGACACACTTCCCGATGCTCAAAGGCTCGCCGCAAGGGCCGATTCTCACCAGGCTCGATAGCCTCCTGCGCGGTCGCCTGGTGCGCGGAGTGGTGACGGCGACCGAGCGGCCGCTCGATTTCCGCCGGGTGGTCGACGACGGACGGATCTTCCTCGGCAAGCTCTCCCAGGGCGCGATCGGCGAGGAGAACGCGTCACTCCTCGGGTCGCTTCTCGTGTCCAAGTTCCACCAGGTCTCGCTCTTGCGGCAGGACCAGCCCGAAGCTGAACGCCGGCCCTTCTTTCTCTACGTCGACGAGTTCCACAACGTGGCAACGCCGTCAATGGCCGCCCTGTTCTCCGGCGCGCGCAAGTACCGGCTGTCGGTGACAGTCGCCCATCAGGACCTCTACCAGCTCCACAGCCGTGTGCCTGACGTCGAGCGAGCGGTCCTCGCAAACGCCTACACCCGCATCTGCTTCCGCCTCGGAGACGAAGATGCCCGAGCGCTCGCCCACGGCTTCTCTTTCTTCACGGCTGATGACCTCGGCAATCTCGGGACAGGCCAGGCGGTCTGCCGCATCGGCAGGAAGGAGCACGACTTCAACCTGGAGACAATCAGACCGGAGCCGTTGACTGCGGCGGCCGCGCGCGAGCAGCGGTGGGCGATGCGGACGGCTTCGCTCACGAAGTGGGGCGTTCTGCGACCTGCGGAGGCCGAGCCGCCGCCGACTGTTGCCGATCAATCCCGGGAGCCCCGGCCTCCGCAGGAAGCTCAGACCCCTGAGCGTCAGGGGGTGGAGCCTGCGGCCGTAGTGGCGGCACAGGAGACGAAGGCGCCAGCACCTCAAGTGCCGAGCCCTGCCGTCGCGCCTGTCGAACCTCGCCGACCGGGTAAAGGCGGCGCGGAGCACACGTACCTCCAGGAACTCATCGGCAGGTGGGCGCAAGAGCGCGGCTTCCGCGCGGCGGTGGAGGAGCAGATCGCGGGCGGTCGGGAGAGTGTTGACCTGGCGCTTCACCGAGGCGAGTTCTCCATCGCATGCGAGATCAGCATGACGACACCTCTGGAGTACGAACTCGGGAACGTCCAGAAGTGCCTTGCCGCCGGCTTCCCGGTTGTCGCCGTCGTATCGCTCAAGAAAGCTCGGCTGGAGAAGCTCGACAAGCTCCTCACCGCCGGGCTCTCGGCAGAGCATCGCCGGCGCGTTCACCTCTTCACGCCCGAGGAACTCCTCGCCTGGCTTGCGGGTCAGCCAGTGGAGGAGCAGACGAGCACGGTAGCCGGGTACAAGGTCAAGGTTCGGTACCAGGCGGTTGAGGACGAACGGTCAAAGCGGGTCGCAGAGATTCTGGCGCGCAGCATGAGCCGGCTCAAGAAGGACGACTGAGGGGGGAGGCTATGTCTCATAACCCATCCTTCACGATTCAAGCGCGGAGTCCTTCGGAGATCACCCTCACGAAATCCGAGCGGCCAGTGCCGAGGCTTGGCATGTGGGGATGTGTTTGGGTACTCGTGTATCTTGTCGGGGCAACGATATACGTTTACCTGACAAACCCTACGGGGTCCAAGGCGACCGGCATCTATCTTGTTGGTATGGTTGTAGCGGCCGTAATAGCATCGATTGTAACGACTGCTTTTCGCGCGCACGATACTGAACTCGCTCTTGCAAAGAAGCGTGCCAAAGCTGTTGCTGCTATTGAGGCGGAAGCAGCTCAGTTAGCGCAGTCGACTCGCGCAGCCTATGATGCTGCGCTTAAGGTTCCGGGTGCTTTGCGCTCTCTGCTCCACGACGCTGACACCGCGCTTGAACAGGCGGCACAGGAGTACGGTGAGAACGCCTTCGCGCCCTTTTGGGATCGTATAGAGAGAGCAGCAGATCGACTAGGCAGGTTTCAGGGTCTGATCAGACACCTTGAGCAGCTCAGCGAACAATACCGTCGCGCTCTGTCCGACCGCAAACATACATTCCCGCCGTTTCCTGTGGGGCTAAGGGAGTTACCTAATCCTGCGAAATCGCTGCGCCAGTTCCAGAGAATGGTGAGGATGGGTCAGACGAACTATCACTTCGCCTCGATCTGGGAGCATAGGCGGACGCGGCAGGTTCTCATTGCTGGTTTTCGCACGTTGGGCGAGGCTGTCAATAACGTCGGCTACAGTTTGTCAGAATCAGTGAGCGCGATGGGAGGTGAACTCAAGGCGAGCCTCAGGAGCCTTGTCGTTGACTCCCAAGAGCAGCGCTCAGCTATAGATGCGCATGCTCGTCGAGAGGAGAAGTTGCTTAGGGAAATACGTGATGCGCTCCAGAAACGCAGTTAGCTAGTCTGGCAACTTCAGAGGACTATTTGAACATGCGCCGCACTCGATGGGAGCTTAGTGAACCACCGGAACCACCGGAACCACCGGATCCAGCCGACTCACGGCTTCTGGCCGCCATTATCGCTTCTATCATTCTGGCGACCGGTAGCGGCACCTTATTGTTCTATCAGTTTCGGGAGATACAGGGGCTGCGGCGTGAAGTGCAAGAGCTAACTCGCCTTCGCCGGCAAACCGAGCTCCAGAGACTCGATAGAGATTCTTTCTTGAAAGAACGCGAATCGAAAATGCGACAATTGATTTCAGCCCAGGAGAAAGTTATCCAAGATCTGCGCCAGCGTGAGATGTCGCACGAGGTGAGATATGAGGTGCTTCAGGCTGAAATTAGGAAGCTGCAGGCTAGAGCCCAATCGGCCGCCGGAGATCCACTAAGTGTTGACGGCTTAGCTGCGCTCGATCACGTGTATCAGAACCTGCGAGCTGGCTCGGTGGCATTCAACGTACCGACGAAAATGCTCGTTGGTGATCGGGTTGAGTTAGACGTACTGGTAGCAATGGGTAATGTGGTGAGAGAGCTCCGAGGCAAACTGCAGGAGGCGGCAGAGAGGCAGGGACTTAGCACCACTGCCGAGAAGCTGAAGGTCCACAGCGCGATGCGGGCCACACTCTCGGCCACGGAGGGTCTGTCTGTTCGCTCGATCGGGGAAAGCTCGGATCGCTTTCTTCCTGCACGATCCGATCAGGCATGGCGGTGGGAGGTCAAGGCGGTCGATTCTGGGTCGCAAAGGCTGTACTTGAATCTCAGCGCGATCGTCGCCATCGAGGGTCGGGAGCTACCGGTTTTGGTTGACACGTACTCAAGAGAGATCAAAGTTAGCGTCTCGCGCTCTCGAGTCATCCGGGAGTTCGTCGGAAAATATGCACAATGGATCTGGGTGACACTTGTTGCCCCTGCGGCTTACGGTTTTTGGGAGCTGTTCAAAAGGTGGAACGCGGAGAGAAAGAAACGGCGCATCATTACACCGTAGCTGGTGTCAGTAGCCGGCCTGGCGACTGCCTGGGAGTGTGTTACGAGGCCCGCCGAGGATGGTGAAAGTGGCAAGGCTAAAGGCGGATTTGGCCGATTTAACACGACCTTTGGGTGCCGCCGGCCCGACGAGCCCGATATGATCCTGCGGCAGCTTCGGACGCCTTGCCCCGGAGCCTCACTTCCGTATCTTCTCCGAGAGAGTCGTTCTTCACACCCCCACCATCAAACCGCGCCGTGGTATACGGCAGTTACGGAGAGGAGCCAATGCCACAGCACCACCCTGACAGGACCGAAGGCAAGCGGGTCGGCATCTGGATTCGGGTCTCAACGGAAGATCAGGCGAGGGGCGAAAGCCCCGAGCACCACGAGGCACGAGCGCGGATGTACGCCGAGGTCAAGGGCTGGACGGTGGTCACCGTCTATCACCTCGAAGCCGTCAGCGGGAAGTCCGTCTTGGGGCATCCCGAAGCACAGCGCATGCTCGCTGACGTGCGCTCCCGCCGCATCTCTGGCCTCATTTTCTCGAAGCTCGCTAGGCTGGCCCGCAACACCCGCGAACTCCTGGACATCTCCGATCTCTTCCAAGAGCATCGCGCCGACCTCATCTCGCTCCAGGAGTCGATCGACACCTCGACCCCCGCGGGTCGCTTCTTCTACACCATGCTCGGAGCGATGGCGCAGTGGGAGAGGGAGGAGACTGCCGACCGGGTGGCCGCCTCCGTGCCGATCCGGGCCAAGCTCGGGAAACCCTTGGGCGGAAAGACACCCTACGGGTACCACTGGCAAGACGGCAAACTCGTCCCTCACCCGCAAGAGGTGCCGATCCGCAAGCTCATGTACGAGCTCTTCCTCACCCACCGCAGGGTCAAGACCGTCGCCCGGCTCCTCAATGAGGCCGGATACCGGACTAAGACCGGAGGACTCTTCGGGCCGACGACCGTCAAGCGCATCCTGCGCGACCCCACGGCCAAGGGCCAACGCCGCGCGAACTTCACCAGGAACCTGGGCGGCAACCGCCGGCGCTGGGTTCTCAAGCCGCAGGAGGACTGGGTGTGGTCCGAGGTCGAGCCGATCGTCTCCGAGGAGATCTGGGAGCGGGCCAACGCCCTGCTGGAAGGGCGCAAAGAGAAGCGCCCGGGGCGGAGGCCGGTCCACCTCTTCACGGGAGTGGCTTTCTGCCACTGCGGCGCCAAGCTCTACGTGCCCTCCAACACCCCGAAGTGGGTCTGCTACAAGTGCCGCAACAAGATCCCGATCACGGACCTCGACCGGGTCTTCGAGGAGCAGCTCAAAGACTTTTTCCTCTCCGAGGAGAAGATCGCAGAGGCGCTTGCCGACTCTGACCGGACGCTCGTAGAAAAGCGCGAGCTTCTCTCGGTGCTCACGGCAGAGCGGGAGCGACTTTCCGGAGAGATGGAGAAGGTCTACCGCCTCTACATGAACGACGTGCTCTCGCCAGAAGGCTTTGGCGAGCGGTATCGCCCTCTGGAGGAGCGGGTACGGCAGCTCGGGCAGGAGATCCCTCGCCTTCAAGGGGAGATCGACTTCCTCACCATCGAGCACCTCTCAAGCGAGGAGGTCGTCTCCCAGGCAAGAAACCTCTACGGCCGCTGGCAAGAGCTTCCCTTCGAGGAGCGGCGGGCGATCGTCGAGACCATCGTCGAACGGATCACCGTCAGGAGGGACGAGGTCGAAATCGACCTCGCCTACTTTCCCTCTCCGGGAGAAGTGATGGCAGAAAGGGACCGTTCGCGGACGAGTACAGCGACACGCTCGGCTTCCTCGTCCGCGGTCCGCGGCGCACCGTCCTCTACGTGCCGGACACCGACTCCTGGCGCGCCTGGACGCGGCCGCTGCCGGAGCTGCTCGCCGGGGTCGACGAGGCGCTCCTCGACGGCACCTTCTACTCCCTCGACGAGCTGCCCGGGCGCGACGTGGCGTCGATCGGCCACCCGCTGATCGCCGACACGATGGACCTCCTCGCGCCGCTGGTGAAGTCGCGCGGGCTGCGCGTCGCCTTCACCCACCTCAACCACTCGAACCCGGCCCTCGAGCTCGAGAGCGCGGCGCGCAAGACGATCGAGGCGTGCGGCTTCCGGGTGCTCGCGGAGGGGGAAGAGATCGGATTGTAGATGGCGAGGCGGCTCGGGGCCATCCTGGGATAGACTGCGATTTCAAATCTTACTTAGATGGTGCTCGGGACGGGCGCGAGTTCTCCTGCGCGAGGGTTTGGACATGCGTGTAGGCGTCTTGGAAGTGCTCAGGGACGAGGTCGCGAGCGAATGGATCGTGCGGCAGTACGACCGCTGGTTCAGGCGGCAGTACGCCAGCATCACGCCGCAGGCGGTCGCTGTCTGGTGCCGGCAGCTCGGGCACGAGGTCCACTACGCCACCTTCTACGGCCAGGCGCCGCCCGAGGAGCTGCTGCCGGACGACCTGGACGTCGTCTTCGTGGCGACCTACACCCAGGCGAGCGCGCTGGCCTACGCGCTCGGCAGGCTCTACCGCCGGCGCGGGACGCTCACCGTCCTCGGCGGTCCCCACGCCACCTCCTTCCCGACCGACAGCCTCCGTTTCTTCGACCTCGTCGTCCACGACTGCGACAAGCCGCTCGTCGCGAGCATCCTGCGCGGGGAGTTCTCCCCCGGCAGCGTGGTCTCCAGCGGCCACCTCCTCGAGGAGGTCCCGAGCGTCGAGGAGCGGATGCCGGAGATCGCGACCGCCTGCTTCACTCGCGGGCGGCCGTCCTGGTTGAGCAACGTCTCGCTGCTGACCAGCCTCGGCTGCCCCTACCGCTGCGACTTCTGCATCGACTGGAAGAACGACTACACGATGCTGCCGCGCGAGCGGCTCCTGGCGGACCTGCGCTACGTCTCCGAGCACCTGCCGGGGGTGCTGGTGGCATTCCACGACCCGAACTTCGGCGTCAAGTTCGACGAGCTGATGGACCTGATGGAGGAGATCCCCGCGGGGCGGCGCAACCCCTACCTCATGGAGAGCTCGCTCTCGGTCCTGCGCGGCTCCCGTCTGCAGCGGCTGCGGGAGACGAACTGCGTCTACGTCGCGCCCGGCGTCGAGACCTGGTCGGACTACTCGAACAAGGCCGGCGTCGGCCGCACGACCGGGCGCGAGAAGCTCGAGAGTATCGTCGAGCACTTCACGGAACTGCACCGCTATGTCCCCGGGCTCCAGGCCAACTTCATCTTCGGCACCGACGGCGACCAAGGCGAGGAGCCGGCGGCGCTGACCCGGGAGTTCATCCGCCGCCTCCCCTTCGTCTGGCCGACGGTCAACATCCCGGTCCCCTTCGGCGGCACTCCGCTCTACGACCGCTACCTGGCCGAGGAGCGGGTCTTGCGGGAGGTGCCCTTCGCCTTCTACTACGCGCCCTACACGGTCATCCGGCCGCGGCACTACGATCCGATCACCTACTACGACCTGCTGATCGGGCTCTACCGCGCGATGGTCGCGGGCGCGCTCCTGGTGCGCCGGGTGCGCAGCGCACGGCATCCGATCCTGCGGACCCTGCACGTCCTGCGCAGCCTGGGGATGCGCGCGGAGCTCGCCGAGCTGCGCCGCATCCGGGAGCGGCTCGCCCGCGACCCGGAGCTCCTTGCCTTTGCGGAAGGACGCCGCGATAAGTTGCCGGAGTTCTACCGCGAGAACCTCAGAAGGCGGCTGGGGCGGTACGCCGAACTGCTCTCCGAGGCCGACCTCAGGCCCGAGCTGGAAGCGGCCGACGCCGCGGAGCCGCCGCGGCGAGCGCGGCCGGTCCCCCCGTCCCGCCCGAGCCTCCTCCCTCTAGCGCCGATACAGGAAGCGGCTCTGTAGCGGGTTGGCGAAGCCGTGGGCGCCGGCGCGCTCGAGGACTTCGGAGGTCGTGTAGACGCTCTCGCCGGCGACGCCGTCCACGGTCTCGGCGACGGCGCACTCGCGGGTCGTCTGGCCGCCGAGGGTCGAGAAGTGGACGACGAGGCTCTTGCGCGTCCGTTCCGGCTCGGTGGGCTGTGCGCCGCCGTGCATCAGCGCCGAGTGCCAGATGAGGACCTCGCCGCGGCGGGCGGTGAAGTGCTGGACCGGCAGGCCGCTCCGCGCCAGCTCCTGGTCGTAGAAGGCCACCGCCGCCTCGACGTCCGAGCCCGAGTGCGCCGCCGGGTTGTAGACGCGCTCGCCCGGGCGGAACTCGTAGAACGGGAAGCGCTGCGAGCCCGGGACGTAGGCGAGCGGCCCCGAGGTCGGCGCGATGTCCTCGAGCGCGATCCAGGCGGCCACGAGCTTGCCGAACTGCGGCGTCGGCACCACGACCGAGTCGCGGTGCAGCGCCTGCTGGCTGCCGTACTCGAAGTAGAGCGACTGGTTGGCCACCGCCGTACCGCCGAGGATCAGCGCCGCGTAGCGGTGGATCGTCGGGTCGAGGTAGAGCCCCAACGCCGTCTCCGACGCCGAGTGCAGCTCGTGGATGCGGTAGCGCGGCCTGCGGTCGCGGGCGGGGTCGGCGTCGCTGAAGCGGCGGGGCGGCGAGTCGTAGGCGAAGGCGACGTCGGCGGGCCGCGTCTCCCACAGCCGGTCGACGTCGCGATCGATCGCCTCGGCGTCCACCGCCGAGAGGTCGATGCGGGTGATGAAGTAGCCGTCGGCGGCGAACTTGCGGAGGTTGGCTTCCTCCTCGCCGGAGAGCTCGCCGGCGCGCGCCCGCTCGGCGATGGCGCGCTGGGCGTCCCCTTCGTCGAGCCAGATGAGGCCGGGATTGACACGGACGTCGGACGACGGCTGCACGGCGCGAAAGTATAGTTGCCGGCCGTGCCGCGCGCGAAGGCGACCACGCTGCCGATCGTCGCCGCGGCGGCCTACGTCGCCGCCGCGGCGGCCGCGGCGGCGGTGGGTTTCCGCTTCTGGGTGCCGTGGGTCGTCGTCCAGCTGCTCGACCAGACCGCGCTGGCGCGCGAGCCGGTGCGCGCGCTGCTGGCGCTGCACGCGCAGCCGCCGGCGCTCAATGCCGTCCTCGCCGCGGCGCTCCGCGTGGCGGCCCTCGCCGGCCGCGGCCCCGAAGTCCTCCTCGCACCGCTTTTCTTCCTGCTCGGCGGGCTCGTCGTCGTCCTCTTGGCGCTCCTCGTGCGGCGTCTCACCGGCTCCTCGGCGCTGGCGCTCGGCGCGGCGCTCCTCGCCGCCGCCGACCCGGCGCTCCACGTCTACGGCACAGTCTATTTCTACGAGCTGCCGCTCGCCGCGCTGCTGCTCGTGGCGCTCGCCGCCGCCCTGCGTTACCTCGAGAGCGGCCGCGAGCGGCACCTCGCCGCCTTCGTCCTGGCGGTGGGCGGGATGAGCCTGCTGCGCAGCCTCTACCATCCGCTCTGGGCCGCGGCGATGCTGGCGCTTCTCCTCTGGGGCCGATCGCGGCTCGCCCCCGGCGAGCGGCGGCGCGCCGCCTGGGTGCGCGGCGCCGCGCTCCTCGCGTTCCTGGTCGCGGTCTGGCCGCTCAAGAACGCGCTCCTCTTCGGCACGCCGGTGACGAGCTCGTGGGGCGGCTACAACCTCTCGCGCGGCACGCCGGTGCGGCACCCGGCCCTCTGGCAGTACATCGAGACCGGGACGGTGCCGCCGGCGTTGGAGCGCGAATGGGGGCGGCGGGCGCCGGCGTTCCTGCGCGACGCGCCGGTGCTCGTCGCGCCGGTCAAGACGACCGCCCACCGCAACTGGAACCACTACATCTTCCTGCTCACCTCGCGCGAGCTGGCGCGCGAGGCGCTGCGCTGGCGACGCGAGCACCCGCGGGAGTGGCTGCGGCAGGCGGCGGCCAACTACCTGCTGTGGGGACGGGCGAGCTACCTCGACTCGTACTGGGGGCGGCCGCGCGGCCCGGACCACCCGCTCTACCAGGACTACGTCCGCTGGCACGAGCGGCTCTTCTTCCCCGACCTGCGCGGGCCCATCGAGCGGCTGACCCGCGGCGCGCCGGTGCACGGGCTGACCACGGTCTGGGGTGGACCGGCGCCCTACACCCTCTTCGCCGTCGCCGGCCTGCCCCTCCTCCTCGCCGCGGTCGCGTTCCTGCTGCCGCGGCGGCTGCGCGCCGGCCCCGAGGCCTGGGTCGCGCTCCTCGCCCTGGCGGCGCTGCTCTGGGTGCTGGTCGTCCCCTGCCTGACGGACGGGACGGAGGGCAACCGGATGCGCTACCCGGTGAGCCCGTGCGTTCTGCTCCTCGCGGCGTGGATCGCCGCGGTCGCGGTGCCTAAGGCGCCGGCTCCGGAGAAGTGAAGACGCTGTCGGGCAGCGTGTCGGTGATGGCGATGTCGCGCAGCTCGATCTTGCGCTCGCCGCCGACCATGGCGCGCGTCGGCGCGAGCTTGATCCGCCCGTAAGGCTGCCACCCCTGCCAGAGCCAGGCGGTGGGGGGAGTGTCGCGCAGCTGGTCCTGGAGCAGGTAGGCCCAGCGGTCCATCAGGCCGGTGGCGCGGTTGACCCAGGCCCAGTACATGTCGCCGGGCGTCAGGCCCACGCTCTGGAAGGTGAGGAGGAGCTTGTCGTAGGTCTGCCCGTCGAGCGTCTCCTCGCCGTCGTAGGCGAGCGTGACACCCGCGTCGCGTAGCTTGTACGGCATCAGCAGCCAGTAGGTGTCGTTGACCCAGGCGGCGTGGGCGCGCTCGAGGAGCTCCTTGGCTTCCTCCCCCTGCAGCTCTTGGCCGTCGAGCCAGGCGCGGCCCTCGCGTGTCAACACGTTGTGCAGCACGAGGAAGCTCTTCCCCTCCGGCGTCTGCCCCTCGACGCGGTGGCGGCCGGTGTGCTTGTCCCAGGCGTGGGTGCGCCGGCCGTTGAAGTTGAAGCGGATGAAGCGCGTGGCCTCCCAGGCCTCGTGCCCGCCGAGCGCGGCGAGGAGGCGCTCGGCCACCTCGGCGGCGCGCGGGTCGGCCTGGCCCTGCGGCGCGGCGGGGGGCGCGACTTCCACTGGCTGCGCGGGGCCGCTGGCGCAAGCGACGACGAAGAGGAGCAAGACCGCGGCGAGGATGCGGAGCATCGGCGCACCTCCGAGGAGCGGCCGGATGATACCTTGAGCCCCGGCCCATGACGGACGACGCCGCCTCGACCGCGACTACCCACGCCAACCGCCTGGCGCGCGAGAGCAGCCCCTACCTCCTCCTCCACGCCCACAACCCGGTCGACTGGTACGCCTGGGGCGAGGAGGCGCTCGCCCGCGCGCGCGCCGAGGACAAGCCGATCTTCCTCTCGGTCGGCTACTCGACCTGCTACTGGTGCCACGTCATGGAGCGGGAGTCGTTCGCCTCGCCGGAGACCGCGGCGCTCATGAACCGCGACTTCGTCAACGTCAAGCTCGACCGCGAGGAGCGGCCGGACCTCGACGAGATCTACATGGCCGCCACCCAGATCCTGACCGGCCAGGGCGGCTGGCCGAACTCGCTCTTCCTGACGCCGGACTTGAAGCCCTTCTACGCCGGCACCTACTTCCCGCCCGAGGACCGCTACGGCCGCCCCGGCTTCGCCACCGTGCTCGACGGGCTCGCCGAGTCCTGGCGCACGCGCCGCGCCGAGGTCGAGGAGCAGGCCGAGGAGCTGGCGGCGGCGATGCAGCGCTACCTGGAGCAGCGCGGGCGCGGGGCGGCGGCGCCGCCGCCGCCGGCGGTGGCGCGGCGGGCGCTCGACTCGCTCGCCCGCCGCTACGACGCGCGCTGGGGGGGCTTCGGCGAGGCGCCCAAGTTCCCGACGCCCTCGAACCTCTTCCTCCTCCTCCAGTTCGCGGAGCGGGTGCCGGAGGCGGAGAAAATGCTCGCCGGCACCCTCGACCAGATGGCGCGCGGCGGCCTCTACGACCAGCTCGCCGGCGGCTTCCATCGCTACGCCACCGACCGCGAGTGGAAGGTGCCGCACTTCGAGAAGATGCTCTACGACAACGGCCTGCTGCTCGAGGTCTACGCCCGCGGCTACGCGCGCAGCGGCGACCCCGAGGCGGCGCGGATCGCCCGCGAGACCGCCGCCTTCCTGGGGCGCGAGATGAGCGCCCCCGAAGGCGCCTTCTGGAGCGCCATCGACGCCGAGACCGACGGCCACGAGGGGGCCTACTACGTCTGGACGCGGCCGGAGCTGGAGGCGGCGCTGGGGGCGGAGGACGCCGCCTTCCTGGCGCCGCTCTACGGCTTCGACGGGCCGCCGTTCTTCGAAGGGGACAGCTACGTGTTGCACCTGCCGGAGCCGGTCGCGGAGCTGGCGCGGCGGCGGCAGCTGGCGCCGGACGCGCTGCTGGCCGAGATGGCGCCGCTGCGCGCGCGCCTCCTCGCGGCGCGCGGCCGGCGCAAGCGCCCGGCGACCGACGACAAAGTGCTCGCCGACTGGAACGGCACCGCGATCGCCGGGCTGGCGGCGGCGGGGGAGGCGCTCGCGGAGCCGGAGCTGACGGCGCGGGCGGCGCGGGCGGCGGAGTTCCTGCTCGCGGCGCTGCGGCCGGTGGGCGGGCCACTCCTCCACGCCTGGCGCGGCGGCACGGCGAAGATTCCGGCGATGCTCTCGGACTACGCCTTCCTGGTGCACGGGCTCCTGGCGCTCCACAAGGCGAGCGGGGAAGCGCGCTGGCTGGACGCGGCGGTCGAGCTGACGCGCGAGCAGATCGCCCGGCTCGGGGACGAGGTGGAGGGCGGCTTCTTCACCGCCGGCGCGAGCCCGGACGTCCTCTTCCGCAGCAAGGACGTCTTCGACGGCGCGCTGCCGGGGGCCAACGCGGTGGCGGCGCTCAACCTGATCGAGCTGGCGGAGCGGACGGAGGAGCCGGAGTGGCTGGCCGAGGCGCGGCGGACGCTCCAGGCGTTCGGGGGGCTGGTCGAGTCGTTCCCGGAGGGCGCGCGGATGATGGCGATCGGCGCCGAGCGCTACGCGGAGGCGGCGGGGGAGGCGGCGCGGCCGGCGGGCGGCGCGGCCGAGACCGCGGCGCTGTCGGCGGTCGGCGAGCTGGAGGAGCTGGGCAGGAGGTTGGTGACGGCGCGGCTGGAGGTAGGGGAGGCGGCCGAGGGCGGCTGGCGCCCGTTCCGCTTGGCCCTGCGGATCGCCCCCGACTGGCACCTGAACGCCAACCCGCCCGCCGACCCCGCGCTGGTCCCGACGAGCGTCGCCGCCGTGGGCGCCCGCCTGCGCGACATCGCCTACCCGGCGGGCGGCCCGTTCTACAAGGGAGAGGTGCTAATCTCCGGCTCCCTCGCCGGCGACGCTCCCGCCGCGCGCCTCGTCGTGGCCTACCAGGCCTGCGACGAGTCCCGCTGCCTGCCGCCGGTGCGGATGGAGCTCGAGATCCCGGCCTGAGCGGCCGGACCGGGTCGGCCGGCTGGCGAACGGGGCGGGTCGCCGGCCGGACCGGATGGATCGGCGCTCGAACCGAATGGATCCGCGGCCGAAGCGAATGGATCCGCGGCGGAACCGAATGGATCCACGGGCGAAGCGAATGGATCGGCCGCCGAACCCAGTGGATCGGCGCCGGAACCGAGTCGATCCAGCGCCGAACCGAATGGATCCGCAGCGGAAGCGAATGGATCCGCGCCGGAACCGAATGGATCGGCGGCCGAACCGAATGGATCCACGGCCGACCCAGCGGGTCCGCGGCCGGACCCGGCGGGTCCGGCACCCGATCGCGCGATGAGCCAATCGGCCCGCCAGCTCCTGGACTCGCCGGACTTCCGGCGCCTCGTGGGGCGGCGCTGGGCGGTCTCGCTCGCGCTCACCGCCGCGCTCTTCGCCGCCTACTACGGCTTCATCCTGCTCGTCGCCCTCGACCCGGCACTGCTGGCGCGGCGGATCGGCGCCGTGACGACCCTCGGCATCCCGCTCGGGGTCGGCGTGATCCTGGTGGCCTGGGTGCTGACCGCGGTCTACGTCGTGTGGGCGAACCGGGTCTACGACCCGGCCGTCCGGCGGCTCCGCGGCAGCCTGGAAGACTGAGCCCGCCGCGTGGAGACCACTCTCGGCCGGCCCACCCTCTCGGCGATCCTCTTCTTCGTCGTCATCGTCGCGCTCACCCTGGCGGTCACCTGGTGGGCGGCCAAGCGCACCCGCTCGGCGCGCGAGTTCTACGCCGCCGGCCGCAGCGTCTCGGCGCTCCAGAACGGCCTGGCGCTGGCCGGCGACTACATGAGCGCGGCGTCGTTTCTGGGCATCGCCGGGCTCGTCGCCCTCAAGGGCTACGACGGGATGATCTACGCCACCGGCTGGCTGGTGGGGTGGCCGGCCCTGATGTTCCTCATCGCCGAGCCGCTGCGCAACCTCGGCAAGTACACCTTCGCCGACGTCGTCGCCTTCCGCCTGCGCCAGCGACCGGTGCGCATCGCCTCGGCCGTCGGCGGCATCCTCACCGTCCTCCTCTACACCATCGCCCAGATGGTGGGCTCGGGCAACCTGATCAAGCTGATGTTCGGGATCTCCTACGAGCTCGCGGTCGTGCTGGTCGGCTCGGTGATGCTGGCCTACGTGCTCTTCGGCGGCATGATCGCCACCACCTGGGTGCAGATCATCAAGGCCGTGCTGCTGCTGGTGGGGGTGACGGTACTCACCGTCCTTGTCCTCGCCCGGTTCGGGTTCGACCCCGGGAATCTCTACGCCGCGGTCGCAGGGCGTTACGGACAAGAGGCGCTCGAGCCGGGCGGTCTGGTCACCAGCCCGCTCGACGCCGTGTCCTTGGGGCTTGCCCTGATGCTGGGCCTCCTCGGCCTGCCGCACATCCTGATGCGCTTCTACACCGTCCCGGACGCGCGCGCGGCGCGCACCTCGGTGCTCTACGCGACGGGCTTCATCGGCTACTTTTACATGATCATCCCGCTCGTCGGCTTCGGCGCCGCCGCCCTCGTCGGCCGCGACGCGATCGAAGCCATCGACAAGGGGGGGAACATGGCGGCGCCGCTCCTCGCCGAGCGGCTCGGCGGCACGCCCTTCCTCGGCTTCATCGCCGCGGTGGCCTTCGCCACCATCCTGGCGGTCGTGGCGGGCCTGACCCTCGCCGGCGCCTCCGCCCTCTCGCACGACATCTACGTGCACGTCGTCAAGGGCGGGCAGGCGACCGAGCGGGAGCAGGTGCGCGTGGCGCGGCGCGCCACCGTCGTCTTCGGCGTCGCCGCGGTCCTCCTCGGCGTCCTCTTCAAGGGCCAGAACGTCGCCTTCATGGTCGGGCTCGCCTTCGCCATCGCCTGCAGCGCCAACTTCCCGGCGCTCCTCCTCTCGATTGTCTGGCGGCGCTTCACGACCCGCGGCGCGGTGGCGTCGATCCTCACCGGCGCGGTGCTCACCGTGGTGCTGATCGTCCTCAGCCCGACGGTGTGGGTCGACCTCCTCGGCAACTCGACTGCCCCCTTCCCGCTGCGCAACCCGGCGATCGTCTCGATGACGATTTCGATCCTGGTCGGCGTCGTCGTCTCCCTCCTGCGCCGCGAGCCGAGCGCCGAGGCCAAGTTCGACGACGAGAAGCTGCGGACTTATCTCGGAGTAGGGGCGGAGTAGGGCCCGGCGCAGAGCATCCCTGCCAGAGTCTGCGCTGTCACGTTGGGAGGCGCGGCGGCGAGCGGGTCGCGGTAGAACAGCCGCAGGTCGAAGTTGGGTGCCCGTGCCGGTGAGGCGGGCCTCCAGCGGCCCCCGGCGTGGCGCTGGAAGTAGAGCCGGCCGACGCCGAGCGGATGAATGCCCTCGGCGCCCGTATTGCTCAGGCTGCTGGTGGCTTCCTCCACCGGGCCGAGTGTTCCGAGCGCGTCCTGTACCAAGGCCCGGAGGGGGATTACTACTGTAGCGTGTCTCGGTGAACGGCTCGGGGACCTGCACGCTGAACTGGAGCCAGCCGTAAGGCTTCAGTCCGTCGCCGGGCAGGATAGCTCCCTCGACCCTGCCCGGCGCACCTCGACGCTTCCCCACAAGAGCGCGCGATCGGCGGCCGCCAGCCGCCGGGCGTCGTCGTCGCGTATGAGGTTTACCTGCCCACGGGGCGGTTGTGGGAGCGGAGTAGGCTTGGATGGCTCCAGGTGGGAACTGATGCAGCGAGCTGCCGATACTCTCTATCTGAGCCCCACTGATCTCGCCGGCCACCTTGCCTGCCGGCACTTGACCCAGCTCGCACGCGGCCTCGCCGAAGGCCGACTGCGGTTCGACCTGGCTGTCGATCCTCGTCTGGAGGCGATGCGAGAGCGGGGGAGAGCGCACGAGCATGCGTACCTGGAGAGGGTGCAAGCGGAGGGCCGTTCGCTGATCGACCTGAGCGACACCGACGATCCAGCGGCGACGCGCCAAGCGATGGTGGAAGGCTACGGAGCCATCGCGCAGGCGCCGCTGGCCGCGGGGGTCTTCCGCGGCCGGGCGGACGTGCTGCTGCGAACGGAGATCGGAGGCGCACCGCAGACGTTCTCCTACGAGCCGGTTGATACGAAGCTGGCGCGCGAGACACGCGCCGGCACGATCCTGCAGCTCTGCTCATACGCTGAGATGCTGGCCGAGCTTCAAGGAGCGTTACCCGCGCAGGTGCACGTGGTGACGCCGGTGGCAGACGAGTCCTACAGGACGGCGGAGTTCGCGGCGTATTTTCGTTCCGTTCGTCAGCGTCTGCTCGATGCAGTGGCAGAGATACCGCCGCCGGCAACCTACCCCGACCCGGTACCTCACTGCGACGTGTGTCGCTACTGGGCACACTGCGATCGACAACGTCGTCACGACGATCATCTCTGCCTCGTGGCGGGGATCCGCAAGCTGCATCAGCGCGAGCTCCAGCGGCAACTCGTCCAGACACTGACGCGGTGTGCGGAGCTGGAGGGCCGATTGCCCGAGCCGCCGCGGCGCGGGAGCGCGGAGGCATTCCAGCGGTTCGGGCACCAGGCGCGGCTACAGCTCGCGGCGCGCCAGGCGAGCCGGCCGCCCTGGGAGCTGCTGCCGGTCGTGGAAGAGCGGGGACTGTGCAGGCTGCCGGAGCCGTCGCTGGGAGACGTCTTTCTCGATCTCGAAGGAGATCCCTATGTCGCCGACGGAGGGCTGGAGTACCTGATGGGCTGGGCTTGGCGCGACGGCGCCGAAACTCGGTACGACTGCCGCTGGGCGACGCGTCCGGCGGCGGAGCAGGCCGCGCTGGAGGCATTCCTCGACTTCGTCGACGAGCGGTGGCAGACCTTCCCGGACCTGCACGTGTACCACTTCGGCGCTTACGAGCCGGTAGCTCTCAAGCGTCTGGTGGGGCGTCATGGCGTGCGCGCCGCGGACCTCGACCGACTGCTGCGAGGACGGCGTTTCATCAACCTGCACGCCGTTCTGCGTGAGGGGGTGCGTGTTGGCGTCGAACAGTACGGCCTCAAGGAGCTGGAGGCGGTGACTGGCTTCGAGCGCCGGAAGGATCTGCGCGAGGCGGCTCAAGCGAGGCTGGCGGTGGAGTTGGGGTTGGAGCTGTCGGGCTCTCTCGTGGAAGGCGACCTGCAGGCGGTGCGCGCCTACAACGAGGACGACTGCTGGTCCGCCGCCACCTTGCGTGACTGGTTGGAGGCCCGGCGAAGGGAACTGCTGGCGCGCGGTGAGGCGGTGGCACGGCCGGTGCCGGGCGAGGCGGAGCCCAGCGCGAAGGTCTCCGAACGGGAGAGAGCGGTCCGCGAGGTCGCCGAGCGGCTGGTCGCGGGCTTGCCGGAACCGGAGGCGCGCAACGAAGAGGATCGCGCGCGATGGCTACTCGAGCAGATGCTGGGCTACTTCCTGCGCGAGGAGAAGTGCGCGTGGTGGGAGCACTACCGCTTGCGCGAGCTGTCGGAGGAGGAGCTGCTCGAAGAGCGGGAGGCAGTCGCCGGGCTCGAGCTGTTGAGAATACTGCCTCCCCAAGGGAAGGAGCGCCTGTGCACGATGCGCTACCGCTTCCCGCAGCAGGAGTGCACGCTGGATCCGAGCGATAGAGTCAGGGCGCCAGCCAGCGACGATCAGGAGGACACGGGGTTCGGAACGGTCGTCGCCATCTACTTGGCGGACGGTTCTATCGACGTTAAACACACCGCGCGCGCAGCGGCTCTGCGGCCACGGGCGCTGTTCCGTGAGCAGGTGGTCAAGGCCGAGGTGCTGGAAACGGCATTGCTAGCCTTCGGCAAGGACATCGCAGAGCAAGGCCTGGAAGCCAGCGGCGCTTTGCGTGCCGCCCGCGATCTCCTTCTCCGGTGCTGGCCACGGCGCCGGGAAGGGACAGGGGAGCCGGTGAGGCGCGCGGACGAGGAGCTGGTGAGCGCTGCGGTGCGCCTCTGCCGGGAGCTGGATGGCGGCGTGTTGCCGATTCAAGGGCCGCCGGGCTCGGGCAAGACGTACAGCGGAGCGCGAGCGATCCTGGCGCTAGCCTCCGAAGGCAAGAGAGTCGGAATCACGGCCGTCAGCCACAAGGTGGTAGACAACCTGCTGGCGGAGGTGGCTCGTGCGGCTGGGGAGCAGCGGCTCGCCGTCGAGCTCGTACACAGGGCCGACGAGAGCGGAGCCGTGCCGGGCGTGCAGTACCTGAAGGATAACAAGCAGGCCGCCGATGCGGTCGCTCGGGGAGCCGTCGTAGGCGGCACCGCGTGGCTCTGGGCGCGTGACGAGCTGGCGGGCACCCTCGTTACCTGTTCATCGACGAGGCGGGGCAAATGGCGCTGGCGCAGGCGCTGGCGGCGGCGCGCGCCGCCCACAACGTCGTTCTACTCGGGGATCCGCAGCAGCTCGAGCAGCCCCGGCGCGGCGCCCATCCCGAGGGGACCGACGTCGCCGCTCTTGTGCATGTGCTGGGCGCCGAACGCGCGACGCTTGCGGAGCGCCAAGGTCTCTTCCTGGATCGCACCTGGCGCTTGCACCCAACGCTGTGCGCGTTCACGTCCCAGGTCTACTACGAGGACAGGCTGCTGCCCGTCGACGGACTGGAGCAGCAGGTGCTGCTCGGCACCGCGCCTTTCCTCGACGGAGGGCTCTTCCTGGTCGAAGTCCCGCACGAAGGTAACCAGGCTAGTGCCCCTGAGGAAGTGGAAGCGGTCGCGAGAGTGGTCCGCGCGCTGCTCCGCGACGGGGCGCGATGGGTCAACCGGCATGGGCAAGAGCTGCCGCTTACGCCGAACGACGTGCTCGTTGTTGCCCCTTACAATGCTCAAGTTGCGCTGCTGCGCCGGCGCCTAAGGGAAGTGGGCGTTCAGCGGGTGGGCACCGTCGACAAGTTTCAGGGGCAGGAAGCCGCGGTGGTGATCTATTCGTGCACCAGCTCGTCGCTAGAGGACGCGCCGCGCGGCATGGCCTTTCTTTACGACCCGCACCGCTTCAACGTCGCTACGAGCCGCGCTCAATGCGCTGCGATTGTCGTGGCCAGCCCACGTCTGTTCGAGCCCGAATGTCGAACGCCGGAGCAGATGCGCTGGGCGAACGGGCTCTGCAGCTTTAGGGAGTTGGCAACACTGGTAGAGAGCGCTGAAGTCTAAGGTTCCTGTGCTACAATGTGGCACAGAAGGTGTCGGCCATGCGAGAAAGCATCTCGATCAGCCTGCCTGAAGACGTCAAGACCGAGCTCGATCGCTTCACGGAGAGGCGCGGGATCACGCGCAGCGACGCGGTGCGCGAGGCGCTCTCCGATTACCTGTTCATCCAGAAGCTCCGCGACCTGCGGCGGCGATTGATACCCGTCGCGGAGGCGCAGGGAGTCTTCACCGACGAGGATGTCTTCCGCCTCGTCTCGTGAGGCTCGTCCTCGACACCAACGTCCTGATCGCGGCGTTCGTCGCCAGGGGCCATTGCCACGAGCTGGTCGAGCATGTGGTCAGGGTCCACGAGCTGTTCACTTCGACTCACATCCTGGAGGAGCTGCGAGACAAGCTGACCGGGAAGCTCCGGGTGCCGGCGGGCGCTGCCGACGAGGCCGTCGAGCTGGCGCTCACGCGGATGAGACTCGTGGAGCCGGAGCCGCTTCCCGAGCCCGTGTGCCGCGATGCGGATGACGACCTGGTCCTAGCGGCCGCGCTTGCGGCACGGGCTCACGCGCTCGTGACGGGTGACGAGGATCTGCTGACGCTGGGGGAGTATTGGAAGATCGCCATTGTTGCCCCGGCGGCGTTCTGGCGGCTCGAAGCCGCCTTCGAGCACGGCGTGAGTGAAGGAGACTGAAATGGACCTCTGGGCCGGCACCAGCGGCTTCGCCTACGACGAGTGGAAGGGGGGCTTCTACCCGGAGGACCTGCCGGCGGCGGCGCGGCTGGGGTTCTACGCCGAGCGTCTGCCGGCGGTCGAGATCAACAACACCTTCTACCGGCTGCCGAAGGCGAGCGTCCTCCAGGGGTGGGCCGAGCAGGTGCCGGAGCGGTTCCGATTCGCGCTCAAGGCGTCGCAGAAGATCACCCACTTCCGCCGGCTGGCCGGGGCGGAGGACGAGACCTCCTACCTCTTCCGCACCGTCGGCGTCCTCGGCGAGCGGCTGGGCCCGGTGCTCTTCGGCCTGCCGCCCAACTTGAAGCTGGACCTGCCGCGCCTCGAGGCCTTCCTCGACTTCCTGGCCCGCGACGCCGTCTCGGCGCCCGTCGCCTTCGAGTTCCGCAATCCGACCTGGCACGACGAGGCTGTCTACGAAGCGCTCCGCGCCCGCGGCTGCGCTCTCTGCCAGGCCGACACCGACGAGGAGGCGCTCACCGCGCTCGTGCCGACCGCGCCCTTCGGCTACCTGCGCCTGCGCCGCGCCGCGTACGGCGAGGAGGACCTCGCGCGCTGGGCCGCGACGCTCCACGCGCAGCCCTGGCGGGAGGTCTACGTCTTCTTCAAGCACGAGGACGCGACCGGCCCGCTCACCGCCAAGCGCTTCGGGGAGCTCTTCGCGGCGGCGGCGCCGGCCGGGGCTTAGCCCGCAAGCTATACTCGGCGCAGCCGTTATGCGCCGCCTCGCGCCCTCCGCGCCCCACCGCCGCCCGCGGCCGATCCGGCTCGCCGCGGCCCTGCTGCTGGCGGCCGGCGGCGCGCTCCTCGCCGCCCC
>DATLOC010000051.1:0-23245 GCA_035536455.1 Thermoanaerobaculia bacterium | reverse complement strand
GCGCGGCCGCGGCCTGGTTGCGGGGGACCTGGGTGCGGGTGCGCAGGCCCGGCAGCCAGGGCTCGCCGTCCGGCGAGGAGACGGCGTGGTAGAGGCGGAGCGCGCGGCCGAGCCAGTCGAGCGTCTGGTCGCGCAGCTTCGAGCGGCCGGACTCGACCGCCAGGCGGAGGAGAGCGACGTGCGCTTCGAGGTGCATGCCGGCGTGGGGGTCGGGGCAGAGGCACTCGCCGCGGAACATGCCCTGCTTGCGTTCGAGGGCGTAGAGCTTGTCGGCGTGGGCCATGGCGTGCAGGTACTCCTCGAACACCGACATGAAGGCCTTCAAGTCGGCGGCCTCGAGGAGGAAGACGCGCCAGGCCCAGCTCGCCACGAGCATGGCCTGGTAGTTGGCGGTCTCGCGCCACGGGCCGCCGTCGAGGCCGAGGATGCGGCGGTAGTAGGGCTCGGTGCGCGGGTCGGAGACGATGTCGCCGCTGAGGCAGGCGGCGAGGCGGGCTTGGAGAGCGACGTGGGCTCGAGGCTTCGGGGTCTGCGGGGGCTTCGATGGCTCCATGAAAATCCTTTCGTTCGACGCGCCGTGTTGTGAGAGAGCGGTGCGCCGCCGGCGGAGGTCAGATCTCCGCCGGCGGCCGTTGTGCTCCGCGATCAAGCCCCCGAATCGGGGGTCGGCTCCTGGGAGGCGGGAGCCGGCGTCAGAGCGGGGGGCGTGGTCTCCTCCTTCTTCGGGCCGGGTAGGGCGTGGGGCTGGATGCCGAACTCGTGGAGCAGGAGGGCGCGCTTGCCGTAGTGGCCCTTCAGCACGAAGACCACGCGGCCATGGAGCTCGGCCGCGCGGGCCTCCGCCTGCGTGCGCCTCCGGGTGGTTTCCCGCAGGCGGGCCTCATGCTGGTCGCCCTGGTTGATGAGGGCGTCGATCTCCAGGACCAGCGCGGCGAGCTCGGCTTGGTCCTCCCGGAGCAGAGGGATCTCTTCCAGGCGGGGCTTCATGCCCTCCGCGAGGGTCCTCCAGGTCTTGAGCTTCTCTCCCAAGTTCTCTGGCATGGGAAAACTCCTTGTTTGAGTCGGAAGTTGGTGGAGCGGGGCGCGGAGACCGTCTCCGCGCGGAAGGAATTCGTCCGGGAGGCGCTGGAGATACATCTCCTGAGGCTGGAGATCGATCTCCGGTGCCTGGGAATCGATTTTCCGGGGTTGGAGATCGATTCCCAGGACTTGGAGATCGATTCCCAAGCGCTCGGAATCGATCTCCGGAGCCTGGAGATATATCTCCGGGGCTTGGAGATGCATCTTGAGCGGCTGGAGATTGATTCCCGAGCCTTGGGAAGACATCTCCAGGCCTCCGCGGGGCATTTAGGCCACCTTCTCCAAGCCGGCCGCGAGCTCCAGCTCCTCCTTCGTCAGCCCGCGGGCGGTCTTGGCGGTGGTGAGGGTGAGGGTCACGGCGCCGCTGGCGATCTGGACGGCGCTGACGCGCCATTCCGGCAGGCCGGCGAGGAGCACCTGGATGCGCTCGGCCTTCAGGTGCTCGGTGACGGGGGTCGGGGGCGGTTTCTGGGGCTTGGCCATCTCATGTCTCCTGTGAACCGGCACCGGGCGGAATGTCCGGGCCGGAAGTCGAATCGGCGAGCTTGTGGACCTGGGTGAAGAGGACGCGCGCCCGTTCGCCCAGGGCGAGGGCTTCTTCGGTGCGGCCTTGCTCGCGGCGGAGTTCGGAGAGGAGGCGGCAGAAGGTGGCGTTGACGGCCAGGTCGGTGGCGAGGTCGAGCTTTGCCTGGGCCTGCTGGAACGCCCAGTCGGCGCCGGGGAGATCGCGGCGGTGCCGCCGCGCGTTGCCGACGAGCGCCCAGGCCTGGCTGGTCAGCTCGGCGATCAGGGTGATCGGCACGCGCGCGACGAAGATCCCCGGCACTTCCGCCGCGAGCTTCTTCTCGAGGGCGGTCCACGTGGCGCTGTAGTCGAGAGGGCGGGAGCGGCGGGAGGCGGGCTGTTCAGGCGAGGCGGCGGGCGTCTGCGCCGCGAGGACTTCGCGGAGGACCGCGCGGCAGGCGTCGCAGACGAGGGCGTGCGCGAGTCGCCGCCGCTCGGCCCGCGGCAGGGGCGCGAGGACGAAAAGGGCGTCGTTGTGGGTAAGATGGGCCATCGATCCACCCGGGACCGTAGGTCATCGAACCGCTTCCGCGTTTCTTCGCCCCACATGAGCGGGTATTTGACCCGTTCAATCGATTGAAGTCAACCCCATCTGGGTCAAACGGGTGGAAATCCCTCGGCGCATCTTGTTACACTGCGGCGCATGCCTCCCGAGCCCCGCGGTGCGGAGGACGTCCGGAAGATCTCCGAAGCGCTCAAACGCAAGATCCGCGAGCACGGCCTGACCTACGAGCAGGTCGAGGAGCGCGCCGGGATGGGGCGGGAGTACCTGCGCCAAGTCCTCCGCGGCACCCTCAAGCTCCGCGTCGAGCACGTCGCCGCGGTTCTCCAGGCCCTCGGCATCCCGCCGATCGAGTTCTACGTCGAGGTCTACGGCCCGCCGCGCGCGTCCCTGTACGCCGCGCCCGATCACGACTACACCTTCCGCACCACCGTCCGCGTCCTGCACCGGTCGCTGTTGCGCGAGATGATCTGGAAGCTGAAGGAAAAGGGCGTCTTCACACCCGAAGAGGCCGACCGCATGCTCCAGGAGTTGGAGCAGACGATGCGGCTCGCCGAGTCGCCGCTCTAAGAGGGCAGCTTACGGACTACGGCTCGGCGCGGTGCACGCCGCCGCGGCACTCGAGGACGAGCTGGCGGAGCACGGCGACGGCGGCTTCTTCGTGCTGCGCCAGCGCGTTGAGCTGGCCGATCGCGGCGAGGTACTCGCGCCGGGCGCCGATGGAGCGGAAGATCTCGGTCGCCTCGGTGATCGCGCGCAAGAACTCACCGCGGCGGCCTTGGCGCGCATAGAGCATCGCGAGGTCGAGGCAGACTTCGCCGATCTCCTCGGCGAGGCCTTCCTCCTCGAAGCCGTCGCGCACCCGCTTGAGCAGCAGCTCGGCGGAGAAGAAGTGCCCCCGGTCGCGGTCGGCCTTGCCCCACTGCCAGTCCCAGCGCAGGAGCAGGATGGTGTCGGTGCAGTCCTCGAAGTAGGGCTTCGCAAGGACGACCGTGTCGTAGGCGTCCTGCGGGCGGTCGACGTCGATGTAGCAGAGGACGAGGTTGCCCGCTGCGCCCTGGATCAGTCTTCTTTCTTGCGGATGCCAGGGGTGAAGGATCTCGAGGCAGCGCTGCAGCGGCGCGATGGCCGGCCGCGGGTCGCCGTCAACGATTTGCGCCCACGCGCCACCCAGCAGAGCTGTCGCCTCTCCCGTGCGGTCGCGAAGCCGGCGATCCAGGACGTTCGCCTCGGCGTGCCGCCGCTCCAACGCAGTCATCGCCGTCCGCTGCATGGCGGCGAACGCTTCCTCGTACGTGTCGGCGCTTGGGCCCAGCGGCGTGACGTTCGCCAGCGTGAGCTTCATCTCGCGGGCTTCACCGGGGCGAAGATCCTGGCAGGCCCGCGCCGGGCTCGTTTCGGCTCGCAAGTTGCCGACATCGAGCCGGAACGGCGCTTCTTTGGTGGTGAAGTCTCTACTTTGTTGCCGGCTTTGGTATTGTCTCCCAAAGCCGATCGCGCGACACTTCTTTAGCGGAGCCGAAAATTATGGCGCCCAGAACGGAGCGAAATCGCAGTGAGAACAGCCGGGCTGAGTCTCGTTCTTGCCCTCCTCGCCCTACCTCTGGCCGCCGACGAGCTCGTCCTCGGCTCGCCTGTCTGCGTCCTGCCTGCCAGCGGCCTGCCTTCGGGTGACATCGAGCGAGTCAAGATTGCCGACAATCTGTGGGTCGAGAAACTCCGGGGGGACGTGGCGCTCGCGCACCTCTACAACCTGCGCGCCCGCCGCCCGGACGCCCTGACCGCGGCAACGAGCAAATTAACGGCGCGGGGCTTCTCCCCGACGGCGACGGTCTACGTCGAGCGCCTCATCGGGCTCGCGCAATCACCGGGCGAGGGACCGGAATCGTCGCTCCGTCTGGCTCAGAGCTACTCCGAACAGAGCTCCAGCTGCCGGGCGGCATCGTCCCGGCCGCGATGAGGAGCCCGTTCGATGGGCCTCCTGGGGAGATCATGCTCGTCCCATCGTTCTCGGGGTGGGCGAGATGCTGGCGCAAGTGCGTCGTCGCCTGGTGCTCCGCCGCCGCTTTCGGCTGTCTCGGCTCAACCGTGGGCTGGCCCGCTTGCTGGGGCGCCGCCTGCGCAGGTGCCGAGCTCGGCTGTGGACTCCAATGCTACGGAAGCTAGGAGGCGCGGCCATGGCCGAAGAACCGACAACGAGCTCCGAGTCCCCGACTCTGCTGCGCTGGGAATTCAACGCGCTGCTGCTCGAGAGCATCTTGGCGGGGGCCGGCCTGTTCGCCCTTCTGAGCTGGGCCGGCCGCGCGTTCCTCGCGCCGGTGCATCCATGGGCGGTTGCCGCGGCATACGGCGTCGGCTTCCTGCTGCTGATGCTCGCCCTGTATCCGATCCTCAACGTTCATCAGCGGAGCGTCCACGGGCGCCGCATTGGATTCGGGAAGATCCTGGCGTGGTCCGCCCTCGGCTCCGCGGTGGGCGCCTTGCTGTTTGCCGTGTGGCATTGATCCAGCGCCCCTAGCGCCCGCCGAGCGGCGGGTACATCGCCGGCGGGCGGTCGAAGTCGACCCGCTCGACGTCGGTCCAGGGGACGTAGTCGGGGCGCTTGCGGCCGGCGACGAAGACCAGCAGGCCGAGGTTCCCCTCGCCGAGGTCGCCGGTGCGCTCGAGCTGCAGCTCCTCGCCGCCGTGGAGGGTCACGCGGCCGACGGGCGCGATCGAGGCGATGAGGCCGAAGGGGATCGTGTAGTGCACGCCCCGGTCCTCGGCGTCGAGGGTGTCGGTGGTCTCGGTCTCGTCGAGGTCGTAGACCAGCCGGCCGGCGAGGCGGCGGCCGGCGCGGGTGGCGACGCTGCCGGTGAGCGGGCGCCCCGGCGGGAAGTCGCCGTAGGCGGGGCCGCTGCCGCCGGGGCCGAAGTCGGCGCGCTCGAAGGTGTCCCAGAAGATCTGCACCCGGCCGTAGCGCCGGTCGTCGACGAAGATCCCGCGGTTGCCGGCGCCGACCTCGGGGGTGCCGGAGAGGACGATCTCGCGGCCGTCGAGCAGCGTCACCAGGGAGCTGTCGCGCGAGCGGCGCGCGATGGAGCGGATGGTGTCGAAGCGCAGGCTGAGCTCGTCCTCGCCCTTGCCCTCGGCGGCGGCGATGCGGCCGTCGAGCTCGTCGGGGCCGATGGCCCCGTGCCGGTGCCACGCGACGAAGCCGGTGAAGTCGCCCTGCCGCGTGCGCACGGTGCCTTGCAGCCGGTAGGGGGCGGCGCCTAGCGGGGGGGTGGGGAGGAGCTCGATCGTGCGGATCCGCCGATCGCCGTCGATGGGCGCGAGGAGCTCCGTCTCGATCATGGCCGTGAGGTCGACGGCGCCCCGCTTGCCGTCCCACACCCGCAGGCCGTCGTCCAAATCGCTGGCGCCCATGCGGTCCAGGTCGAAGGCGGTCCCGCTCTTGAGCGTCACCCGCACGTCGCGGCCGCGCGCCTCGATGCGCGCCAGCTCGCCGAAGCGCGCCATGAACGGCCGGCCGAGGTGGACCTGGCGCTCCCGGCGGGCGATCTCGATCCCCAGGACCTCGATCGCGTAGCGCTCCTTCAGCCGCTCCGGCGGCAGGTGGGCGCGCCAGGGGTTCTCGGGCTTGTAGCCGTTGAAGTAGTCGCCCCAGAACGCCTCCTGGTCGATGCCGAAGCGCAGCCGCCCCTCGTAAACGGTGCCGTCGGCGGTGACGATCCGGCCGTAGAGGAACCCCTGGTCGGTCGCCGCCGCCGGGTGGGTCTTCGCCGCCGCCGGCGCGGTCGCGGGCGTGGTCGCGGGCGGCGTCGCCGCGGCGGCGGGGACGTCCCGGTCGAGGGCGCGGTAGCCGGCGACGACCGCGAGGAGGCCGAGCACGGCGGCGCCCGCCCAGCCGGCGGTCTTGGCTCTCGTCATGGCGCGGCAATGTACTTTATCCCGCAAGCTACGCAAGCGCGGGGCCGCGATATGGTCGGGCCAACACCCGCTGATGCTCGAGCTCCCCGCCCTCCTCGGTCCGATCGACATCTACCTGGTCGATCAGATCCTGCGCGGCCGGATCGCGCCTGGCATGAGCCTGTGCGACGCCGGCTGCGGAGAGGGGCGGAACCTCCTTTACTTCCTGCGCCAGGGATACGACGTCTACGCACTCGATCCGTCCGCCGAGGCGATCGCCGGCGTCCGCTCGCTCGCCGCGGCAGTCGCGCCGCAAATCCCAGCCGACCACTTCCGCGCCGAGAGCGTCGAGGCGAGCACCTTTCCGCCCGGGATCGCCGATGTGGTGATCAGCAGCGCCGTCCTCCACTTCGCCCGCGGCCCGGCGCACTTCCGGGCCATGCTCGACGGAAGCTGGCGCCTGCTCAAGAGGGACGGCCTCTTCTTCTGCCGTCTGGCTTCGACGATCGGCATGGAGGGCCGCTTCGTGCCGTTGGGTGAAGGCCGCTTTCACCTTCCGGACGGCTCCGAGCGTTTCCTCGTCGACGAAGCCCGCCTTCTCGGCCTCGCCGAGGCGCTGGACGGCACGCTCATCGACCCGATCAAGACGACCGTCGTGCAGAATCAGCGCTGCATGACGACCTGGGTCATGCGGAAAAAGGGCTAAAAGCCCGCCGGCTCCAGCGGGCCTGGTTTTCAGGGGCCCGGGAAGCTCGGCAGGGCGGCGAGCGGCAGGGCGGCGGCGCGGAGGCGGGAGGGCTCGCCGTCCTCGACCCAGGCGAGGACCAGGCGCTCGCCCTGGATGACCAGGCGCGGGAAGCCGCTGGAGCGGGTGGCGCCGGTCGTGGCGATGGCGACGGCGGGGCCGGCGCCGCGCGGCCCGAGGCGGCGGAGGCCGAGGCGGGCGCGCTGGCCTTCCCCGCCCGCCCCCGCGCCGAGCGTGAGCCAGCTCACGACGGCGTCGCCGCCGGCCGTCAGCGCCAGGTCCACGCGGCCGAGCGGCTTGCCGGTGTCCACCTCGACGGGCGCGGCGAAGCGGGCGCCGCCGTCGTCGGAGAAGGCGGCGCGCACGCGCGGTCCCGGCGGCGCGGCGGTGAACCAGGCCACGACGACCCGCTCCCCCGCCGCCGCCACGGCAGGGCCGTTCACCGGGCAGCCGGGGATCCGCCAGCCGTCGGCGGCGACGGTTGCCGGGGCGCTCCAGCCGCTCGGGGTGCGGCGGACGATCACGATGTCTCGCACCTCCCGCTCGCTGCGGTCGCGGTAGACGACGACCGGCCCGCCGGTGGCGAGCGCGGCGTCGGTCTGGCAGCAGCTACAAACGAGCGCGTCGAGCACCTCGCCCCGCGGCGGCGCGGCGCCGGCGACGAGGGCGGTGCGCAGGCCCATCGGCCCCTCCTTCTCCTCGCCGTGCGCGGCCATGCCGGCGGTCTCGCGCCCGTCGAGCCAGAAGGCGCGCACCCCCGCGCCTTCGGGGACGTAAGAGACGAAGCCGTGCTCGGTGGGGGTGGTGTCGTCGTGGAGGAGTCCCAACGGACGCCAGGTCGCGCCGCCGTCGCCGGAGCGGGCGAGGCGGATGCCGTAGGCGTAGGTGCCGTCGCCGATCATCCCCAGCCAGTGGGCGACGAGGCCGCCGGCACCGCGCGCCGCGGCCGGGAAGTCGGCCCAGTTGGCGAAGAAGTCCGGGCCGGCGGCGACGGTGACCGGCGCCGACCAGCGATCGCCGGAAAGGCGGGCGAAGCGGAGGGCGTGCGCGTCCGCCGCGTTGCCCGCCATGCCGGCGGCGGGCTCGAGCCAGGTGAGGAGGACGTCGGCGCCGTCGAGCGCCAGGCTGGGGGCCATGGCGCCGGCGGCGGCGGGCGGGTCGAGCGGCCGCGGCCCACCCGGGGCAGCGGCGCCCTCGACGCCGGGCGCGCAGCCGATCGCGGCCAGCAGCCCCGCCGCCGCGAGGCCGCGGATCACTGCCCGGGAGTGCCCATGCCGGTCTCGGCGTCCAGGTGGGCCGTGTGCGGGGCCCCGCCCGGGATCACGCCGCAGGCGACGCGGTCGCCGGCGTCGCCGGTCGGCTGCGTCTTGCAGTCGTCCGGCTTGGCGTGGAGCATCAGCGCGCGGCCTCCCACCGCGTAGTCGCCGCTCGAAAGGGTGAGCCCCTCGACGATCGTTTCCATGTGGGCGGCGCCGTCCGGGCCGACCTCGATGTTGCCGAGGTCGCCGGCGTGGCGCGGGTCGGTCGGCGGGCAGGCGTGCTCGACGCCGGCCGGGTTCCAGTGGCCGCCGGCCGACTGGAAGGCGTCGTGGGCGTCGCAGGCGCCGTGCTCGTGGATGTGGAAGCCGTGGTTGCCGGCGCCGTCGACGCCGGCGAGGTCGACGACGACGCGCACGGCGGTGCCGTCCTGGGTGAAGGTGGCGGTGCCGCGGAAGTCGGGGTCGTTGGCGGCGGTGAGCGTCACCTGGACGCTCTCGCCGCTCGGGACGGCGGGCTCCGTCGCGGTCGTGTCGGTCGTGGCGGTGTCGGCCGCCGGCTCTTCCTTGCGCGCGCAGCCGGCGGCGAGCAGGCCGGCGACGGCGAAGCACAGCAGGGCGTTCGCGAGCTGCTTCATCGGGTCTCCCTCCTCTTGAGAAAAGTTATCCCACCGGCTCGACGAGCTGCAGGTGGACGTCGGCCAGGTTGCGGCTGATGCGGATCTCGACCGGTGTCGCCGCCTCGTCGGCCGCGAGCCAGAGATCGAGCTTCCCCTTCCAGCGCCGGCCGGCGCCGGGGACCCCGCGGATCGTGTAGTGGCGCGCCTTGACGGCGCCGCCGGGCAGTTGGCGCACCTCTTCGCCGCGCGGCGTCACGAGGACCTGGTAGACGCGGCCGTCGGACCAGATCTCCATCCGCCGCGCCTTGGCCGGCGGGTTGCGGCGGATCGAGTAGATGCCGGAGGCGATGTCGAGGACGTCCTTCTGCCGGATGCGCTCGTTCTTGCTCTTGCTCTCGCCGCGGAAGGTGTAGTCGCTCCAGGCGCGCAGGGCGCGCAGGCTCTCGGGATCGATCTCGGAGCCGTAGCGCCAGTACTCCCCCTCCTTGCTCTTGGGCGAGGTGATGAGGAGCTCGGTCTTGAGGTTGCCGTTCTCCTGGGTCTTGATGCTCAGCGAGCCCTCGCCGCTGTTGGGCAGGAAGAGGCCGGCGACGGTCCCCAACAAGTTGGTGAGGCGCCAGCGGTAGCGGAACTCCTCGTCGCGATGGTTCCGCGCCCCGGCCGGCGCGGCGGCCAGCAGCAGCACGGTCATGGCTCCGAGAGCGGCCCCCAGGGGGCGAGGCGACAGCATGGCCACTAGAACAAAAGCAATCCGGCTGCCATGCCCCACCTCCCGGGCGGCACGCTACACTGCGCCGCCATGCCACGCACAGCGCTGATTCTCTTGCTCTTGGCGGCGGCGCCGGCCGGCGCCGCCGAGATCCAGCCCCCGGCGGCCTTCCTCGGCCACGAGGTGGGCGCCGACCGCAAGCTCGCCCCCTGGCCGAAGGTCGTGGAGTACCTGCGGCTCGTGGACGCCGCCTCGCCGCGGGTCTCGATGGAGGTCGCCGGGACCTCGACCCTCGGCAACGAGATGCCCGTCGTCGTCGTCACCTCCGAGGCCAACCAGGCCAACCTCCCGCGCCTGCGCGAGATCGCCCGCCGCCTCCACCACCCCGACGGCCTCGCCCCCGCTGAGGCCGAGGCCCTCGTCGCCGAGGGCAAGGCGATCGTCCTCGTCACCTGCACCATCCACTCGACCGAGGTCGGCTCGACCCAGATGGCGATGGAGCTGGTCCACGACCTCGCCACCGCCGAAGATCCCGAGACCCGGCGCTGGCTCGACGAGGTGGTGCTTCTCCTCATGCCCTCGATCAACCCCGACGGCCAGGTGCTGGTCGTCGACTGGTACCGGAAGTGGCTCGGCACCCCCTACGAGGGCGGGCCGATGCCCTGGCTCTACCACCACTACGTCGGCCACGACGACAACCGCGACTTCGCCATGCTGACGCAGAAGGAGACGCAGGCGGTCAACGACCTGCTCTACCACCGCTGGTTCCCGCAGGTCTTCCTGGACGAGCACCAGATGGGCTCGGTCGGGCCGCGGATGTTCGTGCCGCCGCAGACCGATCCGCTCGCCCCCGAGGTCCACTCCCTGATCTTCCGCCAGGCGGACCTTCTGGGGACGGCGATGAGCGTGCGCCTGGAGGAGGCCGGCAAGCGCGGCGTCGGCAACAACATGATCTTCGACAGCTACTGGATCGGTGGCACGCGCAACACCGCCTGGTGGAAGAACGTCACCGGCCTGCTCACCGAGGTGGCGAGCGCCAACATCGCCTCGCCGCTGCACGTCGCGCCCGAGGAGCTGCGCGGCGGCCAGAAGGGGCTGCCGGAGTACGGGCGGCGCGCCAACTACCCCTCGCCCTGGGAGGGCGGCTGGTGGCGGCTGCGCGACATCGTCGAGTACGAGCTGGTGGCGACGAAGGCGCTGATCGAGACCGCCGCCACGCACCGCGCCGACCTGCTGCGCAACACCTTCCGCATGGCGAGCGAGGCGATCGCGCGCGGCGCGGCCGAGCCGCCGTACGCCTTCCTCGTGCCGCCCGGGCAGCACGACCCGGTGGCCGCGGCGCGCCTCGTCGAGCTGCTGCTGCGGCACGGCGTGCGGGTGGAGCGCGCCACGGGGCCGGTGACCGCGGGGCGCGCCACCTACCCGGCGGGCACCTGGGTCGTCCCCGCCGCCCAGCCCTACCGCGCTTTCCTCCTCTCGGTCCTCCGCCCGCAGCGCTACCCGGAGGTCGTCGCCTACGAAGGCGGCCCCGTGCTGCCGCCCTACGACGTCACCTCCTGGTCCTTCCCGCTGCAGATGGGGGTCGAGGTGGTGGAGGCGGAGGAGCCGCCGCGCGGCCAGGTGCGCGCGGTCGCCGAGGTGGAGTGGCCGGGCGGCGAGGTGGCCGCGGCGGCCGGCGGCTGGCTCATCCCGCACGCCGCGGACTCGGCGTTCGTCGCGCTCAACAAGCTGCTCGCCGGCGGCAAGACGGTGTACTGGCTGCGCGAGCCGGCCGCCGGGACCGCGGGCAGTGGCCGGGGCGACCTCTACGTGCCGCGCGACGCGGCCTCGCCCGCCGAGCTGAGCGAGCTCTCGCGCGCGGCGCGGGTGCCGGTCGAGCCGCTCGCCGCCGCGCCGGCCGGTCCCGCCTACCGCGTGCGGCCGGTGCGCGTCGGGCTCTACAAGCCCTGGGTGGCGAGCATGGACGAGGGGTGGACGCGGTTCCTCCTGGAGCGCTACGGCTTCCCGCTCGAGAGCCTGGAGAACGAAGAGGTGCGGAAGGGCGCCTTCCGCGGCAAGGTGGACGTTCTCCTGCTGCCCGACGTCGGCAAGGACATCCTCGCGAAGGGGGAGCCCTCGTCGGACGAGTCGCGACGCTTCTGGGACCCGCTGCCGCCGCCCTACGCCGGCGGCCTGGGCGAGGACGGGGGAAAGCAGATCAAGAAGTGGGTGGAGGAGGGCGGGACGCTGGTGGCGCTCGACTCGGCCTCCGAGTACGTCCTCGACCTCTTCGCGCTGCCGGCGCGCGACGTCCTCGCCAAGGTCGAGGAGAAGGACTTCCACGCCCCCGGCTCGACCCTGCGCGTGCGGCTAGACCCGACGCACCCGATCGCCTACGGCCTCGAGCCCGAGGAGGGGATCTACTTCTCCGACTCGCCGGCCCTCGAGACCGCCCCCACCGACGCCCGCGTCACCCGCCGCCTCGTCGCCACCTACCCCGGCGACGCGCGCGACATCCTGCTCTCGGGGTACCTGAAAGGCGGCGAGAAGCTCGAGCGGCGGGTGGCGCTGGTGGACTTCACTGTCGGCAAGGGCCGAGTCGTCCTCTTCGCCTTCCGCCCCCAGCACCGCGCCCAGACCTTGCGCACGCTGAAGCTGCTGTGGAACGCGCTCTACCTGGGGAGGCTGCAGGAGGTGGAGCTCAAGTAGCTAGCCGGGCTCCGGCTCGACGCCCAGCAGCTCGCGGTCGATACGGTCGAGGACCTCGCGGTCGACCGTCAGGTCGAACTTGCGCGCGAAGTGGTAGCCGCCGGCGAACAGTGCCGGCGCGTCGCTCAGGCGGAGGATGCGTGGCCGGCCGTCGCGTGAGCCGCCGAAGTCGACGAAGCGCAAGTTGTCGTTGCAGAACCGGAAGCGGCCGTCGTTGATCAGCACGGTCTGGGCGAACGCTTCATCGGGGCAGATGGTGCGCTGGAACCAGGCGGCGAGCTTGCCGGTCGAACCGGCCTCCGCCACGCGCTCGGCGCAGGCGCGGCGGAGGGTGGTCCACTGCGAGCCGAAGTAGGCCCTGAAGCCGGAGCGGAACGGGGAGCCGCGGGCCCGCAGCCCTAGCCGCGGTCCATAGGTGAGGTGGACGTGGAAGATCCGCTGCACATGGTTGAGCGGTTGCAGCTCGCGCAGCAAGCGCTCCCGGCCGGGCAGCTGGCGATACTGATAGTGGTAGCGCAGCCGTCCCCGGTGGCGCCTGCCGTCCGGGCTCGGGGCCTCCGCCGCCTGCCACGTCAGGTAGCCGTCGTAGTCGCTGGCCGCGAGCTCCGCTGCACAGGTCGCCAAGGGTCGCACGGGGTAGTCCTGCCCCGACAGATAGGCGAGCCAGTCGTAGGCAACGCCTTCGCGGCGCAGGAGCTCGACGGCGTCGAAGTAGGGCTCGAGAAGCGACCACGAGCCCCGCTCGGCCTTGCGGCGGTGCCGGAAGCTCAACGCTCCCAAGCGCTCGAGATCGCGCCGCGGGAGCGGCTCCCCGGTCGGGCAATGCCCGACCACCAGGGCGGCGTCCGGGTCGCCGCGCCGGAGGGCGGCGAGCAGCCGTACGACCTGGGCCACGCGGCCGTGGCTCTGGACGAAGTAGGCGACGCGCACCGCTCACCAGTCTGGCATGGGCGGGCGCCCCGCCGTGGCGTTCACCGGACGCCCACCGGGGGCGACCCGAGGCCGCGGAGGAGGGCCTCGTAGTCGTCGAGCACGCGCTCGAGGCTGGTGCGCTCGCGCACCGCGCGGAGGCGCGCCCGCGCTTCCTGCCAGGCGCGGGTGCCGAGCGCGGCGCGCGCCCGCTCGAGCGCGGCGAGGATGGCGCCCGGCTCCGGATCGCAGAAGAAGGGGTAGTCCTCCCCCAGGAGCTCGACGGTCGTCACGTCGCGCGTGGTGACGAGGACGGCGTCGCAGGCGGCGGCCGTCGAGACCTTGCAGTTCGGTTTGTAGAGGAACTCGCGGCCGTGCCGCCGGACCGAGAGGTGGCAGTTGAAGCCGGCGGCGGCGCCGCCGGCGAGCCCGTCCTCGAGGCAGGCGACGCCGGGGAGCCGCTCCCAGAGGTCGAACGAGCGCGGCAGCCCGACGTAGGCGACCGCCAGACGGTCCTGCGGCGCGCGGTTCGGCGCGTAGCGCGGGTCCCACTGGTGGTAGATGAGGCAGTCGGCGCGGCCAGGCCGGCCGAAGTCGGCGAGCTGGCGCTGGTTCTTCAGGATCAGCGCGTCGTAGAGCCAGCGGTTCTTGATCCGCCGCTTGAAGACCACCGTGTCCTGGACGTCGAGGACCAGGCGGTTGCCGCGCGCGCGGGCGGCGAGCAGGTGGTCGAGCCGCGAGGTCTTGATGAAGACCAGGATGCCGCGGCGCACCGCCGGCAGCTCGCGGGCGTAGATGGCGCGGGCCTGCCAGCCGCGTTCTGCCAAGCCGTCGGCGATCTGGTGCGCGCCCATCAAGGTCGATCCTTTGTCGTAGTACTTGACGAAGGCGACCGGCACCGGCGGCGGCGCCTCGCGGGCGGGTGCGGGCTCGGGCAAGGCGGCCATGGCTGGGCTAGCGCCCCGCTCCCTCGCGCACCGCGGCGCGGAGCATGGCGTCGAGGCTCTTCTCGACGTCCTCGTCGGTCGTGGCCCACGACGAGACGCTGATGCGCATCGCGGTGCGGCCCTGCCAGACGGTCGGGCCACACCAGCAGGTGCCGTCCCCCTGGATCGCGGCGACGACGCGCTCGGTCGTCGCCGGCGGCCCGAAGGCGACCAGCACCTGGTTGAGCACGACCTCGTTGAGCACCTCGTGCCCGGCGGCCGCCAGGCCCTCGGCGAAGCGCCGCGCCTGCCGGCAGTTGCGCTCGACCAGCTCGGCGATGCCGGAGCGGCCGAGGGCGCGCAGCGCCGCCCACACCTCGACGCCGCGCCCCCGGCGTGACAGCTCGGGCGTGAAGTCCGAGGGGTTGCGCTCGGCGGTCGGGAGATACGCGGCTCGCACCGACATCGCCGCGCGCAACGCCTCGGGGTCGCGCGCAAAGGCGAGCCCCGAGTCGTAGGGCACGTTGAGCCACTTGTGCGCGTCGGTGGCCCACGAGTCGGCGTCGCCGAAGCCCGCCGCGAGGTGGGCGAGCCGGGGCGAGGCCGCGGCCCAGAGCCCGAAGGCGCCGTCCACGTGCACCCAAGCGCCCGCCTCGCGGGCGCGCCGCACGATCTCGGGGGCGGGATCGAAGGCGCCGGTGTTCACGTTGCCCGCCTGCAGGCAGACGATCGCCGGCGGCACGAGGCGCGGCAGGGCCTCGGCGCGCATCCGTCCCTGGCCGTCCACCGGCACGGTCGCGACGCGCGCGCGGCCGAGCCCGAGGAGGCCGAGCGCCTTGTGGACCGTCGGGTGCGCCTCCTCCCCCACCACGACAGTGACCGGCGGCGCGCCGAAGAGGCCGTCCGCCTCGACGTCCCACCCCGCCCGCCGCAGCACCGCGTGGCGGGCGGCGGCGAGGGCGGTGAAGTTGGCGACGGTGGCCCCGGTGACGTAGCCGCCGCCCGTGCCGGGCGGGAGGCCGAGGAGGTCGACGAGCCAGCCGAGCGCGATGCGCTCCAGCTCCGAGGTCGCCGGGGTGACGGTCTGCAGCCCCGTGTTCTGGTCCCACGCCGTCGCCAGCCAGCTCGCCGCCACGGTCGCCGGCAGCGCGCCGCCGATGACGAAGCCGAAGAAGCGGCCGCCCGCCATCCCCATGGTCGCGGGCGACCCCACCTCGTCGAGGAGCCGCAGCACCTCGGCGGCGGCGGTCGGCCCCGCGGGCATGGGGGTGTCCCACGCCGCGAGGCCGCGCACCGCCTCGGCCGCCGGCGCCACCCGGCGGGCGGCCAGCCCGTCGAGATAGCGCGCCGCGCGGGCCGCGGCGTCCTGAAGCAAATCCGGCATGGGCTCCGGCGTCTCGGGCGCCATCCCACCTCCTCTGTCGGGTAGCCCCCCTAGCCTACAACTCGGCGGCGGGCGCCAGGGCGTGCCCCGCTCCGGCGAGGGCCGCGACGGCGCGCTCGAGGTCGGCGGCGCGGACGAGGAGGTAGTCGGTATCGTAGGTCGAGAGGGCGAAGAGGCTGACGGCGGCCGCGGCGAGGGGGCCGGCGAGGGAGGCGAGGACGCCGACGGCGGAGAAGTCCAGCGGCCCCCGCGCGCGGAGACCGCGGAAGCCGCGCTGCGCCGGCAGGGCGGCGGGCACCGCGGCCTCGGGGCAGACGATCGAGAGCTCGTCGGCGGTGCGCGTCACCGAGACGAGAGCGCCAGCGCCCCGCGCCCACTCCGGCACGGCGGCGTCGGCCGGGAGGCGCACGACGGCGAAAAGCTCCGGGAGGACGTCGAGGGTCAGGGGAGGGGGCACGTACGATCCGTCAGTCGAGCGCGTCCTTGGCCCGGCGGACCCAGCCCGGGGCCGAGTCGGTGCGCTGGCGCAGGATCAGGTTGAGCTGCGCCGTGTGGTGCTGGACGTGGCGCAGGTTGTAGAGCAGCAGCTCGACGACGCTGGCCTCGCCTACGGGGAAGGTGCGGCGCTCGCGCGCCGTCTCGTCGTCGAGCGCCGCGATCGCCGCCCGGCATTTGGCACGGCCGTGCGCGAGGTAGGCGCGCAGCTCGTCCTTCGTGTACGGCCGCTCCGGCAGCACACCGGCAGGGTCCAGCTCGTCGAGCGTGAACGGCGCCGGAGGCGTGAAGCCCTCGGGCGAGTCGGCGAGGTAGTAGTCGAGGAAGAAGAGGGTGTGGAAGACGAGGTACCAGAACTCCGGCTGCTGCGAGCGGTCGCCCCACAGCGCCTCGGGGCAAGCATCGATCGCGTTCTCGAGCATGTCGATCGCCGCCCCGAGCTGCGGCCAGAGGATCGCCCACTCGCGCTGCACGGGTCGCAGGGCTGCCGCGGACTAGTCCGGGCTGTCGAGGACTTCGCGGACCTTGGCGAGGAGGATGCGGCCGGTGAAGGGCTTCTTGAGCAGGGGCACGTCCTCGCGGACGAGGGTGCCGCCGCCCTCCTCGGTGAGGCCGGCCGGGTAGCCGGTGGCGAAGAGGACCTTCATCTCCGGGCGCTGGAAGCTGAGGCGGTCGGCGAGCTCGACGCCGCTCATGCCGGCCATCAGGACGTCGGTGACCATCAGGTGGATCGGCCCGCGGTGCCCTTGCGAGAGGCTGAGCGCCTGGGCGGCGTCGGCGGCGTCGAGTACCTTGTAGCCGCGGTTGGCGAGGATCTCGGCCAGCGGCTTGCGCACGTTGTCCTCGTCCTCGACGAGGAGGATCGTCTCCCACTCCTGTCCGCGCGCGCCGCGCTCCGGATTGACCTCGCGCTGCCCCTCCTCCTCGGCCGAGGGGAAGTAGAGGTAGAGGCTCGTCCCCTTCTCCGCCGCGCTCTCGACCAGCACGTCGCCGCCGCTCTGGATGACGACGCCGTAGACCGTCGAGAGCCCCAGCCCGCTCGCCTCGACCCCCACCTTGGTGGTGAAGAAGGGCTCGAAGGCGCGGGTGCGCACCTCGTCGTCCATGCCGCGCCCGGTGTCGGTAATCTTGAGCAGCACCTGCCGCTCCCCGATGCCGCCGACGTTGGCGGTTTCCAACGTGAAGGTGCCGCCGTCCGGCATCGCCTCCCGCGAGTTCGCGGCGAGGTTGAGGATCACCTGCTCGAGCTGCACCGGGTCGCCGTTGACGCGGTCGAGGTCCGGCTCCAGCACGAGCTTCACTTCCACGCGGTCGCCGAGGATGCGGTGGAGGGTCTCCCCCATGTTGCGCAGCAGGGCGTTCCACTGCACCAGCTTTGGGGTCAGCACCTGGCGGCCGCTGAAGGCCAGGAGCTGCCGGGCCAGGGCGGCGCCGCGCTCGCCGGTGCGCTCGACTTCCGCCAGATGCTTGCGTGCCGGATGGTCGTTGGGGAGACCGAGGAGAGCGAGCTCGGCCTCGCAGAGGATCGCCGTCAGCATGTTGTTGAAGACGTGCGCGATGCCGCCCGCCAAGCGCCCCATCGGCTCCATCCCCGGAGGCACCGGCTGGGGCTCCCGCTCGGGGGTCATGCGGGGCGCCCGCTCCGGCTGGTCCCGGTCCCGGTGGCTCTCCTCCTCGAAGGAAACGACGGTTCCACCCTCGTCTGGCGGCGTTTTGCGCACAGGCTGGCTCTTCACGCTGGCTCCCGAGGGACTGGTTTCGCTGCGACCCTCGGCAGCCCTCCATGCAGATTTCGGTCCAGCCGAGACGCCGCTAGAACAGCCCCAGCTGCAGGCGCGCGGCCTCCGACATCATCGATGGGTTCCACACCGGGTCCCACACGACCTCGACCTCGGCGCCGGTTACGCCGGGCACATTTTCCACTTTCGCCTTGACCTCGGGGGGCAGCGAGCCGGCGACCGGACAGGCCGGAGAGGTCAGGGTCATCTTGATCCCGACCTGGCCGTCGGGGGCGACGTCCAGGTCGTAGATCAGCCCCAGCTCGTAGATGTTGACCGGGATCTCGGGGTCGAAGATGGACTTGAGGGCCTCGACGACGCCGGCTTCGATGTCGTCGGCGGCTGTCGCGAAGGGCGAGGGTACGGGAGGAGCGATCGGTTCGGACATGGTTACTCCGTCGAGACGGGGCGCGCTTCGCCGCCGGCGAGCGCCGCGTTGAAGGTGTGCCAGGGGAGGGTGGCGCACTTGACGCGCACCGGGTAGTCGCGCACGCCGGCGAAGACGGCGAGCTTCCCCAGCTCGGCCGGCACTTCGACCGGCTCGCCGGGGCGGCTGGTGACCAGGCGGTGGAAGCCCTCGAAGAGGGACTGCGCCTCCTCGACCGGCACCCCCTTGAGCGCCTCGGTCATCAGCGACGCCGCCGCCATCGAGATGGCGCAGCCGCTGCCCTGGAAGGCGATGTCCTCGACGCGGTCGCCGGCCACCTGCACGAAGAGGGTCACCTTGTCGCCGCACAGCGGGTTGTGGCCGCGCGCCGTGCGGTTGGCCGCCGGCAGCTCGCCGAAGTTCCGCGGCCTCCGGTTGTGGTCGAGGATGACCTCCTGGTAGAGGTCGGAAAGGTCGGCGACCGTCACGCGAAGAGCTCCGCCGCCTCGTGGAGGCCGGCGATCAGCGCGTCCACCTCGTCGGGGCGGTTGTAGAAGGCGAAGGAGGCGCGCGTCGTGGCCGGGACGCCGAAGCGCTCCATGACCGGCTGCGCGCAGTGGTGGCCGGCGCGCACCGCGATGCCGCGGCGGTCGAGGACGGTGCCGACGTCGTGCGGATGGGCGCCCGCCAGGGTGAAGGAGACGACCGAGGCGCGCCGGCGCGGCGTGCCGACGAGCGCGAGGCCCGGCACCTCGGGGAGGCGCGCGACCGCGTCATCGAGGAGCGCCTGCTCCCAGGCTGCCGCGCGCTCGCGGCCGATCGCTTCCAGGTAGTCGATCGCCGCCGCGAGCCCCACCGCCGCCTCGATCGCCGGCGTGCCGGCCTCGAAGCGGTGCGGCGGCGGGCCGAACTCGGTGCCCTCGAAGGTGACGGAGGTGATCATGCCGCCGCCCCCCTGGTAGGGAGGCATCGCCTCCAGCAGCTCGCGCCGCGCCCAGAGCGCGCCGCTGCCGGAGGGACCGTAGGTCTTGTGGCCGGAGAAGGCGTAGGCGTCGCACCCCAGGGCGGCGACGTCCACCGGCAGGTGCGGCGCCCCCTGCGCGCCGTCCACGACGACGGTGGCGCCGACCGCGTGCGCCATGTCGCTCATGCGGCGCACCGGGTTGACGGTGCCGAGGGCGTTCGAGACGTGGGCGACGGCGGCGATCTTCGTGCGCGGCGAGAGGAGGCGCTCGAACTCCTCCATCACCACGTCGCCGCGGTCGTCGATCGGCACGACGACCAGGCGCGCCCCCTTCTCCTCGCACAGCATCTGCCAGGGGACGAGGTTCGAGTGGTGCTCGAGGCCGGTGACCAGCACCTCGTCGCCGGCGCCGACCCGCGCCCGCCCCCAGGCGGCGGCCATCAGGTTGATCCCCTCGGTCGTGCCGCGGACGAAGACCACCTCGCACGGGTCCGCCGCGCCGAGGAAGCGGGCGACGGTCGCGCGCGCCCCTTCGTAGAGCGCGGTCGCTTCCTGCGACAGGGTGTGGACGCCGCGCGCCACGTTCGAGCAGGACTCCTCGTAGACGCGGGCGATCGCCGCGAGCACCGCACGCGGCTTCTGGGTGGTGGCGGCGTTGTCGAGGTAGACGAGCGGCCGGCCGTGGACGCGGCGGGCGAGGATCGGGAAGTCGGCCCGCACCCGCTCGAGGTCGAAGCCGGGCAGCGCCTCGTTCGGTTGGGGCGCGCGCTCTGCCGCCGCCGCCATCGTCACACCGCCTGGCGCACGATCTCCCCCTTGGGGAGCCGGGCGAAGAGGAACTCCTCGAGGTCGTGGCGCACCGCCTCGACCTTGATCCGCGCCACGATGTCGCTGGCGAAGGCGTAGGTGAGGAGGCTGCGCGCCGCGTCGGCGCCGATGCCGCGCGAGCGGAGGTAGAAGATGGCGTCGTCGTCGAGCTGGCCGACGGTCGAGCCGTGGGTGCACTTGACGTCGTCGGCGAAGATCTCGAGCTGGGGGTTGGAGTTGGCGACCGCGTGGCGCGACAGCAGGAGGTTGCGGTTGCTCTGCTTGGCGTCGGTCTTCTGCGCCCCGGGGTGGACGTAGATGAGGCCGTTGAAGACGGCGCGCGCGTGGCCGTCGAGGACGCCCTTGTACAGCTCGTGGCTACCGCAGTGGGGCGCCGCATGCTCGACGCGCATGTGGTTGTCCACGAGCTGCCGCCCCTCGAGGACGTAGAGACCGTTGAGGATGCAGTCCACGCCCTCACCGGCGAGGACGGCGTTGACGTCGTTGCGCACCAGCCCGCCGCCGAAGGCGAGCGAATGCGACGACGGTGCGCTCGACCGCTCGGCCTGGAGCTGGAAGGTGGCGAGGTGGAAGGCCCCGAGGCCCTCGCGCTGCACCTTGTAGTGGTCGACGACCGCGCCCGGCCCGGCGACCAGCTCGGTCACCGGCGCGGTGAAGTAGGCGCCGTCGCCGGCGTAGGTCTCGACGAGAGTGAGCTGCGACGCCTCGCCGGCGACGGCGAGGACGCGCGGGAAGGAGGCGATGCCGTCGCCGCGCGAAAGGAAGATCAAATGGACCGGCGCCGCGAGCACCGTCCCGGCCGTCAGCTCGACGTACGCGCCGTCGGCGAGAAAAGCGGTGGCGAGCGCGACGAACGGGTGGCGCTCGGAACTCGCGTAGCGGCCGAGGAGCGGCAAGGTGCGCTCCGGATCGCGCGCCAGGAGCTCGGCGAGCCCCGACACGACGGCGCCGGCCGGCAGCCCCTCGACGCGCGAGAGCTGCGGCAGGTAGCGGCCGTTGGCGAAGACCAGCTCGATCGCCCCCGGGATGCGGTGCGGCGCGACCTCGGCCTCGGAAGGCGTGAACTCCCCGGCCTCGTCGCGGCGGAAGACCAGCTTCGAGAGCGCCGCGAAGTCGATGAAGCGCCACTCCTCCTGGCGCTGCGACGGAAAGCCCAAGGCGGCGAAGCGCTCGATGGCGCGCCGGCGGAGGGCGGCCAGGGCCGCCGTCTCGCTGCGCGGCCGCCCGGCCGTGAAGCGCTCCCAGTCGGCGAGGAAGCCGCTCCTGGCGTCGGCGGCGACATCGGTCGCCGGCGTCTCCAGGGTCGTGGCCATCGTCAGGCTCCCACCACCGCCGCGGGCACGCGCTCGGGCGCCATGCCCTCGAGCCAGGCGTAGCCCTTCTCCTCCAGCTCCAGCGCCAGCTCCTTGCCGCCGGAGCGGACGATCCGCCCGTCCACCAGGACGTGCACCCGGTCGGGCACGATGTAGTTGAGGAGGCGCTGGTAGTGAGTGATGACGAGGAAGCCGCGGCCGGGGCCGCGCAGCGTGTTGACGCCGTCGGCGACGATGCGCAGGGCGTCGATGTCGAGCCCCGAGTCGGTCTCGTCGAGCACTGCGAAGGTCGGCTCGAGCACCGCCATGTGGAAGATCTCGTTGCGCTTCTTCTCGCCGCCCGAGAAGCCCTCGTTGACCGGACGGTTGAGCAGCGACTCCTCCATCTGCACCAGCTTCATCCGCTCGCGGACGAGCTTGAGGAACTCCAGGGCGTCGAGCTCCTGGAGCCCCCGGTGCTTCCGGATGGCGTTGAGCGCCGCCTTCAGGAAGTAGGTGTTCGACACGCCGGGGATCTCGACCGGGTACTGGAAGGCCATGAAGAGGCCCTCGCGCGCTCGCTCCTCGGGATCCATCTCGAGCAGGTCCCGACCCTGGAAGAGGACCTGCCCCTTGGTGACCTCGTAGTCCGACTGGCCGGCCAGCACCCGCGCCAGGGTGCTCTTGCCGGAGCCGTTCGGCCCCATCATCGCGTGCACCTGGCCGGCGCCGACCGCGAGGTCGATCCCCTTGAGGATCTCTTCGCCGTTCACCGCGACGTGCAGGTTCTTGATCTCGAGCATCTTGTCGTTCTCAGCCAACGCTCCCCTCCAAGTTCACCGCCAGGAGCTTCTGCGCCTCGACCGCGAACTCCATCGGCAGCTCGCGGAAGACCTCCTTGCAGAAGCCGTTGACGATCATCGACACGGCGTCCTCGGTCGAGATGCCGCGCTGGTTGCAGTAGAAGATCTGGTCCTCGCCGATCTTCGAGGTCGACGCTTCGTGCTCCATGTGCGCCGTCGGGTTCTGGACATCGATGTAGGGGAAGGTGTGCGCGCCGCACTCCGAGCCCAAGAGCATCGAGTCGCACTGCGAGAAGTTGCGCGCCCCGTCGGCGCCCTTCAGGATCTTGACCATGCCGCGGTAGGTGTTCTGGCCGTGGCCGGCGGAGATCCCCTTCGAGACGATCGTCGAGCGGGTGTCTTTCCCGATGTGGATCATCTTGGTGCCGGTGTCGGCCTGCTGCCGCGCCTTGGTCAGGGCCACGGAGTAGAACTCGCCGATCGAGCCGTCGCCCTTGAGGATCACGCTCGGGTACTTCCAGGTGATCGCCGAACCCGTCTCGACCTGGGTCCAGGAGATCTTCGACTTCCGCCCCTCGCACTTGCCGCGCTTGGTGACGAAGTTGTAGATGCCGCCGCGCCCCTCTTCGTCGCCGGGGTACCAGTTCTGCACCGTCGAGTACTTGATCTCGGCATCGTCGAGCGCGACGAGCTCGACCACCGCGGCGTGGAGCTGGTTCTCGTCCCGCTTCGGGGCCGTGCAGCCCTCGAGATAGGACACGTAAGAGCCCTTGTCGGCGACAATGAGCGTACGCTCGAACTGGCCGGTGTTCTTCTCGTTGATGCGGAAATAGGTCGACAGCTCCATCGGGCAGCGCACGCCCGGCGGCACGTAGACGAACGATCCGTCCGTGAACACGGCCGAGTTCAGGGTCGCGAAGTAGTTGTCGGTGACCGGGACGACCGTCGCGAGGTACTTGCGCACCAGGTCCGGGTGCTCGCGGATCGCCTCCGAGATCGGCATGAAGATCACGCCGGCCTTCTTGAGCTCCTCCTTGAAGGTGGTCGCCACCGATACCGAGTCGAACACGGCGTCGACGGCAACCCGGGACGTCTGCACGCCCGCGAGGATCTCCTGCTCCCGCAAGGGAATGCCGAGCTTCTTGTAGGTCTCGAGGATGGCCGGATCGACCTCGTCGAGGGTCTTCGGCGCCGCGTTCTTCTTGGGCGCGGCGTAATAATAGATGTCGTTGTACTTGATGGGCTCGTAGTCCACCCGCGCCCAGGTCGGCTCGGTCATGGTGAGCCAGCGCTTGTAGGCGTCGAGGCGCCACTGGAGCATCCACTCGGGCTCGCCCTTCTTGGCCGAGATGAAGCGGACGATTTCCTCCGACAGGCCCTTGGGCGCCTTGTCCATCTCGACGTCGGTGGCGAAACCATACTTGTATTGATCGACATCGATCAG
>DATLOC010000050.1:0-34379 GCA_035536455.1 Thermoanaerobaculia bacterium | reverse complement strand
GCGCGGCCGCGGCCTGGTTGCGGGGGACCTGGGTGCGGGTGCGCAGGCCCGGCAGCCAGGGCTCGCCGTCCGGCGAGGAGACGGCGTGGTAGAGGCGGAGCGCGCGGCCGAGCCAGTCGAGCGTCTGGTCGCGCAGCTTCGCGCGGCCGGACTCGACCGCCAGGCGGAGGAGGGCGACGTGCGCTTCGAGGTGCATGCCGGCGTGGGGGTCGGGGCAGAGGCACTCGCCGCGGAACATGCCCTGCTTGCGCTCGAGGGCGTAGAGCTTCTCGGCGTGGGCCATGGCGTGCAGGTACTCCTCGAACACCGCCATGAAGGCCTTCAAGTCGGCGGCCTCGAGGAGGAAGACGCGCCAGGCCCAGCTCGCCACGAGCATGGCCTGGTAGTTGGCGGTCTCGCGCGAGGAGCCGCCGTCGAGGCCGAGGATGTGGCGGTAGTAGGGCTCCTTGCGGGGGTCGGAGACGACCTCGCCGCTGAGGCACGCGGCGAGGCGGGCTTGGAGGGCGACGTGGGCTCTGGGCTTCGGGATCTGCGGGGACTTCGATGGCTCCATGCAGGTTCCTCTCGTTCGACGCGCCGCGTTGTGGGGGAGGGGCGGTGCGCCGCCGGCGGAGGTCAGATCTCCGCCGGCGGCCGTTGTGTTGCCCCGTCAGGACTCGCGGGGCGGCTCTTGCTCGGCCGTGGCCGGAGCCGGACCGGGTGATGGGGTGGGCGCCGGGTCGGGCGCCGGGGGTTGCTCCTCCTTCCTGCGCTCGGGCTCGCTAAGCGGCCGGAGGCCGAACTGGTGGAGCACGACGCTCTTCTTGCCGAACTGGGCCTGCAGGCCGGCGGAGAGCCGGCCGCGCAGCTCGACGCCGCGCCTCTCGGCGATCCCCCGCCGCTGGGTCGTGTCGCGCAGGCGGGAGATGTGGAGGTCCTCCTGGGTGTTGAGGGCTTCGATCTCCTGGACGATCGCCGTCAGCTCGGTGTGGTCGCCCTGAAGGTGGGCGATCTCCCCGAGACGCGGCCTCATGCCGTCGGTCAACTCCTTCCAGCTTCTCAACTTGTCAGCAAGCGAGCTCTCGGCCATGGAATGTCTCCTTTCGGGGTCAATGGAGCGCCGGCCGGGGAATCCGGCCGGCGCGGAGGGCGGCGGCAAGCGCCGCGAGGACGGAGGCGGCCGCCGCGGGGCTGGCGGCGACGACCGCCGGGGCGGCGGGGATCGCCTTTCGGACCGCGGGGGTCGCCTTCCGGACCGCGGCGTACGCCTTTCGGACCGCGGCGTACGCCTTTCGGACGGCGGCGGTCGCCGCGGGCCCGGCGGCGGTCGCCGCGAGGACGGCGGCGGTCCATTTTCGGACCGCGGTGGCAGATTTTCGGACCGCGGCGAGAGTTTCTCGGACCGCGGCCCTCGCCGCAGGCCCGGCGGCGGTCGCCGCGAGCCCGGCGGCGGCTTCGGCCGGGATCGTCATGCCGCGAGCTCCAGCCGGCTGGCGAGCTGGAAGTCCTTCTCGGTGAGCCCCTGGGCCGCCGATGTGGTCAGCGTCACCAGCACCGACCCCTCGCGGATGAGGAGGGCGGCCGTGTGACCCTGGGACTCGGCGATCTCGGCGGCGAAGGCGGCGAAGAGGGCCGCCGCCCGCAGGCTCGGGAGGGACTGGAACAGCCGGCTGATCGACGCCTGGTCCCGGGCGAGCTGCCACTTTGGGACGGTGCCGGCGAGCACTTGGATGCGCTCGGCCTTGAGGCGTTCGGTGGCGGGGGTGGGCTTTCGGGGCTTGACCATTGTCAGGTCTCCTGTGAACCGGGACCGGGCGGAATGCCCGGACCCGAAGTCGAGTCGGCAAGCTTGTGGACCTGGGTGAAGAGGACGCGCGCCCGTTCGCCCAGGGCGAGGGCTTCTTCGGTGCGGCCTTGCTCGCGGCGCAGCTCGGAGAGCAGGCGGCAGAAGGTGGCGTTGACGGCGAGGTCGGTGGCGAGGTCGAGCTTTGCCTGGGCCTGCTGGAACGCCCAGTCGGCGCCGGTCAGATCCCGGCGGTGGCGCCGGGCGTTGCCGACCAGCGCCCAGGCCTGGCTCGTCAACTCGGCGAGAAGCGTCACCGGGACGCGCGCGACGTCGAGCTTTCCCACCAGGGTGATGACCAGCCGCGCCAGGTGCTCGCCTTCGCGCGGGTCCGCGGCGGTCACTTCGGCGCTCTTGTCGAGGAGGAGGATGGCGAGCGAGGCCGAGGGGCGCGCGACGGCGGCGCGCTGGTCTCGCCGCACGCGCAGCAGCTTGTCCAGCTCGCGCTGCGCGGCTTCGCGCTCGCGGAAGATCCCCGGGACCTCGGCCGCGAGCTTCTTCTCGAGGGCGGTCCACATGGCGCTGTAGTCGAGGGGGCGAGAGCGGCGGGAGGCGGGCTGTTCAGGCGAGGCGGCAGGCGTCTGCGCGGCGAGGACTTCGCGGAGGACCGCGCGGCAGGCGTCGCAGACGAGGGCGTGCGCGAGCTGCCGCCGCTCGGCCCGCGGGACCGGGGCGAGGACGAACAGGCGTCGTAGTGGGTCAGATGGGCCATCGATCCACCCGGGACCGTTGGTCATCGAACCGCTTCTGCGCTCTTTCACCCCGCATAGGCGGGTATTTGACCCGTTCAATCGATTGAAGTCAACCCCACCTGGGTCAAACGGGTGGAAATCCCTCGGCGCAACTTGGTACACTGCGGCGCATGCCTCCCGAGCCCCGCGGTGCGGAGGATGTCCGGAAGATCTCCGAAGCGCTCAAGCGAAAGATCCGCGAGCACGGCCTGACCTACGAGCAGGTCGAGCAGCGCGCCGGGATGGGGCGCGAGTACCTGCGCCAGGTCTTACGCGGCACCCTCAAGCTGCGCGTCGAGCACGTCGCCGCCGTCCTCGCGGCCCTGGGGATCCCGCCGATCGAGTTCTACGTCGAGGTCTACGGCCCGCCGCGGGCGTCCGTGTACGCCCCGCCCGACCACGACTACACCTTCCGCACCACCGTGCGCGTCCTGCACCGGTCGCTGCTGCGCGAGATGATCTGGAAGCTGAAGGAGAAGGGCGTCTTCACGCCCGAGGAGGCCGACCGCATGCTCCAGGAGCTGGAGCAGACGATGCGGCTCGCCGAGTCGCCGCTGTGAGGCTGAGCGCTAAGGAAACTTAAGACTCGGCGCGGGGGACGCCGCCGCGGCACTCGAGGACGAGCTGGCGGAGCACGGCGACGGCGGCTTCTTCGTGCTGCGCCAGCGCGTTGAGCTGGCCGATCGCGGCGAGGTACTCGCGCCTGGCGCCGAGGGAGCGGAAGATCGCGGTCGCCTCGGTGATCGCGCGCAGAAACTCTCCGCGGCGGCCCTGGCGGGCATAGAGCATCGCCAGATCAAGACAGACTTCGGCGACTTCCTCGGCAAGCCCTTCGAGCTCGAAGCCGTCACGCACACGGGTGAGGAGAAGCTCCGCGGAATAGAAGTGTCCCCGGTCCCGGTCGGCCTTGCCCCACTGCCAGTCCCAGCGCAGGAGCAGGATGGTGTCGGCGCAGTCCTCGAAGTAAGGCTTCGCGAGGACGACCGTGTCGTAGGCGTCCTGCGGGCGGTCGACGTCGATGTAGCAGAGGACGAGGTTGCCCGCCGCGCCTTGGATGAGCTTGCGCTCTTGCGGGTGCCAGGGGTGGAGGATCTCTAGGCAGCGCTGCAGCGGCGCGATGGCTGGCCGCGGGTCGCCGCTGGCGATCCGCGCCCAAGCGCCGGCCATGAGGGCCGCCGCTTCGCCTGTTCGGTCGTGGAGCCGGCGATAGAGTCCGGCCGCCTCCCGGTTGAGCTCGATGGCCTCGGCGAAGGCACGCTGAGCGCCACGCAACGCGGCCACGCAACGTAATAGCCAGGCTCTCGGCTCGGCCTCGCCACTACCCTCCTCCAAGTGTCGGCCGGCTGCGAGAAGGGAGCGCTCCGCGGCCGCATAGTCGCGGTGGATGCGCTGGGCGTTGCCAAGTTGCGCCCAAGCGCGTGCACGGCAGTCGGCGAGAAGCGAGCGACCGCCGGATGTCTCGGGCGTCGCCGCCTCGGCCGCGTCGACCGCGATCCTCGCGTAGTGGAGCATCGCCGGCAGATCGCTGTAACGCAGCTCAAAGCTCTTTTCTACTAGCGCTGCGGCCAGCTTCCCGTCCGCGTATCGCCGAAGGTTGCGCACCTTGAACTCCCGTTCCTCGGGAGACATCGCGACGAGCTCGGCGAGGAGCACGTCGGCCTCAACGTGCCGGCGCTCAATCGCGGTCATCGCCGTCCGGTGCATGGCGGCGAAGGCTTCCTCGTAAGTGCCTGCCCTCGGGCCGAGCGGCGTGACGTTGGCGTGTGCAAGCTCCATCTCGCGAGCTTCGGTATGCCAACGGGCGAGGCGCAGCTCTCGCTGGCAGGCGGCGCAGCCGGCGAGGAGGTGGCGGAAGACCTGTCGCCGCTCCTCCTCGCTGGCTTCCCCGGCCGCGAAGCGGACGAGGATGTCGGGGGGGACTTCGTGATCCCTGGTTTGGCTCACGACGCCGCCCATTGTATGCGCAATCACGCCAGCGGAAGGCCATCCCGCGCGATCAGCCTGTTCGCTGCTACGGCCGGCAGGGACCGCCCATCGGGTCGATGCCACCCGTGCAATCCCCTTGCGGCGTCGGCAGCGGGACGCGCCCGCTTCGCCACCCGAACAATCCAGCCAGCCGAGCGACCCACCCGCCGATCCACCCGCCGTGGCTCACGAGCATCAACGGCGTTTCCATCTGCCCGGCCTGCGCGGCCGGCACCGCCGTCAAGACACACGCCACCACCGCCAGCCCGAGGGCCGCTTTCCGCAAACCTTTCATGGGATTCATCCTCCGGCGGGTCGGAGCCCGACCGGAAGCGGCGCGGGACGCCCGCATTCCGATAGTGCCACACGGCCCCAGGACCGGGGCGGATCGCCCGCAGAGCGGCGCCGGACTCTTTCGGCCCGCAAGTTGCCGGGATCGAACGGCGGACCCCCGGTGGCGGAGCAGAGTCCCAATGCAGCGACGACGTTGTTGACCTGGTAGTTGAGCCGCGCCACTGTGCGCGTAGAACGTCTTTGATTCTCAACGACGGGTGACCGGCTCGGTCCTTATGCCTCGCCAAGCGGCCGGAACCGGACTCCGCATGGAAGCCGCGAATGCTGCTTGTCTCCATATTTGCATTAGACCATTCATCCCGGGCGGCCTATGCTTTCTCTATTTCCGGGAGGTAAGCAAGAACGCGCCAATTGCTGTCCGCTCTCAGCAGCAGAATTCGTGTCTCCGCCTCTCGCTGAGACGAACAGGCGCGCTGCCGGGAAAGCGTAGAAAGGAGAACACATGAAGATCCTCAAGACCATGCTGCTAGCTGCGGGATGCGTAGCTGCTGCGTGCTGTCTTCCTCTTGGTCAGCACAAGCCGAGCCATGAGCAGATTGCCTTTTTAAATACTTTAGAGGAGCGAACAGCACTTGCCTTGGGAGAACAGGAAAAGAGATTAAAAGGTACCCTCAAAAGCGCTCTACGAGACGAAAGACAAGCACTTGACCGCTTGAACGAGGCCACCACCGCAAGGCACGCCGCTGAAATCCAGCTCGCAGAAGCCAACGGAGCCGGACAGAATATGATCGGCGCTAGTGCCACGATTGACCGCGGGCAAACCGCTAGCAGTGGGATGGTGGCGAATGCAGCAAGAAAGGTTGAGGCTGCTGAAGTGCGTGAAAGAAGCGCGCAACATGGATACACACAAGTGGTTCAGAGAAGATCAGCCGCTGAGGACGCAGCGAAGCAGAATGCAGAGCGGGTACGACTCCTCCATGCAGAAGTGAAAGCACTGGCGACGGAGTACGCTGTGCGTCCCAGCCAAGAGCTACTTGATCGGCTCATCGAAAAGCGCACCGAACTGGCGGCCCAATCGGGTGTTGAATCGTACGTGACTTGGCGCACAGTCAAAATGGAGGCTCGCACTACAAGGTCAGGGGAAAGGTGGCACACTAGCCCTTCCCCAGGTGCACTGCTCTACTAAGTGACAAAGCGGGGACGCCCACGAGGAGATGCTCCAGTGAGCCTACGTAGGATAACGGACTGTGAGCAGTCGCTCGGCCCCGGCGCATACTATGTATGGTCACAACGGGGCACGCGCATTACCTCTGATAAAGACAGGCCAATCTATATCGCTGCGGCCTCTGTGACGGTTGAGATTGTAGAGGACCGCTAGTCGCGGAGAACGTTTGAGTGACTTTTAAGCGCTATATTCGGTCGTTTATTTCAATTCAGGGCGCATTCTTGGCAATTGGTGTGGTGCTTCCTATCGCTGCGTCTCTCGACGTGGTTGAACCTCCGCTGTTGGAACCCTCAGGCATTGCTGTCGGCGCAGTGGCGGCAGCAGTCATTCTCATTGCCTATTTCTATACTCCGCGTCATAAAGCGACTACCGGGCGAATTCCCCCGCTGGTCCGAACGGCGGTTAAGGCTTTCATTGCTGCGGCTGTCGTATGTCTAGGCTATCTCTTTCTACTCAACTACACAACGGTTATCGGGCCAAGTTCCCGCTCTGGCGAGGAGATTAGGTACCAGATAGGTTTCGGTCGATGGGCATGGAGTTTAACGGACGAGGGCAAGGAGGTAAGGACGGCTTCTCCTAAAGAGAGCCTATACACTTGGATGTGGAATGACGCCCTCTTTTATGATCATGGTCCGGAGGTCCTCTGGAGGCGGTGGTCGATATACTCAGCCGGAGTACTGCTGGTGATGCTATTCTTGCTCCCATTCGTGCTGTGGACATTCGGTTGGTCGTTATTGGTAAAACAGCATGCGCTCCTTTGAGACATGAGGTCCCAGAGGACCCTACCGCGGAGCCGATCAAAGCCCCGTGGGTGGCGTGATCGTGAGCGCTGACGACGGCGCTGGGCAATGAATCACGAGGTCCACCGCCAGCCGTGCCGCGCAGCGACTGGCGTCAAGAGTAGGGCCCCGGGTGGCACCAGGGCGGCGAATCGCTTCGCCGCGCCGGCGCCACGCCGGGACCGTGCGCATCTGGCAGAGGCTCCCTACTTTTCCATCTCGAGCTGCCTTTCAATGATCCGCCCATCGGCCTTGCGGATCTGGAGGACGGGCTTGGCTGAGGAAGCGCTGACGGCCGAGCGGATCACCTGGATGCGGACATCGACCTCGTTGTTGTCGCACGACTCGGGGAAGAACCTGATCCCGTCGTTGAGGAAGATGCCGGTGTGGATCCGGTACCAGCGGTTCACCTTCATCGTCTCCCCGGGGAGGTTGAAGAAGCTGGTCGCACCGTGCTGCTGGCCGCCGCCCCCGGCGTTCCACCAGGTGAAGTAGTCGTTGCCGACCTGCGCGCCGACGACCGGAAGCGTGCCGGTGCCGGCGTCGTGCAGCCGGAAGTGAATCACGATCTGGTGGATCGACGGGTTCAGGAGGCCCAGGTAGTCGATGTAGGCCTGGATCTGGTTGGTGAACAGGAGGGTGGGCTGGAAGCGCAGCGTGTAGGGCTTGGCGATCCCGCCGGTCCTCTGGTAGAAGAGCATCTCCTCCAACAGAGCCGAGGTCCACGGCGGGCAGCAGGGATCGATGGTGGGGCATGCCAAGTCGAAAATCACGAACCCGTTGTCGAAGTTCATGTTGTTGTCCTATCGACGATGAACGAATAGGTCGTGAACGCCGTGATGGGAGCGGTGAAGCTCACAAGCGTCCAGGGATCGTGCGCGAGTTCCCGCCGGGCAGCGAGACGTTGTTCGTCTGTCCCACGATCGTGCCGCCCAGGCCCACTCCCTCGCGGAGAGTCACCTGCGCTGTGCCGGGGCTGTCGGCCCGCGTCGAGAACCAGCCGCCGAACTGGACTTCCCCCGAGCACTGCGGGGTGAAGCTCTGATAGAACTCGTTGGACCCGTTCGCGATGTCCAGGTAGTGCTGAGCGATGCCGGCGCCGGGAGCCGACGCGTCGGATTCAGGACCGTTGTTGCCGTAGTTGAAGCCGCCGGGTCCGTCGACCTTCACGACGTTCGGACTCTGGTCCGCTCCTGCCACCCAGGGGGCGATCGGATGTCCGATGTTGTTGCCGAAGCTCGCCGGCGGGTTGGACTCGAAGTCGCCGTTCACGAGCACGTTTTGGGCGAGCGCTGCGCCGCTGAGCGCAATGGCCGCCGCCGCTACTACGAGAGTCGTGTTCCTCACCATGACATCCTCCCTTTGGTTAAGTGAGTACCAGGAGAGGAACGAGGTCGACTACACGATCCCTCACGGAAGCCGATAAAGCTGGGAAGGTGGGCCTTTGGCATTCTGCGCATATGGCCCACGATCGTTTGTGTTTTATTGCGGGGTAAGTATCCTAGAGAAAATCGCCGATTGTTGCTTGGCAAGTCAGAGTCCGTAGGCCTGGCCAGGCCTGGGGATGGCATGAGCCGTCAACGTCCGCTCTAAGGAGGACTCCGCTATGCGCCACCAAGCCGCTTTCTGTCTCCTGCTTCTCAGTGCCAGTGCCGCTTGGGCCGTTCCCCAATGCGGTAAGTCTCCGAATGTCATCCTGACGATGGCGAATGACCCCACAGCCTACGCGGGTTGCCTGATGTACCAGTTCGGGCCGGCAGAGCAGACGGAGTGCCAGGAGTTCACGACGATCATCCCACCGGCAGCCAATCCAGCGCCCGAAACGCCGTGCTGGATCTGCACGACGCCCGATCTCGCACCGCTATTCAAGGACCCGAAACAGTGGGACAAGTTCAACCCGAAGGACTTCGACTGCCTAGGACTTTGTAGCGAGTGCACCTGCGCACAAGGCTTCTTCGACCGCATTCGCTTCAAGTGCGTCAAGGAACTCTGTCCGGTGCCGGGACTGGCCGACGGCAACCTCCAGGCCGGATACTTCGTCAAAGGCGGCAAGCTGTTCCACGACATCGGGGACGCTTCTTGCTCACCGGAGGACTGGATCAATGTCTGGACGCCCTGGTTCAATCGCGACGGCCCCGGCGGGAAGGGTGACTACGAGATGCTCGCTCCCCTAGTCGCTGATGGCAGTGTGTGTTCGCAGCAGGTCGACATCCAGTGCCGACGGAAGTCTGATGGCAAGCCCTGGCAGGACACGGGCGAGCAGTACTCGTGCGATCTGAAGTCTGGCGGCGTCTGCGTCAACGGCCAACAGAACGCAGTCGTTCCCGACCTGTCGAGCGCCGACGAAAAGACGCAGACGCAGCGACAGCGATCGTCCACTCAGCTCTGCAGCGACTACGAGGTCAGGTATTGCTGCGACATCGGCGTGCCGTAATGCCCCGCCGGGTCATCAACTGGGAAGCCGGACGCTCGACGGCCGCCTGCACCACGGGAGCGGACGTCGCCTGCCAGGTAAAGGTGGCGAAGACCAGCTCGACCTGCGGGCTCTGCCCGTAGGCGGGCCGCGCAAGGCTGTCCCAGACCGGGAGCCACGGAGCACCGGAAAGGGTGAAAGGAGGCGCTCCATGAGCAAGCCCACACTGACCTGCCTCGTCTTCGCCTTCGCCCTCTGTACCGCCGCGGCCGCCGCCGGGGAGGCGTCCCTTCCCGCGCCGGCCGCCGACCCGGCTGCCGTCACCTTGCCGGAGGCCCCCGCCGCGGGGCCGAGCTGCGCCGCGGCCGCCGCGCCGGCCGTGCGCGACACCACGCCGGAGTGGCTGGAGATGGCCTGCTGCGGCAACCGCTGCTTCAGCAACAGCCAGTGCACCGCGATCTGCGGCGGCCCGGGCCAGTGCGTCCAGATCAACTCCTGCTGCCGGCAGTGCGCCTGCTTCCAGCTAGGCTGAAGGCGCCCGCACAAAAAACAGAAAGGGGGCCGTGCGGCCCCCTTTCCCGTCCAACCTGATGCCTCGGCCTACTTGCAGGTCTTCCCGCCCGTCGGGCCCTTGCAGTTGTTCGAGCAGCACTGGCTGGCGGTGGTGCAGCTCGCGCCCTTCGGCGAGCAGCTGCCGCCGCCGGGGCTCAGGAACGGCGCCACGGCGTTGAAGTAGGCGGCGAAGGCGCCGTCCACTGTGGCGTTGGCCGCCGCGTCGCAACTGTCGTTGACGTTGAAGCCGCAGGCGCCGGAGAGCTGCCCGACGATCTGGCCGGCGCTGTTGACCACCGGCGAGCCGCTGCTGCCCCCCTCGGTGGCGCCGAGCGTGTCGGCGCTGTAGATCCAGTTGCCGCGCGGCCAAGTGCGGCAGGTGGTCTTGGAAGTATCTACCTGGTGCTCGGAGTAGGCCTGGGGCGAGCCGCGCGGGTGGCTGATGCGGAAGAGCGGCGTGCCGTTCGTGTTGGCGACCGCCGTCGTCTGCCAGCCGAGGTAGGTGGCGACGCCGTCCGGCGTCGTCGGCGCCGAGGAGAGCTGGAGCAGCGAGTAGTCGCTGGTCGAGTTGGTCGACTTGATCGTCGAGCCGACGGTCTCCCCGGTGTTGTTGTAGGGCTGCGTGCAGTTCGGGCTGTTGCAGGTCGTGGCGTAGTCGAAGTAGGTCTCGACGCTGGCGGCCTCGGTGCTGCTGCCGATGCAGTGGTTGGCGGTCAAGAAGTAGGGGATCACCGAGCTGGTGACGGTGTCCGCGACCAGGCCGCCGCTGCAGATGAAGAAGCTGCCGCCGGACTGGAAGAGGATGCTGGCGACCGCGTCCTTGGCGGCGTTGACCGCCGAGCTCGACGTGCACGCGGCGTTGACGACGCAGTCGACGTTGATCGGACAGAGGTTGCTCGCCGCTTCCGTCACGGCGCTCAGGCTTTCGACCGTGAAGGCGCCGCGCGGGCCGTAGCGGGGAGCGGCGAAGCGGGCGCCCATGGCGCCGATCTCGGCCAGGGTCAACCGCGGGGCGCGCTCGGCGCCGGCCGGGGCGTGGAGCTGGAGGAGCATCCGGTCGCCGAACACCGTGTGGGTGTGGACGACGCCGTCGCCGTAGATGCCGCGGCCGGTGTAGGGGCCGAAGGCCTGGCCGGCGAGGTTGTAGGCGTAGAGCTTGGCGCCGGCGGGCAGGTCGACGCCGGTCAGGTGCAGGCGGATGGCGGTGGCGCCCGGGACCTGGACCGCGGCGGTCCAGACGAACCCCGCGCCGCCGGTGGCGCGCGCCGCGCCCAGGTTCAGCCCGACGGTGCCCTTGTCCAGGGCACGGGCGGCGGAGAAGTCGACGCTCGTCCCGACCGGCCTGGCGACGCCGACCAGGTACCTCCGCTCGATGATGCCGGCCCTGTCGATCCGGTCGAGCTCGGCCGAGCTGAGCTCGACGACGACCGGGCGGCGGAGCGCCTGGCCGACGCGCTCGGCGGCCAGCTTCTCCTGGAGCGCGCGCATGGCGGCGTTGCGGGCGGCGGGGTCGCGCGGCGTGCCGACGGTCTCGGGGGCCATCTGCGGCGCGACGACGAAGAGGTCCTCGAACGAGGGGACGGCGGGCCTTTCCGCCGCGAGGGGGCTCGCGGCGGCGAGGCCCGCGAGCGTGGCCAAGACGATGGCCACCAGGGTGAGCTGAGAACGACTGGGCAATTCAGTCTCCTTTCCCGTCAAGTGGGTCCATGGGGCTGGTGCATCGCAGGGCAAGGAATTCGGCGGACCCTAGCACGGCTCGGCGGCCGAGAGGAGTGCTATCGCAGCTCTTGAGACTCTCGGCACATGCATTGCACCTGGCCAAGGTTGCCGATACCGGCACAACCAGACACAACCAGGAGGCACACCATGGAACTGGTCACGTTGCAGGCACTCTACGAGCACGAGCTCAAGGACCTCTACAGCGCGGAGAAACAGATCACCAAGGCGCTGCCCAAGATGATCCGCGCCGCCACCAACGGCGAACTCGCCGCCGCCCTGCGCGACCATCTGGAAGTCACCGAGCGGCAGATCGGCCGCCTGGAGCAGATCTTCGCCGGCCTCGGCAAGAGCCCGCGTGGCAAGAAGTGCAAGGGGATGGAGGGCCTCCTCGATGAGGGCGCCGACCTCTTGAAGGAGGAGGGGGTGGACCCCGAGGTGCTGGACGCCGGGATCATCGCCTCCGCCCAGCGGGTCGAGCACTACGAGATCGCCGGCTACGGGACGGTCCGCGCTTACGCCGAGCTGCTCGGCGAGGGCGAAGCCGTGGCGCTCCTCGACGCCACCGCCAAGGAGGAGGGCGAGGCCGACAAGACCTTGACCGCCATCGCCAATCGGACGGTCAACCTGTCCGCTCTGTCTCCCGAGGCCGAAGAGTCGCAGCCCGCACGGCGGCGCCGCACCGCGCCGCGCGCCTCCAAGTCCCGCAGCCGCGCGCCGCGCAAGGGGAGCTACAAGCTCGCCGGCTCTCCCAGGTGAGGGCAGCGGCGGTTGATCCGCCGCCGACTCACAGCGGCTCGGCGATGAAGCGGTAGCCGATCCAGGGCTCGGTGACGAGGTAGCGGGGGTTCGAGGCGTCGGGCTCGAGCTTCCGCCGCAGCGAGGCGACGTGGACGCGCACCGTGTCCTTCGAGGTCGCCGGCGCGCCGCGCCAGACGCGGTCGATGATCTGGTTGAAGAAGAGCGGCTTGCCGGCGTGGGTGGCGAAGAGCTCGAGGAGGGCGAACTCCGTCGGCGTCAGCTTCACCTCCCGCCCCCCCTGCACGACGCGCCGGCGCTGGAGGTTGACCGTCAGGTCGGGGAAGCGCAGCTCGTCGGGCGGGGCGGTGCGCCTTAGCTGGGCGCGCAGGCGGGCGAGGAGCTCGGGCAGGGACGGCGGCTTGACCACGTAGTCGTCGGCGCCCAAGTCGAGGGCGCGGATCTTGTCCGACTCGCCGCCGCGCACCGACAGCACCACGATCGGCACTTTCTGCCGGCGCCGCACCTGGGCGATCAGCTCGAAGCCGTCCACCGCCGGCATCGCCAGGTCGGTGAGGACGAGGTCCGGCTGGAGCTCGAGGAGGTCGAGCGCCTGCCGGCCGTCCGCCGCCTCCAGCGTCTCGTACCCCTCCAGCCGCAGCTCGGCGGTGAGCAGGCCGCGGATCGCGGCGTCGTCGTCGACCACCAGGACCGTCCGGCCGCGCCCGCTCACGGCTCGCCGCTCGTTTCGATCGCCGCTGCCGGCAGGTCGAGGCGCGCCACCGCCCCGCCGCCGGCCCGGTTGGCGAGGGTCACCGTGCCCTGGATGGCCTGCGCCAGCCCCTGCGCGATCTCGAGCCCCAGGCCGCGGCGCGCGTCGGCGCCGGGCTCGGCCGCGAGCTCCGGCCGGTCCGGAGAGTCCAGCAGCGGGATGCCCGGCCCCTGGTCGAGGATCTCCAGCCGCACGCGCCCTTCGTCGGTCGGGTGGCGGCGGGCGCGGAGCGTGACCGGCTCGCCCGGGGGGGACGCCCGGTGCGCGTTCTCGACCAGGTTGACGACGACCTCGAGAGCCAAGGCCGGGTCGACCTCCAGGTCGGGGCAGTCGGGATCGACGCGGACCTCGATCGGCCGCGCGCGGGCGATGAGCGAGAGGCTCTCGCGCGCCGCCCGGAAGAGGTCGGCCGGCGGCGTCGGCTCCAGCGAGGGGACGACGGCGCCGGCGTCGAGGCGCGCCATGGCGAGGAGCCCCTGGATGCGCCGCCGCAGCCGGTCGGCCTCCCCCTCCAGCGCCTCGACGAGGGGCAGGGTCGCGGGAGTCGCCTGCCGCCGGAGCTGCCCGGTCTGGAGGGCGATGGCGGTGAGCGGCGTCGTCAGGTCGTGCGAGACGGCGCGCAGGAGCGAGGTCTTGAGCGCGTCGCTCTCGCGCAGCGCCTCGAGGTGCGCCTGCTCGCGGAAGGTGCGCTCGCGCTCGACCGCCAGGGCGAGGAGGGCGCTGACGCTCTCGAGCGCGCCGGTCGCGGCCTCGGTGCCGCGGGCCACGAAGACGCCGCTGGCGCGCCCGCCGATGAGCAGAGGGAGGTAGACGTCGCGGCCGACTGACCCGAATGGGGCCGGGAACTCGAAGGCCCGGCGGTGCCGCGCCGGCGCGGCCACGAGGTCCTCGAGCGCCCCCGGCGCAGGCCCGCTCCAGGCGACGACCCGCTGGCGGTAGGGACTGCCCTCGAAGAGGACGAGGCCGCCGCCGCGGGCGCCGCTCGCCGCCAGCGCGCGCTCGGCGGCCTCGGCCAGGCCGCCGGTCTTGAAGAGCTCGACGCTCAGGCGATAAAGCGCCTCGACCTCGCCGCGCCGGGCCTCGGCCGCCGCCGCGTCGCGCCGGGCGCGCGCCACCAGCCGCCCGGCGAGGGTCGAGGCGACGAGGAAGCAGCCGAGGGCGACCCAGTTCTCGGGGTGCTCGACGCTCCAGGTGTGGAGCGGCGGCAGGAAGAAGAAGTTGAGGCAGGCGGTCGCCAGGACGCTCGCCGCCACCCCCGCCGCGACGCCGCGCCACGCCGCGAGGAAGAGCACCAGCGTGAAGAGCAGCAGGGCGACGGTCGTCGGGTTGGCGGCGGCGAGCGCGCCCGCGGCGGTGGCCAGGGCGACGGCCCCGCCGGCGATCGCCAGCTCGCGCGCGAGCCGGAAAAGGCGCCGCCGCATCTTCCGAGTTCCTTTCGCCCCCGCTCCGGACTTCTTTAGCCGTCCGGCCTTAGGTTGGGCGCCATGAGCGACGTCGCCTTGGGAGCCCACGCGATCGGCGGGGAAGCCGCGGGCACGCGGCGCCTCGCCGTCCTCTGCCTGACCGCCATCGGCGTCGTCTACGGCGACATCGGGACGAGCCCGCTCTACGCCGTCCGCGAGTGCTTCTTCGGCCCGCACGCGCTGCCGGTGACGCGCGCCAACGTCCTCGGCATCCTCTCGCTGATCGTCTGGACGCTGATCATCGTGGTGACGGTCAAGTACCAAGTCTACGTCCTGCGCGCCGACAACCAGGGGGAGGGGGGCATCCTCGCCCTGATGGCGCTCGCCACGCGCACCCGGCGCCGGCGGCAGCTGGTCCTCGTCGGGCTCGGCCTCTTCGGCGCCGCCCTCCTCTACGGCGACGGCATGATCACGCCGGCGATCTCGGTGCTCTCGGCGATCGAAGGGCTCGAGGTGGCGACCCCCCGCTTCGCCCCCTACGTCGTGCCGATCACGATCGCGGTCCTGGTCCTGCTCTTCCTCCCCCAGCGCCGCGGCACCGGCAAGGTCGGGCTCGTCTTCGCTCCCGTCATCGTCCTCTGGTTCGTGACCCTCGCGGGGCTAGGGCTGGCAAGCATCACGCGCGCGCCGGAGGTCCTCGCCGCCGTCAACCCGCTCCACGCCGTGCGCTTCTTCGCCCACAACGGCGCCGCCGGCTACCTGGTCCTGGGCGCCGTCTTCCTGGTCGCCACCGGCGGCGAGGCGCTCTACGCCGACCTCGGGCACTTCGGCAGGAAGCCCATCCAGATCGGCTGGTACGCACTCGTCGCGCCGGCGCTGCTGCTCAACTACTTCGGCCAGGGGGCGCTGCTGCTGCGCGACCCCTCGGCTGCGCACAACCCGTTCTACCGGCTGGCGCCGGACTGGGGCCTCTACCCGCTCGTCGTCCTCGCCACGCTGGCGACGGCCATCGCCTCGCAGGCGGTGATCTCGGGGGTCTACTCGCTCACCCGGCAGGCGATCCAGCTCGGCTACGCCCCGCGGACCGAGATCGTCCACACCTCGGCGCGGGAGATCGGCCAGATCTACGTGCCGCTGGCGAACTGGGGGCTCATGGTGTCGACGATCCTCCTCGTCCTCGCCTTCCGCACCTCGGGGAACCTGGCCGCCGCCTACGGCGTGGCGGTGACGACGACGATGATCATCACGACGCTCCTCGCCGCCTTCGTGGCGCGGAGCCTCTGGGGGTGGAAGCTCTGGCTGGTGACGGCGATCACCGCGCTGTTTCTGGTGGTGGACGTCGCTTTCTTCGGCGCCAACATCGTCAAGGTGGCGCAGGGGGGGTGGTTCCCGCTCGCCGTCGCGGCGGCCATCTTCCTCGTCTTCGCGAGCTGGCGGCGCGGGCGCAACGCCCTCGCGGCGCGGCTGGCGGAGGCTTCGCTCCCGCCCGAGCGGCTCATCGAGGACCTTGGCCGCCGGGCGGTGCACCGCGTGCCGGGGACCGCGGTCTTCCTGACCAGCGAGGCGACGGGAACTCCCGCCGCCCTGCTGCACAACCTCAAGCACAACAAGGTGGTACACGAGCGCAACGTCTTCCTGACCCTGCGCACCGAGCAGGTCCCGCACGTCGCCGAGGCGGAGCGCGTCACGGTCGAAGACCTCGGCCACGGCTTCTGGCGCGTCGTCGCCCGCTACGGGTTCATGGAGGACCCGCACGTGCCCACCCTCCTCCGCGGCCTCGCCGGCCAGGGGCTCGAGATCGACCCCGCCCAGGCCACCTACCTCCTCAGCCGCAACACCGTCCTCTCCCGCCGCAAGGGGCTCCTCGGCCGCTGGCTCGACGCCCTCTTCGTCTTCATGGCGCGCAACGCCCAGGTGCCGACGCGCTTCTTCCGCCTGCCGCCGAACCGCGTCATCGAGATCGGCCTGCAGGTCGAGATCTGAGGGCCAGGAGCCCGGCGCGAAAGCCTTCGCGCCTAGAGCCGGATCTGCATCCCCAGCTCGACCACCCGGTTGGGCGGGATGCGGAAGAAGTCGGTGGGGCGGACGGCGTTGCGCGCCATCAGCCAGAAGAGCTTCTCGCGCCAGATCGCGATGCCGCGCTTGCGGCTCGGGATGAGCGTCTCGCGCGAGAGGAAGAAGGTGGTGTGCATGGTCTGAAGATCGAGCCCCTTGGCCCGCGCCCGCTCGAGCACGTCCGGCACCCCCGGGGTCTGCAGGAAGCCGTAGCGGGCGCGGAGCAGGTAGAAGCCGTTCCCCAGGTCGGTCACCTCCACCCGCTCCTCCGGCGGGACGTGGGGGACCTCCTCGGTCAGCAGGGTCAGCAGCACTACCCGCTCGTGGAGCACCTTGTTGTGCTTGAGGTTGTGGAGGAGGGCGGCGGGGGTGGCGATCGGGTCGCGCGACATGAAGACGGCCGTCCCCGGCACGCGCGGCGGCGAGCCGGGCTGGATCGTCTTGACGAACTCCTCGAAGGGCACGGCGCCTCGCGCCATCCGCTCGGAGAGGAGCTGGCGGCCGGCCTTCCACGTGGACATCAGGGTGTAGATCGAGAAGCCCACGGCCAGCGGGAACCAGCCGCCGTCGGCGATCTTGAGCACGTTGGCGCAGACGAAGGCGAGGTCGATCGCCAGGAAGGCCATGTAGACCGGCAGCGCGGCGCGGCGCCGCAGGCCCCAGTGGCCGCGGGCGATGGCGTAGGCGAGGTTGGTGGTGATGACCATCGCCAGCGTCACCGCGATGCCGTAGGCGGCGGCGAGGCGCGTCGATTCGCGGAACCCCAGCACCAGGCCGATGCTGGCGACCATCAGCAGCCAGTTGACCGCCGGGATGTAGATCTGCCCGATCTCCTCCTCGGAGGTGTGGACGATCTTGACGCGCGGCATGTAGCCGAGCTGCACCGCCTGGCGGGTCAGGGAGAAGGCGCCCGAGATGAGGGCCTGCGAGGCGATGACCGCCGCCGCCGTAGCGAGGGCGACAAGCGGGTAGAGCGCCCAGTCCGGCGCCAGCCGGTAGAAGGGGTTGTCCGAGGCGGCGGGCTCGTGGATCAGCAGCACGCCCTGGCCGAGGTAGTTGAGGACCAGGGCCGGCAGCACGAGGGCGAACCAGGCGATGCGGATGGGCCGCTTGCCGAAGTGCCCCATGTCGGCGTAGAGCGCCTCGGCGCCGGTGACGACGAGGAAGACGGCGCCGAGGGTGAAGAAGGAGCGCAGGCCGTTGTGGAGGAAGAAGCGGACGGCGTAGGCGGGGGAAAAGGCGACCAGGACGTGCGGATCGCGCACCAGCCAGGAGAGACCGAGCCCGCCGATGGTCAGGAACCAGAGGATCATCACCGGCCCGAAGACGGCGCCGATGCCGGCGGTGCCGCGCCGCTGCGCCGCGAAGAGCGCCACCAGGACGCCGATCGTGATCGGCACGACGAAGTCCTCGACGCCGGGGGCGGCGAGCTTCAGCCCTTCGACCGCGGAGAGCACCGAGATCGCGGGCGTGATCATCCCCTCGCCGTAGATCAGGGCGGCGCCGAAGATCCCCAGGGCGGTGAGGATGGCGATCCGGCGCGGCCGGCCGACGTCGCGCGGCACCAGCGCCAGGAGCGCGAACATCCCCCCCTCGCCGCGGTTGTCGGCCCGCATGACGAAGACCAGGTACTTGATCGAGACGATGAGGATGAGCGACCAGAAGATGAGCGACAGGACGCCGAGGACGTTGTCGCGGTTCGGCTCGATGGCGTGGAGGCCGTGGAAGCACTCCCGCATGGCGTACAGCGGGCTGGTGCCGATGTCGCCGTAGACGACGCCGACGGCGCCTAAGGCGAGGGCGAAGAGCTGGCGGCCGGTGGGAGCTGCGCGCTCGTGGCTCAAGGGTGACCTAGATGACAGCGCAGGACGCGAACGGTATCACGGCAGTTGGTAGCCGACGACGCGGGCGGCGAGCCGGCCGCCGGCGGGGTCGGCGCGGAAGAAGACCTCCGCCTCGCGCCGCGAGCCGCGCGGCAGGTAGTCGAGTACCACCTCGGCCCGCTCGCGCTCGCCGCCGTCGGCGCCGAGCAGCACGACCTCGATCTGCGCCCCGGCCGCCGTCTCGCCGCCGCGGTTGACGACCACGACCGGGACCCGGTGGGTACCGCCGGCCGTGCGCCGGGGCGCGCCCAGCGAGACCGCCAGCTCGGGGGGATCGTCGGCGCCGCGTACGGCGTCCCAGACGAGCGCGCCGACGGTGGCGAGGAGGAGGGCCAGGCCGACCCAGAAGACGGCCCATTCGAGGGGGTTCTTCCCTTCCCGGGCCTGCGGCTTGCGCTTGGCGGGGCTCGTCACGGCAGCTCAGCGCAGGAGGAGGCGCCCGCCGGCGGCGCCCATCGTCGCCGGCACGCCGAGCACCACCGTCTGCGCCACGCAGAGCGCCGGGGCGGTGCCGGCGAAGCGGCCGAAGAACCAGAGGATGAAGGCGGAGCAGACCAGGGCCACGCCGTAGTCGGCGACCACGCCGGCGGCGCCGTGCCAGAGGGCGCCGGCCTCGCGCGCCGCGGGCGCGCCGGCGAGGTCGCTGAAGCGGAGGATGACCGCGGCGAGCGCCAGCGAGACGGCGACCAGCAGCAGGACCTTCCACGGCGCGAGCTCGTTGGCGATCACCAGGACCTCCTCGGTCGGCGCGACGTTGGAGCCGAGGAGGACGGCGCCGCCGGCGGCGAGCACCAGCTCCGACCACCAGCCGCCGCGCGCGCCCTCCGCCGTCATCCCTTTGTCGGGGTCGTCTCCGCTCGAGGGGCCGGAGAGCTGGGCCGTGCCGACGGAGACGCCGATCGCCACCGGCACGCTCTCGACGACGACCTTCCCCAGGACCTCGGAGAGCGGCATCGCGCCGGTGATCCGGCCGAGCAGCCAGAGCGCCGCAGCAGAAAGCGCGATCCCCAGCCCCATCTCCTCGACCGCCTCGATGCAAACCTCGCCCCAGGTGCTGTCCTCGCGCAGGCCGAGGTAGCGGTTGTAGCCGAGGAGGAGGAGGAAGCCAACCGCCAGGTAGGCGAGGAGGTGGAGCGGCTCGGCGAGGAAGCCGGCCCACCAGACCTCCATCGTGTAGAGGAGCGGCAGGCTGAAGAGGAAGCCGCCGATGACGCCGCGGGCGTACTCGCGCAGCGAGACGGCGACGGGGCGCGGGGCGGCGCGGCGGCCGTCGCGGCGGTGGCGGCGTTTCACCTCGGGGGCGCCCATCCGCGGGGTAGCATAGCCGCGCCCGTGTCCGATCCCTCCACGCCCCCGCGCCCGCGCGAGATCCTCGCCTGGGCGATGTTCGACTTCGCCAACTCCAGCTACACGACGATCATCGTCACCGTCGCCTTCAGCGTCTACTTCACCACGCTGGTGGCGCCGCCGGGGCGGGGGGACTTCCTCTGGGGGACGGGGCTCCTGGTGGCGAACCTGTTCGTCCTCCTGCTGTCGCCGGTCGTCGGGGCGATCGCCGACGACTCGGGGCGGAAGAAGGTGTTCCTCTTCGCCACCTACGCCCTGTGCGTGGCGGGGACGGCGGCGCTCTGGCTCGTGGTGCCGGGACGGGCGGGCCTCGGGGTGGCGCTCCTCGTCGTGTCGTTCGTCGGCTTCTCGTTCGGCGAGAACCTGGCCGGCGCCTTCCTGCCCGAGATCTCGACGCCGAAGAACGTCGGGCGGATCTCGGGGTTCGGCTGGGGGCTCGGCTACTTCGGCGGGCTGGGGTCGCTGCTCCTGGTCCAGCCGCTCCTGCGCGGCGGCTTCGAGCCGGAGAACCTGGGGAGCCTGCGCCTCGCCTGGGTGGCGACGGCCGTGTTCTTCATGGTGGCGGGCCTGCCGACCTTCCTCTTCCTGCGCGAGCGGGCGCCGCGCACGAGGCGGGCGCCGCTGGAGTACGTGCGCGCCGGCTTCGCGCGCTTGGCGGCGACCGCCGGCGAGGTGCGCCGCTTCTCCGAGCTGGCGCGGTTCCTGGGGGTGTATTTCGTCTACTACGCGGGGCTGACGACGGTCGTCGCCTTCGCCGGCATCTACGCCGTCCAGAGCCTGGGCTTCACCTTCGCCGAGCTGACGAAGCTCTTCCTGCTGCTCCAGCTCTCGGCGGCCGGGGGCGCCTTCCTCTTCGGCTGGGTGCAGGACCGGTTCGGGGCGGTGCGCACGATCCGCATGGCGCTGGTCATCTGGATCCTGGTCTGCCTGGGGGCCTACGCCTGCGTGCCGGGGCGGGTGATCGTGGCGGGGCTGGACGGCAAACAGCTCTTCTGGGGCGTGGCGCTCTTCGCCGGGCTAGGGATCGGGTCGCTGCAGTCGGCCTCGCGGGCGCTCGTCGGGCTCTTCGCGCCGGTGCAGAAGGCCGGCGAGTTCTTCGGCTTCTGGGGCCTCTCGGGCAAGGCCGCCTACATGGTGGGGCCCTTCGTCTTCGGGGCGATCTCCTCGGCCAGCTCGCAGCGGGTGGCGATGCTCTCGACGGCGGCCTTCTTCCTCCTCGGTCTCTTCGGCATGGCGCTGGTCGACGAGGCGCGCGGGCGGCGGGTGGCGGAGGAGTGGGAGCGGACGGGAGGGGCGGCGGGCGGCGGCACGGCGGCGGCTTGACCGACTGGCTGATCCAGCTGCTGCTCCGGGTCTTCTACCGCGAAGTCGGGGTGGCCGGCCTCGAGCGGCTGCCGCGCGGGCGGCCGCTGCTGCTGGTCGCCAACCACGTCAACGCGCTGGTCGACCCGTTGCTGGTCCTCGGGACCCTGCCCGTGCGGGCCCGGTTCCTCGCCAAGCACACCCTGTGGAAGATGCCGGGCCTCGGGCCCCTGCTGGCCGCGGGCGGGGCGATCCCGGTGTACCGGCGGCAGGACGAGGGGGTGGATCCGGCGAAAAATCTCGAGGCGTTCGCCAGGTGCCACGAGGAGCTGGCGGCCGGGCGCTCGATCGCCCTCTTCCCGGAAGGGATCAGCCACAACCTGCCGGGCCTCCAGCCGCTCAAGACGGGGGCGGCGCGGATCGCGCTGGAGGCCGAGGAGCGGTTCGGAGACCTCGGCGTGCGGATCGTGCCGGTGGGGCTCCTCTTCGACGCCCGGCCGCGCTTCCGCTCGCGGGCCTTCGTCCAGGTGGGGGAGCCGATCGACCCGGCTCCGGAGGCGGCGGCGTACCGCGAGGCGGCGGGGGAGCCGGGCGGGCGGGCGGCGGCCGTGCGGGCGCTGACGGCGCGGATCGACGCCGGCCTGCGGGCCGTGACCCTCAACTACGCCTCCTGGGAGGAGGCGCGCCTCATCGCCCGGGCGGCGGAGCTCATCGGCCGGCCCGAGCTGGAGCTGCCGGGGCGCCGGAGCCTGGAGGAGGGGATCGAGCTGCGGCGGGCCCTCCTGGCCGGGTACCGCGAGCTGGCGGAGCGGTGCCCCGAGAAGGTGGCGGCGGCGGCCGAGGCGGTCCGCCGCTACGACCGGCTGCTGCGAGTCCTGGGGGTGCGCGACGACCAGGTGGCGGCGACGTACCCGCCCCTCGGGGTGGCGAGATTCATCGCCCACACCCTCGTCCGCCTCCTCGTCCACCTCCCGGTCGCCCTCGTCGGCACCGCCCTCAACGCTCTGCCGTACCTGCTTGTCTCCGCCATCGCCCGCCGCGTGAGCCACGCCCCCGACCAGGTGGCGACCTGGAAGGTCTTCCCCTCCCTCCTCGTCTACCCCCTCTCCTGGATCGCCCAGGGCATCGCCGTCGGGGCCTGGCTCGACCGTCCCTGGCTAGGCCTCCTGGCGGTCGTCGCCGCCCCCCTCACCGGCTACGCCGCGCTAAGGTTCCACGAGACCCGCCTCAACTTCGCCCGGGAGGCGCGGGCGTACCTCCTGCTCCGGACGCGCGGGCGGCTGGCCGCGGAGCTCCGGACGATGCGCGAGGAGGTCTATCGGCAGGTGCAGGGGTTGGTCGAGGAGTACGAGAGGCTGCGCGAGGCGCAGCCCAGCCTGCCCTAGCCGCTGGCCGTCGTCGTGGGGCCTCTACGGGTCATCTCGAGCTTCTCGAGACTCATCCCGAAGACCGCAGGACCTGTCTCGGAGTGCCGAAGATTCGTCTTCCGGAAGGGGAGGTAGACCTCCCATAGCCGGTGGTCTATCTGTCACGACCCAAGATAAGTCTCGGAGGCGGGAAGATCTATCTCGGAGCCGCCAAGACTTTCCTTCCGGATCTCGAGATAAGGACTGAGGCACCCGCGGCGGCGCTTCACTCCTCTGAGAAGAGCGGGTCCTGCTCGCTAAGTGCCTGATAGCGTTGCAGAATCGCCTCGAACTGCCCCGCCAGCGCCGCGAGCTCCGCCGGCCCTAGCTCCCCGCGGTCCCAGACCTCCCGGATCCTCTCCAGCGCCTCCAGCGCCTCCGGGTCGATGTCCTTCTCATCCAGCCTCAGCAGGTAGGAGAGGAACCGCCGGTTCTTCCGGCGCTCGAACCACTCTCGACTGCCGGTCCGGGCCGCGACGTATCCCGCCTGTGCCCACTCGCCGAAGGGCAGGTGGACCTCGGAGAAGCTATCTTCGATAGGCTCGCTGGTCTCTTTCACCAGCGCGCGCGCGAAGGACACCAGCGCGCGCGCACGGGCTAAATCGAGGCTAGCGGCGCCCGGCCGATCCGCGCCGAGCGCCAATTGAGCGTCTCGGAATTTCTTGGTCTCCTCGGGCAGGAATCCGTTCTCGTCGAGGTAGTTCGCCACCCGGCGTGCGGCATCGGCAGCCGCTCGGGAGTCCCCAGCCGCTGCGGCCGTCTGGAACCCCACGAGGTGCGCGCCGACGAGGAGCGACTTGGCGTAGAAGGCCTCAGTCGGCTGGTCCTCGCCGCCCCGGTAAACCGGCCCCGTCCAGATCGCATCGGCGGCGCCTCGGCCCCCCGCCAGGGGCTCCACGAGCTCAGCCACTTCCACGGAGGGTGGCGCGAGAAGAAGCCGGTAACCGGCCAAGCCGGCTGCCAAGAGCGCAGCCGCGGCCGCCGCGACGGGCAGCCAACGACGAGGAGAGCGAAGTGGCCTATCGAAAGGGACCACTTCCCCCCCAGCGGTGCCCGCGCTCGTTTCCTCCAGCGCATGGGCAGTCTCGGTGAACAGCTCGAGGCACTCCGTACAGACGGACAGGTGCGCGGTAATTCCCCGCCGCTCCGCTGCCGACAGCCGCCCGTCCAGGTAGGCGGCGATCTCCTCCAGCTCAGGATGGGCGGAGCCTGAGCCGCCTACTTCGTCGTATTTAAGTTCGCGCATTTTGTTGCCTACGGCCGACTCCCCTCGCCTATTGGACGGACCGGACTCATCGCAATCCCGCTATTCACCTGTTCCAGAGAGGATCTCCGCAACCATCCTGCCCTCGATCCCCTCCCGCTCCAGCGCCGCGCGCAAGTCCTTCACCAGCCGCTCGATGCGCCGGTAGAGCGGCTTGGCCTCCAGGCGCAGCGCGCGGGCGATCTCGACGATCTGCAAGTCGCTCTCATAGCGCATCTTGAGGATCAGCCGGTCCTCCTCCGGCAGAGTGGCCAGAGCGTGCTCAAGCGCCTGCCACAAGCGCCCCCGCGCCTCCAACCGCTCCCGCTCCAGTATGCGCTCGTCCGGCCCCGCTTCGCCCGCCGGCAGTGCCTCCAGCCGCTCCTCCCCCTCCATCCTCCGCGGCAGCCGCACCGGCAACCGAGCCGCCAGCTCCTCCAGCTCCGCCCGCGACATAACCACCCCGTGGTTCGTGCGTAGAAGCTCGCAGGACTCCTCGAACGTGTACCCGTCCCGCGCCAGCTCCTCGAGCTTCCGCGCCACCGGCCCCAGCCGCCGCGCTTCCGCCGACGGCCGCCACTTCCCCCACCGATGATTCCGCCAGTCCAGGAACAGATGCGTGATCACCGTGGTAAGGTAGGTTTCAAACCGGCTCTTGCCTTGGAACTTCCGGAGGATGGCGTAATCGTCCGCTACCAGCTTCGCCATCACGTGCGCCGAGAATTCCTCCGCCTCGTCCGTTCCACAGTTGTGGCGCCGGCACGCGTGCGCGACTACTGTCTCGATTCGCGCCAGTTGGCGCAGAAGCGCTTGCTCGCCTGTCATCGCCGGACCGGGTAGTCGATGCCCAATTCTCCACCACGCTGTAAGAGAAGGGAAGCTCCCTCACCCGCGCAAGTCTCTTTCGTCGGTGGCGGCAGCTTACCTCGCTCGAGACCGCTTCTTCTGCTCAGCCTTAGCATAACAGGCTTCGCGTTACTCACGTGCAGCCCGCCAATTCGGCATGATCCATACATATCGCCACAGCGTGCTGCGTTCCTTAAGGCCCTAGGTGCAAGCCGATATTTCGAGGCTCGGCTCATCGGTAGCTCCTACGCGCCTTGCCCGCGCAACTCCCCTAATGTACAGCAAAGAGGCCGAAATCTCTCTCGGGCGCTACGAGAGCTCCAAAGAACTAACTCAGCTCGTACGCCTGCTGAGCACCTGTCCGACAACTCTATTCGACTTCTGCTCTCTGGCAAGCTCGACGGTGCAGTAACCCTCCTCGAACAGGCGCGCAAGCTTTCGCCGCGGAATCCAGCTGTTCATAATGATCTAGCGGTCGCGTACCGGGCGCGTGCCAAGGTAACGTCTAGGGTATCTGACTACTTCTTGGCTCTACAATCAGCGGAGGAGGCCGTGGCGCTTGCTCCAAGCCTAGAAGAGGCTCTGTTCAATCGTGCCTTGGCTTGGGAAGACATACAATTGGCCCACAAGGCGCGGGTAGCTTGGTATGACTACCTGCAAGTTGATCGGACGACGCCCTGGGCGGAGGAAGCGCGGCGACGCTACAGACAACTCAATGGTATGCCAGAGGAACTGCTATGGCATCGTGCAAGGATACGTCTTGTGCGTGCGGCGGTTAACGGCGACAAGCTTGAACTGACGCGTCTCGTCCGCCGCTTCGCTCTTCGCGCCCGGCGCTACGCTACGGAAGACTTGCTGGCAGAGTGGGCTGAGAACGCGCAGGCTGGACGACCAAATGCCGCTCGAGATGCGAAGCGCGTAGCCGCTGCGATCGGTGAGACGCATTTTGAGCTGACGGGTGATCACTACCTCCTCGATCTCGTTCAACACATCGAGAGCACGGAACTTGACGAGGGCCCCAAAGTAGCCGCCCTCGCTGAGGGCTACATTGCATATAGGCTGGGTGTTCGCGAATTCGACGCAAGCGGCATGAAAGCACTCCCAACTTTATTAAAAGCTGAGGCCGCGTTTTCAAGATCTTCAAGTCCGGCAGTGTACTCGGCCCTGCTTTTTATCGTTGCTTGCGAGTTTCAGTCTGCAGAGTACACTTCCGCCGAGTCTCGGCTGGCAACTATCGAGAGTGCGATCACCAAGCGGTCATATCCGCACCTGGTTTCGCGCGTTTTTTGGTTACGAGGTTTGCTGGCTGTGATTCGAGGGAATTATGATCGAGGCCTTTTTGCATATAGAAAGGCCATCAGCAACGCAATACAAACCCTCGAGCCAGAGCATGCGGCGGTGCTCTACGAGCTCATCGCGGAATATTTCTATTGGGTTGGAGACTCGGAACAGTGTTGGCGTTTTCTCCGTCACTCCTTCCGGATGGTGAATCGCATTCCGGAACCGCGTCGGCGCGAACTCATCTATGCTGGTGGGGCAGCTGCAGCCCTGGCTGCGGGCGCTCCCCGGATAGCGCTATCTTTCCAAGAGCAGGCCCTTCAGATCGCACGGCTGAGTGGGCAACCAGCGGCGATTGCAAGCGCACTTTGGTGGCAGGCGCGCGCGCAAGAGCAAAGCGGCATGAAGCATTTGGCGCGTAGAGATTTGATTGAAGCTGAGCGACATGCAGCTACCATTGCTGATCTCGAAGCCCGGCAGGTGGCTCTTTGTGAGGTATGGTTGGCTTTAGCCGACCATTTTAGCGAGGTACAGCCCAGGCTTGCCCTGCGTTACTTTGATCGCGCGATTGAATTGCTACGGCGCACAAGCTATGCGGGCTTTCTGGTGCAGGCTTACGAAGGACGAGCGCGCATTCTTTCCGCGCTCGGCCATACCGCACAAGCCGAAAGAGATTTGAACGCAGCAATCACTGAAGTGGAATCGCTTCGAAGGAATGTCGCCTACGCGCATCGTGTCTCCTTTCTGGATCAGGCGGAATCGGTTTATCGCACCATGTGTTCGTTGCAGTGTAAACTTGGCAATTACGACCTGGCATTTTCCTATTTCGATCAATCGCAGGGGCGACTCCTGAGTGATTATCTGGTAACCGGAGCGCTAGAGGATGCTATCGACCTTCTCTCCATACGTGAGGTGCAAGAGAAGCTAGCCAAAGACGTTATGTTGCTTGAAAGTCGTGCGACGCAGGAGGGCATTGCTACCTGGGCTATCACAAGCTCCGGGTGGCATTTTCGCCAGGCTCCGGTGTCAAGTGAGAAGGTACAGCTACTGATTGGCAAATTTCGAGCAGCTTTGATGCAGGGCGATGATGGAGCTTCGGCCCCCTTGGCTCGCGAGCTATTTCATGTAATGTTCTCGGGTCTCGACCACCTGCTTGCGAGTAGAAGGACGCTGGTCTTGGTGCTCGGGCCGGGCTTAGAGGGCCTTCCTACGGCTGCTCTTGTGGACCCGAGACTTGGGCGCTTCTTGGTCGAGACTCATACAATAATCGTCGCGCCTAGTGCGCGGATTGCGCTATCGGCGAGCCGTTGCCAATCGAAGCCAACCGCGTTGCGGCTTCTCTGGGTCGAGAGACCACGAGTCGATCCGCTCGTGTCTGCGAGTCTTTCGCCTCTGTCGGCGGATCGCGATGTTTTCCCGCTGCTGAAGAGCCTTTTTGGGCACACGCGAGTGCTGTCTGGGCGGAATGCGACTGCGAGGGAATTTCTCGCCCAAGCCGGGCGTCATGACATTGTTTATCTAGGTGCACACGCCATCGTGAGCTTTCGGGATCATCGTACGTCACGGATTCTTCTCGCACCGAGTGGCGCGGGTGACCATCTGGGAATTCTTGTTCCGTCGCAGATTGCTGGCGCGAAACTCGAAAGGACTTGTACTGTCTTCCTAGCCGGTTGTAACACCGCAGCAGGTCCAAGGTCGGTAACGGAAGGTGTAATGAGCCTTGGACATCCCTTCATGGCCGCCGGCGCGTCGTCGGTCATAGCTACACTATGGAAGATTGAGGACCACGCAGCAGCAGCCGTCGCGCTTGACTTTTTCGTGGGCGTCAAGAATGGACTCGGCCCGGCGTCCGCACTTCGCGGGGCTCAACTGCGCTTGCTAAATGGAATGGAGCCGAAGTTCAAAAGCCCTGGCGTCTGGGCTGGCTTTCAGATGATAGGAACGCAACCATAGGAGACCTGCCATGCTCCGCCTCTTCCTGCTTGGCTTAGTTGCTCTTGTAATCGACTCTAGCACGAAGGATGTTTGGATCCTCTTGTTGGATAGTCGCGATCCAGAGCCGATATGCACGGCGCGCCCCGCCCCTCATCACCCTGTCCTGATTTTCGAGAGGAGTAGCCTCCCGGAAGATGAGAAGAAGAATAAGGCCCTTTCGGGTGATGAGGGGGAGAAGATCAAGCGGCGACTGAACCTGGCGAAACAGCCTTACGGCTGGTTTTTAGAAAATGATGTTATTCAAATTACAGGCTTGAAGGCGGGCGCTTTGACGCCGGTGTATGATAAACGTCCGAAGCTGTTAAAGTTGCCGACGAATCAAGAACAAGCTAAAGATCTCTCATGGGCAGTCCATATTGCGAAAGAGGGCGACATAGCTGGCACGATTAGTAAAGACTATCTCGACGTTGATGAGATACACCCCGACCTTGCGGGCCTCCTTCAGCTTTCTAAGGTTCAAGGCAGTGTGAAGACATTTAGTCTGGGAAGGGTACCGCCCGATTGCCCGAAGCCTCAGGAGGATCCGCGGAAGGGCGTTGTGCCCAACCTGAAATTCAAGGATCCGCCGCGTTGGTGGGGAAGCGCAGACTTGAATCAGGCCGTTGCTGATATAATTATCGTGGAACTCGAACTCAAAGACAAGAAAGCGAAGGTAACTGCTGGTGCTCGAAGCACTGAGCTCGTTCTGGGCGGGAGCGGCTACATCGATGTGGCGCTCGGCAACCTCACGCGTCTTCCTCCGTCAGCGCAGTGTGAACCACTACATGCACTTCACGAGGTGGATGCCCACTTCGGTCTGTATATGAACTTGGTAAAGAAGGCTGCAGAATGCAATGAGCTACCTCTGCCAGCAATGGGACCCCTAAAAGTCGATGCTGCTTTGGTGCAGCCAAAGGAAATACCAGACTTTCTTCTCGAGTTGGGTGAGCGTGGGGATGTAGGGAGCCTCAGCCGTCCGATTTGTACGACCACAGTCTTTGTTTATGAGCCAGAGTAGGAAGCGTCGCTCATTATTGCTGTTGCTTTGCATGACGGGAGCGGCCGCATATTTCGTATTGGCAGTTTCGATGTTTGAGTACGAGGTACGCACCGAAATCACCCATGTTTATCAGAATCTTCACCTGCTCGACGACGGACCCTCTGTGCAGGTACCGCGAACGTTGCCGAGGATTGTAAGGCGTCTTCTGGGAAGATTGAGAAGATTGGAGCAACAGGCTGGTTATTCGGGAAAAGCAATGCGAGAGGGAATTTTGGCAGAAGGCGATCCTCGGCAGGCCAGTATTCGTGCGGCCGTTGCGGTGGTAAGTAAGCCCACGCGTTTAGGGAACGGCAAGTGGAAGCTTAAAACCAGTGGAACCTTCGCGGAAAACTATTACGTCTGCGAAACCGATCCATTCGCGCTTCAGCAAGCCATAGCCGGTTGTGGTGGTGCGCTAGTCGGCCCAAACGTGGTCCTGACCGCTGGCCACTGTGTCGAACCAAAGCCAAAACCGAATTGGTTCGCCTTTGGCGTGGATGTGTCGCGTGCTCCCGACTTTATCTTGGAGCCCAAGGAGGTCGTTATGGGTGTAGTGGAAGAGGAAATTCCGTCGAGAGATCTGGCGATTGTAAAACTCGCAGAAAGGATACCTCGGTCTATCGCGTTGCACGTGATGATGAGGCCAGAGAATGGGTCAACCAGTGAGGAGCTGTTCCTGGTGGGATATCCGTGGAGTTTGCCAAGGAAGGTCGTCGATGGCCGGCTACTTAAGGCAGGCGAGTCAAGCTTTCAGGCGACACTCGATTCGAACAAGAGTTCAGGCGGAGCGGTATACGGGAGCGACTTCGTTTTGGAGGGTATGCACACGAAGTTCGGTTGCGATTTGATCACTGTAAACAGATGCAAGGTGCCAGTGAGTTGCCCTGGCGGCCAGTGCACCGGAGTCCGAGTTGGACGTGTTCCTGGAAGCGTGCAGGTTAGAGTTGCACAGCTAGCATTTGGCGCATATCAGTGAGTGACCGGGAGTGTAAGAAGTCTAGGTCAAGTGGCCCAGGCACAGGTGCCTTCTGGGCAGCGTGGCTGCGGGACTGTCGAGGAAGAGCGTGCAGTGATCGCTCCGGGAATCGACGAGCCGGCAGCGATGATCGGGCAGCGAAAGGGAAGGGTACCCCCTTGGGACGGCCCCATTCTCTCTGCCCTACTCCCCCGCCGACGGTCTTGGCCGTTGACGGGCGCCGGGGCCTCTGCTACGATCCGCGGGTTTTCGCCGCCGAGGGTCCCGCCCGGGACCGGGGCGGGGTCGTTTCGTCCGTAACCAATCTCTGAACTCGGGTTCAGGGGAAGAGTGTTCTCGTCGGGCGCCCTCGACGCGTAGGGGGCGCGCCGCTCTGTTTGCGGCGGCGGGGACGAGTGGGGCCGAGGGGCCCCTGAGGAGAGCTACGAGGCATGCCTACGATCCACCAGTTGGTGCGCAAGGGGCGCGAGCGCACGATCTACAAGACGAAGAGCCCGGCGCTCCAGGGGGCACCCCAGAAGCGCGGGGTCTGCGTGCGCGTCTACACCCAGACGCCCAAGAAGCCCAACTCGGCGCTGCGCAAGGTGGCCCGCGTGCGGCTGACCAACGGCATCGAGGTGACGACCTACATCCCGGGCGTCGGCCACAACCTGCAGGAGCACTCGATCGTGCTCATCCGCGGCGGCCGCGTGAAGGACCTCCCCGGGGTGCGCTACCACGTGATCCGCGGCACGCTCGACGCGGTCGGCGTCGCCGGGCGCAAGCAGAGCCGCTCGAAGTACGGCGCCAAGCGCCCCAAGAGCTGATCCCGACCACGGCCCGAACGAGACGACGAGAAGAGGAAGCGACGCGATGCCCAGGCGCAGAGAGATCCCGAAGCGCGAGATCCTGCCGGACCCGCTCTACACCAGCCAATTGGTGACGAAGTTCGTCAACGTGGTGATGCGGGATGGCAAGAAGTCGGTGGCCGAGCGCATCCTCTACAACGCGCTCGACGTGATCCGCGAGCGCACCGGCGACGACCCGATGAAGGTCTTCAAACGGGCGATCGAGAACGTCAAGCCCGCCGTCGAGGTCAAGTCCCGCCGCGTCGGCGGCTCGACCTACCAGGTGCCGGTCGAGGTGCGGCCGGGCCGGCGGCTGGCGCTGTCGATGCGCTGGGTCATCCAGGCGGCCCAGGCGCGCGGTGAGAAGACGATGCGCGCCCGCCTCGCGGCCGAGCTGATGGAAGCGGCCGAGAACCGCGGCGCGGCGATCAAGAAGAAGGAAGACACTCACCGGATGGCGGAGGCGAACAAGGCGTTCGCCCACTACCGCTGGTGACGCGAAGCGTCATCCTGAGCGAAGCGAAGGATCTAGGAGACCACGAACGGCGCAGCACGCGTTAGAGACGACCATGGCACGGCAATCTCCCCTCAGCGACACCCGGAACATCGGCATCATGGCCCACATCGATGCCGGGAAGACGACCACCACCGAGCGGATCCTCTTCTACACCGGGGTCAACTACAAGATCGGCGAGGTCCACGAGGGGACCGCCACCATGGACTGGATGGTGCAGGAGCAGGAGCGCGGCATCACCATCACCTCGGCGGCTACCACCTGCTTCTGGCGGAACCACCGGATCAACATCATCGACACCCCCGGCCACGTCGACTTCACGGCCGAGGTCGAGCGGTCGCTGCGCGTCCTCGACGGCGCGGTGGCGGTCTTCGACGCGGTCGCCGGCGTCGAGCCGCAGTCGGAGACGGTGTGGCGCCAGGCCGACCGGTATCGCGTGCCGCGCATCGCCTTCGTCAACAAGATGGACCGCGTCGGCGCCGACTTCGAGCGCTGCGTGGCGATGATGCGCTCGCGCCTCAACGCCCATCCGGTGCCGATCCAGATCCCCTGGGGGCGCGAGGAGAACTTCCGCGGCGTCATCGACCTGGTGGCGATGAAGGGGATCTTCTACAAGGACGAGACGCTGGGCGCCGACTACGAGCTGGTGGACATTCCCGAGGAGCACCTCGACCGCGCCCACAAGGCGCGCGAGCAGATGGTCGAGGCGATCGCCGAGACCGACGAGGAGCTGCTCGAGAAGTACCTCTCGGGCGAGGAGGTCACCAACGACGAGCTCAAGGCCGCCCTGCGGCGCGCCACGGTGGCCGGGCAGCTCCAGCCGGTCATCTGCGGCAGCGCCTTCAAGAACAAGGGCGTGCAGCCGCTGCTCGACGCGGTCGTGGACTGCCTCCCCTCGCCGCTCGACGTGCCGCCGATGGAAGGGCTCGACCCGCACAGCGAGCAGACGATCGTCCGCCAGGCGGCGGACGACGAGCCGTTCGCCGGGCTGGTCTTCAAGATCATGACCGACCCCTTCGTCGGGCACCTCGCCTACTTCCGCGTCTACTCCGGGCACATCGAGTCCGGGCAGCCGGTCATGAACGTCAAGCGCGGCAGCAACGAGCGGATCGGCCGCCTCCTCAAGATGCACGCCAACAAGCGCGAGGAGATCTCGGAGGTCTGGGCGGGCGACATCGCCGCCGCCGTGGGGCTCAAGAACGTCACCACCGGCGACACGATCTGCGACCCCAAGCACCCGGTGGCGCTCGAGGCGATGAGCTTTCCCGAGCCGGTCATCGCGGTCTCGATCGAGCCCAAGACGAAGGCCGACCAGGAGAAGCTCTCGGTCGCTCTCGGCAAGCTCATGCAGGAGGACCCCACCTTCCGTGTCCACACCGACCCGGAGACCGGCCAGACGATCATCGCCGGGATGGGGGAGCTGCACCTCGAGATCATCACCGACCGGCTGGTGCGGGAGTTCAACGTCGGCGCCAACGTGGGGCGCCCCCAGGTGGCCTACCGCGAGACGATCACCGCCGAGGCCGAGGGCGAGGGGCGCTACGTCAAGCAGACCGGCGGCCGCGGCCAGTACGGGCACGCCAAGATCCGCATCCGCCCGCTCGCCGAGGGGGACTACCTCTTCAACAACAAGATCGTCGGCGGCTCCATCCCTCGCGAGTTCATCAAGCCGATCGACCAGGGCATCCGCGAGGCGATGGAGACGGGCCCGGTCGCCGGCTACCCCACGACCGGCATCGAGGTGGACCTCTACGAAGGCAGCTTCCACGAGGTGGACTCCTCGGAGATCGCCTTCAAGATCGCCGGCTCGATGGCCTTCCAGGACGCTTGCAAGCGCGCCCGGCCGGTGCTGATGGAGCCGATCATGGCGGTCGAGGTGGTCACCCCCGAGGAGTACATGGGGGAGATCATCGGCGACATCACCTCGCGCCGCGGCCGCATCCAGCAGATGGAAGCGCGGGGGAGCGTGCAGGTCATCACCTGCCGCGTGCCGCTGGCGGAGATGTTCGGCTACGCCACCGACCTGCGCTCGGAGTCGCAGGGGCGGGCCAATTACAGCATGCAGTTCGCCGCCTACGAGCAGGCGCCCAAGAACGTCAGTGAGGAAGTCGTCGCCAAGGCGGCGGGCTAGGAGAGAGAGACCATGGGCAAGGAGAAGTTCGAGCGGACGAAGCCGCACGTCAACGTGGGGACGATCGGCCACGTGGACCACGGCAAGACGACGTTGACGGCGGCGATCACGAAGGTGTTGGCGAAGAAGGGCCTGGCCAGCTTCGTGGCGTTCGACCAGATCGACAAGGCCCCCGAAGAGCGGGAGCGCGGGATCACGATCGCGACGGCGCACGTGGAGTACGCGAGCGACAAGCGCCACTACGCGCACGTGGACTGCCCGGGTCACGCGGACTACGTCAAGAACATGATCACCGGAGCGGCGCAGATGGACGGTGCGATCCTGGTGGTCTCGGCGGCGGACGGCCCGATGCCGCAGACGCGGGAGCACATCCTGCTGGCACGGCAGGTGGGCGTCCCCTCGATGGTCGTTTTCCTCAACAAGGTGGACATGGTGGACGACCCGGAGCTGCTCGACCTGGTCGAGCTCGAGCTTCGGGAGCTGCTCAGCTCCTATGACTTTCCGGGCGACGACATCCCGATCATCCGGGGGTCGGCCCTGAAGGCCCTGGAGAGCGGAGACCCGGAGAGCGAGGCGGGGCAGAAGATCATGGAGCTGATCGAGTCGGTGGACAGCTACATTCCGCTGCCGGAGCGGGCCATCGAGAAGCCGTTCCTGATGCCGATCGAGGACATCTTCTCGATCGCGGGCCGGGGGACGGTGGTGACGGGGCGGGTGGAGCGGGGGATCGTCAAGGTGGGCGACGAGGTGGAGATCGTGGGGATCCGGCCGACGACCAAGACGGTGGTCACCGGCGTCGAGATGTTCCGCAAGCTCCTGGACCAGGGGCAGGCGGGGGACAACATCGGAGTGCTGCTCCGCGGGACGAAGAAGGACGACGTGGAGCGGGGGCAGGTGCTGGCCAAGCCGGGGTCGATCACGCCGCACACGCGGTTCAAGGGCGAGGTCTACATTCTGACGAAGGAGGAGGGCGGGCGGCACACGCCGTTTTTCAACGGGTACCGGCCGCAGTTTTACTTCCGGACGACGGACGTGACGGGCGTGGCGCAGCTGCCGGAGGGGACGGAGATGGTGATGCCGGGGGACAACGTGAACCTGGACGTGGAGCTGATCGCGCCGATCGCGATGGAGAAGGGTGTGCGGTTCGC
>DATLOC010000049.1:0-133152 GCA_035536455.1 Thermoanaerobaculia bacterium | reverse complement strand
GCAGCGCCACCTCCTCTCGGGCTCCGCCGAGGTCGACGCCGCCGCCTGGGCGATCCTCCTGGCGCTCGGCGCGCTCCTCCTCAACGTCTACGCCGTCGCCGCGATCATGGCGGTCTTCATGATCGTCGGGCTGTCGCGGGCGGTGAACCGGCTCTCCCGCGCCACCGCCGCGGTGCGCCGCGGCGACTTCTCGGTGCGCATCCCGGCGAAGCGGCGCGACCAGATCGGCGACCTCCAGCGCTCCTTCAACCTGATGGCCGCCAACCTCGAGGCGCTGGTCGCCACCTCGGCGCAGAAGGAGGCGCTCGAGAAGGAGCTGGCGATCGCCCGCGAGCTGCAGCAGAGCCTCATTCCGCACGACCTGCCGAGCCACGAAGGGGTCGAGTTCGCCACCCTCTTCGAGCCCAGCGCGGCGATCGGCGGCGACTACTTCGACATCCTCTCGCTCGGCGAGCGGAGGCTGGCGGTGGTGGTGGCCGACGTCTCCGGCCACGGCCTCTCGACCGGCCTGCGCATGGCGATGCTCAAGGCCGCCCTGCTCATCCTGGTCGAGGAGGAGCGCGACCCGGAGGACATCCTGCGCCGCCTCGACCGGCTGGTGCGCTCCGACCCGGAAGGGCGGGTCTTCGTCACCGCCACCTACTCGCGCATCGATTTGGCAGCCGGCACGCTGGAGATCGTCAACGCCGGGCACCCGCCGACCTACGTGGTGCGGGGCGGTGTCGTCGAGGAGGTGCTCCTCCCCGGCTCGCCGCTCGGCGGCCTGGGGTCGACCTACGGGCGGCGCACCCTGCAGCTGGTCCCGGGCGACCTCGTGGTCTGGCTGTCCGACGGCCTGATCGAGGCCATCGGGCCGGACGGCACTCCCTTCGGCTACGAGAGCGTGATCGCCGCTCTAACCGGCGCGACGGGCAGCGCCGAGGCGCTGCGCAACCGGCTGCTGGCGGCGGTCGAGAAGCACGCCGCCGGCCAGCCGGTGCAGGACGACCGGACTCTGGTGGTGATGCGCTACGGCGGCGAGGGGGCGCAGGCGCAGGCGGCGCCCGCCGGGGGCGAAGGCTAGAGAGCCGTGCTCGCGGCGGCGGCCGGGGCGGCGGCGGAGCCCGGCAGCTCGAGGCCGAGGGTGCCGAAGATCCGCTTCACGTAGTCGCGGGTCTCGCGGTAGGGGGGGACGCCCTGATAGCGCTCGACCGCCCCCTCGCCCGCGTTGTAGGCGGCGAGGACGCGGGGGAGGTCGTTCGGGAAGCGGTCCACCAGCCAACGGAGATAGGCGATCCCGGCATGAAGGTTCCGCTCCGGCTGGAAGAGCTCGCGCGTCTCCACCCCGAAGCGGCGGGCGGTGGCCGGCATGAGCTGCATCAGCCCGCGGGCGCCCTTGCGCGAGACCGCCTTCGGGCGGTAGGCCGACTCCTGGCGGATCAGGGCGGCCACGATCTGCGGGTTGACCCCGTGCTTGCGGGCGCCGGCCAGGATCAGATCGGCGTACGGCGTGTCGGCCGGGACCGTCTGGCCCTCGGCGAAGAGGAGAGGGAGGCCCGCCTCGGCCGCCATCGCGGCCCCGGGCACCGGCTCCGGCTCGGGGAGGACTTCGTCGTCGACCACGTGGGCGACGCGGGCGAGCGGCAAGGACATCCGCCCGCCGGAGGCGAGGACGAGCTGGGCCCGCTCCCCGACCACCTCGTAGCCCTGGACCTTCAGCACCTCGCCCCCACCGAGGACGACCAGCTCGGCGCCGGCCGGACGGGGCACGAGGGCCCCGGCCGCCAAGGCGAGGCAAAGCACGAGCGAAGAAGGTTCGAAGCGGGGCATCGGCTCCTTTGATTCTACGGGACAGCCGGCCGTCGCGCCTAGGCGGGGTTGGCCACTCCTTCCAAACCCCGCCCGGAAAGGCCGAATTCCGCCAGCGCCGCGCAGACCGCCTCCGGCGCGTCAAGGGGGAGGAAGTGGCCGGCGTCGAGGAGGAGCGCCCGCCCGGCCGGGACCGCCCTGGCGGCACGCTCGGCGAAGGCGGGAGGCACCACGGTGTCGCGACGGCCGTGCAGGACCAGGACGGGCGCGGCGACCCGCGGCAGCAGAGCGGCCGTCGGCCCCAGCACCTCGGACGGCTCCCCCCAGCGCGCCAGCCAGAGGAGCCGCCGGGCGCCGGCGCGGCCGCGGAAGGGGCGGCCGGCGTCCTCCAGGATCTCGTCGAGGGCGGGCGTGGGGTAGTCCAGGAGCGAGCGCAGGCCGCCGTCGAAGATGGCGAAGGCGACGAGCGGCGCCAGGAGCTCCCCAACGATGGGCCGCCGCAGGAGACGGAACCCCCAGTGGGGTCGCAGCTCCGGGAAGACCGGCGGGGCGAGCAACGCGAGGCGAACCGTCCGCCCGGCCCACGCCGCGGCGTAGTGGACCGCGACCACGGCGCCGGCGTCGTGGCCCACGATGCTCCAGGCCGGCAGCCCGAGCTCGGCGCGCAGCGCCTCGAGCGCCGCCGCCATCCGCGTCGCGTCGGGCGGACCCGGCAGCGGCGGCGACTGCCCCAGGCCGGGCAGGTCTACGACGATACAGGTGTGGCTCGACGCCAGCCGCTCCACCACCGGGTCCCAGAGCCGCCCGCTGGTGGGCAGGCCGTGCAGGAAGAGGACGGGCGGGCCGCTGCCGCGGATGCGGTGGTGCACGCCGGACGGCCCGCCTAGCAGGCCTCGGCCTCGACCGGCCGTCCGCTCGCGCCGCGCAGCCGCCGCACCGCCGCCGCCAGCCGGCCGACCAGACTCCAGCTCTCGATCCAGGTCCAGGCCCCTGCCATCAGCAGGCCGAAGACCAGCATCGACACCCGCCGCCGCGGCCGGAAGCGGGTGTAGAGGGCGTTGAGCGTGAAGGCGCAGCTGACGTAGATCGACTGTGCGGCCTTGAGCCCGAGGCCGCGGCGGATCGGCGCGCGGTAGACCGCGGTCTCGATGCTGTGGTTGAACATCCGCCCCATCCGCCCGACGTTGCGGTCGTAGACCCGGCGCTGGCGGCGGCTCAGGCGGCCGCGGGCGCGGGCGTCGAGGATCCAGTGCGCCCCCTCCGCGGCGTGGCGGAAGGCCGCTGTCACCCCGTTGCCGGTCAGGGCGTCGGGCAGCGAGACCGACTCGCCGGCGAGGACCCAGTTGGGGCCGCAGGCGCGGCGGTGGACGAAGCAGCGGTAGGCGGTGGCGCGGACCTCGAGCTCCCGCCGCCCCGCCAGCAGCGGCGCGAAGCGCGGGAAGCGCGCCAGCCGGACGCGCAGGATCTCATCGGGCCGGCGTCCCTGCCGGCGCTCCGTCTTGACCACCTCCGCCGGCAGTACGCAGCCGACGCTCGCCGTCGTCGGGTTGATCGGGATCTCCCAGATCCAGGAGAGGTAGTCGTCGCTGGGCCCCTCGACGTAGAACGTCGTGCCCTCGTTTGCGCACGTGGTCTCGAGGTAGCACCAGAAGCTCACCTTCTCGCGGCCGTAATCGATGCGGCGGATGCCGAGCTGGCGGGCGAAGAGGCGCACGTTGCGGCCGGTGGCGTCGACGAACCAGGCCGCCTCGACGCGGCGCCCGCCGGCGGTCTCGACCGCCACCACGCGCTGGCCGTCCATCGCCACCCGGGCGGCGCGGTCCCAGAGGAACTCGACGCCGACCTCGCGGGCGCGCGCGTAGAGACGGTCGTCCATCGCCTGGCGGTCGACGTGCAGGGTGAGGTTCTCGAAGCGGAGCGGCGGCTTTCCCCACCAGCGCGGCGGCTTGCCGGCGGCGATGCCGTCGGGCCAGACGACCTTGATGCCGCGCTTGAAGGTGGCGACCCGCTCGCCGACCAGGGCTTCGCGCGACAGGCCGAGCTCGGCGAGGAGGCCGGGGGAGGACCAGTCGAGCGACTCCCCCACCCGCAGGTGCGGGAAGGGCTCCGGCTCGATGCAGAGGACAGAGAGCCCTCCCTGCCGCAGGTGGATCGCCGCGGCCAGCCCGGCCACGCCGCCGCCCACGACCGCCGCTTCGCACGCCAGCACCGATCCCGGTCGGCCCTCTGCCGTCCTGGAGGTCATGCCGAGCTCCCCGTATTTGCTTTGAGTCTACACGAAGCGCCCGCCGCGGGCGAGCGGGGGGATTAGAAGCGGGGGTGGAAGCGGTCGTAGAGGCTGCGCAGCCGTTGCTGATGGATGTGGGTGTAGATCTGCGTCGTCGAGATGTCGGCGTGGCCGAGCATCATCTGGACCGCCCGCAGGTCGGCGCCGTGCTCCAAGAGGTGCGTGGCGAAGCTGTGGCGGAGGACGTGCGGCGAGACGTCGCGCACGCCGGCCGCCCGCGCGTAGTCGCGCAGCGCTTTCCAGAACCCCTGGCGGGTCATCGGCTCGCCGAGGCGGGAGAGGAAGACCCCCGCCGTGCGGCCGCCGCCGGCCAATCCAGGCCGCGCCTCGCGCAGGTAGCGCCCCACCCAAGCCTCCGCCTGCTCCCCCACCGGCACGATCCGCTCCTTGCTCCCCTTGCCGTAGGCCACCAGGAACCCGGCGTCGAGCCGGAGCTGGGGCAGGGCGAGCCCAACGAGCTCGCTGACCCGCAGGCCGGTGGCGTAGAGGAGCTCGAGCATCGCCCGGTCCCGCAGCCCGCGCGGCGTCGCCGTGTCGGGAGCGGCGAGGAGCGACTCCACCTCGCTCTCCGACAGCACCTTGGGCAGCGGCCGCCAGAGCTTGGGCGGCAGCAGATTGACCGCCGGGTTGTCGGCGCGCGCGCCGCTCTCGACCTGTTGCTCGTAGAAGGCGCGGATCGCCGACAGCGCCCGCGCAATCGAACGCGGCGCGAGCCCCTGCCGCCGCAGCTCCCGAAGGTGCGCGGCGAGCGCCTCGGCGTCGGCGGTCAGCAGGTCGCCCCCCCGCCGCGCCAGCGCCTTGCCAAGCCGCTCGAGGTCGCGCCGGTAGGCGGCAGTCGTGTGCAAAGAGAGCCCGCGCTCCACCGCCAGGTGCTCGAGCCAGCGCTGGAGCTCGCGCCGCCAGGCCGCGAGGGGCGCCGCCCCGCCGCTCACGGGCAGGTGGCGAAGGCGCTGGTGTCCTGGATCGGCTGGAAGGGGAGGTTCTGCGGGTTGATGTAGGTCTTCACCACGCCCGCCTGGAGGTCGGCGACGGTGAAGAGGGTGCGCACGTTGGTCAGGCCGCCGGCGAAGACCCAGTAGCGGTCGTTCACTGGGCAGCCGTTCAGCACCTTGACGACCGCTTCGACGTTGGCGGAACCGAAGAACCAGAAGTAGCCGGTGTCGGGGGTGAGGTGGACCGGCGACGCCCGCCCCTCCTCCGCGGTGTTGGTCAGGAAGCGGGCCTCGAGCTTGAACCGGCCGTCGCCGAGGCACATGCGGCCGAAGAACGGGAAGCAGGCGTCGAGCGCCGTGCCGGTGCCGCTGAGCTGGACCGTGAGGGTGTCTGCGAGCTCGCCGCCCGGGCTGCGGGCTCCCAGGGTGAAAGAGCCGTTCACCTCTCCCACACGATCGACGGCCCACTGGACGACCGCTTTCAGCCGCTGCCCCGGCTGCAGTGCGATGGGGAAGGACGCGGGGGTCACCGCGCCGGTGGCGATGACCTCGCGGAACGGCCCCCCGAGGTGGAACGGCGGCGCCGGCGCCGCGTCGAGCGTCACGATGCCCGCGGCGTCGCAAGAGCCGGGGGTGTCGTCGTCGTCCAGGCAGAGATCGAGGAGAACGTCGGAGATCTCGCCGAGGTCGCGCTCGCCGAGGCCGATCGGCACCGTGAGCGCCTCAGCGGCAGCGCCGCCGACCCGCAGCTCCGCGGCGAGGCGCCCCGGCGCGGCGCCGGCGGCCGCCGGGGCGAGCGCGCCGAGGAGCGCCGGCAGCAACGCGAGGCGGCGGGCCCTCACGAGACCGCCGCTCCCACGCCGTGCGCCTTGCACAGGGCGAGGATCTCGCCCTCCTCGAGCACGTGGTCGGACTCCTTGGCCCGCTCGAAGACGCTGCGCACCAGGTCCGTCTCGGGCTCGATGCCGCGCTCGCGCAGCCAGCAGACGACGTTGGACTCGCCGCTCATCGGCCCCACCTCGATGACCTGCTTGCGGCCGATCAGGCTCGCCGGCACCGAGGAGTAGACGCGATCGGCCAGCCAGTCGTCGCCGCGCTGGCGCGCCTTGGCGATGGCCGCGGCGTGGACGCCGGTGGCGGTACGGAAGGCGTCGCGGCCGACGACCGGGTAGTTGTCCGGCAGCGGCACGCCGGTGGCCTCGGAGACCAGGCGGCAGTAGTCGGGCAGCGACGAGAGGTCGCGGTCGAACCAGCCGAGCAGCTGCATGTTGACCAGGAGCTGGTCCATCGGGCAGTTGCCGACGCGCTCGCCGATGCCCAAGGCCGTCCCGTGCAGCCGGTCGGCCCCGGCCTCGGCGGCGGCCAGGGCGTTGATCACCGAGAGGCCGCGGTCCTCGTGCCCGTGCCAGTCGACCTTGACGTCCTCCCCGGTCGCGTCCACCACCCCGCGGATGAAGCGCACGACGTTGCGCGCGCCGCTCGGCGTGGCGTGCCCGACGGTGTCGGCGATGCAGACCCGCTTGGCGCCGGTCTCGACCGCCACCGTGTAGAGCCGCCGCAGGTCCTCGGGGGCGGCGCGGGTGGTGTCCTCGGTGACGAACATGACCGGCAACCCTTCGCCCACCGCGAAGCCGACCGCCTCCTCCACCATCTGCAGCATGCGCTGCAGCTCCCACCCCTCGGCGTACTGGCGGATCGGCGAGGAGCCGATAAAGCACGAGGCCTCGATCGGGATCCCCACCCGCTGCGAGATCTCGACGATCGGGCGGATGTCGGCGATCACCGTGCGGGCGGCGCAGTTGGGGAAGATCGGCAGCCGGGCCTCCACGATCTCGCGCGCCAGTGCCTCGACCTGCCGCACCACGTGCGGCCCGGCGCCTGGGAGGCCGATGTCGGCCGACTCGATCCCCAGCGCCGCGATCTCGTGCAGGATGCGCAGCTTGTTCTGGAGCGACGGCGAGCGGACGGAGGGGGACTGCAGGCCGTCGCGCAGCGTCTCGTCGTCGAGCTCGACCCGCGGGCGCACCGGACGCATGTCCGGCCCGGCAGCGCGGTTCCAGTCGTGGATGAGGTCGGACTCGGCGGGGTGCATCGCCGGATGTTACCGCGGGAAGCGGTAGGAGACGCCGACGGCGGCCGAGGCGATGCCGAGGTTGCCGTACAGGTCGCGGTCCTGCTCCTGGTACTGCGTCTCGGAGTAGCGCACCTCCAGCCCGGCCGACCAGGCGGAGGCGCCGAGAGGCACCTCGACGCCCAGCTTCGCGCCAAGGGCGATCTCCGGCTTGCGCCGGGACAGGCTGGCGGTGTCGATCGAGTAGTCCACCCAGGCGAGCTGCGGACTGGCGTACCAGTCGAGGCGGCCGGCGGGCGCGAAGTGAAACAGCATCGCCAGCCCGAGCTGCTGGGTGGCGAAGTCGGGCGAGGACTGGCGCTGCAGGACCGGCCGCACCGTGACGGGGTTCGTCGAGAAGTCCGGCACGTACTGGAAGACACGCGCGTCCGTCTCGAAGGTCATCCGACCGGCCGACAGCTCCCAGCCGACGCGCGGCGTCTGCCGGAACTCCAGCGCCGTCTCGGCGCCCCCCTCGCCCTCGAGGTCGAGCGTGCCGAAGCCCAACGAAGCGCCGTACGCGGAGCTGTTGCTGTAGTCGGTCCAGAGACCGCGCGCCCGCAGCGCCCAGCGCGGATCGCCGGCCGCGGCGGCGGGGGCGGTGGCGGCCAGGAAGGCCAGGGCGGCGAGGAGTGCGCGCTTCACGGCCGCGCCGCGACGGCCTCGCTGACGGCGCGCGCCAGGAGGTCTCCTATTTGCGACGTCGTCATGGTACCGCCGAGGTCGGGAGTGGTCCGCCCCTCGCGCAGGCTCTGCGCCACGGCGCGCTCGACTTCGGCCGCCGCCTCGCCGTGGCCCAGCGTCTCGAGCATCAGCGCCGCCGACAGCACTGCTCCCACCGGGTTAGCGCGGCCGGTGCCCGCGTACTTGGGGGCCGAGCCGTGGACCGGCTCGAACATCGACGTGCGGCCGGGGTGGAGGTTGGCGGAGGCGGCGAGCCCGAGCCCGCCCTGCAGGGCGGCCCCCAGGTCGGTGACGATGTCGCCGAACATGTTGTTGGTGACGACGACCTCGAACTGCTCGGGCTTGAGCACCATCTGCATCGCCAGGGCGTCGACGAAGAGGTGGCGCGCCTCGATCGCCGGATACTCCGCCGCCACCGTGGCGAAGACCCGCTGCCAGAGCTCGTGGGCGTGACGCATGACGTTCGACTTGTCGGCCATCACCACCGACCGGCGGCCGTGCGCCGCCGCGTACTCGAAGGCGGCGCGCACGATGCGCTCGACGCCGCGGCGGGTGTGGATCTCCTCCTGCACCGCGATCTCCTCCGGCGTGCCGCGCTTGAACTGCCCGCCGATTCCGACGTAGGCCCCCTCGGTGTTCTCGCGGAAGACGACGAAATCGACGTCCTCCTCGCGCTTCCCCTTGAGCGGGCAGAGCCGCGCGTCATAGAGCTTGACCGGGCGGAAGTTGATGTAGAGGTCGAGGCCGAAGCGGATACCGAGCAGGATGTCGGCGGCGTGCTTCATGTCCGGTACCCGCGGGTCGCCGTAGGCGCCGATGAAGATCGCGGAGTAGTGGTCACGGAGATCCTCCAGCGCCCCCGGCGGCAGGGTCTCGCCGGTCGCCAGGTACCGGTCTGCGTCCCAGGGCAGCCGTACCAGCTCGAGCGGCAGCTCCCAGACCTCCGCCGCAGCTTCCAGCACCTTGACCGCCTCGGCGGTCACGTCCTTGCCGATCCCGTCGCCCGGCAGGACCGCGATCCGCTGCGGCCGGCGGTCGCGCGGGTCGGTGGGGGTCGTCATCGGTCCGATGCTAGCAGCGGGCAGCCATCAAAGGCAGGCGGCGCTGCGGGTGGTCGGCGCCGGGTGCGGCACGCCGCTCGGCAGGGCCACCTTCGGCACGAAGCCCAGCTCCAGCTCGAAGGGGATCTCGGGGCAGAGCCAGCAGGAGTGGAGCGGTGGCCAGGCGGGGTCGCCGGCGAGCGGCAGGAGCTCGGGGAGGAGGCCGTCGGCCAGCACCTCGGCCTGCATCGGCCAGACCGCGGGGGGCTCGATCGCCTTGCGCGTCTGCACGCGGCGCAGGCCGTGGCGTCCCTCGGCGTAGCCGCGCTGGCGGTTGCGAAAGTAGTCGATCGCCCGCTCCCAGGGACCGAGGCGCGGCCCCTCCCCCACCGCCGGGCTGTCCGGCCAGGCCTCGACCTCCAGCGGGTGGCTGCCCTGCACCGACCAGCGCCAGCGCCCGTTCCCCTGCTCGCGCGAGGGGCGCGGGAAGTCGAGCCGGGCGCGGGCGGCCGGCTGGTGCGAGACCAGGCGCACGCCGGGCACCACCCAGGCCGGCATCAGCATGCGCAGGAAGAGGACCGAGGGGATCGACGAGGCGTCGAGGACGTAGAGCCGCAGGTTGAGCTGCGGGTAGGAGAGGCGGAGGCCGGGGATGCCGCCGACCTGCATCCGTTCCTGGTAGAAGAGGAGGGCCGAGGCGAAGACCCAGTCGCCGCCGCGCCAGGCGTGGACCTCGTAGCGCAGCGGCGCGGGCGGCGGGGGCAACGCCGCAGCCGGGAGCGCCCAGTTGAGGTAGAGGCAGTCCCGCACGATGGTCCGCAGCAACATGGCGTGGGCCCCCGTCGTCGAAACATAGCGTGGAGGGCACGAGCGGGCAACTGCTAGAGTCCGCGCGCCCATGATTCCTACGGAGGTCCCCCACGCGATGACCCAGCAGAGCCTGTTCGGCGGCCCGCTCGCGGCCGTCCTGACCGTCCTCCTCCTCCTGCCCGCGGCCGTCCTGGCGAACGGCGCCGCCCCCGTCCCGCCCGCCGCCGAAGAGGCCGCCCGGACGATCGACGAGGCCGGCCTCCGCGGCCCGATCCGCTACCTCGCCCACGACCTGCTCGAAGGGCGCGGGCCGGCGAGCCGCGGCGACCAGCTCACTCAGGAGTACCTGGCCTCGGCGCTCGAGACCCTCGGGCTCGCCCCCGGCGGCGAGAACGGCACCTACCTCCAGCGCTTCGACATCGTCGGCATCACCAGCGAGGTGCCGGAGGCCTGGACCTTCCGCCAGGACGGGCAGACGCTCGACCTCAAGCGCTGGGACGAGTTCATCGCCGCCAGCGGGGTGCAGGAGCCGGCGGCGCGGATCGACGGCGCCGAGGTGGTCTTCGTCGGTTACGGCATCCAGGCGCCCGAGTATCAGTGGGACGACTTCAAGGGCGCGGACTTGAAGGGGAAGGTCCTGCTGATGCTCAACAACGACCCAGACTGGGACCCCAAGCTCTTCGAGGGCGAGCGCCGGCTCTACTACGGCCGCTGGACCTACAAGTACGAGAGCGCGGCGCGGCAGGGGGCGGCGGGGGCGATCATCATCCACACGACGCCTTCGGCCGGCTACCCCTGGCAGGTCGTGCAGACCTCCTGGAGCGGCGAGCAGTTCGAGCTGCCGGCCGAAGGGGAGCCGCGCGTCCAGGTCGCCGCCTGGGCGACCGAAGACGCGTCGCGGGCGCTCGCCAAGCTCGGCGGCAAGGACCTCGACGCGCTCCGCGAGCAGGCGCGCAGCCGCGACTTCCGGCCGGTGCCGCTCGGCGTCACGACCTCGCTCTCCTTCCCGAACAAGATCTCGCGCGTGCAGACCGCCAACGTCGGCGGCCTCCTGCGCGGCGGCGACGCGGGGCTGGCGGACGAGGTCGTCGTCTACAGCGCCCATCACGACCACCTGGGGATCGGTGAGCCGGACGATTCGGGCGACCGGATCTACAACGGCGCCCTCGACAACGCCTCGGGCACGTCGCAGGTGCTGGCCATCGCCAAGGCCTTCAAGGCGCTGCCCGAGCCGCCGCGGCGCTCGGTCCTCTTCCTCTTCGTGGCGGCCGAGGAGCAGGGCCTCCTGGGCTCCGAGTACTACGCCAAGCACCCCACCTTCCCGCCCGGAAAGATCGCCGCCAACATCAACTACGACGGCGGCAGCATCTGGGGGCGGGCGACCGAGGTGGCCTTCATCGGCTACGGCAAGTCCGACCTCGACAAGGTCGTCGAGCGCTATGCCGCGGCGCAGGACCGGACGGTCGTGGGCGACCAGTTCCCCGACCGCGGCTTCTACTACCGCTCCGACCAGTTCAACTTCGCCAAGATCGGCGTCCCCGCCGTCTACCTCGACACCGGCACCAAGTTTCGCGGCAAGCCGCCGGAGTGGGGCAAGCAGCAGATCGAGGCCTGGGAGGCGGTCAACTACCACCAGCCGAGCGACGAGCTGACCCCGGAGTGGAACTTCGAGGGGATGGTCGAGGACGCCATGCTCGGCTTCTTCATCGGCCTCGACATCGCCCAGTCGGAGAAGCTCCCGGCCTGGAACCCGGGCGACGAGTTCGAAGCGGCGCGCAAGGCGGCGCTGGCGGCGGCGGGAAGATAGGCGCGAAGGCCTTCGCGCCGGGCTCCGATCAGGCGGCCCAGCTCAGGCGTCGGGCGGCGCCGTGCCGAGCGCAGCCCAGCCGGCGTCCCAGAGCCGCCGGCTGAGGCCGGAGCGCAGTTCCGGGAGGTCGCGCCGCACCGCCGCGAGCGCCCGCCCGGCCTCCGCCGCTCGCCCGGCGGCCGTCATCGCCGCGGCCGCCCGCGCCGTGAACGCCACCCGGTCGTCGGCGCCGGTGGCGGCGCGGGCGGCGGCGAGAAACGCCGCCGCCGCCGCGCCGAGCTCTCCCTGCGCCTCGTACCGCCCGCCGAGCCAGCCCTGCAGCTCCATCGCCAGGAGGCGCACGGTGTTGCGGGGCACCCCGGCGCCCGGCTCCAGGTCCTCGACCATGGCCGCCGTCTCGCGGCCGAAGGCCGTGCAGCGCTCGAGGTTGGCAGCCTCGTGCTCGCCGAGCAGGAAGAGCGTGTGGCCGAGCTTGAAGCGGAGCGCCGCCCGCTCGTAGTCGGAGCGGGCGTCGGCGGGCGCCAGCCGCTCGTCGTGGGCGAGGGCGTAGAAGGCCGCCGCCTCGGGCAGCTCGCCGACCTCCTCGAAGGCGCGCTCGACGAGCAGCACCACGTAGCGCTCGGCGCGGCGGATCTCCTCACGCGCCACCCCCCGCGCCGCCAAGCGCTCCACCGCCAGCTCGTGGAAGCGGGAGCCGTACCGCACCCGCTCCGCCGCGCCGCAGCCGAGCAGGGCGCCGCCGCCGTCCAGCCGCAGGCGCCCGAGGAGCGCGGCCGCGAGCTCGCCGGCGGAGCGGCCGTCCCGATCGCTGTCGTCGTCGTTCATGCCGGAAAAGGGAGACCCGGAAGGCAGGTTCTTTGTTGAGACACTACTGAATCTGTTCCGCCGCCGGCGGAACGAGCCGCACCGCGGGATCGCCGACCACGAGGTAGTTGCGCGCGTCATGGCAGGCGGTCCACATCGCCGCCAGGGTCAGCGCGTCGGGCTCGTGGCCGTGGAGCATGGCCGCCAGCTCGACGCTCAGGTCCGCCGCCAGCTCGGCGTAGCGCTCGGCGAACGGCTGCATCGCGGCGCCGATCGGATAGCCGGTCAGCAGGCGGTCCAGGGCGTCCTCGAAGACCTGGATCTGCGGCCCGGCGCCCGGCCATTCGATCGAGCACTCCCAGGCCCGCTCGATGTGCCCGACGACGGCGAGCGCGCCGCCGCGCGGATGGCCGAGCAGGCGCTGCGGCAGCCGCGCCAGGAACCCTCGCGGCGCCAGCCGGCAGGGGCGGCGGCGGGGGCTGAAGTCGTCGTGCGCGGGGGTGCCGGCGCTGTAGCAGGCGAAGTGGAACGCGATGAGGCCGTGCGGCGCGGCGCCGTCGCCCACGTCGTCGGCCGAGAAGGCCTGAGCGACCGGGATCGGGCCGGCGCAGGCGCGGGGGCCCGGCCACTCGCGGCAGACCAACGCTCCCTGAAAGGGGCGCTGGCGAGGGTGCCCTTCGGGAAAGAGCAGGCCGTGGCTGGCGGTGAAGAGGAGGGCCGGCGTCTCGTCGCCTCCCAGCCAGCGGCCCAGGCGGGGCTTCGTCGCCGCGTCCCCGATCGCCGCCTCCGTCGTCCACGCGCCGTGTCGCGACGCCAGCCACTCGGCGAGCGGCACCGCCAGCCGGCGGGTGACCAGCGCCGTCTTCGGGTCGTCCGGGTGGCGCGGCGCGAAGATGGCGACCCGGGCTTCGCGCCGGCATTCGCCCCGCTCCGCGGCGACGACGCTCCGCGCGTAGCGACGGTACTCGTCGAGGGTCTCGAACCAGAGGCGCCCGACGGCGTACTGCACGTCGAGCTGGTACTGGAAGCTGTAGGGGAGTGCCTCGGGATCGCCGACGAGCAGCAGGTAGTAAGGCATGCGCTCGGGCGCGGCGGGACCGGGTCCGACGCCGTGGCGGGCGAGGAACGCCTGCTTATTCTCGCCGGCGCGATAGCCCGCCTCGCCCGCGAGCTCGCGGTAGAGCGTCCGGCCGCCGCCGCTGGCCTGCTCGCGCCGCAGCTCGAGCAGCGGCCGCAGCGCCTCGCGCACCGCCGCGGCGTCGCGGTCGCCGGCCGCGAAGACGACCCCCCAGCCGACCTGCGCGAGGTCCCGCGGATCCCCGCCGCGCGGGCCCCGGCAGGGGCCGCGCGGCGGACAGGCGTGGCACGCGGTTCCCGGCCGCGCCAGGGGGGCCGGCACCGGCCGCCAGGACGGCGGCGCATAGCCCCCGGCGGTGCCGTCGAGCCCGTCCCGGCAGAAGAGCGGCTCGACCATGGCGCGGCCCGAGCGGCGGCGTCGACGACGTCATCAGGCTCCGGGCGCGGACATCGCTCCCTTCGAGCCGCCGCCGCCGGTGTCGGGCGGGTCGTCGGGGGAGAAGGAGAGCCCGAGGATGCGCGCCCAGGTCACCTCCCCCTGTCCGTCGTCGAGGCTCGGCGCGTCGTGCGCCGCCGACGGTGGCGGCGTCTGGGCGGTCTGCGGCTGCATGGTCAGGGTCTCGTCGGCCATGATCCCTCCTTGAAGTTTGCGCGGCTGGCACGCGGGGTTCGCGTGCTTGAGACCCTGAGGTCGCGCTTTTGTTCAGGGGAGAGCGATGCCGCGCCACTCCCCCTCGAGCACGAAGCCCGCCCAGTAGGCGGGCGCGCTCCAGCGCGGATGGCGGCGCATCGCGAGCTGCGCCTGGCGCAGCGCCGCGGCGGGCGAGAGACCGTCGCGGAAGAGGCCGCGGTAGAAGTGCGTCATCAGCTCGGCGGTGGCTTCGTCGTCGGCGGCCCAAAGGCTGACCAGCACCCGCCGCGCGCCGGCGCGGAGCACAGCCCGCGACAGGCTCTGTACCCCCTCGCCGCGCACCTCCTCGCCGGCCGCGGTGTGGCAAGCGCTGAGCACGACGAGCTCCGCCGGCAGCTTCATGCGCGCCAGCTCGCCGGCGCGCAGCAGCTCGGCGCGCGGCGCGCCGGCGGCGTCGACGCCGGAGAGGACGATGCCGGAGCGCTCGGGGTCGTGGGCGGCGACGCCGTGCGTGGCGAAGTGGACGATGCGGAACTCTTCCAGATCGCCGCTCAGCACGGCGTCGCGGCTCGCCGCGCGACCGAGCAGTTGGCGGCAGCTGCCGGGCGGCGCCAGCGCGACGATCCGCTCCGCCTCGACGCGCGCGAACGGCAGCCGCGGCGGCGCGCCGAGGCCGAGCTCCCCTTCGGCGCGCAAGGCGGCCGCCGCGGCATTGCCGCGGCCGAAGACCGGATCGGCGACCACCGCGATCAGACGATCGGGCGCGCCCCGGGCCGGCGGCCGCCGGCGCAGCTCGGCGAGGTACGCGGCCGAGGGCAGACCCACGATCTCGTGCCGCACCAGGAGCGGCTCGCGCGGATGGGCCGGGTTCGGCAGCATCGCGAAAGGGACCGCGGCGAGGGCTCCGTCCGCCACCACCACCAGGCGCGGCGGGAACGGCCTGGCGGCGAGCGGCGCGAGAACGCGCGTGGAGATCTCGGCCAGCAAGGCGCGCGCCTCGGCCGCCGCCGGCGGCGCGGCACTGCGCACGAGGAGCCGGTGCGCCTGCCGCGCGAGCGCCTCGATCTCCCCCCGCGGCGGCAGCTCGTGGCCGGTCAGCCCCCCCCGGTCCAGCCGCCAGGCGAAGCTCCGCTCCTCGCCGAGGAAGTAGGAGAGGAGGACGGTCTCCTCATCCAGGAGCTCGCGCCGGATCCGCCCGGGGTCGGGGGCCGCGCGCGCGGCCGAGTTGAACAGCCCGCGCGCCCGCATCCGCTCCACAGCCGCGAACGCCGCGGCGTTGAAGCCGGAGCCGGGAAGCTCGCGGTCGAGCCGCATGAGAAGGCTCACGGCCAGCTCGTACGGATCGAAGACGGCGCTCGTGAACGAGGAGCGGAGGCGGTCCGCGGGGACGCTCGAGCGCAGCCCGTCCAGCCCGCCGACCGCCTCCTCGGCCGACGCGCGCGCCCGCGCCAGGTCGCCGAGATCGCGCTCGGCCAGCGCCCGTCCGTAGACGGTGAGGGGGATCTCGCTCCGCTCCCCCAGCCGCGCGTAGAGCGCCTCCGCCCGCGCGAGCAGCGGCAGGGCCTCCCGCTCGCGCCCGAGCAGGACGTCCAGGCGCCCGAGGCTGGCGAGCGCGTGGGCCTGGCCGCGCGGGTCGCGGACCGCCGCCGCCAACGCGAGGGCTCGGCGCTGCGCGGCGCGGGCGCGGGCATGCTGGCCCTCGAGGAGCAGGAGGTCGCCGTAGGCGTTGAGGACCATCGCCTCGGACGCGCGGTCGCCGCGGCCGCGGGCGAGGGCGAGAGCACGCCGGAAGCTGGCGCGCGCCCCTTCGCGATCGCCGAGGCGGGCCTGCGCGATCCCCAGGCTGCGCAGCAGCACGATGAGCTGCTCCGGCGCCTGGCATTCGAGGGCGAGCGCCTCGCGCAAGTGCGCCAGCGCGCGCGGCAAGTCCCCGAGGACGATCGAGAGCTCGCCCAAGTTGGCGAGCGCCAAGGTCTCGCCGCACGGCGCCCCCGCCGCCCGCGACAGCTCGCGGGCGAGCGCCAGCCGGCGCGCGGCCTCGCCCAGCTTGCCCAACGCACGATGGGCGAGGGCGAGATGGCCGTGAGCGCCCGCGGCGTGGAAGGGCTCGCCTGCGGCCGCCGCGAGGGCCGGGGAGCGCTCGAGCGTGCGGATGGCGGCGCGAGGGTCCCCCAGCCGCCAGTGCAGCCAGCCCAGGCGGTTCAGAGCCGCCAGCCGGTCGTCGCGGTCGGCGAGGCCGAGCGCCAGCGCCCGCTCGTACGCCGCCCGCGCCTGCGGGTACTCGCCCAGGCTGGCGTGGACCAGACCCAGCCGCGCCGCAGAGCGGGCGGCGGCCGCCGGCGCGGGGACGGCGAGCTGCGCGCGCAACGCCCTGCGGTAGTACCCCACGGCGGCGTGCAGCCCGGGGCCGTCGCCGCGCTTGCGCGCCCGCTCGCCGGCGTCGAAGTCCAGCTCCGCCGCGGCCAGGCGCCGGTCGGCGGGAGTCGCGGCGCGGACGGCGACGAGCCGCTTGCGGTAACCCACCAGCGAACCGCGGCGCGGCAGGACGACCTCGACGGCGAACTTCCCCGCCGCCTCCGCCACCGCGAGCAACCGCTCCTCACCACGCGTGCCGTTCGGACTGTCGCGCTCGAGCAGGACCGCCCCGCTCGGATCGCGCAGGCGGACGGCGACGTCGCTCCCCCGCTGCTCGACGACGACCTCGATCGCCTGGCCGCGCCGGACCTCGACGACCTCGCGGTCCACCGGGCCGTCGGCCGTCGACCACGAAGACGCGCGCCAGCCGAGACGGGAGCCCGGCGCCGCTTCGTGGCGGAGGACGAGGAGCGCACCGCAGGCGGCGGCGAGCAGGACTGCGGCGGCCTGGAGCGCGCGCGACGTCAAGGACGGATCCGCAGCTCCTGCACGGCCAGCTCGCGCGATCCTTGGGGTCCGCTGGCGGTAAGGCGCAGCCGGTACCCTCCTGGAGCCAGGAAGTGCGACGGCAGCTGGAGCACGAAACGGTCACGGGCGGGCCGCGGTTGCGGGGGACTGATCCAGACGCGCCGGCCGCCGGCTCCGAGGATCTCCCATCGGAACCCGCCCTCGTCGCGCCGCGGCCCCGCCTGGACGGCGAAGAACAGCGGCGCCGCCGCGCTGGTCACCACCGGCTCGCCGCGCAGCGTGCCGCCGGTCGCGGTCCATTCCACGAACACGGCGTCGGTGCGCGGCCGCGCCGGCTCCCGCTCCCCCAGCCGCCGCTGCAGCTCGACCACCCATCCCGACGCGCCCAGCGTCGTGACCAGCAGCCCCGCCGCCAGAGCCCAGGGCACCCAGGGAGCGGCGCGATCCGCCCGCCGCCGCGCGACCGGCCGGCGCTCCGCCGCGCGCACGCTGCCCCACAGCCGCTGCCATTCACGCTCGACCTCGGCCGCCGAGAGTGCCGGGACGTCCGCCGGCGCCTGAGCCAGGAAGTCCAGGACCTCTCCGTCGGCCAGGGCGCCGCGAAGCTCGAGCACCCGGCGGCTGCACTCGCGGCAGAGCGCCAGGTGGTCGCGCAGCCGCTCGGCCGCGGCCGGATCGAGGGTGTCTTCGGCGAAGGCAACCAGCCGCGCGGCCTCGGGGTGCTCCCCCGACTGCGTGCGCGCCTCCTCGGCCCACTTCTTGACCGCTGACGCGAGAGGGTCGTTGCGCTCGTCCACAGGTCTCTCCTCAGGCTCCCCCGAGCCGGGCCTTGAGCTGCCGCCGCCCCTGGAACAGGTGCGCCTTGACGGCGCCGACCGAGAGGCCGAGCAGGACGGCGATCTCGGCGTAGCCGAGATGCTGATCGAGCCGCATGATCATGCAGCGCCGCATCTGCGGCGCCAGCTCCATCATCGCGGCGTGCAGCAGGCGGGAGCGCTCGCCCGCGAGCACGCCGTCGAGCGGGCTCGCCGCCTCGCCATGCCAGCCACTGGGAGCGGCCGCCACCGCGAGTTGCTGCTCCGTCGCCTCTTCGAGCGACAGCTGGGGAGCGTCCCGCTTGAGCGCCCGCCGGCCGCGGATGCGGTTCTGCGCCAGGTTGTTCATGATCTGGAAGAGCCAGGTCTTGAAGCTGGCGTCGCGCCGGAAGCCGTCGAGGCCCAACCAGACCTTGACGAATGTTTCCTGTACCAGGTCGAGTCCCTCCTCACGCGTGAAGCCGTAGCGCCCGAAGAAGGAGAGGGCGGTGTGTTGGTAGGCCAGGTAGAGCCGGCGGAAGAGCAGTTCCCGATCACCGCCGGACTGCCACTCGGCGGCGACGAGATCGCCGATCTGCTGCTGTTCCGACATGGGAGACGGTCGCCAATCCTAACGCAGGCGGCGCGAGGGCCGACGGCGGGCGCCGGGTGTGGCGCCCGTCGCGGTACTCGAAGGAGGAGACGGACTAGCGGCCGCTTTTCGCGGCCGCCGCCTGCTGCCGGTCGGCCTCGATGGCGATGTTGATCTTGACGTCCTCGCCGAGCACGGTGCCGCCGGCGTCGAGGACGCGGTTCCAGATCACCCCGTACTCCTTGCGGTTGACGGTGAAGCTGGTCTCGAAGCCGGCCTTCTCGCCGCGCGGCGTGGCCATGGTGCCGAGGACCTCGACCGGGATCGTCACCCGCTTGGTGACGCCGTGGATCGTCAGGTCGCCGGTCACCTCCAGAGTGTCGGCGTCCTGCGGCTTGACGCTGGTGCTCGCGAAGCTCAGCGTCGGGAACTTGGGCGCGTCGAAGAAGTCGGGCGACTTGAGGTGGGTGTCGCGGTCGTTGTTGCCGGTGTCGATCGACGCCGCCTGCACGGTGAACTCGACGCTGGAGTTGGCCGGCGCCTGCTTGTCGTACTTGATGGTGCCGTCGAAGTCGCGGAAGCGGCCGGGGACGTTGCTCACGAAGTGGCGGACGCTGAAGCTGACGGCGCTGTGGTCGGGGTCCACCTTGTAGACGGCGGGCTCGGCGGCGGCCAGCGCGGGCAGCGCGAGGGTCAGGACGAGAGCGGAGATCAGGGTCTTCCTGGACACGTGTTCACTCCCTTTCGGAAATTGGGTGCGTAGGTTACCTAAGGACAGGCCGCGAAGGCCAGGGTGTCGGTGACGGCCGGGGCCGGGCGCCCGGCCGGGTTGTCGTAGCGCGCGGTGGCGCCCGTCAGCGTGTCGGTGACGACCAGGGTGTGCTCGACGGTGGTGGTCGCGGCGGTGAAGACCCAGACGTGGCCGTTCACCGCGCAGCCGTCGAGGACCTTCACCAACAGCTCCCAGTTCTGCGGCCCGAAGAACCAGAAGAGGCCCGAGTCGGCGGCGGCGCCGGGGACGACGTGCCCCTGCCCCGCCTTGCCCTCGAAGTCGCGCCAGGCGACCTCCACGGCGTAGCGCCCACCGTTGAGGCACAGGCGCGTGTCGCTCGGGACGCAGCCGGCGGCCGCCGGGTAGCGCTGGGCGGCCAGGAAGCGGAAGCCGTCGTCCAAGGAGGTGTCGGGCCAGGAGCCGTGACCGTAGGCCGCCTGCACGTCGGACTCCCAGGGCACGCCGAGCCGCTGCCACTGCGCGACCAGCGCGGCATAGGAGCCGGCGTAGTTCGGGTCCTGGGTGCCGTAGTACATGCGGATCGGAGCGCTGTAGGCGGGATCGGCGACGGCGCCCACCGGGTAGTAGGGCGCTGCCAGGCTGAACACGCCGCTGTACCGGGAGACGGTCGAGTAGGCGAGGAGGTAGGCGTAGGCGCCGCCGGCCGAGTGGCCGGCGACGGCGATCCGCCGCGGGTCGATCGAAAGGTCCTCGCCGGCGAGGCGGAGGCTCTCGGCGACGGTCGCCGCGTCCTCGGAGGTCCCCCAGCCGAGCGTCTCGGACTTGGGGAGGACGGCGACGCTGCCCGCGGCCTCGGCGGCGTTGGCGACGTAGACGCGATAGGGCTGCGGGCTGCTGCCCGCGCCGTGGAAGAAGAGGACGAGAGGCGCCGGGCCGGACTGGTCCAGGCTCGCCGGCACGTAGCGGTCGGCGTAGGAGCCGGTGGCCGCGACGTCGATGCGCTGCCAGCCGGGGGCGACCGGCGGGTGCGGCACGGCCAGGGACGAGACGACCGCCAGGAGCCCGAGCATCCCCCCTCTAAAGCCGCCACCGGGCGGCAGAATTTCCGGGTGCTACAGTGCCGCGCCGCCATGCCGCTCCCGCCGCCGGACTGGATCGCCCTCGCCGGCGGGCGGTCCTGGATGGGCGGCGGGCCGCGGGCGGAGGAGAACCCGCGCCACGAGGTGCTGCTCCCCCCCTTCCGCCTAGCGCGCGCGCCGGTCGTGCGCGCCGACTACCAGCTCTTCCTCGACGCCACCGGCCATGCGGCCCCCCCGTTCTGGGGCGAGGCGGAGTTCGCCCATCCGCGGATGCCGGCGGTCGGGCCCTCCTGGGACGACGCCGTCGCCTTCTGCGGCTGGGCCGGCGCGCGTTGGGGGGAGCCGGTCCGCCTGCCGAGCGAGGCCGAATGGGAGCAGGCGGCGAAGGCCGGCCGCGAGGCGCTCTACCCCTGGGGCGACGCGCCGCCCGAGGCGCTGCCCGACTACGCGCGGCGCTGGCTCGAAGGGCCGGAGCCGGTGGACGCCTACCCTTCCCTCCACCCGCTCGGCTTCCTCGGCCTCGGCGAGAACGTCCACGAGTGGTGCGCCGACTGGTACGACGCCGGCTATTACGCCGTCTCGCCGCTCGAGGACCCGCGCGGCCCGGCGAGCGGCCGGCGCCGCGCCTCCCGCGGCGGCGCCTGGCGCCACGCGGTCAAGGTGAGCCGCTGCGCCGCCCGCTCTTCGATCCCGCCGGCGGCGCGTTACAGCGACTACGGCTTCCGCCTGGCGGCCTCGGCCTAGAATGCGGCCCGTGGACGACGCGCTCCAGCCCTGCCCGTTCTGCGGCTCCCGCGACCTGGAGGTGCAGCCCGACGGCCGCGTCCACTGCCGCGCCTGCGACGCCTGGGGGCCAACGGCGAAGTCTGCCGACGGGCCGGGATGGGTGCGGGGCACGGACCCCGCGGTGCAACGGGACGCTCGCCCAGAGGCTCACGTGGGCTCGCTACTCCTCCTCGGCTTCACTCTCCTGGCCCTCGTCCTCCTCTTCACGCAGATCGGCGAGCTCGCCCGCTGGCGTTACCTCGGCGCGGCGGGCGCGGCCGCCGTCCTGCTCCTCCTCTCCATTCTCAGCGGCGCCGCGCAGCTCGCGCTCCCGTACCTGCCGGACCGCCTCCCCCGCCGCTGGCAGGGGCTGCCCTTCCTGCTCCAAGCCAGTTTCGCGGCGGCCGCCGCGCTGCCGATGGCCCTGGCGTTCCTACTGGACTGAGAGCGCCAGCTCGCGCGGCTTGACGTCGTCGAGGAGCGCCTCGCGGCGCAGGCGGCCGCCGGCGTCGTACTTGCCCTTCTCGCGCCGCTCGAGGAACTCGATGTAGCGGCGGATGCCGGCGTCCTTGTCGCGGTGGGTGTAGCGGAGGAGCCCCTGGGTGACGCGGTAGGCGCGGGGCACGCGGCTCCCCTCGGGGACGCCGTGGACGGCGCGGAAGGTGTCGAGCAGCTCGCGCTGCAGCACGCTCGGCGGCACCGCCTCGGGGTAGAAGACCAGGTAGTCGCCGGCGAAGTAGTCCCAGTCGTAGTGGACGAACTTCTCGTCGCCGTAGAGCTGGTGCTGGCCGCGCAGCTTCTGCTGGAAGGGGTACTCCATGAGCGGCTGGATGACCACCCGCTGGAGCCGCCGGTGGTAGCGCCGCCAGAAGTGGCGGATCAGGGCCAGCTCCCCCAGGGGGTCGGCGACGTCCCCGACCACGAAGCTGGCCACGATCTTGGTCTTGACGCCGTAGGTCTCCAGCCGCTCCATCGCGGCGTGGATCCCCTCGACCGTCGTCCCCTTGTCGAAGCCGTCGAGGCTCGCCTGCGACAGCGACTCGACGCCGAAGAAGACGTTGGCGATCCCCGCCTCGTCGAAGAGCCGCCAGAGCTCCTCGTCCTTGGTCGAGTCGACGCGGGTGAAGGCGCTGATCTTGCGGATCCCCGGCTTGGCGCGCGCCATCTGCCGCAGCAGCTCCTTGGTCTCGCCGCGGCGGATCGCCAGGTCGTTGTCGTGGAACATGCCGTAGGGGAAGCCGGTCATGCCGTGGAAGCTGGCCAGGTCGACCAGCACGCTCCCCGCCGGCCGCGTGCGGTAGCTCTGGCCGAGCTGGCGCATGCCGAGGCAGAAGTTGCAGGAGTAGGGGCAGCCGCGCGAGAACTGGACGACCGGGAACGGGAAGCGGAACCGGCCGGTGCGCAGGAAGTTGCCCAGGACGCCGGGGTAGTGGTGGATGAGCGACGGCTCGAGCGGGAAGTCGATCTGCTGCAGGGCCGCCCGGCGCGGCGTGTAGACGATCTCGCCGTCCTCGCCGCGGAAGGTGAGGCCGTCGATGCCGCGCGGCTGGGGCGTGCCGCCCGCGTCCAGATGCCGCAGGAGGTCGAGGACGATCTCCTCCCCCTCGTTCATCACCACGTAGTCGCAGTGGTCGAGGCAGTCCTCCGGCTCGCAGGTGGGGTGCGGGCCGCCGAAGACCACCACCGGCGGGCCGCCTGGCCGCCGGCGCACCCGGTCGGCGAGGCGGTAGCCGATCTTCGCCGTGTGCACCATCGTCGAGACCAGCAGGTAGTCGCAGTCGGCGAGCCAGCGCTCGTCGAGCCTGGTGCTGGCGAACATCGGGAAGTACTTGACCGCGTAGCCGTGGCGGTGGAGGTGCGAGGCGATCGAGAGACCGCCGTAGCCGAAGAGCAAGAAGAGGGAGGCGAGGCTGTCGGCGCGCGGGTGGCCCGCTTCGACCACCGCGATCTTCTTCACGTCGCGCAACTCTCGGGTTACACCAGCTCGCGCACGAAGTTCCGCGCGCGCCGCAGCGTCCCGGGACGCCGCCCCGGCCCCTCGCCGCGCTGCGCCACCAGGTGGTAGGCCTGCAGGCGGTCGACGTGGAAGGCGTGGCAGCCGCCCCAGAGGTAGACGCGGAAGGCGCGATAGGTCTGCTCCCCCCAGCGCGCCACGATCTCCTCGCGCGCGGCGTCGAAGCGCTCCGCCCAGCCGCGCATCGTCAGCTCGTAGTCGCGGCTCTCGTTAGCCACCTCCATCACCTTGAAGCCGTGCCAGAGCAGCTCCTGCACGATGTCCTGCACCGCCAGGAAGGTGTGCGTGCCGTGCCAGATGTAGCGGCGGGTGAAGGCGCTCATCTCGTACTTCTCGTGCGACGCCGAGGCGTCCATGTAGAGCCGCCCGCCCGGGGGCAGACACTCCCAGGCGCGGGCGCAGAAGCGGCGGTAGGTCGGGATGTGCTCGATGACGCCGTAGATGACGACCGCGTCGTAGGGGCGCTCCCGCCGGTGCTCGAGGAAGTCGCCGCGCAGGACCTCGCCCGGCAGCCCCTCCTCGCGGTAGAGCCGGGTGAGCCAGGCGTGGGAGTCGGCGGCGAGGGTGAGCGAGGTGACTTCGACGCCGCGCGCCCCGCAGTAGCGGGCGACGCCTCCCCAGCCGGCGCCGATGTCGAGGAGCCGCATCCCGGGCTCGAGCTGGAGCCCGTTCCACATGCACTCCAGCTTGTGCTCGGAGGCCTCCTCCAGCGATTCGCTCTCGTCGGCGAAGAGGCCGTGCGAGTAGAAGCGCCACCGGCGGTCGATGAAGGCGTGGTAGAAGTCGTCGCCGTAGCTGTAGTGGCTGGCGATGGCGCGGCGGTTCATGCGCGTCGCCGAGGCCAGGAAGAGGTTGCGCAGGAAGGTGAGGACGGTGAGCAGGCCGCTGCGTCCCGCGAGCGCCCGCCGCAGGTCGAGGAGGGCCAGCATGTCCCCTTCGAGGTCCAGCTCCCCCTCGACGTAGGCGCGCCCGAGCGCCATCTCGTCGAGCCCGGCGCGCAGCGGCCGGTCGGAGTGGAGGACGACGCGGAAGGCCGGCGGGCCGGCGCCGATCGCGATCTCCTCGCCGTCGGCGAAGCGCACCGCGCAGGGCACGCCCGCCCCTTCGAGGAGGCGCGCCAGCGCCTCGCCGCGGCGGCTGCGGGTCCCTGCGGTCTCGAGCGGCAGCGCGGTGGCCATGCTCTCTCTCCTTTAGGCGGTCGCTTCGGCCGGCTCCTCGAAGCCGGGCGGCAGCGGGGACGGCCGAATCGGCGTTCCCCGCAGCACCCGCACCGCGAACCAGTAGCCGGGATCGAAGCGGCGCGGCCGGAAGGTCGGGCTCGACGGGTGGCGGTGGTGGTAGTTGTGACCCAGCGGCTCGCCCCCCATCAAGTAGGCGAGGCAGGTCAGGAGCGGCCCGGCGGCGTCGGTGCCGAGGTTGCGGTACGGCCGCTCCCCCCAGGTGTGGCCGACCGCGTTGACGTAGCCGCTCAGCAGCATGTAGGGCACGATGCGGGCGAACCAGAAGGCGAGCCAGGCGGGCCCGGCGACGATCGAGAGCCCGAGCTGAAGGTAGAAGTTGACGTAGGAGACGGCCTTGCCGTCGAGCCCGCGCAGGAGCCGCTCGTCGCGGAAGGAGCGCAGGTAGCGCTCCTCGGCGAACTGGCGGTGCTCACGCGCCCAGCGGGTCACGTAATACCAGGTCAGGAGCATGACGCTCCACACCCCCTTCTCACACGGGGCGTGGGGGTCGTCCTCGGTGTCGGAGTTGGCGTGGTGGTGGCGGTGGGCCGCGATCCAGGTCAGCGGCGGCACGCACGCCGTCAGCCAGAGCCAGGCCGCGACCGTGCGGTTGAACCAGGGCGGGTAGCGGATCGCGCCGTGGCAGAGGCCGCGGTGGAGCACCGCCGAGGTCAGGTACTGGTTGAGCTCGCAGACGACGAACCCGAGCAGCGCGCCCAGGGCCACGCCCGTCCAGGTGATGGAGATCCAAGCGTCCATGCAGGGTCCCCCAGAAAAGGAGAGGTCCAAACTCTATACGGCCGCCGCGCGGCAAGTCCACCGCATCGGCTAGGCTGGCGCCGGGAGGAGAGCGGCATGGCGCGCGCGCGACGCTACTGGCTGATGAAGGTCGAGCCCGGGACCTACGCGATCGAGGACCTGGAGCGCGACGGCACCACCCCCTGGGAGGGGGTGCGGAACTTCCAGGCGCGCAACCTCCTGCGCGACGAGCTCCAGCCGGGGGACCTCGTCCTCTTCTATGCCTCGAGCGCCGACCCCTCCGGCGTCACCGGCGTGGCGGAGGTGGCCCGCGGCGGCTACCCCGACCCCTTCCAGTTCCGCAAGGGGCACGACTACTTCGACCCCAAGAGCCGGCCCGAGGAGCCGACCTGGTACGCCGTCGACCTCCGCTTCGTCGAGCGCTTCCCGGCGATCGTGCCGCTCGAGCGGCTCAAGGAGACGCCGGGGCTCGAGAAGATGATGGTGACCCGGAAGGGGGCGCGGCTCTCGGTCCAGCCGGTGGCGCGCGTGGAGTTCGAGATCGTCCGCCGGCTCGGACGCCGACTCGGACGCGGGGGGGCCTGAGCCCGCCCTTCAGTCCTGCTCGAGGTAGGTGTAGCCGGAGAGCCCCTCCTCGTACATGCGCACGAGGTGGCGGGACTCCTCGAAGGTCATGCGGCGGGCGCGCAGCGCGTTCTCGGCCGCCTGGCGGACGCGGCCGATCAGCTCCTTGCGCGTGTAGCTGACGTACTCCAGGACGTCGGTCACCGTGTCGCCGGAGACCACCTCGTCGATCTTGTACTGCTCCTCGGGGTCGAGCGAGACGTGGACCATGTTGGTGTCGCCGAAGAGGTTGTGCAGGTCGCCCAGGATCTCCTGGTAGGCCCCGACCAGGAAGGAGCCCAGGTAGTAGGGCTCACCGTGGGTGTAGCCGTGCAGCTCGAGCACCTGCTTGACGTCGCGGCGGCCGATGAAGTGGTCGATCTTGCCGTCGGAGTCGCAGGTGATGTCGGCGAGGACGCCGCGGCGGGCCGGCTCCTCGTCGAGGCGGTGGATCGGCACCACCGGGAAGAGCTGGTCGATCGCCCAGGAGTCGGGCAGCGACTGGAAGACCGAGAAGTTGCAGAAGTAGGTGTCGGCGAGCACCCGCTCGAGCCCCTCCAGCTCCTCCGGCAGCTGCGGCAGGGTGCGGGCGATGCGTAGCACCTTCTGGGTCACCGCCCAGAAGAGCTGCTCGGCCAGGCCCCGGTGCTCGAGCGAGAGCGCGCCCAGGTTGAACAGCGACAGCCCCTGCTCGCGGTAGGAGATGGCGTCGTGGTAGGACTCGAGCAGGTTCTTCCGCCCCACCTCGCGGTGGGTGTCGAAGAGGTGGCGGAGGAACGGCGGAGCGTCGGACGGCGGCCGGTCGGGGAGCTTCCCCACCGCGAACTCCGAGACGCCGAGGATGTCCACCACCAGGCAGGCGTGGTGCGCGACCGTGGCGCGCCCCGACTCCGAGACCAGGATCGGGTGCGGCACCCCCTCCGGGTCGCAGACCTCCATCACCCCGAAGACGATGTCGTTGGCGTACTCCTGGAGGGTGTAGTTGAGCGAGGAGGCGAAGTTGGTCTGCGAGCCGTCGTAGTCGACGCCCAGGCCGCCGCCGACGTCGAGGTAGCGCAGCGGCGCCCCCATGCGGTGGAGGTTGACGTAAATCCAGCTCGCCTCGCGCAGCGCCTCCTTGACGGCGCGGATCGAGGAGATCTGGCTGCCGAGGTGGAAGTGCAGGAGCTGGAAGCTCGCCAGCATGTCCTGCTCGCGCAGGTAAGCGACGGCGTCGAGGAGGTCCTGGCCGGAGAGGCCGAACTTCGAGCGGTCGCCGGCGGAGGCCTCCCAGTGCCCGGAGCCCTTGGAAGACAGCCGGCAGCGGATGCCGATGCGCGGCTCGACGCCGGTCTTCTTGGCGATGTCGCGGATCAGCGGCAGCTCCGAAGGCTTCTCGACGACCAGGATCACCGTGCGGCCGAGGCGCGAGGCGAGGAGCGCCATCTCGACGTACTCCTCGTCCTTGTAGCCGTTGCAGACGATCAAGGCGTCTGGGTCCTCGAGCATCGCCATGACCGCCAGCAGCTCCGGCTTCGAGCCCGCCTCGAGGCCGAAGTTGAAGGGCTCGCCGTACTGCACCAGGTGCTCGACGACGAAGCGCTCCTGGTTGACCTTGATCGGATAGACGCCGCGGTAGGTGCTCTTGTAGCCGTACTCGCGGATGGCGTTCTGGAAGGCCTCGTTGAGCTCGACGACGCGCGCCTTGAGGATCTCGGCGAAGCGGATCAGGAGGGGGAGACCGATCCCGCGCTCGCGCAGCTCGTCGACCAAGCCTTTGAGGTCGATCGACGGCGTCCCGGGCCCGCCGGGGTGCACGACGAGGTTGCCCAAGTCGTTGACGGAAAAGTAGTTGTTCCCCCAGCCGGCGATGTTGTAGAGGTCGGCGGAGTCGGCGGGGGTCCAGCGCTTGGGAAGGGGTTTCGTCGCGGCCATCGTGCGGCGGCAGATTAGCACGCCGGTACGAGCCGCCGGTCCCGCGGTACTGGCCGCTGGTACCGCAGTACGAGGCGTTGGTACCGCGGTACGAGGCGCGCGGACCGCGGTACCGGGCTCTGGTCTCGCGGTACCAGGAGTTGGTACCGCAGTTACCACGCGCTCGCACGACGGTACCGTCCGCTCGTACCACGGTACCAGGCCCTGTTCCCGCGCTACGCGGCGCTGGTACCGCGGTTCGGATAGCCTTTGCCGTCCCGGAGAGATCGTGAAGCCCGACCCCACCCCCACGCCGAGCGCCGCCGCGCGCAACGACTTCATCCGCGACATCGTGCGCGCCGACCTCGCCGCCGGCAAGCACGGCGGCCGCGTCGCCACGCGCTTCCCGCCGGAGCCGAACGGCTACCTCCACATCGGCCACGCCAAGTCGATCTGCTTGAACTTCGGCGTCGCCCGCGAGCTCGCCGGCCTCTGCAATTTGCGGATGGACGACACCAACCCCGAAACCGAGGACCTGGAGTACGTCGAGGCGATCCAGGACGACGTCCGCTGGCTGGGCTTCGAGTGGGATGGGATGTTCTACGCCTCCGACTACTTCGAGCCGCTCTACGACGTGGCCGCGCAGCTGGTGCGCGACGGCAAGGCCTACGTCGACGAGCTCTCGGAGGACGAGATCCGCGCCTACCGCGGCACCATCACCGAGCCGGGGCGCGAGAGCCCGTGGCGCGACCGGCCGGCGGCGGAGAGCCTGGCGCTCCTCGAGCGCATGCGGCGCGGCAAGCTTCCCGACGGCTCGTGCGTCCTGCGCGCCAGGATCGACATGGCGGCCGAGAACATGAAGATGCGGGACCCGCTCCTCTACCGCATCCGCCGCGACGCCGAGCACTACCGGCGCGGCCGCGAGTGGCCGATCTACCCGCTCTACGACTTCGCGCACGGCCTCTCCGACGCCTTCGAGGGCATCACCCACTCGCTCTGCACCCTGGAGTTCGAGAACAACCGCGAGCTCTACGACTGGCTGCTCGCCGCCGCCCGCATCCCCGACCCGCCGCAGCAGATCGAGTTCGCGCGCCTGGTCCTCAACTACACCGTCTTGTCGAAGCGCAAGCTCCTCCAGCTCGTCGAGGAAGGGCTCGTCGCCGGCTGGGACGACCCACGGATGCCGACGCTGCGCGGCCTGCGCCGCCGCGGCTACACGCCCGAGGCGATCCGCGCCTTCTGCGACGCGATCGGCGTCACCAAGGCGCAGACGGTCGTGGACGTCGCCCACCTGGAGCACGCGGTGCGCGACGACCTCAACGCCAAGGCGCCGCGCGTCCTCGCCGTGCTGCGGCCGCTGCGCGTGGTCGTCGAGAGCTGGCCGGAGGGGCGGGTCGAGACGCTCGACGCGCCGTCCTTCCCGCGCGAGATCCCGCGCGACGAGTCGCGCCCTCTGCCCTTCGAGCGCGAGCTCTACATCGAGCGCGACGACTTCGCCGAGGCGCCGCCCAAGGGGTACAAGCGGCTCGCCCCGGGGCGGCGGGTGCGGCTCCGCCACGCCTACGTCGTCGAGTGCCGGGAGGTCGTCAAGGACGCGGCGGGCGAGGTCGTCGAGCTGCGCTGCGTCCACGACCCGGCATCGCTCGACCCCGGCGCCGACGCCGGCAAGGTCGCGGGGACGATCCACTGGGTGCCGGCCTCGCGCGCGCTGCCGGCCGAGGTGCGCCTCTACGACCGCCTCTTCTCCGACCCCGAGCCCGACGGCGGCAAGAGCGGGCCGGACTTCCGCGCCTTCTTGAACCCGGACTCGCTGCGCGTGGTCGAGGGGGCGCTGGTCGAGCCGAGCCTCGCTGGCGCGCGGCCCGGCGATCGCTTCCAGTTCGAGCGCCACGGCTACTTCGCCGTCGATCCCGAGGCGACGGCGGAGCGCCTGGTCTTCAACCGGATCGTGCCGCTGCGCGACACCTGGACGAAGCGGGCGGTGGAAGGGGAAGCACCCACGATTGCCGCCGCGCCTGCCGCCGAGAAGGGCATTGAGAAGGCCGAGAAGGAGATCGCCGTTGAGGACGTCGCGCCCACGGCCCGCGACCGGTTCCTCCGCTTCCGCGACGAGCTGGGCCTCCTCCCCCACGAGGCGCGGACGGTAGCCGAGGACGAGGCGCGCAGCCGCCTCTTGGAGGAGGCGACAGCCGCCCGCGCCGCCCCGCGCGCCGCCGCCGCGTGGATCACCAACGACCTGGTCCGCGAGCTGCGCGCCCGCGATCTCGCCGCGCCCCCCTTCGGGGGCGCCGCCCTCGCCGAGCTGATCGCCCTCGTCGAGACCGGCGAGGCTACCACCACCGCCGCCCGCGAGGTCTTCGCCGCGATGGTCGCCGGGGAAGGCGCGCCGCGCGCGATCGTCGAAGCCCGCGGCCTCGGCGCCCTAGCCGGCGAGTCCGCCCTAGCCCCCCACGTCGAGTCCGTCCTCGCCGCCCACCCGGCCCAAGTCGAGGCCTACCGCGCCGGCAAGACCGCCCTCCTGGGCTTCTTCGTCGGCCAAGTCATGAAAGCCACCGGAGGCCGCGCCGACGCGGCGGCGGTCCGGGAGCTAGTGACGAAGCTACTGGGGTGACCGCCCCTCCCGCCGTTCCATCAGCCCGTGCTTGCGCAGGAAGTAGGCCATGTTGCGCTCGTCGATGCCGAGCAGTCTCGCCGCTTCGCGGCGGACGCCGCGGGAGCGACGGAGGGCCTCTTCCAGCACCTGCCGCTCGGCGGCCGCGACCGAGGCGCGGAGGTTCAGGTCCTGGCCTAAGGGCAGCCCCTCCGGCGCCCTCTGCTGGAGGAGGCTGAAGGGCAGGCTCGACGCCGACAGCTCCGCCGTCCGCTCGAGCAGCACGCCGCGCTCGATGACGTTGCGCAATTCGCGCACGTTGCCCGGCCAGGAGTAGCTCTCCATCGCCGCCAGCGCCTCGCGGCTGATGGCGCGTAGCGGCTTGCCGAAGCGGCCGCTGAACTCGGCCAGGAAGGCCTCGGCGAGGAGGGGGATGTCGGCGCGCCGCTCGCGCAGCGGCGGCACGGTGATCGTCATCACGTTGACGCGGTAGAAGAGGTCGGGGCGGAAGCGGCCGGCCTCGACCTCGGCGTCGAGGTCGGCGTTGCTGGCGCAGATCAGGCGCACGTCCACCGCCGTCGGCTGGCTGTCCCCCACGCGCTCGAAGGTGCCGTCCTGGAGGACGCGCAGGACCTTGGCCTGCGCCACCGCCGGCAGCGAGTTGATCTCGTCCATGAAGAGCGTGCCGCCGTGCGCCACGCGGAAGCGCCCCTCGCGGTCGGCGACCGCGCCCGTGAACGAGCCGCGCCGGTGGCCGAAGAACTCGCTCTCGAAGAGCTCCGCCGGGATCGCCGCGCAGTTGACGCGCACGAACGGCCCCTCGGCGCGCGCGCTCTTGGCGTGGAGGAGCTTCGCCACCTCCTCCTTGCCGACGCCGCTCTCGCCGAGGAGGAGGACCGACGTGTCGACCGGCGCCGCCACGTCGGCCAGGCGCAGCACCTCGCGCCACCCCTCGGAGACGCCGAGCGCGCCGCGCCGCTCGGGCGGCGCCCCCGCCGCGCGCAGGTAGTCGAGCTCGCGCCGCAGGCTCGACTGCGCGATCGCCCGCTCCACCGCCATCGCCAGCTCGTCCGGGTTGGTCGGCTTCAAGAGGTAGTCGAAGGCGCCGGCCTTGACGCACTCGACGGCCGAGTTGACGGTGCCGTGGCCGGTCAAGACGAGCACCGGCAGCGCCGGCTCGCTCTCGGCCAGCCGCCGTACCAGCGCGAGCCCGTCCTCGCCCGGCATCTTGAGGTCGGTGACGACGACGTCCACGCCGGCGAGCGTTGCCGGGCGGAGCGCCTCCGCCACCGAGGTCGCGGTCTTGACCTTCAGGCGCCGGCGGGACAGCACGCTCGCCAGCGACTCGCGGACGTACGCCTCGTCGTCGACCAGGAGGACGGTGCCGAGCGCCCGGTTGTTGTTGCCACTGTTGCCACTGCTCATCGACGTCCTCCGCTTGCGGCGCGCGGGAAGACCGCGGGCGCCGGTTCTGCTGTCATCGCGGCCGCCAGCGGCAGCCGCACCGCGAAGAGCGCGCCGCCATCGTGGCGGTTGGCGCCCTCGATCGCGCCGCCGTGGTCGGCTACGATGCCGTGGCAGACCGACAGCCCCAGTCCGCTCGAGCCGCGGGTCGAGGTGAACGGCTCGAAGAGATGGTTCAGGACCGCGGGAGCGAGCCCTGGCCCGCGGTCGGCGACGATCACCGTCAATCCCTCCTCGCCGCGCTCCGCCAGCACCTCCACCTCACCGCCGTCCGGCTGGCTCTGGCAGGCGTTCAGAATGAGGTTCAAGAAGAGCTGACCGAGGGTGATCCGGTTGCCGAGCACCGGCAGCTCGCCGGCGTCGCCGTCGAGCCGCACGGCCACGCCGCGGAAGGCCGGGTTGCCGCGCACGAACTCCACTGTCTCGGCGAGGACCTCGCGCAGATCGAGCGGCGCCTTCGGCGCGTGGCCGGGGTCGGAGAAGGCGAGCACCTGGCGGACGATGCCGGCCGCCCGCGCCAGCCCCTCGCGCACCCGCGCCACCAGCGCCGGCGCCTCCGCCGTGCGCCCGTCGCGCAGGTCCTCCTCGAGCAGCGACAGGTAGTTGGACATCCCGGCCAGCGGGTTGTTGATCTCGTGCGCCATGCCGGCGGCGAGGCGCCCGACGCTCGCCAGCCGCTCGCTGTGCATGAGCCGGCGCTCCAGCTCGCGCACCCGCGCCTGCTGCTCGTTCTCGGCCTCGAGGCGCGCCGCCCGCCGCACCTGGCGGAAGGCGAGGAGGCCGAGGGCCAGGGTGAGGGTCATGACCGCGAGGTTGAGCAGCACCGTCGTGCGGTAGCGCCCGGCGAGCGACTCGACCGACTGCACCAGCTCGCTCCCCGGCTCGCTGCGCACCAGCGTCCAGGCGATCGGCGGCGTCCAGCGCGGCTCGCGCACGGCGACGCGCGCCTCCAGCCCGCCGCCGCCGCCGCGCCCCGCCGCCGGCGTACGGCGGGTCTCCAGGCGCAGCCGCTCGCCGAAGCCCGGCGCGGCGATGGCGAGGAGGGCGTCGGGGGAGATCCAGGCCTCCAGCGTCCCGGGCGCCGCGGCCAGCGGTGTCGGCGTCCCGAGCGGCCAGCGGCCGGCGAGGAGCCGCCGGCCGGAGCCGGTGGCGCGCTCGGCGAAGCTCGCCGGCGGCAGCAGGACCGGCACGCCGCCGCGGCGGCCGACCACCGCCAGCGCCTCGCCGAGGTCGCCGCGCACGACGAGGCGCTCGACCTGTGGGTGCGCTTCGGCGAAGAGGAGGAGCGTGCTGTCCACGTCCAGCCGCGCCCAGCGGCGCTGCGTCTCGTCCTCGCCCTGGAGGGCCGCCGGGTACTGCAGCAGCGGCGGCGACTGGGAGAGGAAGATGAAGTCGCCGCGCAGCGTGGCGAGGACCGCCTCCAGCGAGCGCGCGTGCGCCGTGGTCTGCAGCGCCAGCTCGTCGCGCGCCGCGCGGTGGGCGCCGGCGCGAGCCGAGAGGATCCCCCACACCGCCACCGCGTTGACCGTCAGGAGCACAGCCAGGAGGAGGACAGTGATGCGCAGGCCGGGAAATCCCGCGGCCCGGAGGCGATACGCGCCACTCATACTTTCTATGGTGTCATAGATCGCCATAAGGGGGACGCCGCGGCCGCCGGAATCGCCGCGCGAGGCCCGAAGATCAACGCTCACCTCGACTTGCGCGAAGAACGTCGGCTCGGCCACTGACGGGGCACGCCGCTTGCGAAGTCCGCGCGCGCAGGCCTGTCCTTTCCGACAAGGAGGAGACCCCGATGGAGCCATGTCCGTATCGGTCGCGCCCGCTGCGCGCGGCCACCCTCGCCGCCGCCGCCCTGCTCGCGGCCGCGACCCCTGCCCTCGCCTTGGACCTCAACGGCTTCCTCCCCGGCCGCGGCAGCGGCAGCTTGGCGTTCTCCGTGACCGCCGAGGGGTACGACGAGTTCTTCGTCGGCGAGACCAAGGTCTCCGATCCCGGCGTCGGCGAGGTGGACATCCAGAGCCTCTCCGTCTGGCTGCAGTGGGGGATCACCGACGACTTCGCCATCGTCGCCAACGTGCCGTACGTCGACGCCGACTCCGACGGCCTGGGCGGCTTCGCGGAGAGCGGCCTGCAGGACCTCGAAGTCCTCGGCAAGTACCGCTTCGCCCTGATCGACAGCGGCAGCACGCGCCACAGCTTCCTCGGGGCGCTCGGCGTGCGCACGCCGCTCACCGACTACGAGGCGAACCTGCCGGTGGACATCGGCGACGGCACGACCGACGCTCTCGGCCGCCTCGTCTACCAGCTCGAGAACGGCCCCTTCTACTTCTCGCAGCAGGTGGGCCTCGACCTGCGCGGCGACGACGCCCCGGACGGCTACCCGCTCTACACCGAGCTGGGCTGGAGCGGCGGGCGGGTGACGGTGAGCGGCTTCTACTCGAACTACATCGCCGACTCCGAGGGCACCGACATCGGCGACCCCGGCTTCACCTTCCCCAGCAACCAGGAGGAGTTCCAGCGCGGCGGCGCCAAGATCTACGCGCGGGTCGGCGACAACCTCGGCTTCTCGCTCGTCGGCTTCACCACCTTCGACGGCCGCAACACCGGCGACCTCTCGGGGTTCTCGGCGGGGATCAATTTCGACTTCTAGCAAGGTCACGCCTTCGGCTCGACCTCGCGGCGGTCGCTTGAGCCCGCAAACTTGACTCACCTGAGTCAAGTTTGGCCCGCTCAAGGGAGCTAGACCGCACAACCTCAGGGGGAGCGAGCGCATAGACTCGCCGCGGCGTGACCTCCCCCTCCCCCACCTTCCCCGACCTCCGCGCCTTCCTCGACCAGCTCCGCCGCGACGGCGACCTTGCCGTCGTCGAGGCGGAGGTGGACGCGCGGCTGGAGGCGGCGGAGGTCCACCGCCGGGTGATCGCCGGCGGCGGGCCGGCGCTCCTCTTCAATCGCGTGCGCGGCGCCGACGTGCCGCTCGCCACCAACCTCTTCGGCACCGCGCGGCGCGCCGAGATGGCCTTCGGCAAGCGCCCGCTGGCCCTCGTCCGCCGCCTCGCCGAGCTGGCGCCCACGCTGCTGCCGCCGACGCCGCGCAAGCTCTGGGAGGTGCGCGACCTCGGCCGCGAGGCGCTCCGCCTCGGCACCCGCCGCCGCCGCTCCGGCCCGGTGCGCGAGGTCCTCACCCGCGACGTGCGGCTCGACCGCCTGCCGGTCCTCACCTGCTGGCCCGAGGACGGCGGCCCCTTCATCACCCTGCCGCTGGTCTACACCGAGCATCCCGACGGCCGCGGCCACAACCTCGCCGTCTACCGCATGCAGGTCCACGACGCGGCCACGACCGGCATGCACTGGCAGATCGGCAAGGGGGGCGGCTACCACTACGCGGTCGCCGAGGCGCGCGGCGAGGCGCTGCCGGTCACCGCCTTCCTGGGCGGGCCGCCGGCGCTGATCCTCGCCGCCGTGGCACCGCTGCCCGAGAACGTGCCCGAGCTCCTCCTCGCCTCGCTCCTCGCGGGCCACAAGCTCGACCTCTGCCCCGGCCCCGGGCCGCACCCGCTCGTCGCCGCGGCCGAGATGGCGCTCGTCGGCCGGGTGCCGCCCGGCGTCCGCCGGCCGGAGGGGCCGTTCGGCGACCACTACGGCTACTACTCGCTACGCCACGACTACCCGGTCTTCGTGGTCGAGCACCTGGCGCGGCGGCGCGACGCGATCTACCCGGCGACCGTGGTCGGGAAGCCCCGGCAGGAGGACTTCTATATCGGCGACCTCCTCCAGGAGCTGCTGTCGCCGCTCTTCCCGCTGGTCATGCCGTCGGTCGAGGCGCTCTGGTCCTACGGCGAGACCGGCTACCACTCGCTCGCGGCGGCGGTCGTCAAGCAGCGCTACCCGCGCGAGGCGCTCGCCGCCGCCTTCCGCATCCTTGGCGAAGGGCAGCTCTCGCTGACCAAGTTCCTGCTCCTGACCGACCGGCCGGTCGAGCTGCGCGACTTCCGCGCCACCCTCGAGCACCTGCTGGCGCGCACCCGCCCCGAGACCGACCTCTACGTCTTCGCCAACACCTCGATGGACACTCTCGACTACACGGGACCGGAAGTGAACCGCGGCTCGAAGGGGGTCTGGCTGGGCTTGGGGGAGGCGGTGCGGGAGCTGCCGCGGGAGTTCCGGCCGGCGGTGCCGCCGCCGCCCGAGGTGACCGAGGTGCGGGTCTTCTGCGGCGGGTGCCTGGTCGTCGGCACCCTCCTCCCCTTCGCGACCGACCCGGGCGCCGCCTCACGCTTGGCCGCGCACCCGGCCTTCGCCGGCTGGCCGCTCCTGGTCCTCACCGACGAGCCGCGCCGCGCCGCCGCCTCGCCGATCAACTTCCTGTGGACGACCTTCACTCGCTTCGAGCCCGCCGCCGATGTCCACGCCGCGCGCGTCGAGCTGCGCGGCAACCACGTCGCCTACACGCCGCCGGTCTTGCTCGACGCGCGCCTCAAGCCCTGGTTCCCGCGCGAGCTTTCCGCCGACCCCGACACCGCCGCCCTGGTCACCCGCCGCTGGCGCGAGTACTTCCCCGCCGGCGGCGTCGAGATGGGCGACGCCGAGTCCGCCCACCTCGATCCCGTCTAATCACTCGCCTGAAGCCAGCGGCCGGCCCGCGCCCCGCGCTCCAGCTCCTCCGCCTTCCAGCGCATCGCCATCAGGATGCGGTTCCTGCCGCTCGGGTGATCGAAGAAGATCCACTCCTCGATCGGGCCGGGGGAGAGCTTGCGGTACTCGCCGAGCTTGAGCGCCACCTCGGCGAAGCCGTCGGGCTGGCGGGAGGCGTTCAAGCCGAAGATGTCGGCCTCGGCTTCGTTGACGCGGATGATCGTGTTGTTGATCGGGGTCAGGACGAAGAAGAAGACGGCGAGGAGCGCCACCAGCAGCGGCAGCCCCGCCGGGTCGTCCACCCCGCGCACCCGCCAGCGCTCGCCCCACCGCGCCAGCGCCCGCCCGAAGGCGAAGTAGAGCCAGGCGAAGCCGATCAGGATGATCAGCCCGAGCTCGACGATCATCTCGTAGACGTGGTTGAGCACGTAGTGGCCCAGCTCGTGCCCCATGACCGCCTCGATCTCGGGCGGCGAGGTGCGCTCGAGCAGGTTGTCGTTGAGGGTCACCCGCGTCGTCCCGGCCAGGCCGCTGACGTTGGCGCTGATGCGCTTGGTCTGCCGCGACGCGTCCATCGTGTAGACCTCGTGGGCCGGCACGCCGTTGGCGCGCGCCATCGACAGGATCGACTCGCGGATCGGCCCCGGCTCGAGCGGCGTGTACTTGTTGAACAGCGGGTTGATCCAGATCGGCGCGATGAGCACGCCGACGGTCAGGAACGCCACCGCCACGACGCTCCCCCACAGCCACCAGGTCCGCGGCGCCCGCCGCAGCACGGCGTAGAGCGCCACCAGCAGCAGCGGCATGAAGACCAGCGCCACCATCAGCCCCTTGAGCTGGTCGCCGAACCAGCCGGCGAAGTCGTGCGTCGCCATCCCGTACTGGTGCTCGCGGAAGAAGTCGACGTAGGCGGTCCAGGGGAAGAGGATGGCGCTCGTCACCGGCGTGTAGAGGACGGCGTAGATCCAGACCCGCAGCGACCGGGAGCGCGTGATCCGCTCGCCCCAGTCGCGCATCCGCGCCGAAAACCCGGTGCCGAGGAGGAGCCAGGCCAGCGCCAGGCCGATCAGGAAGCTCCAGAGCTGGATCCAGTAGCCGCCCTCGAAGTAGGCGTCCGAGCGCGCCCGCTGATCGGGCGGCACGCGCGCGAGGTAGGCCTCGGTCGCGGCCTCGGGGCCGAAGGCCGCGGCCACTGCCGGCCCGACAAAGCCGAAGCTCAGAACGACGAGAAGCAGCAACACGGTTTCACGCATCGCGGTCTCCTCCGGGGTCGGGTCTTCCCTACTTCGACTTCCCTTCCAGGATCGCCGTCGCCTTGTCCACGTGCCGGGCGAAGCCTTCGAGCACCTTCGCCACCACCGCCGCCTGCTCCTCGGCCTCGCGCCAGCGGCGCAGCTCGATCGCCTCGCGCACCGCCGGCAGGGTCTTGACGCCGTAGCCGGTGTACTGGCCCGGGGCGTAGACCTGGTGGCGGTACCAGGGGCGGCCCGGGAGCCCCTGATCGCGGGCCAGCGCCCGCTCGCTGGTCATGTGCAGGCGGTCGAGGGCGGCGCGCTGGTCGGGGGTGAGGGCGCGTCCCGACGCGGCCTGGGCGTCGCGCGCCTTGGTCCAGCGCCCGACGCTCGCCTCCAGCGCCGCCGCCGCGTTCTGCAGCGGCGCAAGGTTCAGGTGCGGCACCGGCTCGCGCGGCTTCGGCACCACCCAGGTCTGCGTCGGGTCGTCGAACAGCTCGAAGGTGCGGCTCTCGATCCGGCGGTTGCGCTCGGCGGTCTCCTCGCGCATGTCGTCGGCGAGCTTGCCCACCTCCTTAACGTAGCTCCCGACCGCCTCGGCGAGCGGCGCGTAGTCGAACGGCAGCACCTCGGACTGCGCCAGCCGCAGCACCGTCCGCCCGCCGACCTTGGCGAGGGCCACCCCGTAGGCGAAGGTCGGATCGCCGAAGCGCACGTAGTGGTCGAAGGAGTCGTAGATCGAGTGGTACTGCCCGTACTGGTCCTCGCCGCCGAAGCCGATATCGAGCGAGGCGATGGAGAGGTGCTGGAGGAAGGGCGTGTAGTCCGAGCCCGAGCCCAGCGGGTAGAGCGGCAGGGGCTTGCCCGACGAGGCCGCTTTCTTCGCGTCGGGCGGCCCGGAGATCGCCAGGTAGGCGCGCAGCCGCTCGCCGACGCTGGCGCTCTTCTGCGGGTCGGGGACGTCGCGCGCCACCTGGTTCATCAGCGTCTGTAGGGTGTGCGAGCCGCCCATGCCGAGGAAGCCGCGCAAGTTGCTGTCGGAGTTGATGTAGGCGACGGCCTTCTTGCGCAGCTCGGCGGCGTGGGTCTCGGCCCACTCGACCGAGCCCAGCAGCCCCGGCTCCTCGGCGTCCCAGCCGGCGTAGACGATCGTGCGGCGCGGCCGGAAGCCGGCCTTTGCCAGCTCGCCCACCGCCTTCGCCTCGGCGAGGACGGCGACCATCCCGGAGACCGGGTCGGTGGCGCCGTTGACCCAGCCGTCGTGGTGGTTGCCGCGTACGATCCACTGGTCCGGCAGCTCGGTGCCGGGGAGCTTGGCGACCACGTCGTAGGCGGTCGCCAGGTCCCAGTTGAAAGCGAGCTGCAGGTGGACGCGCGCCGGCCCCGGCCCGAGGTGGTAGGGCACCGGCAGTGCGCCGCGCCACTCCTCAGGCGCCACCGGGCCGCCGATCGCGCGCAGCAGGGGCAGGGCATCGGCGTAGGAGATCGGCAGGACCGGGATCTTGGTCAGTGTCTTCGCCTCGGAGACCTTGAGCCGCTTGGCGTTCTTCGTGGCGCCGACGAACGGGGTCAGCGGGTCGCCGGAGTGGAGCGGCATGTCGGCAACCGACCCGCGCTGCACGCTGTGCTCGGAGCGCCAGCCGCCCTGCGGGTAGACGTCGCCCCACCAGTAGCCGTCGCCGCTTGGGTCGCTGAAGATGATGCAGCCGACGGCGCCGTGCTCGGCCGCCACCTTCGGCTTGATGCCGCGCCAGGAGCCGTAGTAGCGGGCGATGACGATCTTGCCTTTGACGTCGATGCCCCGCCGCTCCAGCTCCTCGTAGTCCTTGGGGACGCCGTAGTTGACGTATACGAGATCGCCGGTGACGTCGCCGTCGATCGAGTAGGCGTTGTAGGTCGGGAGCTGCTCGGCCGCCTGGCCGGAGGTCGAATCCTCGGGGATCGCCGGCTCGGTGAGCGTGGCGGTGAACGGGGTCGGCGCCACCATCTCTAAGCGGCGCAGCTTGGGCGTCGGGAAGAGGACGCGGAACTCCTCGAGCGCCGTCTCGTAGCCCCAGGAGCGGAAGAGCCCGGCCATGAACTCGGCGTTCTCCTTCCCCCACGGCGACCCCACCGGGTGCGGGTGGGCGGAGAGGCGGCGCATCCACTCCTTGAGGTCCTCGGCCTTGAGCGCCGCGTCGAAGCGCGCCTCGAGGTCGCGCTGGGCGGCGGCGGCCTCGGGGCCGAAGCCGAGCAGCGGGCCCGGGGCGGGCGGCGGAGCGGCGCCGAGCGCGAGCAGCGCGGCGGTGAGGACGAGCGGGAGGACGAGCGGCGGGCGTCGGCGCATCGGGGCTCCTTTTTGTCGAGGCGGGCGAAAGGCGCGGGGATTGTAGCGCGGGGACTGTGGCATTCTTCCGGGTGCCATGAGCACCACGACACCGACAGCGGAGAACGGCGGCGGCGCCGCCTGGCCCGAGCTGACGCTCGCCGGGCGGCAGGACACCTACGACACGCTCCACATGTGGACGCAGGTGGTGGGCAAGGTGCGGCTCAAGCTCGCGCCGCTCATCAACCACTGGTGGCAGGTGACGCTCTACGTCACGCCGCGCGGGCTCACCACCTCGGCGATCCCCTACGGCACGCGCACCTTCGCGATCGACTTCGACTTCCTCGACGACGTGCTGCGCATCACGACGAGCGACGGGGACGTGCGCACCGTCCCCCTCCGCCCGCAGCCGGTCGCGGAGTTCTACCGCGAGACCATGGCGGCCCTCGAGTCGCTGGGGCTGGCGGTCAAGATCTGGCCGGTGCCCTCCGAGGTGCCCGACCCCGTCCGCTTCGATCAGGACCGCCAGCACGCGGCCTACGACCCCGAGGCCGTCCGGCGCTTCTGGCGCGTCCTGGTGCAGTCCGAGCGCGTGCTCACCGACTTCCGCGCCCGCTTCCTCGGCAAGGTCAGCCCGGTCCACTTCTTCTGGGGGGGCTTCGACCTCGCGGTGACCCGCTTCTCCGGGCGGCGCGCGCCGCAGCACGGCCCGGTGCCGAACATCCCCGACTTTGTGGTGCAGGAGGCCTACTCCCACGAGGTCAGCAGCCTCGGCTTCTGGCTCGGCGCCGGCGTCTCCGAGCCGGTCTTCTACGCCTACGCCTATCCCGAGCCGGAGGGCTTCAAGGAGGCGAAGGTGGCGCCGGACGCCGCCTTCTACAGCCCGGACTTCGCCGAGTTCCTGCTCCCCTACGAGGCGGTGCGCACCGCCGCCTCGCCCGACGAGGCGCTCCTCGCCTTCGCGCAGAGCACCTACGAGGCCGCCGCCGACTGCGCCCGCTGGGACCGCGCGGCGCTCGAGCGGTGACCCTCCGCCCGGCGCGCGCCGAGGAGGCGCCGGTCCTCTCCGAGATCGCCCACGCCGCCAAGCGCCACTGGGGCTACCCCGAGAGCTGGATCGCCGCCTGGCGCGGGGCGCTGACGATCACCCCCGAGCTGCTGGCGCGGCAGACGGCGGTGGTCGCCGAGGGCGACGGCGCCGTGCGCGGCTTCTACGCGCTGGTGGCGGACTGCGCGGTCTGGACGCTCGAGCACCTCTGGGTGCGGCCGGAGTGGATCGGGCGCGGGCTCGGGCGGGCGCTCTTCGAGGACGCCGTGCGGGCCGCGCGGGCCGGCGGCGCGGCAGTCGTCGAGATCGAGGCCGATCCCAACGCCGAGGCCTTCTATCGCTACATGGGCGCGCGGCGGGTCGGCGAGGTGCGTGCCGACGTCGAGGGGACCGCCCGCACCCTGCCGCTGCTGCGGTTCGAGCTCGCCGGCGGCTGAGCGATGCTCTTCCTCAAGAACCTGCTCTTCACCCTCGTCGTGCCGGGGACGGTCGCCGTGCTGGTCCCCGCCTGGGTGCTGCGCAACGGCGGCGAGGGCTGGCCGGCGCGCTGGGGCGCGCCGCAGCTCCTGGCGCTCCTGCCGCTCGCCGCCGGGCTCGCCATCCTCCTGCGCTGCATCTGGGAGTTCGGCCGCCGCGGGCGCGGCACGCCGGCGCCGATCGACCCGCCGAAAGCGCTGGTGGTCAGCGGCCTCTACCGCTACGTGCGCAACCCGATGTACCTCGGGGTGCTGCTGATCCTGCTCGGCGAGGCGCTGTTCTTCGAGTCGCGCCGCCTCCTGGTCTACGCCTTCGTCTGGTGGCTCACCGTCCACCTCTTCGTGCTGGTCTACGAGGAGCCGACCCTCGCCGGCAGCTTCGGCGGCTCCTACACCCGCTACCGGCGGGCCGTCCACCGCTGGGTGCCGGGCAGGCGCTACGGCGGCTAGGGGACTGGCCCGCGGCCGGCGGCGCGGATCGCCGGCACCTCGACCACGCGCACCCCCTGCGGCGGGTCCTCGACGGCCTCGACCAGCGCCGCGATCATCTGCCGCAACGTCACGAGCCCCAGCCGGCGCGCCGTAGCCCGCGTCGGCGGAAGCCGCTCGAGGACGGCGTAGGCGGGGATCGAGAGGTACGCCCAGCGGTGCCCCGGCCCGAGCACGTACCAGGGGCGGAGGAAGGTGGCGCCGCGCGGCGGCCGGTCGTAGCCGGCGGCGGCGATCCGCGCCTCGCACTCGGTGCGCACGGCGATGTAGGCCTTCATCACCGGCGCCGGATGGGCCGCCGAGAGGTAGACGAAGTGCCGCGCTCCGGCGGACTCGGCCGCCGCCAGCGCCGCCGCGACCGACACCGCGTCCACCTCCCGGAACTGCCGCGCCTTCCAAGGCGCCGGGTGCGGCGTGCCGACGAGGTGGACGAAGGTGTCGGCGGCCGGCACACGGGCGGCGAAGGACGCCGCGTCGAGCGCGTTGCCGACAAGCACCTCGCAGCCCTCCGCCAGCTTCCCCTGCGACCCCGCCCGCGCCAGCGCCGCGACCCGATGCCCGCGCGCCAGCAGCGCCGGGATCAGCCGCCGCCCCAGATACCCGGTCCCCCCGGTGACGAAGAGAGAGCGCCGCGCCGCCTGCACATCCACGTCTACGCGCTCACGCGTCGCACGGATGAGTCGGAGGGAGCGATTGGCACCGTCCTTGCGATGCTTTCTTGGTGAACTGTGCTGCAAGCCGCGGCGCTGAGATTTTCACACCTAGGAGGAACATCATGAGAGACGAAAGCAAGTTCACCACGGGCAGTGGCACCACCACCCTGACCGACGACGAAGTCCATCCCGAGCATCACGACCTCAACCGCGACCCGATCACCGGCGAGCCGGGCTCCCACCCGGTCGGCACCGGCGTCGGCGCCGTGGCGGGCGGGGCGACGGGTGCGGCGGTTGGCGCCGCGGCAGGCCCGGTGGGCGCTGTCGTGGGCGGCGCCGTCGGCGCGATCGTCGGGGGTCTCGCCGGGCACGGCGTGGCCGAGCAGGTGAACCCGACGGTCGAGGACGCCTACTGGCGGGAGAACTACAAGAACCGCGACTATGTCCAGCGCAACCGGCCGTACGAGGAGTACCAGCCGGCCTACCGCTACGGCTGGGAGTCGCGCTCGAAGTTCGCCGGCCGCCAGTGGGACGACAAGCTGGAGCAGGACCTGGAGCGCGGCTGGGGCAACGCCAAGGGCACGTCCGGCATGGCCTGGCACGAGGCCAAGTCCGCGACGCGCGACGCTTGGCATCGCGTCGAGCGGGCCCTGCCCGGCGACGCCGACCGCGACGGCCGCTAGCTCAGGGCCTTCGAGCGGAAGCACGAGGGGGCGCTCCGGCGCCCCTCATTTTTTTTACGCGCGGACCAGCACTTCGACGGCGTCCCCCGGCCGCACGTCGCCCGGTTCGACCACCCGCAGGTAGATCCCCCGCAAGGTGCGGTGCCGCAGCTCCTTCCCCGAGACGAAGCGCAACGCCTCCTGGCCGAAGCGGGCCTGGAACTTCCGGCAGCCGTTGTGCGGCACCGGCGTGACTTCGAGAGTAGCGCCGCCGATCCAGGCCCGCGAGCCCGCGTTCGAGATCGGCGAGGGTGCGGAAGCGCGCCGGGTCTCCCGTCGAGCTCGAGTCGACGGCGATCTCGTCGATCGTCATGCAGCGCCGCTAGTCGTCCTCGAGCAGCCCCTTCTCCCGCAGCCACTCTTCGTTGAGCTTCGAGAGGTAGCGCTCGCCCGAGTCGGGGAAGAGGGTGACGACGATCGCGTCGTCGGGGAGGGCGCGGGCCACCCTGCGGGCGCCTTCGGCGGCGGCGCCGGAGGAGGAGCCGACGAAGATCGACTCCTTGCGCGCCAGGTCCAAGGTGGCGCGGTAGGCGCTCCGGTCGTCGACGGTGACGATCTCGTCGATGTAGTCCCACCAGACCGTGCCCGGCATGAAGTCCTCGCCGATGCCGTCGATCAGGTACTGGTGGATCTGCTCCGCCGGCGGCAGCGCGCCGTGCTCCTTGTAGTAGGCGTAGACGCTGCCGACGGTGTCGACGCCGACGACGCGGATCGCCGGGTTCTGCTCTTTCAGGTACTTGGCGGCGCCGCTGATCGTGCCGCCGGTCCCCACTCCGACCACCCAGTGGGTGATGCGGCCGTCGGTCTGCCGCCAGACCTCGGGGCCGGTCGTCTCGTAGTGCGCCTGCGGGTTGGCCTGGTTGTAGTACTGGTACGGGAGGTAGGCCCCTTCCTCGTCGCGGATCCGTTCGGCTGTTTTGTAATAAGAGCGCGGGTCGTCGGCCTCGACGTTCGTCGGGCAGGTGATGACCTTGGCGCCGAAGGCTTCGAGGAGCGCGATCTTTTCCTTGGGGATCTTGTCGGCGGCCGTGCAGACGAGCTTGTAGCCCTTGAGGTTCGCCGCCATCGCCAGCCCGACGCCGGTATTGCCCGAGGTGGGCTCGACGATCGTGCCGCCCGGCTTGAGCGCCCCGGAGCGCTCGCCGGCCTCGATCATCGCCGGGCCGATCCGATCCTTGACGCTCGAGCCGGGGTTGAAGTACTCGACCTTGGCGGCCAGCAGCGCCCCCTCCGGATGGAAGCGGCGCAGCGCCACGAGCGGCGTGTTGCCCATCGTCTCGAGGATGTCGGCGTGGATCTCCATGGCTCTCCGGTAGCGCGGCGTCAGGGGAGGAAAGGCGCCGCCAGCGCCGCGACCTCGTTCTCGGCGAAGCGGGCGCGTGAGAGGTTGGTGAGCACCGCCACCGCCACCAGCGCGTCGGGGTAGACGAGGAGGAAGGCGCGCCCCCCTTCGATCGTCCCCCCGTGGTGGAGGATGCGGCGGCCGGCCGCGTCGGCGCCGATCCGCCAGGCGATCCCCACGCCGGTCTCCTTGCCGTCGGCGGTCGCTTGCGAGGTGAAGAGAAGCTTGCGGGTCTCGGGGCGCAGGAAGCCGTCGGCGAGATGGGCCGAGGCGAAGCGCACGAGGTCCGGCGCCGTCGAGAGCAGGCCGCCCGAAGGCCACTTGTAGCTGCTGTCGATCGGTTGCTCGTTCTGGAAGCCGCCCCCCTCGGCCGCGGCGTACGGCCGGGCGCGGCGCTCGACGATCAGCTCGACGTCGTCGGCCTGAGTGCCGGCGAGCCCGAGCGGCGCGAGGACCCCCTCCTCGAGCGCGGCGAGGAACTTCCGCCCGCCGGCGGCCTCGGCGACGGCGCCGAGCAGGTTGTAGCCGTAGCTCGAGTAGAGGTAGGCCGAGCCCGGCGCGTGGACCAACGGGTCGGCGTCGAAGATCGCGAGGCCTTCGCCGAGGCTCGCGTAGCGCTTGACCGGGAGCCCGAAGTCGGCCGGCAGGTAGTGGCGGATCCCGGCGAGGTGGCCGGCGAGCTGCCGCGCGGTGATCGGCTGCCCCTTGTCGGGAAAGTCGGGCAGGTAGCGCTGGATGGGGGCGTCGAGGTCGAGCTTCCCCGCCTCGACGAGCCGGGCGACCAGCGCGGCGGTGAAGAGCTTCGAGACGCTGCCGATGCGGAAGCGGGTGTCCGGCGCCGCCGCCACCTTCTGCTCGAGGTCGGCCCAGCCGAACCCTTCCGCCCAGACCAGGGCGCCGTCCACCGCCACGGCGGCGGCGAGGCCGGGGGACCCCACCTGCTCGCGCAAGGTCGCGGCGGCCGCGTGCGCGCCGGCGGCGGCCGGCGGCGCGCTCGCCGGGGCCTGCGCCGCCGCGGCGCCCGTGAGGAGCGCGAGGAGCAGGGCTGCCGCGACGCGTCGGATGGTCATGTGTCGGGGTTCCACTCGGGCTCGGGGTCGATCCCCAGTCCGTCGGAGAGGCGATTGTAGTAGTTGAAGAAGCCGACTACCTGGGCGATCGCGAGGATCGCGGCGTCGTCGAAGCCGGCGGCGCGCAGGGCCTCGACGTCGGCCTGCGCGACCTCGCGCGGCGTGAGGGTGAGCTTGCGCGCGTAGGCGAGCATGGCGCGGTCGGCCGGCGTGAGGTCGATTTCTTGCGCCAGCTTCTCCCCCGCTTCACCCGCGACCTCGGCCCGGAGGTCGTCCGCGTGCGCGCGGGCTCAGTAGTGGCAGTCGTTGGCGCGCGAGACGGCGACGGCGATCATCTCGCGTTGGGCGCGGCTGAGCGGGCCGCCCGGGGCGAGCATCAGCCGCCGGTAGAGCTCGATCGAGGCCTCCAGCACCTCGGGCTGCAGGCCCTGCAGGCGCACCACGTTGAAGACCTTGCCGGCGCGCGCCAGCGCCTCGTCGTAGAGGCGGCGCAGCGTCCCTTGCGCCTCGTCGGGGGGGATGGTGCGGATCCAGGCCACGGCCGCCGGCGCCCCCTAGAGCTGCGCGTTGAACTGGTAGCAGAAGGCGTCCGCCAGCCGGTGCCAGAATCTGTGCTTTGCGAAGTCCTCCGCCTGCAGCGGCTTGCACTTCAGCAGGTCGGCTTCGAAGGCGGCCTTGAGCTCGGCGGCGACCTCCTCGTCGAGGATCCCCACCCCGGCCTCCTCGTTGATGTCGAAGGAGCGGTCGTCGAGGTTGGTCGAGCCGACGTGCGAGACGAGGCCGTCGATGACGATCACCTTCTGGTGCGTCAGCGTCTCCTGGTGCTCCCACATCTGCACGCCGTCGCGCAGCAGCTCCCCGTAGCGGAAGTGCCCGGCGTGGCGGACGAGGCGGCTGTCGAGGTACGGCCCGGGGACCATCACCTTGACCTCGACGCCGCGGCGCGCCACCTTGGTCAACAGGTCGCAGGCCGCGCGGTTGGGGATGAAGTAGGGGTTGGAGATGATCAGCTCGTGCTGCGCCGTCGCGATCGCCACCTGGAACAACAGCTCGAAGTCCGAGATCCCCCCTTTCGGCGAGCCGCTGACGACGTGCATCCGCAGGTCGCCCGCCCGCTCGAGGGTGGGGAAATACCTCGGGCCGATCAGGACCTGTCCGGTCTCTTCCACCCAGTGCTCGCAGAAGACCGACTGCACCATGTTGACCACCGGGCCGCGCAGGCGCACGCCGGTGTCGCGCCAGTGGTCCTTGTCCTGGCCGTTGCCGGTCCACTGCTGGGCGATGCCGTGGCCGAAGATATAGCCGATTCGGCCGTCGAAGACCGCGATCTTGCGGTGGGTGCGCTTGTTGAGCACCCCGAGGTGGTAGAGGCGGAGGCGGTTGTAGACCTCCACCCGGCAGCCGGCGCGCCGCATCTGCCGGCGCAGCCGCCGCTCCATGGTGAAGGCGCCGAGGGCGTCGAGCATCACCCGCACCTCGACCCCCTCGCGCGCGCGGGCTTCGAGCGCCGCCGCCACCTGGTGGCAGATCTCGCCGCGCCACCAGACGTAGGTCTCGAGATGGATCGACGTCTCGGCGGCGGCGATGTCGGCGAGGAGCCGGGGGAAGAAGCCGTCCCCGTTCTGCAGCAGCTCGACCGCGTTCCCCGCGGTCATCGGCGCGCCGCTGAGGCCGACGAGCGAGCAGAGCCCGTCCTCCAGGCGGGTGAGATCCTCCGGGACGCGCACCTTGAAGCGGACCTCGTGCAGGTTGTTGTAGAGCATCAACCCGAGCGCGGCGAACGCCAGGACCATCAGCCAGAAGAGCCAGAGGGGGAGCTCGATCACCGGCGCAGGTCGACGACGACGGGGAAGTGGTCGGAGGGGCCGCCGCGGGGGATGCGCTCGCCGACGATGTGCCAGCCGGCGTCGGCGAAGACGTAGTCGAGGCGCTGGCGGGTCATGCGGTGGGTCGACTCCATGGCGTCGCCGCACATGCGGAAGAGGTCGGCGGCCATCAGGTGCCGCAGCTCCGGCGCCTCGGGCGGGGCGTTGAGGTCGCCGACCAGGACGAACGGCTCGCCGCAGCCCTGCAGCCGCTCGGCCACGTGCTGCACCTGGAGCTGACGCGACGGCGAGGTCAGCCGGCCCCAGGCCGACAGGTGGGTGACGAAGAAGCGCAGCCGCTGGCCGCGCAGCTCCACGTCGGTGTCGAGCAGGGTCCGCGGCTCGCCGCTGCCGGGGAGCTTCACGACCTCGGCCGAACGGATCGCGCCGCGGGTCAAGACGGCGTTGCCCACCTCCCAGCGCCGCCCGTCGCGGCCGGCGCCGGCCAGGCTCGCCTCGAAGTGAGAAGTCATGCCGGTCAGGCGCGCCAGCTCCTCGATCTGGTCGGCGAAGCGCGACATCCAGGTGCCGCGGTGGACCTCCTGCAGGCCGACGACGTCCGGCGCCTCGCGCTGGATCGCCTCCGCCACCCAGCGCAGGTAGGCGCCGGTCAGGACGTGGGCCTGCCCGAGGACGTTGTAGGACATCACCCGCAGGTCGAAGGGCTCGGCCACGCGCGGAGGCGCCTCAAGAAACGTACCAGCCCCCGCCGCCGGTGGTGTCATCGCACTCCCCAGAGCTTGTGCTGCTGGAGGGAGAGCCGCCACTTCGGGTTCTCCTGGACCAGCCGGACACACCAGTCGAGGGTTCGGCGGTCGAGGTCGGGGCCGTCGAAGGCCGGCGAGATCAGGTAGTGGTCGGCCTCGACGACGGTCTCCGGCACCGCCTGGCCGTACCCGCGGACGTACTTGACCTCGTCGGCGCGGCGCTGGCGGATGGCGTGCTCGGCGACCTTCGGGCTCACCGTCACCCAGTCGAGGCCCGGCGGCAGCGCGACGCTGCCGTTGGTCTCGATCGCCAGCTCGTAGCCGGCAGCGTGCAGCGCCGCGATCAGCGGCGCGTCCAGCTGCAGCGCCGGCTCGCCGCCGGTCAGCACGATCCAGCGGCAGTCCGGGCTCGCTGCCCGCAGCTCGGCGAGGAGCTCTTCCGTCTCCAGCCACCGCCCCGACTCGAACTCCGTGTCGCAGTCGAAGCCGTGCGTCTCCTGCGCGCAGGCCAGGTTGCAGCGGGCGAAGCGGAGGAAGAGGTTCGGCGTGCCGGCGCGCACGCCTTCCCCTTGCAGGCTGTAGAAGATCTCGTTGACGAGATAGCGCCGCTCCGCCACGCACGTAACTCTATGCGTTTGTGAGCCTGGCATCGCCCTTGCTTTTATGGCCTCCCGCCGGAGGTCGCAACCTCGTGATGACCCGCAAGAACCTCCCCTCGGCCCTGGTCTTCCTGCTCCTTGCCACCGCACCCGCCGCAGCGCAGATGCCGCAACGGCTCAGCGGTGCCGAGGTCGCCTGCAACGCCAACCAGCTCACCGGGCTGCTCGCCCGCTCCTACATCCGCATGGCGAGCTCGACCTCGGAGAAGCCGGTGGTGCTGTCGTTCACCTACAGCACGGTGGAAGGGGGCCTCGCCGGGCTCGCCTACACCGAGCAGTTCGAGACCGACAGCGACCTGGCCGCCACGCCGGAGCACCATCTCTGGTTCACCGGCAACCCCCATGAGCCGCGCCTGTTGCGCAACCCGAACAGGCCGCAGCTCGACGCCATGAGCTTCACCCGCAGCCGCCTCAATTCCGACCTCGTCACCCGCGCGCAGGCGGACGCCATGGCGGTGGTGCTCGATCCCACCGTCGATCCGGCGAAGAACGCCAACCTTTCCGCGCTGCTGGCGATCGACAACATCGACGGCCCGCAGGGCGTGGCGACGGACGCCAAGCCGGGGCGCGGCCTGGCCGGGCTGATCCAGGCCTGCCACATGAAGCTGGCGGCGTCGGACCTGCACGTGCTGTCGGTCCTCGCCAAGACCCTGCGCTCCTTCGCCTACAGCACCAACTCGAGCGACACGACGGCGTTCCTGCGCTCGAAGCTGGTGGCCATCTACCGCGGCGAGGATTCGGAGGACTGGGGCGGCGGCACGCGCACCGCCTACCGCATCGACATCTTCCCCATCGACGCCTCGGGCAGCGCCGGCCGCGCTGCCTTCGAGATGGTGGTGGAGATCGAAGCCGACGGCACGCTCGGCGATGCGACGCTGGCGGCGCTCCCCGCCTGCGCCACGGCGGGCCAGCGCGACTGCACCACCACCAAGGCGGAGGTGCAGGCGGCGATCATCCGCCCGGTCCACGCCGGCGAGTTCTGGTCGATCTCGGGGCTGCCTCTGGTCTGCGCCAACGCGGCGAAGGGGAGCTCCTGCAAGCAGCAGGTGAGCTTCTCGTTCAGCGAGCGGCTGGCCGGCACGAGCTGGCTGCGGCCGATCGACTGAGCCGCGGCGCGCATTACAATCGCTCCTCTCGCGTGAGCGGGAGGTGAGGGCGCGTGGACGAGCACCAAGTCGAGGAGCTGCTGGACGGCGCGTTGCGCGGGCTGCGCGCGGCGGTGCTCGTGGCCGACGCCGGCGGGGCGGTCGTCTACGCCAGCCCCGAGGCCGAGCGCCTCACCCAGGCCCCTTGGGAGCCGGCCGGCAGCCGGCCCCTCGCCGAGGTCCTGGCCCTGCACGCCGAATCCGGCGGCGAGCCCATCCCCCTGCCCGGTCCCGGCGACCCGGCGCGCGACCTCGGCGACGCGGTGGTGCGCGGGCGGCAGGGCCTGGAGACGCCGGTCCGCGGCAGCGTCTCGCCGCTGGCGGAGGGCGGCCTTGTCGTCCTCCTCCACGACGACTCCGAGGGCCGGCGCCGCCTCCGCGCCCTGGGCGCCAGCGAAGAGCGCTACCACTCCTTCTTCGAGCTCTCCTCGGCCGGCTGCTGGCGCTTCGAGCTCGAGCGCCCCTGCCCCACCGACCTCCCCGAAGACGAGCAGATCGACCACTTCTACCGCCACGGCTACCTCGCCGAGTGCAACGAGGAGATGGCGCGGATGTACGGCTTCGCGACGCCGGCCGAGATCGTCGGCGCGCGCCTCGGCGACTTCCTGCCGCGCGCCGACTCCCACAACGTCGACTACCTCCTCGCCTTCGTCCGCTCCGGCTACCGCCTGCAGGGTGCCGAGTCGCACGAGGTGGACCGGGAGGGGAACCGCAAGTTCTTCGTCAACAACCTCGTCGGGGTGCTCGAGGACGGCCTCCTCCGCCGCGGCTGGGGCAGTCAGCACGACGTCACCGAGCGCAAGCGGCTGGAGGAGGAGCTGCGGCGGCAGGCCGCCGAGCTCGCCGAGGCCGACCGCCGCAAGGACCGTTTCCTCGCTCTGCTGGCCCACGAGCTGCGCAACCCGCTCGCCCCGATCCGCAACGCCGTCGAGGCCCTGCGCCTGGACTCCTCCTCGCTGGAGTGGTCGCGCTCGGTCGTCGAGCGCCAGGTGCGCCACCTCTCGCACTTGGTCGAAGACCTGCTCGACGTCTCGCGCATCACGCTGGGGGAGATCCGGCTGCGGCGCGAGCGGGTGCTGCTGCACGACATCGTCGGCCACGCCGTCGAGGCCGCCCGCCCGTTGATCGAGGAGCGCGGGCAGATCCTCACCGTGGCGCTGCCCTCCGACCCCATCGAGCTGCGCGGCGACACGGCTCGGCTCGAGCAGGTGCTCGTCAACCTCCTCAACAACGCCGCCAAGTACACGCCGCCGGAGGGGCGCATCGACCTTTCCGCGGAGCTGGAGGAGGGACGGGTGGCGGTGCGGGTCAAGGACAACGGCATCGGCTTCTCCGGCGAGCTGCGGGAGGGGCTCTTCCAGCCCTTCGTGCACGCCGAGGCGTCGGCCGACCGCGCCGACGGCGGCCTGGGGCTGGGGCTGGCGCTCGCCCGGCGTCTGGTCGAGCTCCACGGCGGCACGATCGCCGCCGCCAGCGAAGGGCCGGGGATGGGGAGCGAGTTCACGGTGACCCTGCCGGGGGCCGAGGCGAGCGTCGAGCCGGAGACCCCCCCGCCGCCGCAGACGACGGTGGCCGGCCGGCCGGTGCGCGGCCTGCGCATCCTGGTGGTGGACGACAACCGCGACGCCGCCGAGAGCCTCGGCGTGCTCCTGCGCATGTGGGGGCACGAGACGGTGATGGCCTACGACGGCCCGGCGGCGCTCGAAGAGGTGCGGCGGGCGCGGCCGGAAGTCGTGCTCCTCGACATCGGCCTGCCGGAGATGGACGGCTACGAGGTGGCGCGGCGGCTGCGGCGGCTCAAGGAGGGGCGCGACCTCCTGCTCGTCGCCGTCACCGGCTACGGCCAGCGCGAGGACCGGCGGCTGTCGCAGGAGGCCGGCTTCGACGATCACCTGGTCAAGCCCGTCGAGCCCACCTTCCTCCGCCACCTCCTCGCCAGCTACGGGGCGCGGGACGTGCCGCCGGGCGCCTAGCGCTAGCGGTAGATCTCGCTCCCCGTCCGCCGGAACTCGCCGGCCTTCTCTTCGAGGCCCCGGGCCAGGGCTTCCTCGGCTTCCAGCTCCTGGGCCGCCGCGTAGGCGCGGACCTCCTCGGTGATCTTCATCGAGCAGAACTGCGGGCCGCACATCGAGCAGAAGTGGGCGGTCTTGGCGCCCTCCTGCGGCAGGGTCTCGTCGTGGAAGGCACGGGCGGTGTCAGGGTCCAAAGAGAGGTTGAACTGGTCGTCCCAGCGGAACTCGAAGCGCGCCTTCGAGAGCGCATCGTCGCGGCGCTGGGCGCCGGGATGGCCCTTGGCGAGGTCGGCGGCGTGGGCGGCGATGCGGTAGGCGATGACGCCGGCCTTGACGTCGTCGCGGTCGGGGAGCCCCAAGTGCTCCTTCGGGGTGACGTAGCAGAGCATGGCGCAGCCGTACCAGCCGATCATCGCGGCGCCGATCGCCGAGGTGATGTGGTCGTAGCCGGGGGCGATATCCGTGGTGAGCGGCCCCAGGGTGTAGAACGGCGCCTCGCCGCAGGCCGCGAGCTGGCGGTCCATGTTCTCCTTGATGAGGTGCATCGGGATGTGCCCCGGGCCCTCGATCATCGTCTGCACGTCGTGCCGCCAGGCGATCTTGGTCAGCTCGCCGAGGGTCTCCAGCTCGGCGAACTGCGCCGCGTCGTTGGCGTCGGCGATCGCGCCGGGCCGCAGGCCGTCGCCCAGGCTGAAGGCCACGTCGTAGGCCCGCATCACCTCGCAGATCTCCTCGAAGTGGGTGTAGGCGAAGTTGTCGCGGTGGTGGGCCAGGCACCACTTGGCGTGGATCGAGCCGCCGCGCGAGACGATGCCGGTCACCCGCCGCGCGGTGAGCGGGATGAAGGGCAGCCGCACGCCGGCGTGGATGGTGAAGTAGTCCACCCCCTGCTCGGCCTGCTCGATCAGCGTGTCGCGGAAGACCTCCCAGGTGAGGTCCTCGGCCCGCCCGCCGACCTTCTCGAGCGCCTGGTAGATCGGCACCGTCCCCACCGGCACCGGGCTGTTGCGCAGGATCCACTCGCGCGTCTCGTGGATGTTCTTGCCGGTCGAGAGGTCCATCACCGTGTCGGCGCCCCAGCGGATCGCCCAGGTCATCTTCCCCACCTCCTCCTCGATCGAGGAGGTGACCGCCGAGTTGCCGAGGTTGGCGTTGATCTTGACCAGGAAGTTGCGGCCGATCGCCATCGGCTCGCTCTCCGGGTGGTTGACGTTGGCCGGCAGGATGGCGCGGCCGCGCGCGATCTCGGCGCGCACGAAGTCCGGAGCCACGCCCTCGCGCAGCGCCACGAACTCCATCTCCGGCGTGACCTCGCCGCGCCGGGCGTAGTGCATCTGGGTGACGTTGGCGCCGGGCCGGGCGCGCAACGGCCGGCGGAGCGGACCGAAGCGGAGGGCGGCGAGCCGCACGTCGGCGGCGCGGCGGCGGCCGTACTCGGAGGTGATCGAGGGCAGCTCCTCGACGTCGCCGCGCCCCACGACCCAGGCCCGGCGCAGCGGCGGCAGGCCGCGGCGCACGTCCACCTCGGCCTCCGGGTCGGTGTAGGGGCCGGAGGTGTCGTAGACCCGGACCGGCGGGTTCTCCTCCAGCGCGCCATCGGCGCGCCGGGTGGGCGACAGCGCGATCTCGCGCATCGGCACCCGCACGCCGGGCCGCGCGCCCGCGAGGTAGACCTTCCGCGACGCCGGGAACGGCTGCCGCGCCGCCTCCGCGGCGGCGGTCGGGTCGAGGGTGGTGGGCTCGGAGACGCTCATTTGCCTGTTCCGGATCGTAGTCCCCGCTCCAGGGACCGTCAAACCCCGCGAGGCCGCGAATGGCACAGGTACGACGACGAATGGGACAGGTATGGCGACGATTGGGCTGGGTACGACGGCGAATGGGCGGGGTACAGCGGCGAACGGGACAGTTACAGCGGCGAATGGGCTGGGTACACGGCGTACCTGGCCCATTCGTCCGCGTACCCAGCCCAATCGTCCGCGTACCTGTCCCATTCGTCTGAAAAACCCGTCCATTCGCGGGGCGGCCGGCGGGCTCGCTCCGCGAAAGCCTTCCATCCGCCGGGCCGCGCGGCGCCCCTTGTAGACTGCGGCCCCCATGCGCCGCGCCGCCGCTCCGCTCCTGCTCCTCCTCGCCGCCGTCGCGCCCTCCTCCGCCCGCGCCCTCGAAGGCAAGTGGCTCCCCGAGCAGATCCTCGCGCTCGACGCGCGCTGGCTGCGCCAGCAAGGCCTGGCGCTGCCCCCGGAGGCGCTGTGGAGCCGCGAGGGAGGGGGCCTCCTGGAGGCGGCGATCAGGGTCGGCGGCTGCTCGGCGGGGTTCGTCTCGGCCGAGGGGCTGGTCGTCACCAACCATCACTGCGCCTTCCCCACACTCCAGCAGCACTCGACGCCCGAGCGCGACCTGATCACCCACGGCTTCCTCGCCGCGGCGCGCGCCGAGGAGCTGCCGGGTCCCGGCGTGCGCGCCACGATCCCGCACGCGACGCGCGACGTGACCGCCGAGGTCGAGCAGTCCGTGCCGCGCGGCGCCGACGACCTCGCCCGCTTCCGCGCCACCGACCGCAAGTCGAAGGAGCTGGTGGCGGCGTGCGAGAAGCAGCCGTCCCGGCGCTGCGAGGTCGCGGCCTTCGACGGCGGCGTCCGCTACATCCTGGTCGAGAGCCTCGAGTACCCGGACGTGCGGCTGGTCTACGCGCCGGCGCGGGCGGTCGGCGAGTACGGCGGCGAGATCGACAACTGGAGCTGGCCGCGCCACACCGGCGACTTCGCCCTGCTGCGCGTCTGGGCCACCGCCGACGGGCAGCCCGCCCCCTCCGGCCAGGGCGCCGCTCCCTACCGGCCGCGCCACCACTTCCCCGTCGCCCCCGGCGGCGCCGAGCCGGGCGCCTTCGTCCTCGTCGCCGGCTACCCAAGCGTCACCTACCGCGCCCTGACCGAGGCCGAGATGCGCGAGCGCGGCGAGCGCTTCTTCCCCGCCCGCGCGGCGCTCTACCGCACCTGGATGGACGTCATGGAGGCCGCCTCGGCCAAGGACGAAGGCGCGCGCATCGCACTCGCCGACCGGCTCAAGACCCTCGCCAACCGGGAGAAGAACGCCCGCGGCCAGGTGGCGGGCCTCCAGCGCGGGCGGATCCTCGAGAAAAAGGCCGCCGCCGAGCGCGAGGTCGAGGCGTGGGCGGCGGCGCGGCCGGAGTGGCGTCCGGCGGTGGGGGCGCGGAATGAGCTGACCGGCCTCGTCGAGCGGAAGCTCGCCGCCTGGGAGCGCGACTTCCTCCTGGAGCAGGGGCGCAACGGCCCCAAGCCGCTCGACCTGGCGCTGACGTTGGTCCGCTGGGCGCGCGAGAAGGCCAAGCCCGACCTCGAGCGGCAGGTCGATTACATGGAGCGCAACCGCGGCCGGCTGGAGGAGCGGCTGCGCATCGACCAGAAGCGGCTGCACGCGCCGACCGAGGAGGCGCTCCTGGCCGACGTCCTCGGCCGCTTCGCGGCGCTCCCCGCGGGACAGCGCGTGGAAGGGATCGCCCCCTTCCACGGCCAGGCGGCCGACCTCCTCGCCCGCACACGGGTGACCGACCTCGACGCGCGCACGGCGATGTTCGGCGAGAGCACGGCGCAGCTCCGCGCCCGCCGCGACCCGCTCCTCGATCTCGCCTTTGCGCTCGACCGCGAGCTCGCCGGCGTCGAGGAGCGGGACGAGCGCTTCAAAGGGGCGGTGGCGCGCCTCCGCCCGCTCTGGCGCCGCGCGGTCGAGGCGCACGCCGGCCGGCCGGTCGCCCCCGACGCCAACTCGACGCTCCGGGTCTCCCTCGGGCACGTCCAGGGGTACCGCCCGCGCGACGGCCTCCTGATGGAGCCGCAGACGCGGGTGGCGGGCGTGGTCGAAAAGCACACCGGCGCCGAGCCCTTCGACGCCCCCGCGGCGCTCCTGGCCGCCGCCCCGGCCGCGCCGCAGAGCCGCTGGGCCTCGGGGGCGCTCGGCGACGTGCCCGTCTGCTTCCTCGCCGACGGCGACACCACGAGCGGCAGCTCGGGGAGCCCGGTCCTCAACGGCCGCGGCGAGCTGGTGGGCGTCAACTTCGACCGCGTCTGGGAGAACGTGGCCAACGACTTCGGCTGGAACCAGGACGTCGGCCGGATCGTCGCGGTCGACGTCCGCTACCTGCTCTGGGCGTTGGAGGCCCTCCACGGCCCGCAGGCGACCCCGCTGCTGCAAGAGCTGGGGGTGCGCTAGGCGCGAAGGCTATCGCGCCGGGCTCCGATCAACTGCTACGATCAACCCAGTGACCCGCAGAGGCAGCTCGCCGGCGGCGAGACCAAGGAGGGGATATGCGGCCACATCAGGTGAGACATGGCGTCATCGGGAGCTGGCTGTGCCTCCTCATGTTCTGCGCGACCCTGGCCAGCGCCGCGCCGGGCTATCAATACTTCGTCACGGGCAACCCCGCTGACGTCGTCACCCCCACGAGCGGGCTCCTGGTGCTGCAGGGCGGCGGCACCGACGTGGACGAGAACTTCGTGCGCATGGGAGCTAGCTCCGGGGGCGGCGACTTCGTGGTGATCCGCGCCTCGGGCACCGATGCCTACAACCCCTACATCTACGACCTGTGCTCGTGCGACTCCGTGGCCACCATCATCTTCAAGAACCGGAACGCGGCGTTCAACCAGTCCGTCATCGACACCATACGCAACGCCGAGGCACTGTTCATCGCCGGCGGAGACCAGTCCGCGTACGTGAACTTCTGGAAGAACACACCGGTGGAAGACGCCATCCACCACGTTGCGAACAAGCCGGCGCCGGTCGGTGGCACCAGCGCCGGTATGGCCATCATGAGCGAGTTCGTGTACTCGGCGATGAGCAACAGCAGCCTGACATCGGCGGAGGCCCTCGCCGACCCGTTCCATCGCGATCTGACGCTGGACCGGGACTTCCTGGCCCTAGCCGGGATGAACGGCAAGATCACGGACCAGCACCTCCAGGAGCGCGACCGCATGGGCCGGACCATCGCCTTTCTCGCGCGGCTGGTCCGGGACGGGTGGACCACCCAGGGTCTCGCCATCGCGGCCGACCGCGAGACGGCGCTGCACGTCGACCCGGCCGACAGGAGCGCCGAGGTTCTGAGCACGCCCACCCACCCGACGCCGTACGTGTACTTCCTCCGCACCCCCGGCCCGCCAGAGGTCTGCCAGCCGGGGACTCCCCTCACCTACCGCAACATCTCCGTCTACCGGATCGGACCCGGAGGAAGCTTCGACCTCGACACGTGGAGCGGCACGGGCGGCATCGCGTACACGCTCACCGTCGAGGCGGGCACGCTCACCTCTTCACGCGGCGCGATCTACTAGCGAAACCGCCAACCACCCGGAGGCACCGAGAGATGGCCGAGGTGCTTGGCGGGCCCTGAGGCTCTACCTGATGGCTTGCAGGAGGTGGCTCGCCTGGGTCGCTACGACCGCCTGCAGAAAGGGGGCGGTGGCGTGCCTCTGGCTTGGCGCCGGGCGGTCGAGGCGCACGCCGGCCGGCCGGTCGCCTCGGACGCCAACTCCACCCTGCGGGTCTCACTCGGCCACGTCCAGGGGTACCGCCCGCGCGACGGCCTACAGATGGAGCCGCAGACGCGGGTGGCGGGCGTGGTCGAGAAGCACACCGGCGCCGAGCCCTTCGACGCCCCCGCCGCGCTCCTCGCCGCCGCCCCCGCCGCGCCGCAGAGCCGCTGGGCCTCGGAGACGCTGGCGACGTGCCAGTCTGCTTCCTCGCCGACGGCGACACCACGAGCGGCAGCTCGGGCATCCCGATCCTCAACGGCCGCGGCGAGCTGGTCGGCGTCAACTTCGACCGCGTCTGGGAGAACGTGGCCAACGACTTCGGCTGGAACCAGGAGGTCGGCCGGATCGTCGCCGTCGACGTCCGCTACCTGCTCTGGACGATGGAAGCCCTGCACGGAGCGTCGGCCCGGCCGCTTCTCCAAGAACTCGGCGTCCACGACTAGCGATGTAGAGGCGAAGCCTACGGGATCCGCTGCCCTCTGGTGCTGGAGCGCCTGGCCTGGGACGAGGCGTTAGACTCCAGCCAGTCGACATGCGGCTCGAGGAAGCCAAGAAGTGGGACGTGTTCATCAGTTACGCGTGGGAGGACAAGCACGAGGTGGCCCGCCCCCTCGCTCATCTCCTCGACCGCGCCGGGCTGCGGGTGTGGTTCGACGAGTTCGCGCTGCAGGTGGGCGACAGCCTGGTCGAGACGATTGGGCGGGGACTTGGCCAGGCGCGCTATGGCGTCGTCATTCTCAGCCGCGCCTTCATGGCGAAAAAGTGGCCCCGCAACGAGCTCAGCGCTCTTTTCGCGCTCGAGGGCCCCGAGCGCGGCGCAATCCTCCCCGTCTGGCACAACGTAGCGTCGGGCGAGGTCGTAGAGTTCAACGCGCTCCTCGCCGACCGGTTCGCGCTGAATACTCGCGACGGCCTGCATGAGGTCGCGGGCGCCATCCTCTCCAAACTCGGAAGGTGGGAGCGTGCCCCGGAAGCCGGGCCTATCGAGGGCCGCTGGAGAGGCGAGAGCGGCCGGCTCCTGCTGCGAGCCGCCGGAGACCGGATCGTCGGAGACTACGACTGGTACGGCGAAAAATGGGTCGGCCGGCTCGAAGGCACCTTCTCCGACGGCGTGCTCCGCTACGACTGGTCCTGGGCCCTCGATCCCCAAGTCGGCCGCGGCTTCTTCCTCGACACCATTCGCGAAACCCGAGGCGGCGAGCTCCGCTCCCTCCGCGGCGCCTGGTGGTACGCCACTGACGAGATAGACGAGGCCGCCCTCGTCCGCCGCTGGCAAAGCCACGCCCGGCGCGACCGCCTCCTAGAGCTGGGCCCCGATCGCGAAAGAGAGCATCCCTGGAGCTTCGTGGTTCCGAAGTTCCCCGACTGGGCGTTTGAGTAGTCAGTCCGAGCAGGAGGCAATCCTGGGTGGCTCTTTTCGACGCTTACGTGATGGTGGACTGGTCAGGGGCCGACCGGCGGCGTGGAGGGAAGCGGGACTGCATCTGGATCGCGCACGGCCCTAGGGCGGCCGCGAGGCCCACAACGGCGAGCCCACCCTCGAGAACGGAGGCCGAGCAGAGCGTTCGTACGCTGCTGCGGGCAGCGGTCGATTCGAAGCACCGCGTCCTCGTCTGCGCCGACTTCGCGTACGGATATCCGAGGGGGTTCGGGTCGCTGCTGCCGCGCTGCATCCAGGGCACGACACCGCCATGGCGTGCCGTATGGCGGTATCTGAAGGAACGACTGCAGGACGACCTAAGCACGACCCCCGGCAGGCTGCCGACGAACAGGAACAATCGGTTCGAGGTTGCGAGCGCGATCAATGAGGCGGTCTCCGGCGCCGCGCCCCCGGGACCGTTCTGGTGCCTCCCGGTGCCTGGGAGTCATGCCTGCGTCCCGCAGAGGAAGCCGGCGCAGCCCTTCGCACACGCGGCCGGGAGGATCGCTCCGCTACGCATGACGGACATTCGCGCGGAAAGTGACACGCCCTTCCGCCTCTTCGGTACCGGCAGCGTCGGCAGTCAGATCTTGACGGGTATCCCACGTCTGGAGGGCATCCGCTTTGATCGCGAGTTTGCGGCACACTCCGCCGCCTGGCCGTTCGAGACCGGCTGGGCCCCAGCGACCGGCCGCTGGCCCGACCACGGTCTGACCATCCTCCACGCCGAGATCTATCCCAGCGTCCGAAGGCCGCTACCTGACCAGATCAAAGACCGCGGTCAGGTTCGCGCCATGTGGGCCTGGGCACGAGACCTGGACAATGAGGACCGCCTCAGGCACGAGTTTGCGATCCCGGCTGGCGTCACGAGGGAATCTCCGGACGATGTCGCAATTCGGAACGAAGAGGGCTGGATATTGGGTTGCCCCCGTCCTGTTCGGCGGCCGCTCGCCCCCGCCTGAGCGTGGTCCGGCCCACCCAGCCGAGCGGGCGGCCCGAGCAGAGCTGCGCGCTCAGGACCATCGCTCAGGACCCTCCCGTCTGGCACTCTCAAGGCAGTGCGTACGGCAAGAGCGGAAAAGCTCGCCCGCGTCCGTCTGGTGACGATGGAGGTAGTAACCATGAGAGCGATAGGCCTTCTGTTGCCGATTTCTCTAGCGCTCTGCACGGGATGTGCGACCGCGTCGGCGTCGTTTGACGACGCCAGCGCGTTTTATCGATTGACGACCGAGAGGCAGGGTGAATGCCGCAGCCTCGACGTCATCAACGATGGAACCAACGACCAGGTCGCTCTCCGGAAGACCGCTGACGTCGCCGGTCAGTACTGGCGCATCGCAGCCGACGGCGGCTTCTTCCGCCTGTCGACCCAGTGGCTTGGCGCGGGCAAGAGCCTGGATATCCGCAACGACGGCAGGAACGACACGCCGGTGCTGGCCGCGACCGGCGATGTCTCCGGTCAGCACTGGAGGATCGTCCCCCTCGCGGATGGCTACTACCGACTGACGACCCAGTGGCAGGGGCCCGACAAGAGCCTCGACATCAAGAATGACGGCCAGAACGATCGCCCAGTGCTCGCGGCGACCGGCGACTTCTCCGGCCAGCGCTGGAGGATCACCAAGGAGACGGCCGTGGGACCGGTGCCGCCCGCGCTGGGTCTCGTCCCCTTCTACAAGAAGTATCTGGACGGCGACGGCATCCCCATCGTGAGTTCCGAGAAGGTGTCTGACAAGGCGTTGCTCCAGGCGAGGTTCCTGGCCCGTCAGATGCTGGCCCGACTGCCCGCGGTGCGCGCGGAGCTGAAGAGGAGGAACGTGCGCATCGCCGTGATGGCCTCCTCGGAGGTCGCGACGGACATTCCGGAGCATGCGTTCCTCAAGAGTGACACGACGTTCAATTGGGACCGGGACACGCGCGGTCTCGGGGCCACCCTAGCGGTGCCGGTCAACTCGTGCGCCCAGGAAAACCTCCTCTGCGAGACCGACACGCATTACTCGAGAGAGGACATCTTCATCCACGAGTTCGCGCATACCATCCACGAGCTCGGCTTGCTTTTCACCGTCCCACGGTTCCAGGCGCGGCTCGAAGCGACACATCAGGAGGCCGTCGGCAACAGGGGGCTCTGGGCGGGGACGTACGCCGCCACGAAACTCGAGGAGTACTGGGCCGAGGGTGTGCAGGATTGGTTCGACGTCAACGACGAGGCCATCCCCACGAACGGCATCCACAACCAGGTCAACACCCGATCCGAGCTTAAGAGCTACGACACAAGGCTCCACGATCTCATCGCCGAATACTTCCCGGCGGACGGCAACAAATGTAGTTGCCACTAAAGCGCCGGCCGGTCCCTACCGCAGCCGTTCGGTACAGGCGGTCGAACGCCTGGCGCAGAGCTTCCAGCCGGCCGAGCTCGACTCTACCGGGGGTGTGCTCGTGATGGGGGGCACTGACGCCCTGCTACACTCGATCGAGCCCATGGACCGCTCGACCGCCCTCCGCCGCCCGCAGCCGACCGACGAGGCCTCCTTCCAGGCCCTCCTGGACGGTTTCCGCGCGCCGCTGGACCGGGAGCTGGACGCCTTCCTGGCAGGCAAGCGCGCGGCCGCGGCCGGGGCCTCCGAGGCGCTGGAGCTGGTGGACGGGGTGGCGCGGCTGGTGGCGCAGGGGGGCAAGCGCCTCCGGCCGGCCCTGGTGCTCGCCGCCTACCGGGCCTGCGGCGGCCGGCGGGAGGAGGCGGTGCTGCCGCTCGCCCTCTCGACCGAGCTGCTCCACACCTACCTGCTGATCCACGACGACATCATGGACCACTCCGAGGTGCGGCGCGGCGAGCCGGCGGCGCACGTCCGCTTCGCCGACAGCCACGCCGCGCGCGGCTTCCGCGGCGACGCCGGCGACTTCGGCCGCTCGGCGGCGATCCTGGTCGGCGACCTCGCCCACACCTGGGCGGTGGAGCTGTTCGGCGGGGCTGCCGACCTGGTGACGGACCCCGAACGTCGGCTTGCCCTGCGCGGCGCCTTCTCGGCGATGGCCGAGGAGGTGATCGCCGGGCAGTACCTGGAGATGCAGGTAGGGCTGCGGCCCCATTCCGAGGGAACGATCGAGGACGAGCTGCTCCGCGTCCTCCGCCTCAAGTCGGGCCGCTACACCGCCGAGCGGCCGATTCAGTTGGGCGCGCTGCTGGCCGGCGCCCCGTCTGGCCTGCTTGATCCCCTGTCCCGCTACGGCGCCGCCGTCGGCGAGGCCTTCCAGCTCCAGGACGACCTCCTGGGCACGTTCGGCGACGCGGCAACGGTCGGGAAGCCGGTGGGTGCCGACCTGCGCGAGGGCAAGTACACGTTCCTCGTCCACCACGCGCTCCAGGCATCTTCCCCCGCCCAGCTCCGTCTGCTCAGCGACGCCCTCGGCGACGAGGGCCTCACCGCCGATCGGCTCGCCGCCGTCCGCCGCGTCCTCGAGGAGACCGGCGCCCGCGCCCGCGTCGAGGCGATGGTCGAGGAGCGCCTCGGTGCCGCCGCGGCCGCCCTCGAGGGCCTGCCGCTGGCGCCCGAGGGGGGCGCCTTCCTCGCCGGCCTCCTCGACTGGCTCTGGGAGCGCGAGCGGTGAAGCTCGCCCCCTTTGCCGCCGACCTCGGCCGCGACCGCAAGGCCGAGCACATCCGGCTCGCCCTCGAAGGCCGCAACCAGGGCACCGGCGGCGCCTTCGACCGCTACCGCTTCGAGCACCAGGCCCTCCCCGAGCTCGACTTCGACGAGATCGACCTCTCGACCACCTTCTTGGGCAAGCCCCTGGCCGCCCCGCTCCTGGTCTCCTGCATGACCGGCGGCACCGAGATCGCGGCGCGGATCAACCGCCACCTGGCGCTCGGCGCCGAGCGGGTGGGGCTGGCACTTGGCGTCGGCTCGCAGCGCAAAGCGTTGGAGGATCGGACGAAAGCTGATACCTTCCGCGTCCGCGACGCCGCGCCGTCCGTCCCCCTCCTGGCCAACCTGGGCGCCGTCCAGCTCAACTACGGGGTGGGGGCGGCCGAGTGCGAGGCGGCGGTGGCGATGATCGGGGCCGACGCCCTGGCCTTCCACCTCAACCCGTTGCAGGAGGCCATCCAGCCGGAGGGGCAGCGCGACTTCCGGGGGCTGGTCGCCAAGCTCGGCGAGGTGGCGCGGGGGCTCTCGGTGCCGGCGATCGCCAAGGAGATCGGGAGCGGCCTCTCGGCGCGCGCCGCACGGGCGCTCCACGACGAGGGGTTCCGGATCTTCGACACCGCCGGCAGCGGCGGTACGAGCTGGGCGCGGATCGAGGGGGAGCGGGCGGGGGACCCGGACCTCGGCGAGGTCTTCGCCGACTGGGGGATCCCGACGCCGGAGTCGATCCGGGCGCTGGCCCAGCTGCCGGGCATTACGTTGATCGGCAGCGGCGGCGTGCGCAACGGCGTCGACGCGGCCAAGGCGATCGCGCTGGGCGCGAATCTCGTGGGGCTGGCCTACCCGTTCCTGGAGGCCGCCAGCGAGTCGGCCGAGCGGGTCGTCGAGCGGGCCGAGCGGATCGTGCGCGAGCTCAAGATCGCCATGTTCTGCCTCGGCGCCAAGGACCTGGCGGCTCTCAAGGCCGCGACGCTGCACGGAAGGGCCGACCAATGAGCCAGATCAAGCCCGTCGATCCCGTCCCCCCCGCGAGCCACTCGCGCGAAGAGCTGGTGCGCTCGCTGGTCTCCGGCGAGCGCCGCTTCCACGAGCTGCCGCGCGACCTCCCGGCCGGCGAGGCCGCCGAGGTCCGCCGCCAGGCCCTCGAGGAGATGACCCAGGCCGAGCTCAAGCACGTCGGCCACCACTCCCTCGACGTCTGCCGCGCCTCCTACCGCCACTGCGAGAACTTCATTGGCGTGGCGCAGGTGCCGATGGGGGTCGTGGGGCCGCTGCGGGTGCGCGGCGAGCGGATCGACGGCGAGGTCTATGTGCCGCTGGCGACGACCGAGGCGGCGCTCATCGCCTCGACCAACCGCGGGTGCGCCGCGCTGCGCGCCGCCGGCGGCGTCGTGGTGCGGGTCGAGGACGTGGGGATGACCCGCGCGCCGGTCTTCCGCACCTCCGGCGTCATCCAGACGCAGCAGTTCGTGCGCTGGATCCGCGAGCACGAGGCCGACCTGCGCAAGGTGGCCGAGGGGACCAGCCGGTACTTGAAGCTCCTCGACGTCCGCCCCTTCGCCTTCGGCACCACCGTCTTCCTCCGCTTCCGCTTCGACGCCGGCGACGCCATGGGGATGAACATGGCGACGATCGCCTGCGACCGCATGGTCAGCGAGCTGATCGAGCCGCAGACGGGCGTCCCCTGCATCGCGCTCTCGGGCAACTACTGCACCGACAAGAAGCCGGCCGGCATCAACTTCCAGGAGGGGCGCGGCAAGCGGATCTACGCCGAGATCCTGCTCGACGGCGAGGTGCTGCACAGCTACCTCAAGACCGATTCGCGCTCGCTCGTCGAGGCGCAGTACCGGAAGAACCTGCTGGGGTCGGTGGCGGCGGGGTCGCTCGGCTTCAACGCCCACTTCGCCAACGTGTTGGCGGCCTTCTTCATCGCCACCGGGCAGGACGCGGCGCACGTCGTCGAAGGGTCGCTCGGGGTGACCTGCATCGAGCCGCGCGGCCCCGAGGGGGTCTTCGCCTCGGTCTTCCTCCCCGACGTGCCGCTCGGCGCCATCGGCGGCGGCACGGCGCTCGACACCCAGCGCGAGGCGCTGGCGGTGATGGGGGTCTCCCCCGACCCGCAGCGGCGCGGCGACGCGGTGATCCGCCTGGCCGAGATCTGCGGCGCCGTGGTCCTCGCCGGCGAGATCTCGCTGATGGCCGCCTTCACCTCGCAGGACCTGGCGCGAGCCCACGAGCGCCTGGGCCGCGGCGCCGCCGCGCCCGACCTGCCGCTGCTGCCCACCTAGCCTCGGAGGGTTCCGCTTGCCGGCGGTCGCGGTCTCCACACCTGGCAAGCTCATCCTCATCGGCGAGCACGCCGCCGTCTACGGCCGCCCCGCGCTGGTCGCGGCGGTGGATCGGCGCCTGACCGCCCGGCTCAGCCAACGTCTTTCACCCGGCGTCCAGCTCGACCTTCCGCAAGTCGGCCATCGTGAGGAGCTCTCCTGGAGCGACCTCCTCGCCTACGCGCGGGAAGTTCGCGAGCGCTGGGAGCGCTACGCCGCCGAGCCCGGCGCCGCCGCCTTCCAGGCGGTGCGCGGCGGCGACCCGGCTCACGTCGTCAAGGTCGCGCTCGGCGAGGCGGCCGAGGCGCTGGGCGAGGCAGGCGGCCCGCCGCTCCACCTGCGGATCGACTCGCAGCTCCCGATCGGCTCCGGCTTCGGCAGCTCGGCGGCCACGGCGGTGGCGGTGGTGGCCGGGTACCTCGCCTTCCGGGGCGCCGACGCGGGCCCGGAGACCGTCCGCCGGCTGGCGCTGGAGGTCGAGCGCCGGCAGCACGGCATGCCCTCGGGGGTGGATGGCGCCACGGTCTTCGAGGGGGGCGTCCTCTGGGCGCGCCGGACGGCGGACGGCGACCTCGAAAGCGAGCCGGTCGAGGCGCGCTCGCCGCTCCTGGCGGCGCTCCGCGTCTACGACAGCGGCGCCCCGCCCGAGCCCACCGGGGCGGTCGTGGCGGCCGTCCGCGACCGCTGGCAGGGCGACCGGGCCGGCCTCGACCGCCTCCTCGACGGGATCGAGGGGGCGACCCACGCCCTCCGCGCCGAGCTGGAGCGGGAGCGCGCGGACCCGGCGGCCGCCGTCCCCCTCCTGCGCGAGGCCGAAGCCCGCCTGGAGGAGCTGGGGGTGGTGCCGCCGGCGGTGCGCGAGCTGGCGCGGCGGGTCGAGGCGGAGGGGGGGGCGGCGAAGATCTCCGGGGCCGGCTCCCTCGCCGGGCCGGCCGCCGGCTGCCTCCTCGTCTACCATCCTGACCCGGGGCGCGTGCCGACCTGGCCCTTTCTTCGCAGGCTCTCTCATCTTCCGGTCGCCCTGGGGGCGGCCGGCTTCCGCCTGGAGGCCGCCTGAATGCTCAAGGCCACGATCGCCGCGCCCGCCAACATCGCCTTCATCAAGTACTGGGGCGCGAAGGACCTCGATCACGCGATCCCGAACAACCCGTCGATCTCGATGACGCTGTCGCGCTGCGTCTCCAACTGCACCGTCGAGCCGCTCGACGGCGACGCCCGAGAGGACGAGGTCTGGCTGGCGCAGAGCGGCGGCGGCTTCGCCAGCCCGGCCCACGACTTCGGCGAGAAGGTGCGGGCGCAGCTCGACCGGGTGCGCGAGTGGTCGGGCTGGGAGGGGCGTTTCCGGGTGGCCACGCGCACCGAGTTCCCGAGCGCCGCCGGGCTCGCCTCCTCGGCCTCGGGCTTTGCGGCCTTGACGCTCGCTAGCGTCGCCGCGCTCGACCGGATGGCGACGCCGCAGGAGCTCTCGGCGCTGGCCCGCCGCAGCGGCTCGGGGTCGGCGGCGCGCTCCTGCTTCGGCGGCTACGTCGAGTGGCCGGCGGGCGGCCCGGACGACGACCCCTGGGCGGGCGCGCTGGCCAGCGCCGAGGACTGGGACCTGCGCGACGTGATCGCGGTGGTGGAGATCGGGCCGAAGACGATCCCGTCGCTCGAAGGGCATCGGCGCGCGCCGACGAGCCCGTACTACAAGCGGCGGCTGGAGCTGCTGCCGGAGCGGTTGGAGCGCACGCGGCTGGCGATCCGCGAGCGGGACCTCTCGCTGCTCGGGCCGGCACTGGAGGAGGAGGCGATCGACTTGCACTTGATCGCGATGTCGTCGCGGCCGCCGGTCTTTTACTGGAGCTCGGGGACGGTGGAGGTGCTGCGGTTGATCCGGGAGATGCGGCAGGAGGGGGTGGAGGCGTGGGCGACGATGGACGCGGGGGCGAACGTGCACGTGATCTGTGCGCCGGAGGCGGAGGATGACGTGGCGGAGAGGTTGGAGGAGCTGCCGGCGGTGGGGTTCGTGATTCGCGACTGCGTGGGGCCCGGGCCTAGTCGGGAGATTGAACATCTCTTTTAGGGTGGGTTTGTGGTGACCACCGCCCGCCGGGTGCGCTCCGCTCCGGCACCGGCGCGCGAGAGTGAGGACTTCTGATCTGAGTCGCGCGCCTCGGGTTCGCTGCGCGCCGGATCGACGGCGGACTGCGGAGTGCTTGCCCGGCGCTTGCTCACACGTGCCTCCGCGGAGCGCACCCGGCGGGCTACCGTCGGAGCAAAATCAAGACTCATGACTGACGTCACTCTGCTGAAGCTTGGGGGGAGCCTCCTGACCGACAAGACGCGGCCGCGGGCGGCGCGGGGGGAGGTGATTCGGCGGCTGGCGGGGGAGATCGTGGCGGCGGGGGCGGGGGGAGTGGTCCTGGGGCACGGGAGTGGGTCGTTTGGGCATGTGGCGGCGGCGCGGGCGGGGGTGGGAAGTGGGCCGGTGGCGCGGGAGAGCCTGGACGGCGTGGCGGAGACGCGGGCGGAGGCGGCGGAGCTGCATCGGATCGTGGTCGCCGCGTTGCGGGAGGCGGGGGCGCGGGCGTTTTCGTTCGTGCCGGGGAGCTTTCTGGTGGCGAAAGCAGGGCAGGTCGAGGGGGCGCTGCCGCCGGGGCTGCCGGTGGCGCTTCGCTCGGGGTTCCTGCCGGTGGTCTACGGCGACGTGGTGCTGGATTCGGAGTGGGGCGCCGCGATCGCTTCGACGGAGGCTGTGCTCGCCTTCCTCGCCCGCGAGCTGCCGGCTGCCGGCTTCACGATCAGCCGCGCGATCTGGCTGGGCGACACGCCGGGCGTGCTGGACTCCACCGGTCGTTCCCTACCTGAAATTCATCCCGACGACTGGAAGACCGCCGTCGCGTCGATCGTGGGCCCTCCGGGCATCGACGTCACCGGCGGCATGCGCCTCCGCGTCGCTACCGCCGCCGCGCTCGCCCAAACCGGGATCCCTTCTCTCCTCGCCGACGGCACCGTGCCCGGCCTGCTCGAGCTCGCCCTTCGCGGCGAGGCGGTGCCGGGCACGCTGATAGGCTGACCGCGGCGATGGCCGACCTCGACGCGCACCTGCTCAAGACGAGCCGCACGTTTGCGCTGTGCATCCCGCGGCTGGCGCAGCCGACGCGGCGGGAGGTGACGCTCGCTTATCTCCTGCTGCGGGTCGCCGACACGTTCGAGGACGCGGCGGCCTGGCCGCGGGCGCGGCGGATCGAGGCGCTAGAGCGGTTCGGGGCGCTCCTCGCGCGCCGGGCGCCCGAGGAGACGGTGGAGCAGGCGGCGGTGTGGGCGGAGGAAGTCCCCTGCGCCTGGCTGGCGTATCGGGAGCTGCTGGCCGATCTCCCGGAAGTGCTCGACGCCTTCTTCGGCCTGGCGCCGCCGGCGGTGGAGCTCATCCGCGCCCACATGCTGCGCACGATCCGCGGCATGGCGGGGTACGTGGCGCGCACCGACGGCGCCGGGGAGCTGCGGCTGGCCGATCTCGCCGACCTGCGCGGCTACTGCTACGTGGTGGCGGGGATCGTCGGCGAGCTGCTGACCGAGCTCTACCTGCTGGAGCGGCCGGAGCTGGCGGCCGTGGCGCCGCGGCTGCGCGAGCGGGCGCCCTTCTTCGGCGAGGGGCTGCAGCTCGTCAACATCCTCAAGGACTCGGCGGCCGACGCGGTCGAGGGGCGCTGCTACCTACCGGCGGCGGTGGACCGCGCCGAGGCGCTGGCGCTGGCGCGCGAGGACCTGCGGGCGGCGGCCGAGTACGTGCTGGCGCTCCAGGCGGCCGGCGCCGAGCGCGGCCTGGTGGCCTTCAACGCCCTGCCGGCGGAGCTGGCGCTCGCCACGCTCGACCGCGTCGAGGCCGCCGGCCCCGGCGCCAAGCTCACCCGCCGCGAGGTCTACGACATCGTCGACCGCGTCAACCAGGCCCTAGAGCGCGACGCCCCCGCCGTCTCCCCCGCCACCTGGGACCCCGACCCGCACCCGCTCGCTCAGGCGCGCGGCACCGGGTTGTCTTAATCCGCCGCCGGAGGTGCCGATGGCCCGCGTCGCCGATCTACCGCTCGTCGCTCCCCTGCTCTTCTCCTTCGCCGCCATCCTCTGCGCCTGCGCCGGAGCGCCCGCGCCCGCGCCGTCCGGCCCCTCCACGCCGGCCGCCGCGCCCGTCGCCGTCCAGGATCCCCACTCCTACGCGAAACCGCAGGAGGTCGCCGTCGAGCACCTCGGGCTCGACCTCACGGTCGATTTCCCGCGCAAGCAGCTCGCCGGCCGCGCCAGCCTCCGCCTCCGCAACCGCACCGGCGCCAGCCAGCTCCGCCTCGACACCCGCGACCTCGACATCCGCCGCGTCCTCTTGGACAGCGGCACTGAGGCGCGCTTCACCCTGGGCGAGCCGAAGCCCTTCCTCGGCCGCGAGCTGGTCGTCGAGATCGCGCCCGACACGCGCGTCGTCCACATCGACTACGCGACGAGCGCCGACGCGGCCGCCCTGCAGTGGCTGGAGCCGCGGCAGACCTCGGGCGAGCACCCGTTCCTCTTCACCCAGTCGCAGGCGATCCTCGCCCGCACCTGGGTGCCGCTCCAGGACACGCCGAGCGTGCGCATGACCTACGAGGCGACGGTGCGCGTGCCGCCCGAGCTGATGGCGGTGATGAGCGCCGAGAACCCGACGGCCAAGTCCGCCGACGGCGTCTACCGCTTCCGCATGCCGCAGGCCATCCCCTCCTACCTCCTGGCGCTCGCCGTCGGCGACCTCGCCTTCCGGCCGCTCGGCGACCGCGCCGGCGTCTACGCCGAGCCGGCGGTCGTCGAGCGCGCCGCCTGGGAGCTGGCCGACACCCCGAAGATGATCGCCGCCGCCGAGAAGCTCTACGGCCCCTACCGCTGGGGCCGCTACGACGTGCTGGTCCTGCCGCCGAGCTTCCCCTTCGGCGGCATGGAGAACCCGCGCCTGACCTTCGCCACGCCGACGATCCTGGCCGGCGACCGGTCGCTCGTCTCCCTCGTGGCGCACGAGCTGGCCCACTCCTGGTCCGGGAACCTGGTGACCAACGCTACCTGGAACGACTTCTGGCTCAACGAGGGGTTCACCGTCTACTTCGAGAACCGCATCATGGAGGCGCTCTACGGCCGCTCCTACTCCGAGATGCTCGCGGCGCTCGGGCGCGGCGACCTCCTCGAGACCCTGGAGGAGATGGGGGCGGACAGCCCCGACACGCGGCTCAAGCTCGACATGGCCGGGCGCGACCCCGACGACGGGGTCAACGACGTGGCCTACGAGAAGGGGTACCTGCTGCTGCGGCGCATCGAGGAGCTGGTCGGGCGGAAGGTCTTCGACAAGTTCCTCCGCTCCTACTTCGAGCGCCACGCCTTCCGCTCGATGGACACCGAGACCTTCCTCGCCCTCCTCGACCGCGAGCTCCTCGCCAAGCACCCGGACCTGCGCGCCGAGGTGCGGCAGTGGGTCTACGAGCCGGGCCTCCCGGCGACCGCGCCGCAACCGAAGTCGGACGCCTTCGCCAAGGTCGAGGCGCAAGCCCAGGCCTTCGCGGCCGGCACCGCGGCCGCGGCGCTCCAGACCGCCGGGTGGTCCACTCACGAGTGGCTCCACTTCCTCCGCTCGCTCCCGGCACCGCTCGCGCCTGAGCGGATGGCCGACCTCGACCAGACCTTCAAGCTCTCCGAAAGCGGCAACTCCGAGGTCCTCGCCGCCTGGCTGGAGAAAGTCATCGCCAGCAGCTACGCCCCCGCCTACCCCGCCCTCGAGCGCTTCCTGACAGGCATGGGCCGCCGGAAGTTCCTCCAGCCGCTCTACACCGCCCTAGCCAAAACCCCCGCCGGCGCCGAGCTGGCGCTGCGCATTTACGAGAAGGCGCGGCCGGGGTACCACACGGTGTCGCGGCAGACGATTGACAAGATTCTGGACTGGCGGGGGTAGTCCGAGCGCACATCGGATCCAACATCTTAGGAGATGACGAGCAGAGCAAAAAGGAAATCGCTCGAATAACTACTCGGCGAACGCGGCGCAGGATTTCCGAATGATATCTCTCCGCCGATTGCCTTCTGCCTTCATAATGCTATGTTCCGGCTCGAACAAGCACGACAACTGCATAGAATCCAATCACGACCGGCAGGATAATATCGAATATGACTCGCACAGTGGATACAGGCGGTACGACCCTGCTAGCCCATCGATCATGGTTAACATATATAGACCGCCACGTGTTGCCCTCAGAAGTCTCAAGGTGCCGCAGTTTCCTCTTCTTGCTCTGGCGTGAGGTTTAGCTTGGACAGGACCTCCTGTCTAGCTCTCTGATAGTCCTCCGACTCACTGGTATAGGCGAGCGAGAAGCTCCCAAGCCGCCAAGCAACGAAATCGGAAGAAGCGTAGATGAGGAAAGCGAGCACAAAATACCCGATGATAAGAGCCAAAATGTTGAGGAGAGCATTTTGATTCGTGGAGGAAAAGTCAACCCCAAGCGCCACGATCTTCGTAGGAAGCAGATGCGTACGGACTATTGCTACCCCTACCGCGCTTACCGCGAGAAGGGCCTTTCTCTCTCGACGCGTGACTTCGGACAGGGGATCTGAGACCCGAAGCTTCTCGACTTCTAAGAATGGCATCGCTAGGTGCCCCTACAGCAGCCCTCCGTGGGCGGCCATTGGTACGGTGAGGCCAGAGCCCGTGCGCTATGTCGAGTTGGCAATCGGCTCTCGGCCATCAGTCATACTGCCTTGTCTGGCAGTAAGGGCAGATCGCGATAGCGCCCTGTGACTCGTACGATCGCTTACAATGGCCACACCTTGATAGAGATAGCGAAGCATAATAGCGCGGATCATTTCCGGGCAAGGCTTTCTCCCCGCCCTCCTGCGGGAAAGATCCGAGACGTAGCGCCGACTTTGGGTTCCTTACGTAGAGCATTTTCTGCGACCCTTCCGCCTCCTTCACAGGCCGCGCCGAGGCTCATCATTAGTCGTTTAAGCCCCTTCTTGTAGTCCAGGTAGAGGTCTATCCAGTGCAAGCGCTTTAGGCGATCATCAGTTGGGACTGAATCGTCGAGACGCACAGGGATTACGAAGATTTCTCGGGAGGGAACTCCTCAAGGAGGAGCAATGCCTCACGTAGTTCCTTCTGTACATATCCTCGTTGGAAATCGAGTGCCGAGAGATCAGCGCGACGAAGTGCGAGCACTGGCGAAGCGCAGCCCTGATGGTTCTGTCGAAGTCCTGCCCACCAAGAAGATCAAACTGATCCATCCACGGCTCTACTGACTGCCGGCGCAGGTCCTCGAGGAGCCGAAGCGCAGTTTTGCTGTCTTCTCGAGCGTAGCTAATGAAGGGGCGGATGGACTTGAGATGCGATTGGCTCGCGGCCCTGACTGCCCCGACTCCGCGCGTTGGCCGCTCAACTAGTTAGCGAGTATACAGGAGGAGGCACGTAGCTGAGGGGAACGTCACCTCAGCACCGCGGCAGGAGGCAGCGCAGGCGCGTTGAACTTTGTGCCATAACGAGGCATTGGCGGTTGGCGTCGCGTGGTCAAGTAGCGCGTGCGAACTCCTTGCTTGGCGGCGCAGGGCGGCGCTACACTTGAGGCGTAAGTAGGGCAGCGGGACGATCGATCAACACGAGTGAAGCCGGACCGCACCCCGAAGCATCGGGCGCGGGCCGAGAAGTGAAGCGGGCGCGACAGAGTTCGGACCTCTGCCGCGCCCTGGACCACACAAGGAGGACTTGGCTCCATGCGCAGTCTTGGGACGAAGTCTAGCAACGCCGCCGGTCCCGCCTCTGGCGCCCCGTATCTCCCCTTCCCGATCGCCGAGGACCTGACGCTCTCCGAGCTCGAGAGCACGGCGGGGCGCGCCGTCGCCGGCGTCTTGGACGGCGGGCGCGGCGGGAGGAGAAGAGCGAGCGGGCCCGGAGGGCGCGGGCGGCGGGGCGCCGGTCGGGGACGGTCTACGGGCGCTGGACCGGGAGCGGGCGAGCGCCGGACCTGCGGCTGTCGGGGCGGTGGCTGCGGGCGGCGGGGTTCGACCTCGGGCAGGCGTACGAGGTGGAGGTGCGCTCCGGGAGGCTGGTAATCCGGGCGGTTTGAGCGCCGCGGGGCCGCCGGAGAGCGACTTCCGGACGGCGGCGACAGCCGCGAGGCTGGGGGCAACCGCCGCAGGCTCGGCAGCGACCGCCGCGGAACCGGGGCAACCACCGCCGGGCCGGCAGCAACTACCGCGGGGCTGGCGGCAACCGCCGCCGGGGCGGCGGCGACGACCGCGGGTTCCGCGGCGATCGCCGCGGGGTCGGCGGCGACTACCGCGGGCTCGGCGGCGACCGCCGCGGGCTTGGCGGCGACCACCGCGGGCTCGGCGGCGACCGCCGCGGGGTCGGCGGCGACCGCCGCGGGGCTGGCGGCGACCGCCGCGGGGTCGGCGGCGACTGCCGCGGGGCCGGAGGACGTTCCTGGAGCGGCGGGCCGCCGCCTTAGGCGGCCGGGAGATCCCGCCGCGCGCGGCCCTTCAGCCGGTACAGATCAGCCCTGTTGGCCGCTGCCTGTTCATCAGCGGTTGCCATCGCGTTGACGAGATCGGCAACGGCTTGGGGCCCCAGGGTGTGAGCACGTGTAGACGGGTCTGGAGGAGAGTATCAAGTACCCCGTCGTTGGAATCGGCCGTGAGGAAAATGCTTCCTCCATGGTCAATATTCAAAACGTGCCCAAAATCCGCCCCCCTCGATGCCGGACAAATCGTGTTCTGGACAGACGCCAGCCCCCACAGTGGTCTTCGCACCCCGGCGGTCAGTAGTAGTCACCTCAATACCGATAGCTTTGCACTCACTTAGGTCTTCCTGGCCCATGCCTACCTCTGGATCTGGTTGTGGCATCCCTTGTTCATCTGTCTCTGCGTCACCTCCTTGTAGAGATGAGATGAAAGGTGTCTGGTCACGTACCTCTATAGCCAAGAGGCTAAGAAGGCAGCCCCTATCCCGAGGGGCAAGTGAGTTAAATAGCCGAAGAACGTCACTAAAAATCTGTAGGCGTAAAGGTAAGGATTGGTTAAGGAACGTCTGATAAGTACTGGAGAAATTCGCCAAAAATCTAGCAGTGTTACGGGCAGCTCTACGAACTACATGTGTTTCGAGAGCACTTCTAATTTGTTGGGCTTGAGCTTCTAATACAGCGGCGTGGCTCCCTAAGCCAACAGAGACTGCTCCGGCGCCAGCAAGTTTTAAAAAATTCCTTCTCGCGATGCCGTTATCTGGGCTAACTTCGTCGTCCTTCTCATTCATGATCTTCTCCTCTTCGCCGTTTGTTTCCGGTTGATATCTGTCGCATCAGAGGTACCGACGCCTCGCACAGCAGGAGGCCTGTTCAAGTCACGGCCGCTTGGCCAACCTTTTTTGAATGTACGGCGGCACACGGCGCGGTCCGCTTATAGGGGCAGATCTGCTGCCGTGTATGGTCACCGGCGGTCTCCCGCGGAAGGGCGTAAGCTGCTCTTAACTCGTTAGTTGCTGAAGTCTACATCTCGGCCGAGGCGGTGTCAATACGACAGCGGGGTTGTCGGTGAAGCTCCGAATAGGCCTTCGAGGACTGGGCGTAAGCCGCGGCGCATATGCGGCCGCGCGAGAGGGGGATCCTCTTCAGTGCGGAACTCTTTGAGGGCGAGCGCCGCGGAGGCGGCGGCGACCACCGCGGGGCCGGCGGCGACCACCGCGGGCTCGGCGACGACCACCGCGGGCTCGGCGGCGGTCTTGGCGGTGGTGAGGGGAAGGGTCTCACGGCGCCGCCGGCGATCTGGACGGCGCTGATGTGCCATTCCGGCAGAGAACGACTCAAGGCTTGGCGACTCCGAGGTTTCGGGCACGACAGGTTCTCCTTTCGTTCGTTGGGGATTGAGGGTGCGACGCTCCGCAACGCCCGCCGAGCGGCGGCGACCGGCCGGCGCGCGGCGCCCAATGGCCTGCGGGAGGCGTGGAACGTCCTCCGGCGGCTTCGGAACCCTTTCCCGGAGCGTGGGAATGGGTTGCGCGGGCCGGGGAACAGGTTGCGGAGCGCCGGGAACCCTTTCCGAGCGGCTCGGAGGAGGTTCCGCAGCGCGCGCAACCCATTCCCGGCGTCGCGCAATCGATTCCCGGCGCCGCGCAGGAGGTTCCGGAGGGCGCGCAGGAGGTTCCGAGGTTCCGGGAGGACATCGGGAGGCTCCACCGGGGCGTCTGAAGGTCCCGCGGGGACATTCCGGGGCTTCCGGCGGGCGTTACGCCACCTTCTCCAGGGCCGCCGCGAGCTCCAGCTCCTGCTTGGCCAGGCTCTGCTACGACATCCTCAGGCCCCGGGGGGACATCTCCGGGCCCTTCGGCGACCTCCTGAGGGGACGGGGACACGTCTTGGGCCGCCCCGGCGATATCCCGGGGTTGCTGCGGGGACATCTCCACGAGCCGGGGAAGCCTCCCCAGGCTGCCCTCTGAGTACGGCCCGCTCTAGAGCCGCCTGAGCAGACCGTCGTACTCCGCATGCGAGCCGATCCAGAACCAAATCATCGTGTTGTCCTGCCGTAGACCCACCGCGCGCCATCCAAGGCCAGCGCGGACGGAGTAAATCGGTTGCCGTGGGTGAACGCGTTTGAACTCTACGCCGGGGTGGGCAGGATTGTCCTTCCAGAGCAGATAGCTCTGCCGGGCGCGCGCTGTTGAACGTCGGTAGGCAGGGCGGCAAACAGACGGCGAAATTCAGCGGTGACGTGCGACTTCAAAGCTGGTCGAATCCCAGCTCCTCGGTCCGGCCCGCACGGTACTCCTCAAGCGCTTCCGCGGCTAGCTTCTCGAGCTTGTCCGCGGAGGCGGTAAACGCGGCGTCCCACTTCGCTCCGTCCGCAAGCTCATCGAGCAGCTGCGCGGCCACCCGGTCTTGTGCCTGCTCCGGTAGCTTCGAGACCTCTGCAAACGCTCGTTCCAGTAGTTTGGTCATGCCGACCTCCGTCGTCAGCACGGGATTTTACAGCCTGGGCTCCCGCGCCCCCCACGCCTCGGGGGCGACGGAACTCGCCGCCCGGGCGGCCCAGCATGAGGGCCGCCCTCGGCGACGGTGAGCTGCGCGTGGCTGACGACGCCGCCCGGGCCCGCGGCGCGCAGGCGCTCGGTGAAGCCGAAGGCGTCGCAGAGCCAGTCGATCGCCGCCGCCACGTCCTCGTAGACGAGGATGGGCACCACGGTCGCTCTCGGGGCGGACCGGTTGACCACCACGCCGGACTCCTTGGCGCCCGGCCGCTAGAGCCCGCGGACTTGGACGGCGATCAGGAGCAGGGCGTAGCCGACGATCCACGCCCAGTCGCCGAGGCCGTTGCCGAGCTGCAGGACGCCGAAGTGGACCAGGATGGCGACGATGTAGAGGAGCAGACAGATGAGCCAGGTGATCGAGCGCGGCGCTTTGCCACGGTTGGACATGGGTTCCCTCCTTGGTTGAGCGGCGCCGCGAGCATATAGGCTGACGGGGAGAGGGGAAATCGCATGCCGATCCAGGTCGAGCCCGGCTGAGATCCCGGTCGGTCTACGGCGGGGATGGGGCGGTGGGCTCGAGACTGCGAACGCTGGTGACGAAGTAATCGGTCTCGCCGAAGCAGCTCGTCGGCACGAATACGTGCTGTTCGTACTGCAGCGAGACGCGTTGCCCGAGCGTCTGGTTGATGCGCTCGGCGACCGCCGCTTCGCGCACGGAGAACTGGAAGATCTGGGGCATGGCGCCGGGGAGATTGACCATGGACAGCTCGCCTTCCCAGGTCTTGCAGATCCATCCCTTGCGGGAGAACTTCTGGACGTACCCGGCGCGCTCCCCCTTGGAGTAGCTGTAGCTGAGCGTGATCCAGGCGTAGAGCGCGAGGCCGCCGACCAGCACAAGAAACAGGAGGACGAGGAAGAGGGCCGGCTTGCCGCATCCCCGGCGGGCCCGCGGGCCAGCCGCCGGCGCTGCTGGAGACGAACCGATGGACTCGTTCATCGCGATCCCCCCCGTCCAGAGATCACTCTATTCTCACTCGATCGTTAGCACGATCTTCCCGAACACTCCGCCGCGGGCGAGGGCGGCGAAGGCTTCGGGGGCCTGCTCGAAGGGGAGGACGCGGTCGACGACCGGGCGGAGGCGGCCATCGGCGAGGCGTGGGAGGGCGAAGTCGGCGAAGGCGGCGACGAGGCGGGCTTTCTCCTCGCGCGGGCGGGCGCGGAGGACGGTGCCGATCACGCGCAGCCGGCGGCGGAGGACGAGCGCGAGGTCGAGCTCGGCGCGCGCGCCGGCGAGGAGGCCGGCGACGACGAGGCGCCCGCCGGTCGAGAGCGCGGCGAGCCGCGCCGCCACCTCGGCGCCGCCGACGAAGTCCAGCACGACGTCGATGCCCGCGCCGCCCGCCGCCGCGCGCAGCCGCTCGGCGTAGCCCTCCCCCTCCGGCACCAGCGTCTCGATCCCGTACTCCCGCAGCCGCCCGAGCCGCGCCGCGTCGCGCGCCGAGGCGACGACCCGGGCCCCGAGCTCGCGCGCCAGCTGGACGGCGAAGGTGCCCATGCCGCCGGTGGCGCCGGTGACGAGCGCCGTCTCGCCGGCCCGCAGGCCGCCCTCGACGACCATGTGCGTCCAGGCGGTGAGCCCGGCCTCCGGCACCGCCGCCGCTTCGACGAGCGACAGGTTCTCCGGCACGCGCATGCACTGACCCGAAGGCGCCGCCACCCGCGTGGCGAGCCCGCCGCCGCCGAGGAGGGCCATCGCCCGGTCTCCTTCGCGCCACCCCTCCACCCCCTCCCCCACCGACAGCACCGTGCCCGCGCACTCCAGCCCCGGCACCTCCGGCTCGCCGGGCGGGGGCGGGTAGTGGCCGCGGAGCTGGAGGAGGTCGGCGTGGTTGAGCCCCGCCGCCGCCACCGCGAGCAGCACCTCCCCGGGCCCGGGGACCGGGTCGGGGAAGGTGCCGAGGCGGGGTGTCGGGTCGCTCGGGTCGGTCGCCGGGAGGACGGCGCGCACGGTCGCCGGCCGCGGGCTCAGGCCGGGACGACGTCCAGCGGTGCCGGCGCCGCAGCCGTCTGGGCCAGGGGCGGCCCGTCCAAGGTCACCTTGGAGGGCCCGTTCGCGTTCCACTGCGCCTGCACGGTCGTTTGCGGCTTGGTGGCGCCGATCTCCGGCCGGAGGTGCATCGTGGCGGTGAGGCCTTCGCCCGAGCGCTTGATGACCGTCGCCAGGGCGAGCACCGGCGGCTCGAGCGGGCCCTCGTTGAGCCCCAGCGGGTCGTCCTGCGTATCCAGGACGCGCTTCATCTCGACCGCGGCGGCGAACCCCGAGAGCGGCTCGAACATCGCCGACCAGGTCGCAAAGCTCGTCTTCTGGAACTTGTTGTTCCGGTGGTCGAGACCGTAGAGGTTGCGGTAGCAGGCGTCGGTCACCTGCGAGAAGCGCCCGGCCCAGCGGACGCAGGGGAGGAAGACCTCGCCGGCCGGGGAGGCCCCCGCCTTCCAGGCGTAGACGGTGCCGCGCCACCACTGCTTCCAGCCCGGGATGCCGTCGAGCACGAAGCAGAGCGCCGGCAGCAGCCAGTAGGCGGCGTGGGGGTCCGGCGCGAACTGCTCGCTCGTCGCCCCGATCGTCCAGATGCCGTTCTCGACCTGCGACGTCCCCTCGCGCTCGAGCTGCTTCCGCAGGCCGGCGAGGGTGGCGTCGTCCGCCGCCCCCGCGCCCCAGCGCTTGAGCCATTCGAGCCCCAGCGCCCACCCCATCATGCGGTGGTTCGGCGACTGCTGCTTCGCCCCCGAGTCGGGCAGCGCCATGAGCTGCGGCGAGGGGCGCTCCACCTTCTCGCCGCGGACCGTGCGCACCAGCGCCGGCCACTGGTACTGCTCCCAACCCTGACCGGCCATTCGCTCGATCGCCTCAGTGCGTGACGACCGGCCGCGCCTTGGGCTGGACCTCGGCCGGCGCCGGCTCGCCCATCGGGCTCGCGGGTTTAACGGACTGCTGGGTCTGCTCCTCGAGCCCCAGGATCCCCTCCTCCAGCCAGGCGTGGTCGCCGGCGAGGACGCGCAGGGCGGTCTTGTACTTCCGCACGTCGTCGTTGCGCCAGAGGTCGCTGAAGAGGTTCGCCACCTTGCGGCGGGCGCCGCGGCAGAAGAGGTCGGCGAGCTCGACCGCCTTGTCGGCCTCCGGGTGCCCGGCGCGGCGCATCGCGTCGGCGCGCGCCACCGAGGCGGCGATGGCGAAGAGCTCGTTCGCCACGTCCACCAGCCGGAAGAGGAAGGCCTGCTTGTTCTGGAGCTTCGCCTGGTGGACGACCATGCCGTGGAAGACCTGGCGCGAGAGCCGCCGGCAGTTGCGCTCGACGAAGCGCAGGTGCCCGGCGAGGGCGCCGAACTCGGCGTAGCGCGGCCACTGCCCCCAGCCCAGCCAGCGGGTGGGGTACCAGGTGCCGTAGAAGGCGGCCATCTTGGGCAGCTCGGCGAGCTTCTCCTGCAGGCTCTTCTCGGGCTCGATCAGCGCGCCGGCGACCTCCAGGTGCTTGTCCACCGCCTCGCGCGCCATGAAGAGGTGCATGATCTCCGACGACCCCTCGAAGATCTTGTTGATGCGGTAGTCGCGCATCATCCGCTCGACCCCGATCGGCGCCTCGCCGCGCCCGGCGAGCGAGGTCTCGGTCTCGTAGCCGCGGCCGCCGCGCACCTGCATCGTGTCGTCGACGATCTCCCAGGTGCGGTCGGTGTTCCACTCCTTGCACGCCGCCGCTTCCAGGCGGATGTCGTAGCCGCCGCGGTCGGTCATCTCGATGGCGACGTGGGAGATCGCCTCCATGGCGAAGGTCACCGCCGCCATGTTGGCGATCTTATGGGCGACCGCCTCGTGCTTGCCGACGGGCTTGCCCCACTGCACGCGCTCGCTCGCCCACTTGCGGCAGATCTCGAGGCAGAGCTTGGCGACGCCGACCGAGCCGCTGGGGATCGACAGGCGCCCGTCGTTGAGCGTGGTGAGGGCGATCTTGAGGCCCTTGCCCTCCTCGCCGATCAGGTTCTCGCGCGGCACCCGCACGTCCTTGAACGAGATGACGGCGTTGGCGAGAGCCCGCAGGCCCATGAAGTGGCAGCGGTACTCGACCTTGACTCCCGGCCAGGCGGTCTCGACGACGTAGGCGCTGATCTTCTTACTCTTCGGGTCGCGCGCCATGACGACGAGGAGCTTGGCGAGCGTGCCGTTGGTGCACCAGAGCTTCTCGCCGTTGAGGATGTATTCGCTGCCGTCGGCGGTGAGCTCGGCCGAGGTCTGGAGGCGCGCCGGGTCGGAGCCGACCTGCGCCTCGGTGAGCGCGAATGCGGAGAGCTCGCCCGCGGCGCAGCGCGGCAGGTACTTCTTCTTGAGCTCCTCCGAGCCGAAGAGCTTGAGCGGCTGCGGCACGCCGATCGACTGGTGCGCGGAGAGGAGCGCCATGAGGTTACCGTCGACGCTGCAGACGAGCTGCATGATCCGCTGGTACTCGCCGTTGGTGAAGCCGAGGCCGCCGTACTTCTTGGGGATCTTCATGCCGAAGGCGCCGAGCTTGCGGAAGCCATCGACGACCGACTCGGGGTACTCGCCGGTGGTGTCGATCTGCACGGGGTCCACGTGGTCGCGCAGGAACTCCTTGAAAGCGCGGTAGAAGGCCCCGAACTCCGGCCGCTCCTCGCCCGGCAGCGGGTAGGGGTGGAGCAGGTCCAGCCGGAAGTTGCCGAGGAACAGCTCGCGCATGAAGCTCGGCTGCGCCCACTCGGCCGTGCGCGAGGCCTCCGCCACCTTGCGCGACTCGAGCTCGCCGATCTGCTGCTGGTCTTTGGTCGTCGCCATCGGATTCTCCTGGGACTCCGTCTATGCCGCAGTGCGACATTCTAGCGCTTCGCGGCGCGTAGGGCGAGAGCCACGCCGGCGACGACGAGGGCGCCGCCGGCGATCATGCGGGGGGTGATCGGCTCGTCGAGCGCCACGGCGCCGATGACGACCGCCAGGACCGGCGCGGTATAGGCGACGAGCGCGACGTGCGTCGCCGGCAGGTGCTGGAGCAGCCAGAAGTAGAGGCTGAACGCCACCGCCGAGCCGACCAGCGCCAGGTAGAGGAGTGCCGCGACCGACGGCCCGTCGAACGTCACCGGCCGCCCCCGCTCCACCGCCGCCGCCAGCGCCCCCATGATCCCCCCGGTCATGAGCATCGGCACCGCCGTCAGCGACAGCGGATGGATCCCCGCCCCCCACCGCTTGATCGCGATCTGCGCGACCGCCGAGACCAGCGGCGCCAGCAGCAACACCCCCGCCGCGATCATCGCCTGCCGCCCCCCGAGCGGCTCGAAGTCCCCCGAGAACAGCACCGCGATCCCCACGAACCCCACCGCCACCCCCACCAAACGCGCCGGCGTCAACCGCTCCCCCGGGACCGCGAAATGCGCCATCACCGCCACCAGCAGCGGAAACGCCGCAAACAACACCGCCGCCAACCCCGAAGGCACCCACTGCTCGGCCCAGTACACGATCCCGTACGACCCGCAGAACGTGCACAACGCATTCACCACCCAAAGCCGCCGCTCCACCGCCGTCTTCCCCAACGGCGCCCGAACCCCCCAAGCCACGAGCAACAAAACAACCCCCGCAATCGCAAACCGCAGCGCCACCCCAGTACACGGCGGCACGCCGCCGAGGCCCACGCGGATCGCGGCCCAGGTCGTCCCCCAGATCAGCGTCAGGAGGCCGAGGACCAGATAGGACACTAGTCGCGTAGGAGCCATCTTTCCCCCGCCCAGATCCCTCGCTGCGCTCGGGATGACAAAGATGGAGGGTTTACTCGCCAACGGAGGGTCGGGCCGGGTGCTCCCGCCCGGGGAGCTCTCCGCAAGCGCCGGCAACACCCACCGCAGTCAACCACCGACCCGGCGCGCAGCGGAGCGCAGGCGCGCACCACCCCCGAGCATTCCACAAAGCGCGCGCCGGTCCCCGGGCGGGAGCACCCGGCCCGACCCGGACTCGAAGGGATCTTCTCTCTCCGGCCCTATGGATAGATCTTGTGCAACATGCGCGGGTAAGGAATGGTCTCGCGCACGTGCTGGAGCCCGCCCATCCACGCCACGAAGCGCTCCAACCCCATCCCGAACCCGCTATGCGGAAACGCCCCATACCGCCGCACATCCAGATACCACTGAAACGCCTCGATCGGCAGCGAGTGCTGCCGGATCCGCGCCAGCAACAACTCGTGCTCGTGGATCCTCTGACTCCCACCGATGATCTCCCCGTACCCCTCCGGCGCCAGCATGTCCAACCCCAGCACCACCTTAGGGTCCTCCGGGTCCGGCTGCATGTAAAACGCCTTGAACGCCGCCGGGAACCGCGTCACCATCACCGGCCGGTCGAACCGCGCCGCCACCGCCGTCTCCTCGTCGGCGCCGAAATCGTCCCCCCACTGGATCGGGTTCCCCTCCGCCTGGAGCTGCGCGATCGCCTCCGTGTACGTGATCCGCGGGAACGGCGGCACCACCCGCTCGAGCGGCGCCGGGTCCCGCTCCAGGACCTTCAAGTCCTCGCGGCAGCGGTCCAGCACCCGCGCCACCAGCTCGCAGACGAACTCCTCCGCCAGCGCGCACAGCCCCTCGAACTCCAGGAATGCCACCTCCGGCTCCACCATCCAGAACTCCATGAGGTGGCGCCGCGTCTTGCTCTTCTCGGCGCGGAACGTGGGCCCGAAACAGTAGACCTTGCCCAGCGCCGCCGCCGCCGGCTCGAGGTAGAGCTGCCCCGACTGCGAGAGATACGCCTTCTCGCCGAAGTAGTCCGTCTCGAAGAGCGTCGAGGTGCCCTCGCAGGCCGCCGGCGTCAGGATCGGCGAGTCGATCAGCACGAAGTCGCGGGTGTAGAAGAAGTCGCGGATCGCCTGCGACACCTCGCTGCGGAGCTTGAGCGCCGCGCGCTGGCGGCTGGACCGCAGCCAGAGGTGGCGGTGCTCCATGAGGAACGCCACCCCGTGCTCCTTGGGGGTGATCGGGAAGTCCTCGGTGAGCTGCTCGACGCGGAAGTCGGTGAGCTGGATCTCCACCCCGCCCGGCGCCCGCCGGTCCTCCTTGACCCGCCCGAAGAACGCCACCGTGGACTCCTGCGTCGCCCGCTCGACCTCCGCCCACGCCGCCTCCGGCAGATCCGCCCGGCTCGCCACCGCCTGCACCACCGCCCCGCCCAGCCGCACCTGGAGGAAGGCGATCTTGCCGGAGGACCGCTTCCCGTCGATCCACCCCCGCAGCGCCACCTCCTGCCCGGCGTGCGCGGGCAGGTCGCGAAAGGAGGGGGAGGGCAGCGGGGGCGCGGTCGTCGTCGCCATGAGGGTGCGGATTGTAGCAACGTCAGTGGCCCTGTCATTCTTGTGGCACTCCATGAGGAGCCGCAGCCCTTTGGCCCGCGGCGCTCAGGTTGTGGGGCGCCAGCATCCGCTCGCCGGGGGCCTCGCGCAGGAAGGCGAGGACGGGAGAGCGGCCCCCCGCGGCGGTCAGTAGCATGACCGTCTCCGTGCGCAGCGCCGCCTTGCGCGCTCCGATCAGCCGCCGGGTGTGGGCGAGCAGGGAGCCGGGGTCGCCGGCCTGCGCTGCGCCTCGATTGCTTTTCTCGCCGCCAGCCCACGCGCCACGGCCGCATCTCGCCGGAGCCGCCGATCTTGCCTGCTGTTGCACGGGGCTGCCTCCTGCCCTACCATGGCGGCATCGGCCTCATTGTCATGCTTTGCCTAGCGGCCATCCCAAGGCTCGCCCTGGTCGCCGTCGTCGGCCTCGCTGGGGCCTGCTCGACGCCCTCGCGCAAAGCCGAGAGCCCCGCACCTCGGGCCGCCGCTTCCGAGCCCTCGCCCGCGGCCGCCGTGCCGGCCCCGGGCGCCGTCCCAACCAGCCTGCCGACGCTCGCCGCAGCCAACCTTCCACCGCCGGCGGTGGTCATCGATCCAACGCTCAAGCCCGCCCGAAAAAGCATCGCTGGCCTCGGAGGCGATGGCCCCGTGCGTCCGCTCGCCGCGATCGCCGGTCAATGGGGCGTCAATGCAGATTTCGTTGAGAATGAGATCGTGCTGTTCACCAACGACTTCGTCGCAGCACAGAAGATGGCGACGAGGTGGAAGGGCCAGCTTCTCGCGAGCGTCGATTTCCCGCGCGGCCGGGTGAAGGGCGTCCCGGCGATGCACCTCATCCGCATCGATTCGAGCCTAGCGACCCCAGCGACGCTGTCGGCAGACCTGCAGGCCGTCAACCCCAACCAGACCAACAAGCTCCGCGTCTCGAGTGGGGTTGGTCGCCTGACGCTGGCGGTCGCCGCTCGCGAGAGCAAACAGGGAATGCAGGTGGGGTTGAACTGGGTGCTGCGGTCCAATGCGATCCGCAATCGAACGGCACGGGAAGGCCCCGGGCCGTTCGTGGGGCCTGACAATGTGAATTACGGCAACGATTCGTTTCGTTGGCCGTATTTCGACCGCGGTAGCCCGCAGAACATCGGCGTCGGAGAGGCGTGGCGCGCCCTGGTGGCCGCGAACAAGGTCGGAAACACCGTCGATATCCTGATCGTGGACAGCGGCTTCGATCCCAATGGAGACTTTCCGCCGAGCAACGTCGAGCCCACTGGGACGGCAGGCGTCCCGGGCCCGGGAATGTGTGATGGCGTGCCATGTCCATTTCACGGAACCGACGTAGCGATGGCCGGTTTCGCGGTACCGGATAATCAGGTCGGGGCGGCGGGTCCCGGCGGCCTCGTTGCGCATCTGACGCTGGTGAACACGCCTTCGCTCGACATCTTCGAGATCTTTCAGTTTCTCGAGTCGCTGATCTCGAGCCTGTTCCAGGGGCCGCGGATCATCAGCATCAGCGGCTCATCGTACATTCCGGCGAGCGTATGCCTCGGAGTGTGCCCGGCGCTCGACCTGATCAATGTCGGCTTCAGGGCGCTCAACATCCTGACCATCGGTGGCGCCGGCAACGAAGGAGGCGCACCGGAAGGAGACGTAGATCGGGAGGATTGCATCGGCTTCGCCTGCTGGGAGGCCGGCGCCAAGATCCCCTGTGAGATCCTGGGCGTGCTGTGCGTCGGCGGGGTCGATTGGAACTCCACGTCGAGAGACCCATCGTCAGGTTATGGAAGCAAATCGAACGACCCGACGAATCTGGCCACCGTACGCATGTTCGCGCCATATACGGTCTGGATCTTCAATCCACACAACTCGCCGGACCTCTCGGCGAAGAGCGGCACCAGTTACAGCACCCCCTTCGTGGCCGGGGTCGCCGCGCTCGTCATGGCGGCGGACCCCTTCATGAGCGGCGACAACGTGCATGGCCTCCTGGTGCGAACGGCGAATTCCAGCCCGGATCCGACGGTTCCTAGAATCGTCAACGCCTTCGAGGCAGTCAAGGCGGCACTCGGCGGAAGCGTGCCGCCGACGGTCACGCTGGTGTCGCCAGCCGCCGCGGTCACCAAACCCCAGGACCACGTGATCGAGTTCGAGGTGCGCGCCATCAGCGGCAATCAGCAGAACATCTCGTCCTCGATCGTGTGGAACTCGAACAACGCAGCCGACAATCCGCTGCCCAATCGGACGTTCTGGATCGCGAACGACGGTGCCCATCCGAGCTTCTCGCTGTTACCCGGTACGCGACGGATCACCGCGTCGGTCACCGACGGAGCCTGGACCGACTCCAGCAGCGTCGACGTGACCGTGACCGAGGTGCCCGTGAGCGTGGACATTTCCTCGCCGAGCCCACAGAGCAACCACTTTTTCCCTGGAGACAATCTCGTCCTCATCGGGACCAGCGAATCTCTCGGAGGTCTCCCACTCCCCAACAACGGCGTTCGCTGGTTCCTCGACAACGCCAGTGGGACGCCCATCGCGACCGGCCATGGCCCGATCGTCGTCGGCGCGAGCACCATCTGCGCGACCCCGCCCTGCCAGCGCCAGCTGCTCTTCACGGGTACGAATGGGCGCACCAGCGATACTGATACGCGTGAGGTGTTCGTCGACCCGACGCCGGTCGGCCCTCCGCCAACGGTGATCATCGCCAATCCGGCAAACAATGCCTCGTATGCAGGTGCCTTCCTGAGGTGTACGACGCCGGGGTTTCCGAGCCTCCCGGTGTACAGCGTGACGCTGGCGTTGCAGGGGAGCGCGATGGACCAGAACGGCGTGGCCATTCCCGAGGCCGACCTCACCTGGCGCCGCTACCGTGTGGGCGGTCCGGTCATCGGTGCGGGCGGCACGCTAAATGCCACCGTGAACGAGACCCAATTCAGCAGCTCGTGGCAGCCCATCAGCGTGCAGATCTTCCTCACGGCACGCGACAGCCAGCGGGCGATCGGATCGGCCAGCGTCACCATTACGATCACGACGCCGCCGCGCGCATGTCCGTAGGGCGCCCAGTCAGGCGGAGGTGCTCCAGGCGACGTCCGAGGACCTGGCGGCGCGGATTCGGCAGTTCCCCGCCCCGACGGTGGCGCACGAGCTGCTGGCGAGGCTCCGGGAGGTGATCGAGAACCCGGGCGAGAAACTCCAGCACATCCCAGCGAGCCACCGAGTCACTGGCGCCATCGCGGTGCGAGGCCGTGCGGAGTAGACAACATCGGCGAGGTAGGCCTTGTCGCCGAAGTAGTCGGTCTCGAAAAGGGTCGAGGTCCCCTCGCAGGCAGCGGGAGTCAGGATCGGCGAGTCGCGGTCGCGGCCATGAGGGCGCGGATTGTAGCAACGTCGGCGGCCCTGGCTGGGCTCCGCCTGGCGCGGCCGCCCGCCAGGTATACACTCTGGTAAGGAATCGTCGTGGAGTAAGAAATGCCGACGACCACGCTCACCAGCAAGGGCCAGGTGACCCTGCCCAAGGAGGTCCGCGACCGGCTCGGACTGCGGCCAGGCCATCAGCTGAGCTTCGAGATCGATGCCGACAGAAGGCTCGTGGTGCGCCCCAAGACCGTGGATCTGATGTCTCTCGGCGGGCTGTTGCGGCGCCGTCGCGCCAAGAAGAAACTCCGCCAGATCGAGGAAGGGATCGGCCGCGGGGCGGCCGAGACTTCGCCGATTACCTAACCCGCGAGCGCGCTGCGGTGGCGGTTGCTCGCCGATCCTGGCCTTCGACAGGGACATCGCAGAAAGAAGAAAGGATTCTCGGCGCCCCTAGTTGGTGGGCCCTGTCATTCCGAGCGCAGCGAGGAATCTGGGGGCTGGAGCGATGGCCGACGCGCCCCCGCCCAGATCCCTCGCTACGCTCGGGATGACAATTGGTCATCGGCCTGCTGCAAACGCCGCAGCGCGTCCGCCGCGGCCTGCTGCTGCGCCACTTTTTTGCTCGATCCTTCGCCGCGGCCGGCGCACTCGCCGGCTACCCAGCACTCGACGGCGAAGCGCTTGTCGTGGTCGGGGCCGGTCTCGCCGACCAGGCGGTAGTCGGGGAGGTCCCAGCCGCGGGCCTGGGTTACCTCCTGCAGGGCGGTCTTGGAATCGGAGTGGAGGACCTCGGCGTCGGCGGCAAGGGCGCGCTCGAGCATCGGGCGGACGGCGGCGCGGGCCGGCTTGAGGCCGCCGTCGAGGTAGATCGCGCCGAAGAGGGCTTCCAGCGAGTCGGCCAGCAGCGAGTCCTTGCCGCGCCCGCCGCCCCTCTCCTCCCCCACCCCGAGCTTCAGCTCCTCGCTCACCCCGAGCGTAGCGGCCCAGCCGGCGAGGACCGGCTCGCTGACCAGGTGGTTGAGCCGCTTCGTGAGGCCGCCCTCGCGCTCGTCGGGGTAGCGCTCGAAGAGCAGCTCGGCGGTGACGAGCTTGAGGACCGCGTCCCCCAGGAACTCCATGCGCTCCCAGTGCTCTTCGCTCCCCTGCTCGCTGGCGAGCGAGCGGTGGGTGAGCGCCCGCTCCAGCAGCTCGCGGCGGCGGAAGCGGTAGCCGAGGCTCTCCTCAACGCCGGCCAAAGCGCCTTTCGAGATCGGCATCGGTCATCTGCAGGACGACGGGGCGGCCGTGGGGGCAGGCGTAGGGCTGCTCGGCGGCGAAGAGCTCGGCGACGAGGGCCTCCATCTCGGCCGGGGCGAGGGGGTGGTGCATCTTGACCGCCGCCTTGCAGGCGAGGCTCGCGGCGAGAGTCTCGACGAGGCGGCGGCGCAAGGGTGCGGCGCCGCCGCCGCCGTTGTCGCCCGCGTGCTCGGCGCCCTCGTGGGCGGCGAGGGTGCGGAGGAGCGCCTCCCCCTCCTCGGCCGAGAGCGGGGCCGGGACGGCGGTCAGGGCCAGCGTGTCTCCGGAGAGGACCGCGAGGCCGAAGCCGCACTCCTCCAGCTCGGAGGCCAGCTCCTGGAGGCGCAGGCGCTCGGCGGGGGCGAGCTCCAGGAGGGCCGGGTGGAGGAGCGCCTGGCTGGCGGGAGACTCGGCGGCCAGGGCGCGGCGGAGGCGCTCGTAGAGGATGCGCTCGTGGGCGACGTGCTGGTCGATCACGTAAAGGCCGTCGGGGCCCTCGAGGAGGATGAGGGTCCCCTTGTACTGGCCGAGGAGGCGGAAGGGGCGCGGCTCGCCGCCGCGGCCGGAGAGCGGGACCATCGGCCGGTCGAGCGGCGCGTAGGCGGCGGTGGCGAGGCGCCCTGCGCCGCCCTCAGAGAGATCGCCGGCGAGCCGCCGCTCCCACGCTTCCGCCGTCGAGTACGGCCGCTCGCCCAGCCCGCGCCAGGCCGGCGGCATCGACGGCGCCTCGCCCTGCGGCGCGCGCAGCGGCGCCGGCTCCTCGCCGCGCGCCCGCGCCAGGGCGGCGCGCAGGGTGAAGTGCAGGCGGTCGAGGAGCCGGGGATCGCGGAAGCGCACCTCCGACTTCTGGGGATGGACGTTGACGTCCACCTCCTCGGGCGGCAGCTCGAGGAAGAGGAAGAGCGCCGGGAACTCGTCGCTCCGCCACTCCTCGCGCACCGCGCGGTAGAAGGCGGCGAGGACGGCGCGGTCGCGCAGGAGGCGCCGGTTGACGAAGACGAAGGCGCGGCGGGCGCCGGCGGTCTCGGGGGTGCCGACGAGGCCGGTGACGGCCTCGTGGAGGGGGCCGGTGGCGGCCAGCGCCGGCGATGGGATTTCGACGAGGCGGCGCGCGAAGTCTTCGCCGAAGAGGGCGGCGATGCGCGGGCGCGGGTCGGCGGCGGGCAGGGCGTCGAGCAGCTCCCGGCCGTCGTGCGCGAGGCGCAGGCGCACGTCGGGGCGCGCGAGGGCGTAGCCCTGGACGACCTCGAGGCAGCGGCGGAGCTCGGTCGCGGGGCTCTTGAGGAACTTGCGGCGCGCCGGGACGTTCCAGAAGAGGGACGCGACCTCGATACGGGTGCCGCGCGGCGCCGGCGCGGGCTCGGCGGCGAGGACGCGGCCGCCGTCGATCCGCACTCGCTGGCCGTCTCCCGGCGCCTCGGCGGTGAGGAGCTCGACGCGCGCCACAGCGGCGATGGCGCAGAGGGCTTCGCCGCGGAAGCCGAGGGTCGCCACCCGCTCGAGGTCGGCGAAGCCGGCGATCTTGCTGGTGGCGTGGCGGTCGAAGGCGAGGAGGGCGTCGTCGCGGCCCATGCCGGTGCCGTCGTCGGCGACGGCGATGCGGCGGCGGCCGCCGGCTTCGAGCTCGATGCGTACGTCGGTGGCGCCGGCGTCGAGGGCGTTTTCGACCAGCTCCTTGACGACCGAGGCTGGGCGCTCCACGACCTCGCCGGCGGCGATCTGGGCTGCCACGCGGTCGGGGAGGATGTGGATGCGCGGCATGCTCGGCGATCTTATGCCCTGCGGCCGGACCCTCCCCCGCCCAGCCCGGCGGCGGGCTTTCCCCCCTCGCGGACCTACAGCGGCAACAACGTGTAGGGGGGGGCGTGGAGAGTGGGACCGCGGCTCGCTACTAGGAGGGTGTTGCCCCAGGCTCGGCGCCAGAGGGGGACCGTGCGGAGGGCGGCGCGGAGGAGGCGGCGCGGGCCGCTCGGATCGGGGCGGTGTGGCAGCGTGCGGTGCTCCAGGATTTCCAGGCCGGCGGCGCGGAGGAAGCGGGCTAGGAGGAAGGACTGGGCTACGTGGACCGCGTCGGCGTCGGGGACGTAGCCCTCGGTCAGGACGCGCGGGCTTTCGACCAGGTCGAAGCGGTGGCGGCCGTCTAGGAGGGAGCGGAGCTGGCGGCCTAGGCGGCGGGCCGCGACTTCCAGGCGGCGGTGCGGAGGGAGGCTGGGCGGCATCTCGTAGGGGAGGTCCCAGGCCGAGCCGACTAGGAGGAGCAGGCCCCCCGGCCGTAGGACGCGCGCCGCCTCCAGCAGGGTCCTCCCCGGGTCGTGGAAGTGCTCTAGGGCGTAGGTTGAGAGCACGGCGTCGAAGCTGCCGTCGCGGAAGGGGAGATGCTCGCCGTCGCCGCGGACGCGCATGCCGGGCCGCCCCCACTCCACCGCCAGGGCGAGCCCGGCGGTCGCGACGTCCGAGCCGACGTAGCGGGTGCCGGGCGGCAGCCAGAGGGCGTTCTCGCAGGAGCCGCAGCCGAGGTCGAGGACCCGCTGGCCGGGCTGGAGGAAGCCGAGGAGGAGCTGCCGCTCGGGGGAGGCCTCCGGGTTGGCGGCGGCGGCTTGCGCGTAGTAGTCGCGGGAGGAGTCCCAGAAGGCGGCGAGCCGCCGGCGCTTCTCCGGGTCCGGCTTCAAGCCACCGGCAGCGCCACTTGCGGCGGCGCGTGGGCCGGCTCCGATGCCGGCGCCGGCTGATCGGCGGCGTCACCCGCCGCGCCGTGCCGCAGTCGCGCCTTGGCGGCGGCGAAGCGGGCGATCGGCACGCGGTAGGGGGAGCACGAGACGTAGTCGAGCCCGACGCGCTCGAAGAAGTCGACCGAGTGCGGGTCGCCGCCGTGCTCGCCGCAGACGCCGAGGTGGAGGTGCGGCTTCGCCTGCCGCCCGCGCTCGCAGGCCAGGCGCACGAGCTGCCCCACGCCCTCCTCGTCGAGGCGGGCGAAGGGGTCGAAAGGCAGCACGCCTTGCTCGATGTAGGCCGGCAGGAAGCGCCCGGCGTCGTCGCGCGAGTAGCCGTAGGTCATCTGCGTCAGGTCGTTGGTGCCGAAGGAGAAGAACTCGGCGTGGCGGGCGATCTTGTCGGCGACGAGCGCGGCGCGCGGCACCTCGATCATCGTCCCGACGAGGATCTCCAGCTCCATCCCTTCCTCGGCGAAGACGCGCTCGATCGTGGCGTCGATCAGCCGCCGCAGGCGCGCCGTCTCCTCCTCGGTGCCGACCAGCGGCACCATGATCTCGGGCCGCGCCTCTACCCCGTCGCGGCGGGCGGCGCAGGCGCCGCGCACGATCGCCTCGACCTGCATCTCGTAGATCTCGGGGGCGGTGAGCCCGAGGCGGCAGCCGCGGTGGCCGAGCATCGGGTTGGCCTCGGCGAGGGCCGCCGCCGCGGCCTCGACCTCGGCGGGCTCGACCCCCATCTGCTCGGCAAGCTGCGCCAGCGCCTTCTCGCCGTGGGGCAGGAACTCGTGGAGCGGCGGGTCGAGCAGGCGCACCGTCACCGGCAGGCCGTCGAGGGCGGCGAAGATCCCCTCGAAGTCCTTCTGCTGCACCGGCAGCAGGTGGGCGAGGGCGGCGCCGCGGTCCTCGGCGGCGCGCGCCAGGATCAGCCGCCGCACCCAGGGCAGGCGGTCCTCCTCGAAGAACATGTGCTCGGTGCGGCAGAGGCCGATCCCCTCGGCGCCAAGGGCGCGCGCCACCCGCGCGTCGTGCGGCGTGTCGGCGTTGGCGCGCACCCGCATGCGCCGCTCGCCGTCGGCCCAGGCGAGGAGCTGGGCGAAGGCCGCGGCGGCGGGCGAGACCTGCGAGCCCTCGAGGAGGGCGCGCAGCGCCTCCGACGGATGGGCGGCGAGCGGCCCCGCCAGCACCTCGCCGGTCGAGCCGTCGATCGAGAGCTGGTCCCCCTCGCGGAAGACCTTCTCGCCCACCCGCACGGTCCCTTCCTCGTCGTCCACCTCGAGCGCGCCGGCGCCGACGATGCAGGGCTTGCCGAGGCCGCGCGCCACGACGGCGGCGTGCGAGGTCATGCCGCCGCGCGAGGTGAGGATGCCGACCGCGGCGTGCATGCCGACGATGTCCTCGGGCGAGGTCTCGGCGCGTACCAAGAGGACCGGGCCCGAGGCGGCCAGCTCGGCGGCGCGCTCGGCGGTCAGGACGATCCGCCCCGAGGCGGCGCCGGGGCCGGCCGGCAGGCCCTTGGCGAGGAGCCGCCCGGCTTTGACCGCCAATTCCTTTTCCGCCGGATCGAACTCCGGCGCCAGCAGCTGCTCCAGGTGCTGCGGCTCGACCCGGTCCATCGCCTCGCGCCGCTCGATCAGCCCCTCGGCGACCATCTCGACCGCGATCCGCACCGCCGCGCGGCCGGTGCGCTTGCCGGTGCGCGTCTGCAGCATGTAGAGGCGGTCGTGCTGGATCGTGAACTCGACGTCCTGCATGTCGCGGAAATGGCGCTCGAGCTGGCGGCAGACCGCTTCCAGCTCGGCGTGCGCCTGCGGGAAGTCGGCGGCGAGACCGCCGGTGCCGTCCTCGTCGGTGATCGGGTGGGGGGTGCGGATGCCGGCCACCACGTCCTCGCCCTGCGCGTTGACCAGGTACTCGCCGAAGACGCGCCGCTCGCCGGTGGCCGGGTTGCGGGTGAAGGCGACGCCGGTGGCGCAGTCGGCGCCGCGGTTGCCGAAGACCATCGTCTGCACGTTGACGGCCGTGCCGAGCTTGTCGGAGATCCCCTCCAGGCGCCGGTACTCTCGCGCCCGGTAGCCGTTCCAGCTCTCGAAGACGGCGCCGATCGCACCCCAGAGCTGCTCGCGCGGCTCCTGCGGGAAGCGCTTGCCGTGCGCCGCGATCTGCTCGGCGAAGGCGGCGACGACGCGGCGTAGCGCCTCGGCCGGCAGCTCGGCGTCAGTCGAGACGCCGGCCGCGGCGCGGGCGGCGCTGAGCACCTCCTCGAAGGCCTTGTGGGGCACGTCGAGCACCACGTCGCCGTACATCGAGAGGAGGCGCCGGTAGAGGTCGAGGATGAAGCGCTCGTCCTCGCCGGCGGCGACACGGGCCGCGACGATCGCCTCGTTGAGCCCGAGGTTGAGGATGGTGTCCATCATCCCGGGCATCGAGCGCGCCGCCCCGGAGCGGACCGAGACGAGGAGCGGGTTCGCGGGGTCGCCGAAGCGCTGCCCCACCGCCTCCTCGACCCGCCGCAGGTGCTCCTCGACCTCCGCCTCCAGGCTCGCGGGGTAAGTGCCGCCGTGCTCCTGGTAGTAGCCGCAGACCTCGGTCGTGATGGTGAAGCCCGGCGGCACCGGGATCCCCAGCCGCGCCATCTCGGCGAGCCCCGCCCCTTTGCCTCCGAGAAGGTCTTTCTGGCTGCCGTCCCCTTCCGTGAGCCCGGCGCCGAACGCGTAGACGTGCTTGGTCTTCAAGATCGCTCCTCCGAAGCCGGCATCCTACACTCCGCCGCTCACGCCGGCGCCCGGCCGCAGAGAGGACGGAGGCTCGCCGGTTTTGCCCGAGGCCACCCGTGGTCATAGACTCACATCTCTCATGGAACCCGAAGCCGTCGAGCGGCTCTCACGCGAGCTGGCGGAGACCCGGCGCCATTTCGACGTGGTCGCGGAGGAGACCCGGCACCGTCTCGAGGTCGTCGTCGAGGAGAACCGAGGCCACTTCGCGGCCGTGGTCGAGGACAATCGCCGCCATTTCGAGGTCGTCGTCGAGGAAAACCGGCGCCATTTCGAGGTTGTGGCGGAGGGTCTGCGAGCCGACGTGCAACTAGTCGCCGAAGGCGTGGGCGGCGTGCATGCCGAGATGCAGCAATTCCGGCGAGAGGTCGCGGAGGAGTTCACCGAGGTGCGATCGATGATCCGGCTCTCGTATACGGAGTTAGACCGCCGCCTGTGCGCCCTTGAGGAAACCCTCCTGTCCCTGCAAGCTCGGGTGGAGCGGCTCGAAAAGGTCTCCTAGAGAAGACCTCCTTTCCGATCACCCCTTCTCCACCACCACCTCCGTCAGCTTCGCCGTCCGGGAGATGGCGCGCTGGAGGTGTTGGAGGAGGGCCAGGCGGTTGCGGCGGAGGGCCTCGTCGGGGGCCATGACGAGGACTTCGACGAAGAAGCGGTCGAGGACCGGCGCCAGGTGCGCCACCTGCCGGAGCACGCCTTCGTGGTCGCGGCGGGCGCTCCCGGCTTCGACCTCGGCCGCCAGGGCCTCGTAGGCGGCGTACAGGTCCTGCTCGGCGGGCTCGACGAGGAGCGCATCGTCGAGCGGCAGCTCCTCCTCGACGCCGCGCAGGATGTTGGCGATCCGCTTCGCCGCCAGCGCCACCGTCAGGAACCCCTCCTCCTCGCGCGCCTTGTGCACGGCGTCCACGCGCGCCCGCAGGTCGGGCAGCTCGCTCCACCCCACCGCCAGCGCCGCCTCGATCTCGTCGTAGGCGTAGCCGGCGAGCCCCAGGAGATACCGCACGCGGTCGGCGAGGAACGGCCGCAGGTCGGCGAGGATCGGCCCGACCGCCCGCTTCAGCTTGGCGCCGTAGAGCTCGACCGCCTCCGCCGCCGCCGCGTCGAGGTCGAGCGCGACCTCCCCTTCGAGGGCGATCCGCACCACGCCCTGGGCCGCCCGCCGCAGCCCGAACGGGTCGCGGCTGCCGGTGGGCACCAGCCCGAGGCCGAAGAAGCCGACCAGGGTGTCCAGCCGGTCGGCGAGCCCCGCCACCCGCCCCACCCGGCCGCGCGGGATCGGGTCCTCGGTCGAGGCCGGCAGGTACTGGTCGTAGACCGCCTGCCAGACCGCCTCGTCCGCGCCCTGCTCGCGCAGGTAGATGCCGCCCATCACCCCCTGGAGCGAGGTGAACTCCTTGACCATGTCGGTCGTCAGATCAAGCTTGAGGAGCCGCGCCGCCTCCGCGGCCGCCTCGGCCTCCTCCTCCCAGCCGAGCCGCCGCGCGATCCAGCCGGCGAGCGCCTCGATCCGGTCGGCCTTCGCGGCGTAGCTCCCGAGCGCCTCGTGGAAGCCGAGGTGCGCGAGCTGCCCGGCGCGCGCGGCGAGCGGGCGCTTGCGGTCCTCGGCGTAGAAGAAGCGGGCGTCGGCCAGGCGCGCCGCCACCACCCACTCGTTGCCGGCCCGCACCAACCCCGCCGGGTCGTCGGGGCGGTCCATGACGGTCAGGAAGTACGGCAGGAGCTTCCCCTGTGGGTCGGCCACGGTCAGGGCGCTCTGATGGTCGCGGAGGCTGGTCGCCAGCACCTCGCGCGGCAGCTCCAGGTAGGAGGGATCGAACTGGCCCTCGAGCATGCCGGGCACCTCGCAGAGGGCCGCCAGCTTGTCGAGGAGGGCGGGGTCGTCCACCAGCGTGCCGCCGACCGCCGCGGCCCGCTCCCGCATGCCTTCGAGCAGCGCCGTCTTCCGGACCCCCGGCCGCACCTCCAGCCGGCGCGCCGCCAGCTCCTCCCGGTAGTGGCCGGCGTTCCTCACCTGGAACTCCTGCGGCGAAAGCATCGGGTGTCCCACCGTCGTGTCGCCGGTCTCGACGCCGAAGAAGGTGAACGGCACCCGCCGCCCGTCGAAGAGCGAGACGATGCCGTGCACCGGCCGCACCCACGGCCCTTCACCGCTCCCCCAGCGCATCGTCTTCGGCCAGGAGAGGGCGCCGAGGATCCGCGGCACGAGCTCCGCGAGGACCTCCGCCGTCGCCCGCCCCGCCGTCCGCTTCGTCGCCGCGAGGTACTCCCCCTTCTCGGTCTGCACCCGCGCCAGCGCCTCGGGCTCGACGCCGCAGCGGCGGGCGAAGCCGAGGAGCGCCTGGGTGGGCGCGCCGTCCGGGCCGTAGCCGGCGCGCGCCGGCGGGCCCATCACCTGCTCGTCGCGGTCCGGCTCCTTCTCCGGCAGGCCCGACAGCACGAGCACCAGCCGCCTCGGCGTGTAGCCGGTGTCCACCTCGCGCGGTCCGAGCCCGCGAGCCATCAGCTCCTCGAAGAGGCGGGTCGCGAGCTCGCGCGTGGCCCCCGGCAGCATGCGCGCCGGGATCTCCTCGCTGCGCACCTCGAGGAGGTACTCGCCGCGCGCCTCAGCCGGCGACACGAGTGGCCTCCTCCGCCGGCGCCGCCGCGAGGAGCGGCCACCCCAGCTCTTCGCGCGCCGCCACGTAGGCGCGCGCGCAGCCGACCGCCAGGTCGCGCACGCGCTTCATCAGCGCCACCCGCTCGGTCACCGACACCGCGCCGCGCGCGTCGAGGACGTTGAAGAGGTGCGAGCACTTCAAGGCGCACTCGTAGGCCGGCAGCACCAGCTTGGCCTCGAGGCACCGCTTCGCCTCGCGCTCGAAGCCGTCGAGCTGCTGCTGCAGGAAGGGCACGTCGGCGACCTCGAAGTAGTAGCGGGAGAGCTCCCGCTCCTCCTGCTGCCGCACCTCGCCGTAGCGCGGGCCGCCGGGCACCCACTCGATGTCGTAGATGCTGCGCGAGAGCCCCAGGAACATGGTGATCCGCTCGAGGCCGTAGGTGATCTCGCAGCTGATCGGCGCGAGGTCCATGCCGCCGGCCTGCTGGAAGTAGGTGAACTGGGTGATCTCCATGCCGTCGAGCATCACCTGCCAGCCCACCCCCCAGGCGCCGAGCGTCGGCGCCTCCCAGTTGTCCTCCTCGAAGCGGAGGTCGTGGACCGCGAGATCGAGCCCCATCGCCTCCAGGCTCTGCACGTAGACCCGCTGCACGTCCTTGGGCGAGGGCTTGAGGATCACCTGGAACTGGTGGTGCTTGCCGAGCCGGAAGGGGTTCTCGCCGTAGCGGCCGTCGGCCGGGCGGCGCGAGGGCTGGACGTAGGCGACGCGCCAGGGCTCGGGGCCGAGGACGCGCAGGAAGGTGTCCGGGTGCATGGTGCCGGCGCCGACCTCGAGGTCGAGCGGCTGCTGCAGCACGCACCCCTGGTCGGACCAGAAGGTGGAGAGGCTGAGGATCAGCTCCTGGAGGCTTTGCATGTCGGTCCCTAGAGCCGGCTCCGGGTCTGCTGGATGACCTCGTAGCTGCGCAGCTCGCGTTGGAGGAAGTGGCGGCGCACCCGCGCGCAGAGCTCCTCGACCTGCCGCAGCGCCCCGGGCGACGGCGGCGTCGCGGCCAGCCGCGGCAGCGTCTCGCGCCCGATGCGCAGGAGGAGCTCCAGCGTCTCCCCGGCGATCCACAGGCCGCCGCCCGCCCCACCGCACTCCGGGCAGATCAGCGTGTCGCCCTTGGCCGGGAGGACCGCGGCCCGCTCGCCGGCGCCGAACGGGCCGCTGCAGAGCGGGCAGGCGCGCGGCGGCGGGAAGATGCCCGCCAGGCGCAAGGTCCAGCTCTCAAAATATCGCGCCGCGAGGTCGCGGTCCACCCCGGCGAGCAGCGCCTCGAGCGTCGAGTCGAGGAGGCGGAAGAGGGCGTCGCTCGCCTCGTCCTCCTGCGCGAACTCCAGCAGGTGGTCGACGAGGTAGCTGCCGAGGAGGATCCCCTCGAGGTCCTCCTGCAGGCGGTGGGCCGGCCGCACCAGCTCGACCGCCGAGATCCGCGCCAGGTCCCGCCCCTCCTTCTCGAACCAGCTCACCCGCGCCCGCGCCAGCGGCTGGAGCTGCCCGGCGAAGCGGCTGTGCTTGCGCCGCGCCCCCTTGGCGACGCCGCGCTTCTTGCCCTGCTCGCGGGTCAGGAAGGTGACGATGCGGTCGTCGTCGTGGAGGTCGAAGACGTCGAGGAGGAGTGCCTCGGCGGAAAGGATGCGCACGGCGGGATGGTACTCCCATCCCGCCGCGCTCGAAGGCCGGGTCGGAGGCGCGTCTCAGACGCGGGGCGGCGGCGGGGTGTACGTCTTCGGCTTGGTGAAGACGAACTCCATCCCCTCCGGCGTGCGCCGGTTGTAACGGGCGTTGAACTCCTCGTCGTTCATCACCAGCAGAAGCACGCCCTCGACGATCCCCACCAGCCCCGCGAGCCCGCAGGTGCAGATGGTGGCGACCAGCTCGATCACGCCCGCCGTCGTCGATCCGAGATAGAAGTGATGGACGCCGAGCCCCCCGAGCAGGATCCCCAGGATGCCCGCGATCGTCTTTTCCTTGCCACGACTCGCCACGCTTGGTTCCATTGCGCTCCTCCAAGAGAGACGCCCGGCCGCCGGGCGCGATACACCTGCGCATCATCTAGGAGTTGGCGGAGGGCCGCAAGTCTCTCCTGCGCCATTGCGAACGGACGCGACGTGCTACGCCGGGCCGGGGGCGCCTTCCGCGCAGCGGAAGACGCCCCCCCGGAGGGTGCCCGCCATGACGTGCTTCCCCGGGAGAAGGACCAGGGTGTTGCCGCCCATCCTAGCGGCCTTCTGCTTGAGCGTGTCCAGGATGTCCGGAGGCACGCCGGCAACGCCCTCCGGAATGGAAACGCGCGTCATCCCCAGGTGCTCGCAGCCCGGCAGCGAGGTCGGCAGGGCGAGGTGATCTTCGCCTTCCTTGTTCCGTTCGATGACCTCGACGTCCTGCCAATCCGCTGGCACGGGTGCCGTGGCACAAGCCGTGACGGCGACGACGATGAGCGCCATGAAAGTGAGCTTGGTGAGCACTTCGAGGCCCTCCGATGGTTCTGCCACTGAGATTAACGATCTTCGCCGGAGTCGATGTCCACGTCCCGGTCGAGCGCCGCCAGCACCCCTCGGTCTTCTCTCCACCCAGGCTCAAGCCGGACGTGGAGGTCGAGGTAGACGCGCTTCTCCAGGAACTCCTCCAGATCGAGGCGCGCGGCCGTGCCGATGTCCTTGATCGCGCTCCCCGCCTTCCCTACCAGGATCTTCTTCTGCCCCGGGCGGTCGACCAGGATCGAGGCGAAGATCTTGACCAGCCCCGGCGCCCCCTCCTCCTCCTCCCAGCGGTCGATCTGGACGGCCGTCGCGAAGGGCAGCTCGTCGCGGGTGCGCTCGAGGACCTTCTCGCGGATGCGCTCGGCGGCCAGAAAGCGCTCGGGGTGGATGGTCAGCAGCTCCGGGTCGTAGAGCGGCGCGCCCTCGGGCAACAACCCCCAGAGGACGTCGAGGAGGCGGTCGGTACCATCGCCGGTCAGGGCCGAGATCGGCACCAGCTCGGTGAACAAGCCGCTCTCGCCGTAGCGGCCTAGGAGCGGCAGCAGATCCGGCTTGCGCACGCGGTCGATCTTGTTGAGGGCCAGGACCTTCGGCCGCTCCGCCTTCGCCACCTGCTCCAGCATGTAGGCGTCGCCCGCGCCGAAGCGCTCGCCGGCGTCGACGAGGAGGCAGACGACGTCGGCGTCGTTGAGGGCGGCCATGGCGTGCCGCAGCATCTGGCGGTTCAAGCGGTGGAGCGGCTTGTGGATGCCGGGGGTGTCGTAGCAGACCATCTGGCCGCGCGGCTCGGTGAGGATGCCGACCAGGCGGTGGCGCGTCGTCTGCGGCTTGTCGGAGACGATCGCCACCTTCTCGGCGAGGAGGCGGTTCATCAGTGTGGACTTGCCGGCGTTGGGGCGCCCGACCAAGGCCACCGTCCCGGCCTTCATGCCGTCTCCTCGTCCTCCTCGCGCTTGTCGATCCGCTCGACCCGCACCGACTGGATGCGGCGGTCGGCCACCTCCTCGACGATGAAGCGGAGCCCCAGGGCCTCGACCGCGTCGCCGGGCTCCGGCACCCGCCCCAGCACGCCGTAGATCAGCCCGGCCACGGTCTCGACGTCCTGCTCGTCGACGTCGACGTGGAAGAGGTCCTCGAGGAGCTCAAGGTGGGCCCGGCCGTCCACCCGGTACGAGCCGTCCTCGAGCGGCACGAGCTCTGCCACCAGCGCCTCGTGCTCGTCCATGATCTCGCCGACGATCTCCTCGAGGAGGTCTTCGACCGTCACCATGCCGGCGGTGCCGCCGTACTCGTCCACCACGATGGCGAGCTGCTGGAAGCGGGCTTGCAGCTCCTTCAGCAGCTCGCCCAGGGGCTTGGTCTCGGGGATAAAGAAGGGCGGCTTCAACAGCTCGGTGACCGGCGGCCGCTCGGCGCTGCGCAGGGCGCGCAGCACGTCGCGGATGTGGAGGATGCCGGCGATGCGGTCGATCGACTCCTCGTAGATCGGCAGGCGCGAGTGCCCGGACTCGATGAAGCGCTCGGCGAGGTCGTCGAGCGAGGTATTGGCCGGCGCCACCACCATGTCCACCCGCGGCGTCATGACGCTGCGCACCTGGGTGTCGCCGAAGCCGACGATGCTCCAGACCAGGTCCCCCTCCTCCGGCTCCAGGATCCCCTCGCGCGTGCCGACGTCGATGAAGGCCTCGATCTCCTCGTCGGTGGCCTCCTCCTCCTCCTCGCCCTCCCGCCGCTCGGGGACGCCCGGCAGGAACGGCGCGATGAGCAGGGTGAGCGGCCCGAGCAGCAGGTTGAGGACGCGGTAGACGCGGGTCAGGCGGCGCAGCGCGCCTTCGGGGTCGCGCCCCACCAGCCCGCGGTTGGTGGCCTCGCTGACCAGGACGACGAGCGCCGTGCCGGCGAACGCCCAGAGGAGCGCGCCGCGGACGCCGAGCACGGCGAGAAGGCGCGCCAGCAGAACGAAGAGCAGGAGCGGCAGGAGGCGCGCGGCCAGGGAGAGGAGGACCCGGAAGGCGGCGAAGCGGGGCGCTTGCTCGTAGAGCTTGCGCAGTGGGCCGCCCGCCCCCTCGACCCAGTGGCGGAGCCGGATCGGGCCGCTGCGCTCGAGGAGGGCGGAGATGACGGCCAGGAGCACCGCCAGCGGCAGCAGCAGTATCGCCCCCCAGACCAGCGGCGAGATCCCAACCTCAGGCATCCGCCACCCAGGTGCGGCGGAGGCGCCGTTCGAGACGTTCCATCGCGCCGCCGTCGGTCTCGTGGTCGTGGCCCAGACAGTGGAGGACGCCGTGGAGCAGGAGGAGCCGCAGCTCGCGCTCGACCGGGTAGCCGGCCGCCGCCGCCTGCCGGCGCGCCGCCGGCACCGAGACCAGGACGTCGCCGAGGTGCCACCCCTCGGGGCCGCGCTCGCCGGGGAAGGAGAGGACGTCGGTCGCGCGGTCCTTGCCGCGGTAGTCGCGGTTGACGCGGCGCAGCAGGGCGTCGCCGGCGAAGCGGACGGCGAAGCTCCCGGCCTCCGGCGCCAGCGTCCCGACCAGCCGCTCCAGCCAGGGCCGCAGCCGCCGGGCCGCGGCCTCGGGGTAGCGGTTGGGGTTCTGGCAGGCCACCTCGCGGCGGGCCGGCGCGGTCGCCGCGCGCGCGCCGCTCAAGAGGCGCGCGCGGCCGGCACCGGCCGCCTGGGCACCCGCGCGTTGAAGTCGAAGCCGGGGTAGTCGATGCGCTGGTGGAAGATGGTGGAGAGCACCCGCTCGAAGGCCTCGGCGACCCGCGTCAGGTCGGCCAGGGTGAGCGCGGTCTCGTCGAGCTGGCGGTCGTCGAGGCAGTCGTCGAGGAGGGTGCGGATGAGGGCGCGGAGCTTGGCCGTCGTGGGCTCGGCGAGGGTGCGGCTCGCCGCCTCGACGGCGTCGGCCAGCATCAGCACCCCCATCTCCCGCCCCTGCGGCCGCGGGCCGGGGTAGCGGTAGGCCTCCATGGTCACCTCGCCGCTCTCGGGGCCGGCCAGCTCCTGCGCTCGGTTGTAGAAGTACTTGATGAGCCGGGTGCCGTGGTGCTGCTCGATGGCGTCGACGAGGAGCTGCGGCAGCTTGTGCTGGCGCGCCAGGGCGACGCCGTCCTTGACGTGGGAGACGAGGATGAAGGCGCTCATCGACGGCGCCAGCTTGTCGTGCGGGTTCTGGCCCGGACGCTGGTTCTCGATGAAGTAGTCGGGGCGGAAGACCTTGCCGACGTCGTGGTAGAGGGCGCCGGCGTAGGCGAGGACGGCGTCGGCGCCGATTGCCTCGCACCCCTCCTTGGCCAGATTCGCCACCATCAGCGAGTGCTGGAAGGTGCCCGGCGCCTCGAAGGCCAGCCGGCGGAGGAGCGGCAGGTTGGTGTTCGACAGCTCGACGAGCTTGATGTCGGTGGTGATGCCGAGCGCCCCTTCGAGCGCCGGCAGCGCGAAGCTCGCAACCGCCGCCACGAGGATCCCGCCGCCGAAGCCCATCAGCAGGTCGAAGACGGCGTGCAGGAGGCCGCGCTCGGCGCCGCCCGAGAAGCCGTAGAGGATCAGCACCATCGCCACGTTGGCGAGGCCCACCCAGAGCCCCACCCGCAGCAGCGCCGCGCGGTGCTTGAACTGGTGGCGCTCGACGGCGTAGACCGCAGCGAGCGAGCCGCCGAGGGCGTAGAAGACGAGCCAGGGCTCGGCCTCGGCCAGACGCCCGGCGAGGGCGGCGTAGACCAGGCCGATGACCAGCGCCGCCTGGCGGCCGAAGAGGAGGGCGGCCAGGAGCGCGGTGGCGGCGAAGGGGACGGCGTAGGTGTAGCTGCGCAGCGAGTCGAGCGGCGGGGCGTCGAAGGAGCGCGCCAGCGCCCCCGCCAGCACCAGGTGGAGCTTGGTGCCGAGGATGGCGACGAGGAGGAGCAGCAGCGCCTCGCCGAAGAGCCGCGGCCGGTCGTGGTGCGGCAGCCGCTCGTGGCGCAGGCCGAGCCAGACCGCGCCGGCGGCCAGGGCGAGGAGGAGGAGGGTGCCGAGGAGGGTGGGGACGAACTGGCGCGCCCGGCGGTCGCCGACGAGCTGCGCGATCGCCCGCGCCTGGGCCGGCGTCACCTGGTCGCCGGTGCGGGCGATGACCTGCCCCTTCCGCACCTGGGTGAAGACCGGCGCCACCGCCGCCACCGCCGCCTCCTGCCGCGCCAGGGACTCGCTGTGGTTGAAGTCGAGGTTGGGCTTCAGGTTGGCGAGCGCGAGGTCGACGATGATCCCCCGCTCCCGCCGAGTGAGGTCCGGCCAGTCGCGCAGGTCGTCCTCGAGGAAGGCGCGGGTCTCGTCGGGGTAGCCCAGGTGGTCGAAGAGGTCGAAATGCTTCTGCCCCGCGCCGGTCTCAGGGTTGCGCAGGGTGACGCCGCGCAGGCGGTGCTCCAGGAGCAGCCCCTTGTTGGCGGCGATGCCGCGCCGCTGGGCCTTGGTGAAGAGGCCGGTCAGGCGCTCCTCCAGCGGCCGCCGGAAGCCTTTGGCGGCGAGGAGGGCGAGCGGCTCGTCGCCGACCTCGAGGCCGGCGACGGCGGGCGGCGTGCCCTCGCGCAGCTCGCGCTGCAGCTCGGCCAGCGCCGAGGCGCGCCCCGCCGCCTCCTCTCCGGCCCGCGCCAGCAGGCCCCGGCCGCGGGTGAAGAGGCGCTCGATCTGCAGGCCGCGCTCGCGCGCCACCGCCAGGTCGAGGTCGTAGACCGGCAGCACCGCCTGCCGCGCCCGCTCCTGCTTCTCGCGCGTCGTCGCCTCGTCGGGCAGGAGGAGGTCGCGGCTGGCGACGTAGTCGCGCGGCGCGATCGCCCCCGCCGCCACCTTGGGCGCGGTCAGGAACCCCGCCGGCAGGAGGGCCCAGCCGCCCGCCAGGAGGAAGAGCACCGTCCACAGCGCCGGCGCCTCCAGCGCCCGCTGCCAGAGCCCGCCCGCGAGGTCGGCGACGCGGCGGCCGAGCGGCGGGCGCATCAGCAGGTAGGCGCCGCTGGCGTCCGGGTCGAAGGGGGCGGGGCGCGGCTTCGGCTTGGGCATGGGGTGGCCGCGCCGCTCAGGCGACCGGCTGCGCGGCGCGCTCGGGCACCCGCTCGCCCTCGCGCTTCTCTTTGCGCTGCTCGAACTGGTCGTAGGCGCTGACGATCTTCTGCACCAGCGCGTGGCGCACCACGTCGCGCTGGTCGAAATAGAAGAACTTGATCCCCTCGACCCCCGAGAGCACGTCCCGCGCCTCGCGCAGCCCGGACATCCGGCCCTGCGGCAGGTCGACCTGGGTGATGTCGCCGTTGACCACCGCCTTGGAGTTGAAGCCGATGCGGGTCAGGAACATCTTCATCTGCTCGCTGGTGGTGTTCTGGGCCTCGTCGAGGATGACGAAGCTGTCGTTGAGCGTCCGCCCGCGCATGAAGGCAATGGGGGCGATCTCGATGATGCCCCGCTCGAGCATCTTGCCCACCTTCTCGTAGCCGATGATGTCGTGCAGGGCGTCGTGGAGCGGGCGGAGGTAGGGGTTGACCTTCTCCTCCAGGTCGCCGGGCAGGAAGCCGAGCTTCTCGCCCGCCTCGACCGCCGGCCGTGCCAGGATGATCCGCCGCACGCGTTTTTCGAGCAGCGCCGCCGCCGCCATCGCCACCGCCAGGAAGGTCTTACCGGTCCCCGCGGGACCGATCGAGATGACGATGTCGTGGTCGATCATCGACTGCAGGTAGAGCTGCTGCTTCAGGTTGCGCGGCGAGACCAGGCGGCGGACGGAGGCCAGCATCCCCTCCGGCTGGAAGAACTCGGCGAGCGAGGACTGGGGCGACTCGGCGGCGACGCGGATCGCCGTCTGCACCTCGCCGGGCTTGAAGCGGTAGCCGCGCTCGATCAGGCCGGAGAGCTGCTGGAAGAGGCGCTCGACCGTCGCCACCGCCTCGGGGTCGCCCGAGACCTGGAGCTCGTTGCCCCGCGCCGCGACCTCGACGCCGAAGGTGCGCTCGATCCGCCGCAGGTTGTCGTCGTGCGTGCCGAAGAGGGAATCCAACCCCTCTTCGGCGACGGTGACTTGGCTCATCGTGGGTCGGACAATCTCAGGGGCGCTGGGGCCGGAAGGCATTTAGTGTAGCAGCATCCCTGCAAGGCCCCGGCCAGACGCCCCTACTTCTTGGAGTAGTCGTAGAACCCCCTGCCGCTCTTCCGCCCCAGGCGGCCGGCGAGGACCATCTGCTTGAGCAGCGGCGGCGGGGCGAAACGCTTCTCGCGGTACTCCTCGAACATGATGTTGGCGATGTAGTAGGTGGTGTCGAGGCCGACGAAGTCGAGCAGGGCGAAGGGCCCCATCGGGTAGCCGCAGCCGAGCTGCATCGCCTTGTCGATGTCCTCGAGCGACCCCACCCCCTCCTCGTAGGCGCGGATGGCGTCGAGGATGTAGGGGACGAGGAGGCGGTTGACGATGAAGCCGGAGTTGTCGCGCGCCGCCACCGGCTCCTTGCCGAGCGTCTTGACGAAGGCGAAGGCCGACTGGAAGGTGTCGTCCGAGGTGGCGAGGGTGCGCACCACCTCGACCAGCTTCATCACCGGCACCGGGTTGAAGAAGTGGAGCCCGACGAAGCGGTCCGGGCGCTTGGTGGACATGGCGAGCTGGGTGATGGTCAGCGACGACGTGTTGCTGGCGAAGATCGCCTCGGGCTTGACCGCCGTGTCGAGAGCGGCGAAGGTCTGCCGCTTCTCCTCGGGGTTCTCGACGATCGCCTCGACGACCAGATCGCAGTCCTCGAAGGCGGCGAGGTCGACCGTGCCGCTCAGCCGCGCCGCCGCCTCGTCGCGCTGGGCGGCCTCCAGCTTCCCCTTCTCGACCGCCTTGTCGAGCGAGCCGCGGATCCGCCCCATCCCCTTCTCCAGCAGCTCCTCATTCACCTCCCGCACCACGGTCGGGTAGCCCGCCCGGGCGCAGACCTCGGCGATCCCGGAGCCCATCAGCCCGCTGCCCAGGACGCCCACCTTCTGGATCTTCATCGAATCCTCCTTGCGATCATGTGAGTTCCTCCTCGATCACCCGCTCGCCCTCGTCCTCCCCGCGCGCCAACCGCAGCCGCCACGCCCCGGCGACCGGCCAGGGGAGCCGCTCCGGCCACTCCACCACCTTGACCCCGGGGCCGGCCAGCAGCTCCTCCAGCCCAAGCCCCGCCGCCTCGGCCGGCTCCAGGCGGTAGAGATCGACGTGCACGAGGCGCGCCCCGCCGGGGCCGGCGTGCTCGCGGATCAGCGTGAAGGTCGGCGAGGCGACCTCCCGCGGCGCGATCCCCAGCCCGCGCGCCACCCCCTGCGCCAGCACCGTCTTGCCGCTCCCCAGGTCGCCGGCCAGGAGGAGCGTACCGTCCGGCGCCAGCTCGGCGGCGAGCGCCTCCCCCACCCTCCGGGTCTCCTCCTCCGACACGGTGCGCCAGCGTCTCACGACGGGCCGGAGGCGACGCGGGCCAGATGGCGGAAGGCGGACGGCAGCTCCTCGGCCAAGTCGCCGGCCGAGAGCCCGCGCGTCCCCTGCCGCTCGGCGGCGAGGTCCCCGGCCAAGCCGTGGACGTAGGCGCCGGCGAGGGCCGCGGCGAAGGGATCGAGCCCCTGGGCCAGCAGGGCGGCGAGGAGGCCGGTGAGCACGTCGCCGGTGCCGCCGGTGGCCATCCCGGGGTTGCCAGTCGGGTTGACCCAGACCTCGCCGTCGGGGCTCGCCACCAGGGTCCGCCGCCCCTTGAGAAGGACGACTGCGCCGGTCTCGCGCGCCAGCCGCTCCGCCGCCACCACGCGGTCGGCCTGAACCTCGGCGGCGGTGAGCCCGAGGAGGCGACCGGCCTCCCCGGGATGCGGGGTGAGGATGGCCGGGCTCGCGCGCTCCGCGAGCTCCCCGGCGCGCCCGGCGAAGGCGTTCAGGCCGTCGGCGTCGACCACCACGGGCACCGGCGACTCGCGCACGAGACGGCGCACCGCCTCGGCCGTCTCGGCGTCGGTGCCGAGCCCGGGCCCCAGGGCGAGCGCCCCCTTCCCCGCAGTTGCCGCGTGCACCCGCTCGACCGCGGCGCCGGCGAGGGTGCCTGCGGCAGTCGCCGGCAGCGGCACCGTCATCGACTCGGCCGAGCCTGCGGCGACGGTCGGGAGGATCGGCTCCGGCACCGCGACCGTTACCAAGCCCGCCCCGCCCCGCACGGCGCCGCGCGCGGCCAGGACCGCGGCACCGGCTTTCCCCCGCGAGCCGGCGACCAGCAGCGCGTGGCCGCAGTCCCCCTTGTGCGCGCCGGCGGGGCGTGGCGGCAGGAGGGCGGCGGCCTCCTCCTCGGTCAGCAGGTGGAGCGTGCCGGGCGCCGCCTCGACCAGCCAGGGCGGGATGCCGAGGTCGGTCACCACCAGCTCCCCCACCGAGTCCGCCGCCGGCGGCAGGACGTGCGCCACCTTGGGGGCGGCGAAGGTCACCGTCAGGTCGGCGCGCAGGTGCGGCTCCCAGGCTTCGGCGCGGCTCCCCGCGAGACCGCTCGGCAGGTCCACGGCCACCCGCGGCCGCGGCAGCTCGTTGAGGGCCGCGACGAGCGCCGCGAAGTGCCCTTCGAGAGGCCGCGCCAGGCCGGTGCCGAAGAGGGCGTCGACGACGAGGTCGGCTGCGGCAGCGGCGGCGAGATGCGGGGCGAGGGCGCCGTCCGGGGCAAGCTCCACGAGCGGCAGCTCGAGGGCGCGGACGATGCCGAGCTGCACCGCCGCGTCGCCGGCGAGCGCCCGGCCGCCGGCCGCCAGCACGGTCTCGACTTGGTAGCCGCGCACCGCCAGATGGCGCGCCACGGCTAGGCCGTCGCCGCCGTTGTTGCCCGGGCCGCAGAAGACGGCGACGGAGGCGGCGCGCGGGTAGACCTCGCCGATCGCCTCGACGACGCCGATCGCGGCGTTCTCCATCAGCACCAGGCCCGGCACTCCCAGCTCGTCGATGGCCGCGCGGTCGAGCGCGCGCATCGCCTCGGCGGTCAGGATCCGCACTTAGAGAGGGACCCTCTCGTTGGCTACGGCCGCTGAACCCGACGCGGGCATCCGAGAGACTTCCAACTTTCCTGCGTTGATCCCATCTCCCTCACCCCTGGCCCCTCTCCCACATGGGAGAGGGGAACCTCCGCGCGGGCTGGGCACCTTGACCGAGCCGATCCCAGGCGGCGAGCAGGCCGCGGGTGCGCGGGCAGCCTAGGTCGCCGGCGGCCATCTCGGCGGCGAGGCGGCGGAGGTCGGCGGGGGTGTCCACGTCGGCGGCGCGCGGCAGGAGCTCGACGACTAGGCAGAGCTCGCGGCAGCGCTCGAGGGTGGCGGCGAGGACGCCGGCGGTGGACCAGGGGACCTCGGTGAAGAGGCGCGGGTCAAGGGCGGCGGCGCGCAGGGCGATCAGGTAGTAGCCGCCGTCCTCGGCGGGGCCGAGGACGATCTCGGCACCGGCTTCTAGGCGCTCGAAAGCGCGGTGGACGAGGGGTAGGGGGAGGGTGGGGTGGTCGCTGCCCAAGGCGGCGACGAGGGGGGCCTCGCGGGCGGCCTCCGAGAGGGCGCGGTGGAGGCGGGTCCCGAGGTCGTGGCCTTCCTGGCGGAGGCCGGGGACGGCTGCGTCTGGGATGGAGTCGCCGGGGTCGAGGTCCCAGGCTAGGTGGAGGTCGAAGTCGCCGGCGCTGAGGCGTTCCAGGAGATCGGCGAGGAAGGCGGCGTGGAGGTCGGCGGCTTCCTCGGGGCTAAGATCGCCGATGAGACGGGTTTTTACTCGGCCGGGGCGGGCTGGCTTGGTGAAGAGAAGTAGCCGGCGGGCGGGCACGTGCGGATTCTATATGGGCGGTGGTGAGGAGGGGGCCCGTTGGGGGCCTCCCCGGCGGGACACGGCGGGCGCTTGAAGATTGCGAGGGGAGGCGCCCGCCTCCGCTCCGCTTCGCGCGGGATCGCTCGCTAACTTCGACGGGAGTTGCCAGCGCTCGCGGAGAGGGTCCCGCCGGGGAGGCCCCCAACGGGCCCCCTGGCACCTTGGGTGGCCGCCTTACCTGAAAAAAAGAGGGGAGAGATGGCGCTGCTTACTCTGCTCACCGACTTCGGCACGGCAGACTACTACGTCGCCGCCGTCAAGGGGATGGTGCTGCGGCTGGCGCCGGGGGCGGTGATCGTGGATGTGGGGCATGAGGTGGCGCCTGGGGACGTGGAGGGTAGCGCTTTCCTGTGGTCGGCCGCCGTGCGGTGGTTTCCGGAGGGGGCGGTCCACCTGGCAGTCGTGGACCCCGGCGTTGGGAGCGGGCGGCGGATCCTGGCGGCGCGGGGGGAGCGGGGGTTCTTCCTCGCGCCGGACAATGGGTTGCTCACTCCGTTTCTGGACGAGCTCGGGTTCGAGGTGCGGGCGGTGGAGCGGGAGGGCCTGTTTCTTCACGGGCCCGGCGCCACGTTCCACGGGCGGGACCGGTTCGCGCCGGTGGCGGCTTGGCTGCTGCGGGGGGAGGCTTTCGAGGCACTGGGGCCGGTTGTGGGGGATTCGGTGCGGCTCCCGGGCGAGCGACCGCGGCGGGAGGGGGGGCGGCTCACCGGACGGGTGGTTCACGTCGATCGGTTCGGGAACCTGGTGACCGACATCCCTTCCGACTGGCTGCCCCCGGGCCCCTGCCGCGCCGCGGTCGGCGGGCACGCCACCGAGCGCCGCGCTACGCATTACGCGGAGGTCCCGGCCGGCGAGCCCGTCCTCCTTCCCGGCTCTCTCGGCACTCTGGAGCTGGCGGTCAACGGGGGGCGGCTGGCCGACCTCTGGCGGGCCGGGCGGGGTGCCGGGGTGACCATCGACTGCGGGGTTGGTACGGATTTTTCAGACGTTTCGGGCGGCTAGGCGCCGCGCCGGCCCCGGGGCGGCCGCCGGAGGGTGGGAAGGAGCGCGGCCATGAGCAAGTGGGAGTACAAGATCATCAACATCCGGAGCGAGAACTACCGCCTCGATCCGAACGCCGCCACGCAGATGAATCAGTTGGGTGAGGAGGGGTGGGAGCTGGTTTCGATCACCTCGGTCAACTTCAAGACCGGGGCCACCGACAACATCGCGATGGTCTTCAAGCGGCCGGTGACGGCCGCGCCCGCTTAGTCGCTGTCGCGTTTGCTGCGCCGGGCCGCGAGGCGCTTCTTCTTGCGGCGGGTGCGGCGCAGCGCCACGGCCAGCCCGCCGGCCCCGGCGAGCAGCCCGACCAGCAGGTACTTGTGCCGCGGCACGAAGCCGAGCTCGCTCTCGACCGAGCCGCGCAGCTCCCCGAGCCGCAGCTCCAGATCGCGGCGCGCCTCTTCCAGCCGGCGCTCAGCCTCGCTCAGCTCGTCGTTGTCGCGTGCCATGCTCACTCCTCCTCGACCGCCGCGGCCGTGCCGGCCGCCCGCGCCGCTTCGCGCGGCGTCACCACCGGCCGCTCCTCGCGCAGCAGGCTGCTCTGCCACCAGGCGAGGTGATCGGAGAGGCGGCGCCCGATCGTCCGCGCCGGCCCTTCGAAGGCGCGCAGCTTCTTGATCCCGATCCAGCCGAGGAGCGCCACGACCAGCGCCAGGAGGCCGGTGACGATGAGCGCCGCCCCCCAGACCGGGAGCCAGATCGCCAGGAGAGCCACCAGCGCCACCAGCAGCAGCCCGACGAGCCAGAAGGCCACCACCAGCGCCGCGCCGAAGAGCGCCACCGCCGCGCCCAGCCGCTTCGCCGAGAGGGTGACGTCGGCGCGCAGCGCCTCGCTCTCGGCGCGCAGCACCTCGAGGAAGGCGGCGCCGATCGCGCGGAGCTGGTCGATGAAGTCGTGCATCCGGGTCCCGCGCGCCCTTACGCCCCGGTCCCGACCCGCACGACGCGCGAGATGAAGGAGCTCTCCGAGCCGACGTCGTCGCGCGCCCCCACCGCCACGCGGTGGTCGCCGCCGCGCATCAGCAGGGTCAGCGAGTAGGTGTAGTGCTTGCCGCGGGCGCTCTCGACCTCGGCGATGGGGATCTGGATTGGCACCCGCGCCTGCTGCACCTCCGAGGTGCCGCCGTCGGCGTCCATGACCGCGAAGTAGAGCCGCACGACGCCGTCGTGGGTCTGCTCGCGCGGGATCAGCAGGAGCTTGCCGAGCGGGATGCGGACCTGGACCGGCTGCAGGAAGTGGCCGTCGTCCTTGCGCGTCGGCCGGTCGAAGGTGACCTCGATGCCGAGGGGGTTCTCTTCGTAGGGGAAGTTGAGGGCGGCGAGGGTGCCGTCCGCCATCTGCGCCTCGGAGCTCTTGTCGCGGTAGCCCTCGCGGTGGCGCACCACGAGCCCCTTGCGCTTCACCTTGACCTCGATCGTGTGGTAGCGGCCGTCTCCGACGTGGGACGGCGAGTAGCCGAGCGAGTAGTAGGTCTTGAAGTCGTTGGCGACCTTCTCCAGGTGCGACAGCACGCTGTTGGCGTTGAGGATGGCCTTGCCGCCGGTCGTCGCCGCCAGGTACTGCAGCGGGCTCTGCATGTTCGACATGGTGATCTGGTCGAGGAAGATGCTCTGCCCGGCGCCGCCGGAGTTCTCGGCCGAGATCGAGGAGTAGGTGCGCAGGCCGGCGGCGTCGATGGTGTAGAAGGTGATGCGGTTGGCGTTGGCCTGCGAGGCCAGCTCGCGGAAGCGGCGCGAGGCGTCGAAGCGGAAGCCTTCGGTCAGGCTGGCGCCGGCGGTCTGCCCGAACTTCTGCTCGACGGCGTAGAAAAGCTCCTGGCCGGCCGTCATCGGCAGGCCGTCGCTGACGTAGAGGACCGCCTTGCGGCCCGGCATCCCGGCCAGCATGTCGACCGTCGTCTTGAGGCCGTCGATCGAGAAGTTGAGGTCGTTGGCGATCGACTCGGCATAGCTGCGGGCGAAGCCCAGCGCCTGCTGCGGGCTCTCCGACTCCTCGATGCGCGCCAGGGCGTCGCGCCGCTCGGAGTCGTGGTGGACGGCGTGGCCGGAGACGGTCTCGAGGTCGCCGAGGGCGGCGGCGACCAGGGCGGGGTCGCTGGTGAAGGTGCGCCGCACCTTGAGCGAGCGGTCGTAGGTGACCAGCATCACCCGGTCCTCGCGCGTCACGTGCTGGTTCAGGAAGGTGCGCATCTCGCGCAGCACCCGGTTGCGGTTGAACGGGTGGGTGTTGAAGTTGTCGACGTAGACGATGAGCCGCAGCCGCTGATCTTCGGGGATCGGCTCCGGCGCCGGCGGCGCTCCGGTCGGAATCGCGACCATCGCCGGCCCGGGGTCGGAGGCCCCGGAGGGCTTCCCGCCTTCGACGGCGTAGAAGTTGGTCACGGCCATCGGCTTGCGGTCTTCGAACAGCTCGAAGTCGTTCTTGGTCAGGCCGGTGATCGGGTTGCCCTTCTTGTCGGTGACGTAGACGTCGACGTTGACCACGTTGACGCTGACGATGTCGGTGAAGAACTCCTGCCCCTCCCCCGGCGGTTGCGTGCCGCGAGGCTTCTGCGCCAGGAGGACCGCCCCGGGGAGGAGCAGGAGGGAGAGCGCCGCCGCGGCGAAGGCCCGGCGGGAGTGGCGGAGGGATGTACGGCGGGTGACTCGCATCGCCGCGATTCTAGCTCGCCGGGGGGATGATCTGCGTCTCGGCGGTCAGCAGGACGCCGCTGGCGCGGTCGAAGACGGCGACGATCAGGCGCTGCTTGGCGCGGCGCAGGCGGAGAGTCGTGGTGTAGGGGATGTACTTCCCGGCCTCAGGCTTCTCGGGGATCGAGACGGTGAGCGGCACCACCGGCACCGGGGCCCGGCGGCCGTCCTCGTCCACCGCCGCCACCCGCAGCTCCAGCTCGGCCACCCACTTCTTCCCCTCCCCGCCCACCGGGATGATGGTGATCGAGTCCACCGGGATCGCCACCGTCACCGGCACCTCGATCTCCCGCCGCCCCGAGCGCTTGATGGCCCCGACCTGGATCGGCAGCGGCTGGGTGCCCGGGGGGTTGCCGAAGAGCAGAGCGCTCTCGACCATCATCGAGATCTCGGCGGTGCGCGAGACGTCGAGGTAGTCCTCACGCGAGCGGACGCTGAGCCCGGGGCGGAGGACGGCGACCTCGATGTCGTGCCGGCCGTCGTCGCGCTTGCGCGTCGGGCTGAAGCCGAGCCAGTAGTAGGAGCGGGTGTCCTCCGCCGCCCGCGCCAGCGCCTCGCCGCGCGCGGCGTTGAGCAGAGGGCGGCCGCCGGTCTCGTCGGCCACGAACTCCAGCGAGCGGTGGATCTCGTTCTCGCGCACGTTGAGCCCGGTGGGCGTGGGGCTGTCGGCGGCGGCGTCCACCGTCTCGGCCTCCAGCCCCGGCACGTCCACCGGGTAGACGGTGTAGCCGAGGAGGTTCGCGGTGTCCACGAGCGGTCGGAACAGGTCGGCGCCGCCCTGGACCTCGCGGTCGATGATCGGCTGCTGCGGATCGTTGATCGTGTAATCCGCCGGCGAGTACGGCCAGCCGCCGGAGAGGAGGAGCATCACCTTCCGCCCCGGCGGCGAGGCGAAGCCGCGCAGGGTGGTGACCGCCGCGGCCACTGCCGTCCGCACCTGCTCGGAAAGGCGCTCGGCGAAGGCCCGCTCCTCGAAGTCGAGGCGGGTGCCGAGCCCGGCGATGCGGGCGCGGGCGTCCATCGTCGGGCTCGGCGTGTTGCGGCGGGAGACCTCGAAGCTCCGCCGCTCGGCGAGCCGCTCGAGCCCCCGGCCCCGCCGCAGCATCGCCTTGTCGAAAGCCCGCTCGAGCTGGTTCTGGGAATTCGACCAGGAGGAAAGCATCTCCAGCGAGCGGCCGTCGAAGGCCACCACCGCCATCCGGTCCTGCGGGCCGAGGCGGGCGAGGTCCGCCTTGAGGTCGCGCAGCACCGAGTCGCGCCGCTGCTCGATGGCGAAGAGGTCGTCGATGAAGACCAGGTAGCTGGTGCCGACCGGCTCGCCGGGCGACAGGGCGGGCAGGCCGGGCAGCGGCGCGGCCTCGGCCGCGGTGGGGGCCACCGCCTGCCCGCCGACGACCTCGGTGAAGTACTCGATCGGTACCTGCTTGCCGTCCACCGTCAGGCGGAAGTCGCCCGGCCCCAGCCCCGAGACACGGTTGCCGTCGCGATCGGTGACCACGACCTCGACGTTGACCACCCGCACCTCGATCAGCTCGCCGAAGGTCTCCTGCGGCGGCGTCTCTTGGGCGGCGGCGGGGGCGAGGCTGGCGCAGAGCAGAGCGGCAACGGCGAGAGGCGAGCGGAAGCGCATGGAAAGGTCTCCGGGATCGGTGAGGGCGCAGGACGATGCCAACAAGGCACAACTCGCCGCGGCCCGGCGGGAATTCCGGTGTGGTGGCTTTCGCCCTCCCTAAAGGTCGAGGTCCAGCTCGTTCCAGAGCATGGCGCCCGAGAGCGCGTCGTGGACGCCGAAGACCACCCGCTGGTCGAGACGCCGGAGTCGCAGGTTGATCGGGAAGCGCACGGTGCTGCCCGGGCGTGGCGGCTCCGCCAGGTCGAGCCGAAGCGGGAGCAGCGGCAGCGGCGAGCGCCCGCCCCAGCGGTCGAGCGCGGCGAGCGAGAGGGTGACCTCGGCGCGGAAGCCCTTCCCGGCCGGGTAGACGGTCAGCGCTTCGCTCGGCACCGAGATCGTCACCGGTAGGCGCGTCATGCGGCCGCCGGCGCGGGTCGCCTTCCCCACCTCCACCTGCAGCTTGCGGTCGGCCTCGCGGCCGCCGAAGAGCAGCACGCTCTCGGTGCGGCGCGCCGTCTCGCTCGCCCGCGAGAGGTCGGTGAAGCCGCTGCGGGTGCGCACGCGGAGGCCGGGACGCAGCACCTCGACCCGCACGTCGTGGCGCCGATCGTTCGCCTGCCAGGTGGGGGTGAAGCCGAGCCAGTAGTAGGAGCGGGTGTCGTCGGCCACGCGCTCGAGGGCGGCCAGGCGGGCGTTGTCGAGCAGCGGTCTGCCGCCGGTCTCGGCGGCGAGGAAGCTCAGGGCGTCGTGCGTCTCGTGCTCCCACTCCGAGGTGAAGGCGCCGAGGCCCGGGAGCTCGTCCTCGGCGTCGGCGATGACCGACAGGATGTCGCGCCCCTGGACGTCCACCGCGTAGATCGTGTAACCGAGCAGGTTCGCGGTATCGGCGAGCGGGCGATAGAGGTCCCGACCGTGCGTGAGGTACGGCGCGCGGGTGACGGGACGGGTGGGGTCGCGCAGCTCGTCGCTCGCCGAGTAGGGCCAGGCGCCGGCGAGCAGCAGCATGATCTTGCGCCCTTCCGCCGGCGGCACGCCGCGCAGGGCCGCCGCCGCCGCCGACACCGCCCCCTGGATGCGGCCCGGAAGGTCCAGCCAGCGCTCCCCCACGCGCGCCGCCTCTCTCCCCGTCGCCTCGCGCAGTGTCGGCTGCAGCCCCTCGATCTCCAGCCGGCCTCCCCTCGTCTCGCTGGTTGCCGCCGCCACCAGCGCCGATTCGCGGCGCAACGAGCGGCGGGTCGCCACTACCTCGATGCCGCGCGCGGGGCGGCGCCGCGCCTCCGCCAGAGCGGCCTGCAGCCGTTGGGCGTCGCCCGTCCACTCGCTGAGCAGCGCCAGCCGGCGCCCGTCGAAGGCGACGACCGCCATCCGATCCGCCGGCCCCAGGCGCGACAGCTCCCGCCCGAGCTCCTCGAGCACCTGGTTGCGCTGCGCGGCGACGGCGAAGCTCTCGTCGACGAAGACCAGGATGCTGCGGCCGATCTGGCCCTCGGACGACGGGACGGGCGCGGCAGCGACCGAAGGCGGCGGCGCCGCGCTCTCGCCCTCGACCACCTCGGTGAAGTAATCGATCGCCACCGGCGCGCCGTCGACGAGGAGCCGGAAGTCGGCGGGCCCGAGCCCGCGGACGCGCTCGCCGGCGCGGTCGGTCACGACCGCCTCGACGTTCACCACGCGCACGTCGACGGCGTCGCCGAACCCCGCGTCGGCCGCAGCAGGCGCGGCGGAAACGGAGACACCCGACAGGAAGGGAAGGGCCGCGGCGACCGCGGCGAGGGCGAGGCGCTGAGGGCGGCTGGGGAGAGTCATGGATCTCCTCCTGGCTGGAACTGGCACCTGCTTGATCAAGAAAGGTGCCAGGCGACGTTCGCTCGACGGCCGGCAGCCGTCAGGCCTTGCGCGTCCTCCGCGCAGGACGGGTCCGTGTCTGGTGGGGTGCGCGGGGCGCTCTTCAAGACGGCGACGGCGAGGCGGGGGCGGCGAGGCGGGTGAGCAGGTGGGCGACGATCCGCGGGCCGTGGTCGCGGGAGTTCTCGATGAAGATCTTGTCGGTCTGCCGCCCCGCCTGCAGGGTGCCCGCGATGTAGAGGCCGGGGACGTTCGACTCGCAGGTCTCGGGGTCGAAGCGCGGCACCAGGGTCTCGGGGTCCACCTCGACGCCGCAGCGGCGCTGGAGGTCGGAGTCCGGCAGGTAGCCGATCAGCACGTAGGCGGCCTGCGCCGGCAGCAGCTCCGGCCCCGCCGGCGTGCGCACCTCGATCGTGCCGTCCGGCCGGAAGGCGCAGACCACGCTGTCGAAGAGGGCGCGGATCGAGCCCTCCTCGATGCGGTTCTCGACGTCCGGCTTGAGCCAGTACTTGACCCCGGCCTTGAGCTCCGAGCGGCGGTGCACCAGGGTGACCCGGGCGCCGTTGCGCCAGAGATCGAGCGCCGCCTCGGCCGCGGTGTTGCCGGCGCCGACGACGACGACGTCCTGGCCGTAGTGCGGGAAGGGCTCGACGTAGCGGTGGTGCACCCAGGGGAGGTCCTCTCCCGGCACGTCGAGCCGCTTGGGGCCGAAGAAGTAGCCGGTGGCGATCGCCACCGCGCGCGCCCGGCGGGTGCGCCGGCGGCCGTCGCGCACCGCGGCCGTCTCGACGGCGAACTCCTCCCCCTCTCGACGCGCCACCAGCACCTCCTCGTAGAGCGCGAGCGGCACCTGGTAGCGCTCGACGACGGCGCGGTAGTAGGCCAGGGCGTCGCGGCGGGTGGGCTTGGCCTCCGGGATGGTGAAGGGGACGTCGGCGATCTCCAGCCGCTCGCGGGTGGTGAAGAACTCGAGGAAGGTCGGGTAGGCCTGGATGGCGGCGGTGAGCGGCCCGCGATCGACGAGCAGGACGTCGAGCCCCGCGCGCCGCGCCTCGGCGCCGATGGCAATAGCGGTGGGGCCCGCGCCGACGACCAGGAGGTCGAGAAGGTCAGTCGTAGACATGGCCTTGCCAAAGATGGTCCACCGGCCCCCGCCCGCCGCCCAGCGGATAGGCGGCGCGTAGCGCGCCCTGCAGATACTCGATCCCCCCGCGCACCGCCTCCGCCAGCGGCTCGCCGGCGCCGAGGCGGGCGGCGATGGCGGAGGAGAGCGTGCAGCCCGTGCCGTGATCGGACGTGGTAGCAATCCGCGGGTGGGCGAAGCGGTGGACCTCGACGCCGTCCACGAGCAGGTCCACGACCTCGTCACCTGCCACGTGCCCTCCCTTCGCCAACACGGCAGGCCCGCCCGCCGCCAGCTCCCGCGCCGCCGCCAGCCGCTCCGCCTCCTCCTCCCCCACCTGTCTCCCCGCCAGCCGCTCCAGCTCCGGCAGGTTGGGCGTCACCAGCGTGGCGAGCGGCAGCAGCTCCTCGACGATCGCCGCCACGGCGTCGTCGGCGAGCAGCGGGTCGCCGCTCTTCGCCACCATGACCGGGTCGAGCACCACCGGCGGCCGCGGGCGCCGCCCGGGGCCGAGCCAGGCGCGCAGCCGCGCCGCCACGGCGCGGACGATCGCCGCGTCGGCCAGCATGCCGATCTTCACCGCGTCCACCCCGAGGTCCTCGAAGACGGCGTCGATCTGCGCCGCCACGAAGTCGGGCGGCGCCGAGTAGACGGCCCGCACGCCGCGCGTGTTCTGGGCGGTCAGCGCGGTCACCGCGCTCATGCCGTAGGCGCCGTGAGCGGCGAAGGTCTTCAAGTCGGCCTGGATGCCGGCCCCCCCTCCCGAGTCCGAACCGGCGATGGTGAGGAGCCGAGGCGGGGTGCGGCGCACGGCTCAGCGCGACGTCGAGGCGCGCGGCGAGGCCGGGGCGGGGCGCGCGGTCGCGGCCGCCGCGCGGACCGCGCCGCGCCGCCGCCAGGCGAGGACGCCGACGGCGAGCAGTACCGCGACGCTGATCACCTGCGCCAGCGTGAACTCGCCGAAGAAGCGATCGTCCTTGGCGCGCAGGAACTCGATGCCGAAGCGCTCGATCGCCAGGAGAGCGAGGACCGCCAGCACCGTCGTGCCCGGGGCCACGCGGCGGCGGAGCAGCCAGACGCCGATGCCCCAGATGAGCAGCGCCAGCGCGGTCTCGTAGAGCTGCGTCGGATGGACGGGCAGGAGAGCGTCGGGCGCCACGCCGGACGGCACCTCGGCCCCCATCGCCCGCAGGTTGGCGGCGGTGGGGAGCGGCACCCCTTCGGGGAAGACGACGCCGACCGGCAGATCGGTCGGACGGCCGTAGTCGTCGCCGACCAGGAAGCAGCCGAGGCGCCCGACGGCGTAGCCCAGGGCGAGCGCCGGGGCGAGGGCGTCGGAGGTCGGCCAGGGCGGCAGCCGCCGCAGCCGCATGACCAGGAGGAGAGCGACCACGGCGAGGACGAAGCCGCCGTACCAGACCAGGCCGGAGCGGTCGAAGAGGAGGCGCCAGTCGTCGTAGAGGATCGCGTAGTAGACCTTGGCGCCGACGATCCCGCCGAGGCCGGCGGCCAGCAGGAGCGCGCTGGCGTCGTCGTCGTCCCCCACCCCCAGCCGCACGAGGCCCCAGCGGAGCTGGAAATAGCCGGCCAGAAAGGCCAGCACCAGCATCACCCCGAAGGGGCTGATCGAGAACGAGCCGATGCGGAAGAGCTCCTGGATCATGAGGGGGCGGAATCGTAGCAGAAGGCTACAATCCGGCCTCCATGATCACCGACGCCACGCGCGAGCGCGCCGTGGAGCTGCGGGGGGTCGTCGAGGCGCCGCCGGCGGGGCCCTGGCTCGTCCTCACCCACGACAACCCGGACCCCGACGCGCTGGCCTCGGCGGCGCTGCTCGAGCACCTCCTCGCCGAGGGCTGGAAGCGCCGCGTCACCGTCGCCTACGGCGGCATCATCGGCCGCGCCGAGAACCGCGAGATGGTCAAGGCGCTGGGGCTCGAGCTCGCCCACGTGCGCGGCCTCGACTTCGGCCGCTTCCGCCGCTTCGCCCTGGTCGACAGCCAGCCGCACACCGGCAACAACCAGCTCCCCGCCCGCATCGTCCCCGACCTCGTCTTCGACCACCACCCGCTGCGCAAGGCGACCCTCGCCGCGCGCTTCGCCGACGTGCGCCCGAAGTACGGAGCCACCGCCACCATCCTCACCGAGCACCTGCTGGCCGCCGGCGTCCGCCCCGGCCGCGCCCTCGCCACCGCCCTGGTCTACGCCATCCGCTCCGAGACCCAGGACTTCAGCCGCGAGTTCGCCCCCCCGGACAAGGCGACGTACGACGCTTTCCTCCCCGAGATCAACCAGCGGGCGCTCGGGCGCATCCAGAACGCGCGGCTGCCGCTCGGCTACCTGCGCAATCTCCACGACGCCCTGGAGAACCTGGAGACCGTCTCGAACCTGATCGTCAGTCACCTCGGACCGGTGGACCACCCGGACATCGTCCCCGAGGTGGCCGACCTCCTCCTCCGCCTCGAAGGGATGACCTGGTCGCTCGCCACCGGCCTCTATGGCGACCGCATTTACCTCTCGCTCCGCACCACCAATGGCCGCGCCGACGCCGGCCGCGTGATGCGCGCGCTGGTCGGCCGGCGCGGCAAAGGCGGCGGCCACGGCATGATGGCGGGGGGCTGGGTCGAGACGGCGAAGGCCCCGAACGGCGACGTCAGGCAGCTCCAGCGGCAGCTCGGTCAGCGGCTCGCGGCGCTGCTGCGCAAGAGCCCCGAGAAGCTGGCCCGCATCGAGCTCAAGCAAGACGGCGGCGGCGCCGCGCCGGGTGAGACGGGCTGACCGTGTCGCAGCGCCTGCCGCGCGAGCTGGACGGGCGCCGCGCCGCGCTGGTCGTCGCCCACCCCGGACACGAGCTGCGCGTGCACGGCTGGCTCGAGCTGGCGCGTCCCAGCGTCTGGGTCCTGACCGACGGCTCCGGGCACGGCGAGCTGGGGCGCCTCGGCTCCACCGAGGCGCTGCTCGCGCGGGCGGGCGCGGCACCCGGCGCCATCTTCGGGCGGCTGACCGACCGCGCGGCCTACGACCTCATTTTCGGCCGCGACACCCGAGCGGTCGTGGAGCTGGCCGCGGAGCTGGCCGCGGCGCTCGTCGAGGAGGACGTGGACTACGTGGCCGGGGACGCCCTCGAAGGGTTCAATCCGGTGCACGACCTCTGCCGGGTACTGATCGACGCCGCGGTCGCGATCGCCCGCTCTCGCGGCCACGGCCGGCTTGGCCATCCGCTGAGCTTCGACTTCCCGCTCGAGGCGCCGCCCGACGAGCGGCCGCCCGGGCGGACCGGCGACGGCGTCCTGCTCGAGCTGGACGTCGCCGCGCTGGCCCGCAAGCTGGCGGCGGCGCGCGCCTACCCGGAGCTCGCCGCCGAGGTCGAGGCCACCCTCGCCCGGCATGGCCCGCAGGCCTTCCGCCGCGAGCGCCTGCGGCCAGTCCCGAGAGAAGGGCCGCTGGCCGAACAGGTGAAGGAGAAACCGTTCTACGAGACGCACGGCGAGCGCCAAGTGGCCGCCGGCCACTACCGGACGGTGCTGCGCTTTCGCGAGCACTTCCTGCCGCTTGCCGAGGAGATCGCCGCATGGACCGCGCGGGCCTGCGGGTCCTGATCACCAACAACGCCCTGGCAAATCGCGCCGGGAGCGAGCTCTACGTGCGCGACATCGCGCTGGAGCTGCTGGCGCGCGGCCACACGCCGATCGCCTACAGCCGCAGCCTGGGCGAGGTCGCGGAGGAGCTGCGCGGGGCCACGGTGCCGGTGATCGACGATCTCGACCACCTCGCCGCAGCGCCGCACGTCATCCACGGTCAACACCACCTGGAGACGATGACCGCCGCTCTGCGCTTCCCCGGCGTGCCGGCGATCGCCCTCTGCCACGGCTGGCTGCCGGCCGAGGAGGCGCCGCCGCGCTTCCCGACGATCCGGCGCTACGTGGCGGTCGACGAGCCGACGCGCGACCGGCTGGTGCTCGAATGCGGCATCCCGCCGGAACGCGTGCGGCTGCACCCCAGCTTCGTCGACCTCGACCGCTTCCGGCGGCGGCCGCCGCTCCCGGCGCGGCCTCGGCGGGCGCTGGTCTTCAGCAACCTGGCGACCGAAGAGGGCTACGTGGCGGCGCTGCGCACCGCCTGCTCGGCCGCCGGCATCAGCCTCGACGTGCTCGGGCTCGCCGCCGGGACCGCTTGCGCGCGGCCGGAAGAAGCCCTCGGGGAGTACGACGTGGTCTTCGCCAAGGGGAGAGCCGCGCTCGAGGCCGGCGCGGTCGGCGCCGCCGTCGTGCTCTGCGACCGGAGCGGCCTGGGGCCGATGGTCACGGCGCGCGACCTGGAGCGCCTGCGGGCCTTGAACTTCGGTGTGCGCCTGCTGCGTGAGCCGGTCACCCCGGAGCTGGCGGCGCGCGAGCTGGCGCGCTACGACCCCGAAGACGCCGCGGCGGTGACGGAGCTGCTGCGCGCTGAGGCCGGCCTCGCGCCGGCCGTCGACCGGCTGCTCGCTCTCTACGCGGAGGTGATCGCGGAGCACCGCGCCGCGGGCCCGCCGGACCCCGAGGCCCAGGCGCAGGCGGCCGCCGCCTACCTGCGCCACGGGCCGCTGCGCGGCGGCGACCTCCTCCAAGCCGAGCGCGAGCGGCTGGCGGGCGAGCGAGCGCAGCTCGAGACCGCACGCGCGCACCTCGAGACCACGTGCGCGCGGCTAGAGGACGCGGCGGCACGCGAGGCCGCGGAGCGGCGGGCGGTCGACCAGACGCTGGCCGCCCAGCGGCAAGAGATCGCGAGGTTGCAGGCCACGATCGCGCACCTCGAGGCGGAGCTTGCCTGGATCACGGGGACCGCCGGCTGGCGCTTGCGCCAACGGCTCGTTGGATCGCCCGCGCTCACTCGCGTGTACCGCCGCTTGCGCGGCCTGCCGGCGGACGACGCGGCGGACCCCGGCGCAACGGCGCCGCCGGCTCCCGCCGCGGTGCTCGACCCGCTCGCGGCTGGCGCGAGCCTCGACGAGCGCGCCGAGCGCATGGCGGCCGCGGCGGGTTTCCTGGGCGTCCCAGTCGAGGACTTCGGGCGGGAGGGCCGCTTGCAGCTCGCGACCCTCCTGCGCCTCGGCCTGAGCCCGACGTCGAAGGTCCTCGACCTCGGCTGCGGTTGTTTGCGCGCCGGCTACTGGCTGATCCACTTCCTCGAGCCCGGCAGCTACTGCGGCATCGAGCCGCGCCGCGATCGCGTCGAGGCGGGTCTCGCGCAGCTGCTGGAGCCGGGCCTCGCCGCGTGCAAGCGGCCGCGTTTCGACTTCAACCCCGACTTCGACTCTTCGGTCTTCGCCGAGCGGTTCGACTTCTACCTCGCGCGCTCGATCTGGACCCACGCCTCGAAGCCCCAGATCCGGCGCATGCTCGACGCCTTCCTTCGCGACGTGGCGCCGGCCGCCGTCTTCCTGACCTCCTACCTGCCGGCCGGGTCCGAGGGGCCCGACTACCAGGGGGCGAGCTGGGTCGGGACGAGCCATGAATGCGACGTCCCCGGCGTCGTGCGGCACAGCCTCGCCTGGATCCAGGCGGAGTGCGACGAGCGCGGCCTGACGGCGCAGGAGCGGCCCGAAGACGACTTCGGCGGCCAGCGCTGGCTCGTCCTGCGCCGGCGGAGCGGCTGAGGCCCAGCCCTCAGGGCTGCTGAACGGCCCTCAGGGCTGCTGCACCACCCGCACGTCATCGACGGCCGCCTCCACCAGGCTGGCGGTCGAGGCGTCGGCGGCCTCGATGCGGATGCGCACCGTCTGCCCCGCGAACGAGCTGATATTGAGGCTGTGCGTCGCCCAGACCGCGTCGTCGTCGTTGGCGGCCCCCAGCTCCTCGAGGACCAGCGAGGTCGTCGTCCCCACCACCCGGACGCGCAGGAAGTCGGCGCTCGAGGCGTTGGTGCCGTGCGCCAGGTAGTAGCTGAAGCTCAAGGTCAGCGTGCCGGTCGACGGCAGCGCGATGGCCGGCGACTGGATGCTCGTCGTGCCGGCGTCGATGTCGTGGTCGCCGGCCGCGGCCCCGGCCAGCCGGCCGGTCACCACGTCGTTGACGCCCGAGACCGTCGTGCCGAGCTGCTTCGGGCCGCTGGAGTTGGTGTCCTGCGGGTCGCCCCGCTCCCAGAGGCCGGTCGTCGCGGTGTCGGTGCCGAGCGGGTTGCGCGTCCACCCCCTGTCGGTCTCGAAGTCGTCGAAGAAGACGGTCACCGGCGGGTTGCCGGCGCCTTCCGTGGCTGCGCCGGTCACGACCAGGGCGAAAGGCTGCGGCCCGCTCGGCACCGTGAAGGAGCGGACGGTGACCGTGTAGGTGCCGGTCGCCGGGGTCAGCAGCAGCACCTGCTCGAGCGTGTTGCGGCGGTCGGCGCTGCCGCCGGTCGCCGACTGCCCGCCCGAGAAGACGTTGCCGCGCCAGACGGTGCCGGTCGGACCGGTGACGATCAGGTCGAGGTCGTGGACCAGGTTGACGCTCGCCGCCGGCGTCGAGGGGAAGTCGGTCCAGGCAGCGGTGACCTTGAACGGCTCGGCGCCGCTCGAGACGGTGAAGGTGTACGTGCGGTCCTCGTTGGTCGAGCCGGTCGGGAAGGCGGCGGCGTTGTCCTTGACCCAGAGGCGGCGCGGCTGGCCGGCGAAGTGGAGGACGTTCTCGAGCAGCACCCGCCCCCAGCCCTGGCAGTTGGCGGGGATCGCCGTCGTGCCGGTCATGCTGACGGCGGAGTTGACGAGCGCCGCCTTCATCAGCGCCGCCGAGGGCGCGAAGCCGTCGACCGGCACCTCGGTGCCCGAGGGGTACCACCCGTCGGTGAAGTACTGGCGGATGAGCGCGGTGAGCCCCGCCGCCCCCGGCGTCGCCATGCTGGTACCGCTGGAGGTCTTGGTGCCGCAGTTGTTGGTGGTGACGTTGAGGTCGTTGTTGGCCGAGATGATCCCCGACCCCGGCACCGTGACGTCGGGCTTGATCCGCCCGTCGGCGGTCGGGCCGCAGCTCGAGAAGGAAGCCATCGAGTTGGCGCTGGTGCCGCGCAGGGTGGCGCCCACCGAGACGCCGCTCTTGGCGGTCGACGGGCTGCCGACGGTGCCCGTCCCGGGGCCGCCGTTGCCGGCGGCGAAGAAGACCAGGAAGTCTTTGTGGTTCCACATGAACTCGTCGACGTCCTGGCTGCCGTTCGAGTAGTTGTTCTGCACCGCCGCGTTCTCGTTGTCCCCCCAGGAGTTGGAGTGGAAGCGGGCGCCCTGGGTATAGGTCTGCTGGAAGATCGGGTTCAAGTCCACGACCGGGCAGCCGATGCCCGGCAGGTCGCCGCAGTTGTCGACCAGGTAGCCGGCGTCCTGCATCACCAGCTTCGCGCCCGGCGCCATGCCGTCGGCGGTGTCGTGCAGCAGCGGGTTGGCGAAGTTGTCTCCCGCCGCCGTGCCGGCGACGTGGCTGCCGTGGTCCTGGGTGTCCCACTCGGTCGCGGAGATGCCGCCGTTGCACTCGCTCTGCCAGAGGAAATCGACGGCGATCACCTTGCGCTGGCTCGCGTTGATCGTCGTGCCGCCGTTGCAGGCGTTGGCCGGCGGCAGGCCCCGCGCCGGGTCGCGGAACCAGCACATGTCGGCGTCGATGCCGGTGTCGAGGATGGCGATCGTCTGCCCCTCGCCGAAGATCCCCTGGCTGAAGATCGGCGTCGTCTGCCCGCCGGCGAGACCCGACTGCCCCACCCAGACCGTGGTGTCGTTGAGCAGCGCCCGCCGCGGCTCGAGCTCGATCCAGAAGACCTCGGCGAGGGCGGCGAGCGAGTCGCGGAGTGCGGCGATCTCGGCCGGCGTCAGCAGCAGGCGGAGGCGCGAGAAGCTCGCGCGCTGGCGCCAGGCGACGACCCCGGGGACGCCGAGCCCGCGCAGGTGTTGCGCCAGCCCGCGCGCGTCCGCCTCGGGGAAGAGATGGAGCATGACCATGCGGTACTCCGGCGCGGCGACCGCTTCGATGGCCGGATCGCCGCCAGCGGCGGCGTCCTCGCCGCCCAGCGCCGCGACGGCGCGGGAGATCTTGTAGTCGGGCAGGTAGGCCCCCGCCCAGCTCGCGCCGAGCCGCGCCAGGCCCGCCCGGTCGGCGCGCCAGCCCGCCGGGGCTCGCACCAGGAAGGCGTCGTGGGGCAGATAGGTGTAGACGCGTAGCCCCTCCCGGCGCATGGCCTCGGCCTGCCAGCCGGCGATCGGGCGCGGGAACTTGAGGAGCAGGACCTCGCCGGCTGCTTCACGAGCGGCTTCGCCGGCCTCGGCGCCCGCGACCGCCGCCGCGCTCGCCGCCTCGTGCGCCGGCTGCGGCCGGCGCGTGTCGATGGTCCGGGACTCGAGGAGGATGAGCGGCGACTCCGCGGCCTCGCGCTGCGCGAGGGCGGGCACCGCCGGGGTCAGGAGGGCGAAGGCGGCGACGAGCAGGCGAAGCGGCAAGCCGGACGGGTGCATAGTTCCCCTCCTCTCTCTGAAGGAAGGGGTGCAGGAAAGGCGCGCCCGCGAGCCGGCGGGCCGGCTCAGTCCGCGACGTTCAGCCGGTAGAGGCTCCTGCCAGCCGTGCCCGCGTAGAGGAAGTCGGCGCCGCGCGGGTCTACCGCAAGCCGCACCACGACGGCGTCGTCCGGCAGGCCGGCGCTGATCTCGGTCCAGTGGTCGCCGGAGTCGTCGCTGCGGTAGACGCCTCCGCCGGCCGCCGCCGGGAAGGTCACCACCGCGACGTAGAGCCGCCCCGGCCGCGCCGGATCGGCGAGGAAATCGTGGACGGCGCCGCCCGCCGGCAGGCCGCGGCTCTTCCGCTGGAAGGTGCGCCCGCCGTCGTCGCTGCGGTAGACCCCCGCGAAGAGGCCGCCGGCGTACAGCCGCCCCCGCACGAACGGGTCGACGCCCAGCGGCGCCGCCTCGCTCGGGAGCCCACGCGCCGGCAGCGGCGACCAAGTCTCGCCGCGGTCGTCGCTGCGAAAGAGCCGTTTGCCGGAGACGGCAAAGCCGGCGTAGAGCGTGCGCGGGTCGTGCGGATCGATCTGCAGCCCGTAGAAGCCGGCGAGCGCCGGCGCGATGCAGCGCCAGGTCTCGCCGCCGTCCAGCGAGCGCACCGCCGTGCATGCCGACGCGTGCGGCTCCCGATCGCCCCCCGCGTAGACGATGTCGGGGTTCAACGGGTCGACTGCCAGGACGGAGACTTCGCGGGTCACTCCGGGATAGGGCAGGAGACGCCACGTCGCCCCGCCGTCCTCGGTCTTGAGCAGCCCGAACTGTTCGCCGCCTTCGCTCGCAACCGACCCGAAGGCGTAGGCCGTCTGCGGCGCGAGCGGGTGCACCGCGAGCAGGGCGAGCCGCGCGGGGCGGATGTGGAACGTGGCACCGTCGTCGCGGCTCTGGAAGAAACCGCCCGTCGCCGACACCCACACCGTCGCCTCCTCGTCGGCCGCCACCTCGAGAACCCCGATCTCCTGTCCGCGCACGCCGTCGCTCGCCGCCTTCCAACCCACCCCGTCCAGCCTGCCGCGCCAGACACCGCGGCCGCCGCCGGCCAGGACGGCGTCGGCGAGCACGGCGAAGGAATCGATCGAGTCCTTCGGGCGGGCCGCCCTCGCCGCGTCCACGGGGCTCCCCGGCAGCGGCTCCCAGGTCGTGCCACCGTCGAAGCTGCGCCGGACGCCCTCCGGGGTGCCGGCCAGGAGCAGACCGGAGCGGATCACCGCCAGCTCGAGCACGGAGAAGGGCGCCGGCAGCGCCGTCCAGGTGGCACCGCCATCGTCGCTGCGCAGCACGTCCGAGGACGTTCTCCAGGCGTAGACGCGCCGCGGCCGCGAGGGGTCGAAAACGAACCCGCTCACGAAGATCTCGTGCACCGGCTCGAACGTCCTTCCGAAGTCCACGCTGCGGAAGATCGCGGAGCGGTCGGGCGCCAGGAACGCGGAGGCGAGAAGCACTCGCGGCGCGACCGGGCTCACCGCGATGGCCGCCACCCCGCCGTCGTGGAAGGCGAGCGGCGCCCAAGTGGCGCCCAAGTCCTCGCTGCGGTAGAGGCCGCTGCGGAACTGGCCGGCGCCGGTCGCCACGTAGACCCGGCCGGGCCTGACGGGGTCGAAGTCGACGTCGAAGACAAACGGGCTGCCGAACCCCTTGTCGACGCGGGTCCAGCGCCGGCCCTCGTCGTCGCTGCGGTAAAGACCGGTGTGATCGGCACCCGTGACGAAGAGCCGGCGCGGGTCGTGCGGATCGACGGCCAGGATCTCGACGGCGAGGCCGTGCGGGCCGGCGCTCGAGAGCCGCCAGCTCCGGCCGCCGTCCCGGCTGCGGTAGACGCCGGGCGCGACGCTGGTCGCGGCGTAGGCGATCTCGGGGGAGCGCGGGGCCGCTGCCACCTGCACCCGCCCGCCCCAGAGAGGCAGCCCCTGCCAGCGGGCGCTCACCGCGCCCTGAGCGGCCAGGGGCGCCAGGACGACTGTAGTCAGGACCAGAGAGAGAGTGACCGCGAAACGCCGGTGGTACATCGTGCTTCCTTCTCGGCGCGAAAGCAGTGCGCCGTTCGTCAGGGCGATTTTAGAACATTCGAGCGGTCGCCCGGGTCGATCACCCCGAGCGCTGCGATCTCCTCGACCAGTACCTCCGCGAAGAGCCGATGGGCGAGGGCGTTGGGGTGCCCGTCGCGGCCGAGGCGGAAGGTCTGCGCCCATGCGCCGCGCGTCCCCGCCGGCCCGCGGGCGCCCAAGTAGGCGTAGAAGCGCGGCGCCGCCGGGACGAAGCGCAGGCCGTGCCGGTGCACCGCCTCGCGCATGAGCGGGTGCTTGCCGCGCTCGAGCGTCATCACGAGGACCGGGATGCCGCGCCGGCGGCTGAGCTCGGCCAGGCGCGCCATCGCCCGGGCGTAGGCCTCGGGCCCGCCGAGGTGGGCGAAGCGTCTGCGGTCGGCCCGCCTGCGGGCCCGCCGGCGCGTGCCAGGCTCGGCATCGCCCTCCTCCCCCGGGTCGGCGCCGGCCAGCGCCCCGCGCAGCACGGCGAGCACGTAGGAGCGCGGCGGCTCGGCGAAGTGCGGCGCCTCGAGGTCGTTGCGGACGAAGTGCACGACGACCAGGTCGGGTGCGAAGGCGAGCGCCTTGTGCTCGAAGGTCGCGACCTCCATAGCCGCGTTGTAGCCGGGGACGGCGAAGTTGAGCGTCTCGAAACGGCGTGGATCGCCCGCCGCGCGCGCTCGCTGGTTGAGGAGGACCTCCAGCCGGCGCAGGTAGACCTCCTCGTCGGCCACTCCCCAGCCGAACATCTGCGAGTCGCCGAGCCCGGCGATGCGGAAGACGCCGGGCGGCTTGGCCAGCGGCGTCTCGGGGCTGCGCATGCCGTGCGAGTTGGTGCTCAGCGGCTGGCCGTGGAAGAGCCCGCGCAGCCCGGGCCGCAGCTCGTAGACGACGTCCGGCCAGCGACTTGGCCGGGAGCGGCGCGCCTGCGTGTCGAGGCTGGCGCCGGCGGCCGACCGGAGCTGGAAGCGGAGCCCGAGCTCCGCGACCAGCAGCGCCGCCGCGACCGAGACGGCAAGCAGCGCGCCGCGGAGGAGAGCGCGCCTCAGGCGCCGGTCTCCGCCGCCGGGGCGGCCAGGCGCTTCAGGAGCTGGACCTGCCCGGCGTGGTAGAGGTCGTGGGCCGCGATCCCGGTGACCCACTCGCGGACAGTGAAGCGGCCCTTGCCCGCGGGCTCGGCGAAGACGGCGAGCGGCGCCGCGGGATCGAGCCGCCGTAGGGACCCGCGCAGGTTCGTGCCGTGCCAGGAGGGACGGTCGAACGCCTGGTCGGGGAGGGCGAGGAAGAGGTCCCGCTCTACCGCGGCGCCGCTCATGATCCGCGGTCCCCATCCAGCGCGCCATGCGCGCGCAGCAGCAACGTCTTGATCGGCAAGTCATAGCTGCATGCCTGCTCGCAGAAGCCGGCGCAGTGCGCGCAGTGGGCGGCGCGCTCGGAGGCGACGAGGCGCGCGTACGACTCCACCGCCCGCCCCTCCTGCCGGTACTCGTGGTAATACATCGAGAAGCGCAGGATGTCGGCGATCCGCACGTCCTCGGGGCAGGCCTCGTGGCAGGCGCCGCTGAAACGACAGACCTCCTGCGAGAAGGTCGCGGCGTAATCCTCGAGGACGGCGTGGTCGGCGGCGGCGAGCGGGGCGCCCGAGGCGGCGACGTACTCGTCCACCTGCCGGCGGCTGGCGATCGAGATGATCAGGTTCGACAGCCGCGCGTTCGACAGCACCCATTTGAGCGCCGCCTGCCGGAAGCTCGTCTGCCGGTCGCGGAAGCGCTCGAGGTCGGCGCCCTTGGCCCCGGCGAGGGTCTTCATCGCCACGAAACCGACGCCGCGCCGGTGAGCGCGATCGATGAGCCGGTTCTGCTCCGGGTAGTCGAGGAAGCTGTAGCGGCCGAGGAGGACGTCGAAGCGGCCGTCGGTGACGGCGTGACCCATCACCTCCATCAGGTCCGGGTCGTGGCCGCTGGCGCCGAGGAAGCGCGCCTTGCCCGCCTGCTTCGCCGCCGCGAAGGCGGCGAGCATCTCCGGGTTGCGCAGGCGCTCGATCCCCAAGCCGTCCGAGCGCTCCCCCACCTCGTGGTTGAGCAGCACGTCCACGCGATCGGTGCGCAGGCGCCGCAGGCTGCCATCGAGCATCTCGAGGAAGTGCCGCTTGCGCGGCGGCTTGCCGACGTGGTGCGGGCACCACTTGGTCGCCAGCACGACCTTGTCGCGCCGACCGCGCAGCCCCTCGCCGAGCACCTCCTCGCTGCGCCCGCCGCGGTAGCAGTGGGAGGTGTCGAAGTAGTTGATCCCCTGGTCGACGGCGTAGCGGACGACATCGGGGTCGTCCACCGGGTAGCCGCCGAAACCGATCTCCGAGACCTGCAAGCCGGTGCGGCCGAGCCGGCGATAGCGCATGCCGCCGGCGCGCGGCGCGGCGGCCGCTTCCGGCTCAGCCGCGGCGCCGGCGGCCGCGAGCGCCCCGAGCGCGGCCGACCCGCGCAGCAGCTCACGGCGGCTCAGCCCTTCGCGTTCCCGTTCAGACATGTCTCCCCTCCAACGCGAGCCCCGTCTCCCGGCGCCGCCCCAGGAGCGCCGCAACGAGCCCGAGAGCCAGCGCCGCCGTGGCGGCGCGCGCGACGTAGAAGGACGGCCCTTCCGCGACGTAGTTGGCGGCCGGAAAATAGAGGCTGTACCAGTCGTTGATGACGAAAGCCTCGGTGAAGACCAGGAGGCCGCGGTAGAGGCCGGCGACGACGAGCCCTCCGCCCCGGGCGAAGAGCAGGACGAGCGTCAGCTCGCGGCAGACAGTCGCCGCGAGCGAGGCGGCGACGAAGGCGGGGTCCCGCACTTGCCCCTCGGGCAGGATCGCCGGCAGCGCGAGGGCCGTCCCGGCGAGCGCGGAGAGCGCCGCCGCGCCCGGCGCGGACAGCCGCCGGCTCCAACCCGCGTAGACGCAGCCGCGGAGAGCCCGCTCCCAGCCGGCGACGCCGAGGACGAGGCACGCCGGCAGCGCCCAGAGCGCCGCCCGCGCGAGCCCCCCGCCGGCCAACTCCTGGGCGCCGTAGGTGAAGGTCACGCTCCGAGTCGCGTGAGTCACGGCGAGGAAGCTCTGATCGGCCGCGAAGGCGAGGAGCACGGCCGCCAGGCCGGCAAGGCGGAGGGACGGCGCACGGCTTGCCGCGTCGCCCCTCCCGCACCAAGCGGCGAGCGCCGCGGCGGCCAGCGGCAGGCCCCAGAGCACGACCCGCCGCTGGAGCTCCACCGCCCCGAACACCCCTGCGGCTCCGGCGACGGTCACTCCGCCGCCGAGCGCACAGAGCAGCACCGTGAACATGGCCGTCCGCCGCACGTCACACTTCCCGGCGGAACGCTACCACCCGGCTCTCGACGCCCCGGCGCCGCGCGCGTAAAAAGATTGCAAAAACCGCGGAGCGTCAGCTCTTGGGCTTGATCTCGTACTCCCCACCCGGATAGACGAAGGAGTCTCGCGGCGCGAACCAGGAGGAGCCGGTCACGACCTGCAGCGGCTGCGCCGGACGCATCACCCAGGTCGGGTGGTCCTTGGCCAGGAACTCGACCGCCTGCAGCTCGAAGGGGTCGACCAGGTCGCCGATGTAGGCGTAGTTGCCGGCGATCAGCTTGCCGTCGAGCCGGGTGACGTAGGTGAGGTGGCCGCGGGCGACGACGCCGATCTTCGTGCCCACCCGCGCGCGGGTGCGGATGACCGGCACTCCTTCGAACGAGGTCGTGGCCTCGAGCTCTTGGCCGTTCACCTCGACGGTGGTCGAGCCGGCGGTCGCGGGCACGCCGCGCTCGAGGACGTAGGCGCGCATCACCGGCGAGGAGTTGAGGTAGTTGGTGAAGAAGCGCCCCGGGGTGACGCCGTCGGGCGCCGTGACGTTGCCGAGGTCGATGCCGAGATAGGTGAGCGAGTAGGCGCCGAAGCCCGAGGTCTGCTCTTCGGAGTCGACGACGTACTGGTTCATGTAGACGGCGCGGTTCGCCGCCGGCTCGAGGCCGCGCGGCAAGAGCGCCGCGACCTTCTCCGGCTCGGCCGGGACCCAGCTCGAGTAGATCATCCAGCTGTTGATGACGAGCTGCGGCGCGGCGAGGCTGGACTGCTCAGGCATGCATGGACTCTTTCAGGACGACAGGTTCACGGACCGGCGCACGCCGCGCCGGAGGGGCGCGCATCTTACCGAATGCGACGACTCGTTTTCTCTACTCCGCCGTCCAGCGCGGCACGCGCCCCGGGGTCCAGGGGGCGCCGGCGGCTTCGAGCTTGGACTCCAGCCCTTCGAGGTCCTCCTCGATCAGCTTGCGGAGCCGCTCGAGGACCGGGCCGAACTCCTGGCTGGCGATGCGGTAGGACTCGCGGTGGCTGGCGGTGGCGCCAGAGCTCGCCGCCCAGTGGCCGCCCACCACGGTCTGCACGCGGTCGACGATCGCCGCCGGTACCGGCTCGTTGTAGCGGGTGCGGACCGGGTCGCCGTTGAGCGCCACGTCGAGGTCGCGCAAGCGCGCCTCGATCGCCCGCACCTCCTCACCCAGCTTGGGGTCGGCGTCCGGCGTCTCGAGGAGCGCCTTCTTGATGTGGTCGATCCGCACCTGCGCCTCGCCGGCCGCCTGGGCCGCTCCCAGCACCGCCCGCTGAAGGCGCGCGGTCTTGCGTTGGAAGTCGAGCTCGGCGGCGGTGTCGGCCGCCGGCAGGACCGCGAGGCCGAGCGGCTTGGGCGTGAAGCTCTGCGGCTCGGCGAGCGGCGTCAGCTTCCCGTCCACGAGCTTGCCGAGCGTGACGGTGTAGGTCGCCGGCGCCACCATCGGCCCGCGCGGCCGGTCGGCGAAGATACTGAGCTCGACGGCCTTGAGCTGCACCGGGTTGGCCGGCGGGAAGCGCAGGTCCCAGGCGACGCGGTGGAGGCCCGCCTCGGCCGGCGCCGTCAGGCGCCGCACCACGTTCCCTTCCTCGTCGGCGACCGTCAGCACGATCGCCGGCTCCTCCTCGCGTTGCTCCTCGCGCAGCGCCTCCCAGCTCGGGTAGCTGACGTCGCCGCCGGTCTCGACGGTCTCCTTCTCCGTCGCCAGACGCGCCTTCTTCCGCGTCTTGAGCTCGTCCTTCAAGTAGTAGGTGAAGACCGCGCCGTAGGGCGGGTTGGGGGCGGTGAAGAAGGAGTCCCCTTGGAAGGCCTTCTCGGGCAGGCCGAGCGGCTGCGAGGCGTGGTACATCCAAATCCGGTCGTCGAGCGGGAAGAGGACCGCCTCCTGCTCGAGCAGGGCCGGCGTCGCCCGGCGCAGCGGCGTGTAGTCGTCGAGGACGTAGAAGCCGCGCCCGAAGGTGGCGACGACCAGGTCGTTCTCGCGCTCCTGGATCGCCAGGTCGCGCACCGCGATGACCGGCATCCCGCCCTTCAACTGCGTCCACTTCTTGCCGCCGTCGATGGTGAAGAAGACGCCGAACTCGGTGCCGGCGAAGAGCAGCTGCGGGTCGACGTGGTCCTCGGCCAGCGCGTAGACCGAGCCGCGCGCCGGCAGGTCGCCGGCGATCGAGGTCCAGGTCCGACCGCGGTCGGTGCTCTTCAGCAGGTAGGGCTTGAAGTCGCCCATCTTGTGGTTGTCGAAGGCGGCATAGACGACGCCGGCGTCGTGCTTGGATGCCTGCAGGTCGCTGACATAGGTCATGTCCGGGACCCCTGGGAACGACGCCTGCTTACGCCAGGCGCCGCCGCCGTCTTCGCTGACCTGGATCAGCCCGTCGTCGGTGCCGACGTAGAGCAGGCCCTCGGCTTTGCGCGACTCGTCGAGCGCGACGATGTTGCCGAAGAACGAGGTCGAGGCGTTCTTGGCCACCGCGTCGATGCTCCAGATGCGCCCCATCACCTTCAGTTGGTTGCGGTCGAGCTGGCGGGTCAGGTCGGGGCTGATCGCGCGCCAGGAGTCGCCGCGGTCGTCGCTCCGAAACAGCCGGTTGGCGGCGAAATAGAGGCGGGTGTGGCTGTGCGGGCTGATGATCAGCGGCGAGTCCCAATTCCAGCGCAGGCCCGGCTCGCCGCTGCCCTCCAGCGGTTGAATGGCGGTGGCCTCGCCGCTCTTGCGGTCGAAGCGGGTGAGGCCGCCGTGCTGGTACTCGGAATAGACGATGTTGGGATCGGTCGGATCGATGGCGCTCCAGAAGCCGTCGCCGCCCTGGGTGATGAACCAATCGTAGTTGGAGATGCCGTTCATGCTGGTGGTGCGCGAGGGGCCGCCCATCGAGTTGTTGTCCTGGGTGCCGCCGTAGACGAAGTAGAACGGCTTCGAGTT